>CAISBR010000209.1 GCA_903883645.1 uncultured Myxococcales bacterium | reverse complement strand
TCGACGCCTTCGAAGAGGCCTACAGCGCCGCGCGGCAACTACTCAATCAGCAAGTACATTGTGTGAAGGGGTCGGTGCGCCTGCGGCTGGTCAAGTTCCCCCAGTACGCCCTGGTCGGAGGCGGGGTGCTGGGCGAGTGACAGGGACAGTGCACCCGTGCGCGAAGCAAGTCGGAGCCGGCCGCCGCGGAAGTTACGAGTTCCAGTGGCAAAGATCAGCGGCCAAATCGAGGAGTAGAGCAGCCACTAACGGTCTGCTATGCTCAAGCCGCGCCCTCGCAGCGCTGTGGAGACCGCGATGTCGACCGCCCCCCCGTCGGGCTTTCCGCCTCTGCTGGCGACCCTGCCTCCGTTCGACTTTGAGCCGGCGCGCCCGCTGCCACCCTGTGCGTTGCCGTTTACCGCCCTGCCACACGTCTCGGCCACGACGCAGGCTGCGTTCGCCCAAGTCGCACTTCGCGCAAATGATAGATACCTGTATGACTTTATTGAAGAGTACTCATTCTGTCCATTTGCCAAGGCGGGACGGGAGGCCGGACAGACACGGCGATTTGTGCACTATGCTGACTCGGTAGAGCTGGAACCGCTCGTCGAAATCATGCTCGAAGTGGCGCGTAACCCGCAAGTTGTTGTAGCTCAACTGATTCTTCCACTAATCGAGGTGACACCCGAGTTGTGGCAGAGATTCTGCGATGAGTTGACAGCCCGCGGCCACGCCCAGCTGGGTGGGCCGCCCATACTGGCCTTCGCGGCCCTGCACCCACAACTCCGCTATACTACAGACAATCCTTGGTCGATGATACCGCTATTTCGGCGTGCGCCAGACCCGACGCTGCAATGGGCGCGCCTGTCCAGCCTGCAAGAGCTCTATGCGGGCCGCGATACTCAAACACGGGTCGTTGATCCTGAAGATGTGCTTGACTTTGTTCACAATATGCCTAAACCCCGCCCACCATTGTACCATCGTGTCAGCGAGACCAACGCCAAGATGGCGAATCTGCTGGGCTTACCGCAAATCGAAGCCAAGCTCTCGGCTATGGCGAACGAGGCGAGGCACAGCTACCACGCTTTGCTACTAGCCGACGCTGAGGTCAGGGAGCATGATTAATAACAATAGTGAATGGATACCTATCGCACACAGCAGCGATCTTCGCGAAGACGAACCCCTCGCCGCAACCGCCGACGGCATCGAGCTCGTCGTCGTGCAGTCCGCCGGCGCTGTCCACGTGATGTACGGTCGCTGCCCACATCGGGGCGCGCTCATGGCACACGGCTGCGTCTGCGGAGCTTCCCTGGAGTGCAAGGCTCACGGCTGGGATTTTTCGCTCGAAACAGGAGTTAGCCGTCGAGTGCCCGGCGAGTCACTGGGGCGCTTCACTGCACGCACCGACACCGCAACTGGCGAGGTCCTAGTGAGCCTGGTAGAACTGCGGTCCTGGCGCGACGACAACCCGCAAGCCTTCTCGCCCGACGAATTCCTCTAACTAGATAGGCACTTGACACAAGGGCACGTCTTGTCAGGTCACTCGTAGACGACTAACCAGACGGCACCATCGATGTTGCCTTGGGCGTCAGGCGGCGCAGCCCCCTTGAGCAGCCCGTGATACGAAACGGTAGCGGCCTTGCCCAGTTGAACCGCGTCGGTAATATCGGCAACCCACGGCTCGACCTGCATTCCCGGACACCAGCCGCCTCGGCCAAACCACCAGGTGCCTGCCTGATTAGGAGCCATCCCCTTGTCAACATTAGGGATACACTGGTTATTAGTGCCCGCCAGTGGATGGTCCTTGACAAACTCCTTGCCGCCGACACTGAACACATGCTGGTGATTGCAGAACTCCGCGCAGCTCGTCGTAGGGTCCTGGCCGTGGCCGGTGATAAGCGCCCACAACTCGACCCGCTTGGCAGTGGTCGGAATCGTCGCTAGCTGGTCGGGGTGCAGCGTATCGAATTTGCTGTTCCAATCGCCGCCGGACCACAAGAACTGCAACGACTTGGCCCGGTACGGCTTGTTCTTCTTGACGAATCGCAGCTTGAGCCAAGTCTTGGTCGGCTGGGTATTCCAGCTCGGCGCAAAGTCCCAGCGAAACAGCTGCTTGCCACCTGCGGCCAACAGCGGCTGCATGGCCGAGATATCAACTAGCCAGTGCGTCTCGCGGTGGTAGCTCGTGATAAAGCGGGCAATTTCGATGTTCTTCTGCTGTGTTTGATCCCACACGCTCAGCCCGGCGAGGTAATCCCAGGCACCGCAGTTGCCAAGCTCGGGCGCGTCGTCATTCGGGCAGCGTTGGCTCACCTCGACTTGAAGCGTATCATAACCCTGCAAATCCGAGGCTTTGCCCAGATCAACCTCGGCCGTCGCATACTCTGCCAGCGTTTCACCTTGCCACAACGGCACTTCTTTACCGGCATCCGCCTTGATCTTCAGAGCCAACGCCGCATCGGCATTCAGGTATTGTGCCTCGTACGCGGCGTACGCCAGATTGCTCTCCCACGGCCACTTGCCGGCCGCCTGCAGGTTGGGCTTTTGCCGCGTCACATCCGACAAGTTACCAAAACCGCGAATGCGCTGAAATCTATCGATAGTAAAGCCGATCTGGCCGTGACTAACCGCGACCTTGCCGATCCAGTTGCTCAGGTCTTGCCCACGCGCCGCCACAACGTGCAAGTGCGCCTGCCAATGCGCCTGCGCGTCCCCGCTCAACTTGTCCGTCGCGGCCGTCACGCGCCCCTGCATCGCCGCAATCGCCGCCGCGGCTGGCGCGGCTTGTTTGAGGGACAAGAAGAAATAATGAACATTATCAGGCGATTTCTTTATCAGCGTATCGAGGTCCTTGGCGCTGTCCCACACCGACGCCGGATTCAACTCGGAAACCGGCACTAAATCGGTAACAAAGACGGTGACCTCGCACCCCGTGTAGTTCTCTTTAAAATTCCAAGTCGATCCGTCGGCAACGTCGAGGCTGAAGTCGGCCGCCACTTGGTGCCGCAAGGTGCCGTAGGGCCCGGAGGAAAACGGCTCCCAAGTTAGGCCGCGGTCTGTGCAAAAGCTTGGAGCAGAAGGCTCTTGTGCGTCGTCACCCGTGTCAGGCGGGGCGTCCGGCTCTGGTGAGTCCGCAACGGGCACGGCGGAGTCCGCATTGGCGTCGGCCACGGTGTCGGCCACGGTGTCGACCACAGCCTTGGTTGCAGATGCGGCGGGGGTCGAGCCGCACGCACCCAAAAGCACGGCGGCAAAAAGCACGGCGGCAAAAAGCAACACTAGGGGCCGGTCAAGCATGTGAAACCTCGCGTGAGCAGCTGGTGCGGTCAACAAGCCGTCCCAGCCCGGTGAAGATAACGGAAGTGCGCGCCGGCGCATAGCGATAGACTCGCCACGCCGCTGCTGTTGTTGGCCCCGCTACCCCCAGCCGACTTTGCGCGTTAAACTGCCACGGCGCGCGCAGCCAGACCGCGGATTCTGGCGCACCACCTGCCGGCAACTTCGCCTGCAACAGAAGGCACCCTTATGTCAAGTCCCTATCCAGCTTATGAATTTTCGGAGCTAAGCATCGGCCAACGCGCCGAGCGCACGTTCGAAGTCACCGACGCAACCCTGGCTGCGTTTGCCGAAGTCAGCGGTGACCATAACCGCGTCCACTTGGACCAAGCCTACGCAGAGCAGACGCCGTTTCGCGGCCGCATCGCCCACGGTATGTTGACGGCAGGGTATATCTCGGCTGTGCTGGCCAACCAACTGCCGGGCAACGGCACGGTCTACCTGAGCCAAGACCTCAAGTTTCGCGGACCGGTCAGGCCCGGCGACAAGGTTACGGTCCGAGTCACCGTGGTCGACCTGCAGGCCGAAAAGAAGAATGTCGTCTTGCAAACCCAGGCGTTTGTTGGCGAAAAGATGGTGGTCGACGGCACTGCGACCGTGCTGCCCCCAGGCGCGCTCAAGTAGCGGCACGGCTTGACAGGCCTAAGGCCGCAGTGTGGGATCCCGCCTCGGCCCGCTCGTTGTGGGCCCGAGGTTCCGATGCCGCCCATTGCCCTGTCGCGTCCTGCCACGCTGCTGATGACCCCGACTAGTCCATATGCCCGCAAGTGCGTGATTATCGCTCTTGAAAAGGGGATCACTCTACCCTGCAACGTTGAGCCGCCGCACGCTGCCGGCAGCCGAGTCGGCTCGCTCAATCCCCTGGTCAAGGTGCCGACGCTTCTGCTCGAAGACGGCGCCGCTGTGTACGATTCGCGTGTGATTGTCGAGTACTTAGAGCTGCTGCAGCCCGAACCGCCGCTGGTGCCGCATGACCCGGTGGCCAAGATCGACGCGCTGCGCTGGCAAGCGGTCGGCGATGGCCTGGCCGACGCGATGGTGCTGCTATTCGTCGAGGGCACCCGGCCCGTCGAACGCCGCGACGAGGCATGGCAACTACGCCAAACACAAAAGATTCATGCTTCGCTTACCCTAATCGACACCGCGGTACGTCCAGGCTATTTCCTCGTAGGCAGCGCCTTGACTCTGGCCGACGTGGCGGTTCTCGCCGGTGTGGGCTACGTGGGCCTGCGCGGCGCCGAGCTCCTGGCTGGGTCGTACCCCAACCTCCATGCGTGGCTCGAGTGGCTGCACGAGCGGCCATCAGTCCGCGACACAGCTCCGCCACACTAGTCGCCCGACACAACGCACCCCCTTGTCATGTCGTTGATTGCTTTATGGAACTATCGCTCCAGCGCGGACCCTGACACCTCCGGGCCCGCGCCGCCGCGCTGCTACAGGCACACCGCAAACCGCAGCGAGGTCCCGTCGCTCCAGCAGCAGTTGCCGCCGTCGTAGCAGGCCGCCTGGTTCATCGGGTACGACACGTAGACTTCGTGGTGCGAGCCGCTGCCGCAGTTCGAGTTGTTGATCCAAATGGTATCCAAGCCGTATGAGCTCGGCGACCCGGCCGGGGCGTATGCCGCCCATTGAGACAGCGTGCATACCGTCCAACCGCCTGGAATTAGGGCCGCATTCCAGGAGCCCCAGGTAAGCGACGACGAGCACACCTTCACGTGGCTGCTGATCGACACGACCGTGCCGCCGTAGTTCAAGCACGGGTCCGCCACGGTGCACGAGGTACCCGAGCAAGTTGAGCCGCCACTGCAAACCGTGCCGCAAGTGCCGCAGTTGGCAGCGTTGTTGGTCAAAAGGACCTCGCAGCCATCCGCCTTCTTGTTGCTGTTGCAGTCGCCGTAGTTGGCATTGCACGTGCCGTTGCAGCTACCCGCGCTGCACGTCGGGGTCGCGATGTTGTTCGTCGAGCACACTGCGCCGCAGCTACCGCAGTTGGCCGCGCTGCTGTTCACGTTGACCTCGCAACCATCGGTAAGTTTGTTGCTATTGCAGTCGCCGTACCCCGTATTGCAGGTGCCGTTGCAGGTGCCGCTGCCGCAGGTCGGGCTCGCGATGTTCGAGTTCGAGCACACGGCGCCGCAGCTGCCACAGTTGGCCGCGTTCGTGTTCAAGTTGACCTCGCAACCATCGGTAAGCTTGTTGCTATTGCAGTCGCCGAACCCGGTGTTGCAGGTGCCGTTGCACGCCCCGGCCGCGCATGTGGGTGTGGCCAAGTTGTTGTTCGAGCAGGCCTGCCCGCAAGCGCCGCAGTTGCTGGCATTGCTGGTCAAGTTCACCTCGCAACCATCTGACTTCTTGTTGCTATTGCAGTCCGCATAACCGCTGTTGCACGCACCGTTGCACACGCCGGCCGCGCACGTGGGCGAGGCGACGTTGTTGGTTGAGCACACGCTGCCGCAGCCGCCACAGTTGCCCGCGCCGGTCAACAAGTTGGCCTCGCAGCCGTTGGCCGGATTACCGTCGCAATCCGCAAAATTCGTCGCACATACGCAGGCATACGACCCCACTGTGTTGCTGCATACCATGTTGGCCTGGCAGGTAAACGTGCCCGCGGTGCACTCGTTGACGTCGCTGCAGCTAAAGCCGTCGCCACTGTAGCCGCTGTTGCACTTGCAGCTGACCGACTGGGCGCCAGGGCTACAAAGTGCATTTGTATCGCAACCTTTGGCCCCCTTGCAGATGCCGCCGCCGCAGATGTCGCCGCCGGTGCAGCCGTTGTTGTCGTCGCATGTCGCGGTGTTGTTGGTGAACTGGCAGCCCTTGCTGGCGTCGCAGCTGTCGTCGGTACACGGATTGCCGTCGACGCATTGGATCGCCCCGCCCGCCTTGCACGTGCCACCGCCGCAGACGTCGCCGCCGGTGCAGACGTTGCCGTCCGTGCAGATCGCGGTGTTGCTGGCGTGGGCGCACGCGCCGGTGCTCGCAGTACACGAGTCGTTGGTGCACACGTTGCCGTCGTCGCAGTTGACCGCCACGCCGGGAACGCACGCACCGCCGCTGCAGACGTCGCCATTGGTGCAGCCGTTGCCATCGCTACAAATCGCCGTATTGTTGCTGTGTTGGCAGCCGGCCAGCTTGTCACAACTGTCGCTCGTGCACGGGTTGCCGTCGTCGCAACTGAGCGCACCGCCCGCAACGCAGCTGCCGCCGCTGCAGGTATCGCCCACGCTGCACACGCTGTTGTCCGTGCACGGCGCGGTGTTGTTGGTCGAGACGCAGCCCTGGCTCGGGTCGCAGACGTCGTCTGTGCACGGGTTGCTGTCGTTGCACACCACGTTCGAGCCCGGCACGCAGCCGCCCGACTTGCACACATCCCCAGAGGTGCACAGGTTATTGTCCGTACAAACAGCAGTGTTATTGCTGTATTGGCACCCCTTCAGTTTGCCACAGCTGTCGTCGGTGCATGGGTTGCCGTCGTCGCAGCTGACCGCCGTGCCCGCTACGCAGCTGCCGCTGGCGCAGATGTCGCCGGTGGTGCACACGTTGTCGTCGCTGCACGGCGCGGTGTTGTTGGCCGACAGGCAGCCCTGTTGAGCGTCGCAGGTCTCGGTGGTGCACGGGTTGCCGTCGTCGCACTTGCTCGGGCCGCTGGGTGTGCACACGCCGGCTTTGCAGGTATCGCCCACCGTGCAGTTGTTGTTGTCGTCGCAAACTGCCGTATTATTGCTGTGTTTGCACCCGCTCACATTGTGGCAGCTGTCGTCGGTGCACGGGTTGCCGTCGTCGCAACAGACCGACGCCCCCGACACGCAACTGCCGCTCGCGCAAGCGTCGCCCAGCGTGCACACGTCGTCGTCCGAGCACGGGATCGTGTTTGCCACGTTGCTGCAGCCGGCCGAAGCATCGCACGCGTCGGTGGTGCACAGGTTGCTGTCGTCGCAGTTTTTCGCCGCACCGGGCGCGCACTTGCCGCCGCTGCAGACGTCGCTGACCGTGCACACGTTGTTGTCGGTACAAGTATCCGTGTTATTCACAGCTTGGCAGCCCTTCAGCTTGTCGCAGCTGTCGTTCGTGCACGGGTTGCTGTCGTCGCAGTTCACCACTTTGCCGGGCACGCACGCGCCGTCGCTGCAGGTGTCGCCCACGGTGCAGACCGAGCCGTCGTCGCACGCCGCCGTGTTGTTGCTGTGTGTGCAGCCTTTTTGGCTGTCGCAGGCGTCGGTGGTGCACGGGTTGTCGTCGTTGCAGTCCAGCGCGGCGCCGGGGATGCACGCCGTGTCTTTGCACGAATCCGCAGTGCTGCACGCGTTGTTGTCGGTGCAGGTGGCGGTGTTGGCCAAGTACACGCAGCCCTTGGCTTTATCGCAGGTATTGTCGGTGCAGACATTGCCGTCGTCGCACACCACGTCCGTGCCCGACTGGCACTTTTCGTTCGCGCAAACATCGCCTTGCGTGCACACATTGCTGTCGCTGCACGGCTGGCTGTTGGCCTGGTGGGTGCAGCCCTTCTTGGCATCGCAGGCGTCGTCGGTGCACATGTTGTTGTCGTCGCAGCCAATTGCCGCACCGGGCACGCATTGGCTGTCTTGGCAGATGTCGCCCTCCGTGCAGGTGTTGTTGTCTGTGCACGGCGCGCTATTGGCCGTGTGGGTGCAGCCGCTGCCCGCGTTGCAGGCGTCGTCGGTGCACAAGTTGGCGTCGTTGCAGTCGATTTTCTTGCCGCCCATGCACGACTTGCCCGCACAGCTGTCCGCGCTGGTGCACGCGTCGCCGTCGTCGCACGGCACGGTGTTGGGCATGTGCGCGCAACCCTTGACCGCGTCGCACGAATCGTCGGTGCACAAGTTGTTGTCATCGCACGCCACCGCCGCGCCTGGTTGGCAACTGCCGCCTTGGCACACGTCGCTCTCGGTGCAGGCGTTGTTGTCCGTGCACGCCTTGCTATTGTTGGCAAAGACGCAGCCGCCCTTTTGGTCGCAGTCGTCGCTGGTGCATAGGTTGCCGTCGTCGCACTTTAGGCCGGCGCCCGAAACGCATTTGCCGCCCGCGCACACATCGCCGCTCGTGCAGGCATTGCCGTCTTCGCACGCCACGTTGTTGGGGGTGTGGGTGCAGCCGCCCGCGCTGGGGCTGCACGCGTCGTTGGTGCACAGCTCTTTATCGTCGCAATCCAAGGGCTTGCCAGGGATGCACGCACCGCCGCTGCAGGTGTCTACGTCGGAGCAGGCGTTGCCATCGTCGCACGCGCCGGTGTTGTTGACGTGGACGCACGCACTCTGCGCGCTGCAACTATCGGTGGTGCACGGATTACCGTCGTTGCAGTTCAGGGGCTGGGCCGTGACGCATAGGCCGCTCTGGCACTGGTCGCCCAAGGTGCAGGCGTCGTTGTCGGTGCACGGATTGCTGTTCGCCACGTTGCTGCAACCCAGCTTGGGGTCACACGAATCCGTGGTGCAGCCGTTGGCATCGTCGCACGTGGTGGCTGCGCCGGGCAGGCAGGCGCCCACTTTGCAGGCGTCGCCGCCCGTGCAGGCATTGCTGTCGGAGCACGCCGAGGTATTGTTTGTAAACACACAGCCTTTCAGCTTATCGCAACTGTCGTCGGTGCACGGGTTGCCATCGTTGCAGACCATCGCTGTGCCGGGTACGCAGGCGCCGGCGGCACACGTGTCGCCCGTGGTGCACACATCGCCGTCGCTGCAGGGAGCGGCATTATCGGTCTTGCTGCAACCGCCCGCCGTATCACAGATTTCGGTGGTGCAGGGGTTGCCGTCGTCGCAAGGGCTAGCCTTTTGCGGCTTGCAGACGCCGGCCGTGCAGGTGTCGCCCTGCGTGCACTGGTTGTAATCGTCGCAAGGTGCGGTATTCGGTGTGAATTGACAGCCGAAGCTCGGGTCGCAAACGTCGTCGGTGCACGGATTGCCGTCGCTGCACGCCAGGGTCGAGGCGTGGCCGCAGACGCCACCGCTGCAGAAGTCGCCCAGCGTGCACGAGTTGCTGTCGTTGCAGGGCAGCGCATTTGGCATGTTCTGGCAGCCCAGCGTGGGGTCGCAAGAGTCGGTTGTACAAGCGTTTTGGTCATCGCAGCTCGTCGCCGCGCCGGGCAAGCAGGCCCCGGCCGCGCACGTGTCGCCACTGGTGCACACATTGTTGTCGGTGCAGGGCAACATGTCGTCGGGCGTGGCAATGCAGCCGCTGGAGGGCTCGCAAGTGTCTGCGGTACAAGGATTTCCGTCGTCGCAGCTGGGGGCCTTGCCGGCCACGCACGCTCCGCCCTGGCAGGTGTCGCCCACGGTGCAGGCACTGCCATCGTCGCAGCTCGCCGTCGTGGGGCTAAAGACGCAGCCGGCCAAGGGGTCACAACTATCTGCCGTGCAAGGGTTCTGGTCCTCGCAAACGGTGGCAGCGCCGGGTAGGCATGCGCCATCTTTGCAGGTGTCGGCGATCGTGCAAGCGCTGCCGTCATCGCAGCCGGCACTGTTGTCTACGTGAGCACAACCCGCTGTCTTGTCGCACGAATCGCTGGTGCAAGGGTTCTTGTCGTCGCAGGTGGCCGCGCTGCTGCCCGTGCAACTGCCCGCTTTGCACGCGTCGCCGGTGGTGCAGGCATCGCCGTCGTCGCAGGCCGCCTCAACGGGCGCGTGGCTGCAGACACCGTCTTTGCAACTATCCACTGTGCAAGAGTTCTTGTCGTCGCAGTCCTTGGCGGTGGCGCCAGCGCAGAGCCCATCTTTGCAGGCGTCGCCGCTGGTACACGCGCTGCCGTCGTCGCAGGCGGTGCCAGAGGCAGCCGGCGCCGTGCTACACAAGTTGCCTTCGCACACCGCAACTTGACAAGCAACTGAACTTGCAGGGCAATCTTTTGCAACTTTGCACGCGGTTTGCGTCGTGTCGGTCGGTAAGCCGTCGCCCGCCAGGGTGTCGCTGACGCTGACGTCGCTGGCAATGTCGCTCAGGGTGATATCGCTGATACCAGACGTATCTGTATTCGTAGCCGATGTTCCCGCCGACGAGTTATCGCCACAGGCGACCAGCAGCCACACGGCGGCCAGCGTCGCCAGCACCGCCCAATACTTTGGCGTGGGCGCCAACTTGCCCTGTAAATTCCTGTTCTGGTTCATGATTCACCTCGCCGGAAACGTGCTGATTGCCCTCCCCAGCGAACTCGCAGGGCGGAAACGACAGCAGCCGATCACTTAGACACGGGACCGCAGCCATACCGCATGGGCGCTGCGCTTCTATCTCGGTCCGTCTGTTTTTATACACTTATTACCGCTGGTTTTCCCGTTCATAGTTTGTCAAAATGCCACGCCTCTGTCATGCACAGCGCGAGCTTGGCCGCCAAACCGAACCGGGCTAGGGTGCGCTGCAGGACTTGCCGTAATGGAGTTGCCATGTTCCGCCCCCTACCCCGGCTAGTGCTGCTCGCCGCGCTGTACCTCGCGACGCTCGGTCTACGCTTCGCCGTTGCCGCCCCGCAACCGAGCGCGCCTACACAAGATCCGCGACTAGCCGAGGCAGGACAGGCCATGCTGCGCGCGGGCCAGCTCAGCGCGGGCGGCCACTACGCCGAGGCCAAGGCGGCCGCCCAGCGGGCTGTGGACCTGGTCGAGGCCGCTGTGGGCAAGAATGCGCCTCAACTCGCTGAACCACTGAGTCTTTTGGGCGATGCCGTCCGTATGACGGGCGACGTGGTGGCCGGCGAGGCGCTGCAACGCAAGGCGCTGGCGCTGTACGACAAGGCTGGCGCGCAGAGTACTCCGTACTACGGTAGCGTGCTGTATCGGCTGGCCGACGTGCTGCGTATGCGAGGCAAGTTCGCAGAAGCTCTACAGGTTCAACAGCAGTTGGGGGCTCTGTACGAGCGGCTCTACGGCAAGCAAGACCTGGCCGCTCTGGCCGTTTGTTTAAGTGCGCAGGCAGAGTTGCATAGACTGCTGGGCCACACCGACCAAGCGCTGCCACTGCACCAACGCGCGATCGCGATGTCGCAGGCCACCAATGGACCCAAGCACGCCTACACGGCCAGCCTTATGCAGGCGGAGGCGACCACGTGGGCGGCGCGTGGCGAGTATCCCAAGGCTGTCAAAGAGTTCGAAGAGGCGCTGGCCATTATGGAGGCGACGCTCGGGCCGGATCACATGTGGGTCGGGCAGGTGGCGCAGAACCTGGGGCTCGAGCTGCTGCACGTGGGCGACCTGAAGCGCGCCGATCAGCTGTACGAGCGGGCGCTGGTCATTGATCGCGCCACGTTGGGGCCGCAGCACCCGTTTGTAGCCGCCGTGTTGACCAACCAAGGCGACGTGGCACTGCTGCGTAACCGTCTAGTACTCGCTGAAGAAAAGCTGCGGCAGGCCTACGAAATCGCCGAGGCGGCGTATGGCGACGAGCACCCCGAGGTGATCGCGGTGGCCGAGCACTACGCCCGCGTGCTGCGCGAGACGGGGCGCAAGGGGCGGGCCAAGGCGGTGCTGCTGCAGACCCTGCCGCTTCGCGAAAAGGTGCAGGGTAAGGAGCACCCAGACCTAGTGAACTCGTTGATACCCCTAGCCGAGCTTGCGCTTGACCAGGGCGATGTGGGCGAGGGCGAGGCCTACTTGGCCCGTGCAGAGCGGCTTGTCGAAAGGGCGCATGGCCGCGAACACCCGCTGATGGTGCCGATTCTCGACCTGCGGGCGCGCATCGATGCCGCGGTCGACGATACCGAGCACTTGGTCGCGCGACGCCGGTTGGCGCTGAAGATTCACCTAGCAGGCAATGGGGCGCAACATCCCAACACCGCGAGTGCGCAGAATAATTTGGCCGATGCACTGCTTCCCAGCGATCCAACACAGGCCGTAGCGCTACTGCAAACTGCGCTGACCACTACTCGAAACGTGTTTGGCGACGAGCACTTGCGCACGGCCACTGCGCGCGGCAATTTGGGCGCGGCGCTGGCGGGTCACGGCGATCTAGTGGGCGCCAAACAGGAGCTGCTGGCGGCCCTGCAGCTCGACCAACGGCTGCTGGGCGCCGAGCACCCGCACGTGGCGGCAGACCTGTACAACTTGGCGATGGTTGACGCAAAGCTAGGTCGCCTGGCGCAAGCCGAAAGTCAGATGCGCACGGCGCTCGCGATCGAAGAGAAGGCCTGGGGGCCCGATAATCCCCAGCTTGTCAGTGTGTTGTGGCGTCTGGGCGATCTGCTCGATGCGCGCGGGCAGCACGATCAAGCGCTGACGCTGCGTGCCCGTGCTAGCGGCTTCCGCGACCAAGAAATGCACGAGCTCTTGTGGACGGGCGATGAGCAGCGCAAGGTCAGCCTGCTCACCTATTTGAGCGAAGATACGAGCACTTTGCTGCGTCATGTGCTGCAGTTTGCGCCCGACAACCCGCACGCGGCCGAGCTGGCGCTGCAGGCGGTGTTGCGGCGGCATGGGCGCACGGTCGAGGCTCTGGCCGATACGCTGGCGACACTGCGGCAGAAGCTGAGCAGCGATGACCGCAAGATCCTTGATAGTTTGGCTGATTCGCGCTCGCGCCTGGCGGCATTTGCGGTGCGCGGCCCTGGTGACGGCGACGAGACGGCTTGGCACAGCGCGGTCGAAGAGCTCAAGGCCGAGATCACTAAGACGGAAGCGGTGTTGGCCGAGCGCAGCCAGACCTATCGGCGTCACAGCGAGTCCGAGGCGACGGTGCAGGCGGTGCAGGCCACGCTGTCGCCCGAGGTCGGGCTGCTCGAGTACCTCGTGTGGACGCCGACCCGAGAGGTGGCAAGTGGGCGCTGGAACGAAGAAAAACTGCCGCAGCGCCTGGCCGCGTGCGTCTTGCGACACAAGGGTGCCCCGCGCTGGTTCGATTTGGGTGAGCTGAGCGCAATCGAGCAGAGCGTGGGCGCGGCGCGGCGGGCGCTAAACAAGCCCAGCGGCGATTTTGCCAAACCGATGAAACTGCTTAGTGAACAGCTGCTTGCACCCATCTGGCCGGCGCTCGCCGGCGCCAAGCGACTGCGGGTGGCGGCCGATGGACCGCTGCTGGTCGTGCCGTTTGCTGCGCTGCCGGTGGGGGCCGGAAGTCCGCTCATCGACACCATGATCGTCAGCTACTTGGGCTCTGGACGCGATCTGCTGCACCGGAACACCCTGCCGAGCGTGCGACAGCCGCCGCTGGTGCTGGCCGATCCCGATTTTGGCCCGCAGGTGACCCCGCGCGACGACGACGCCGGCGACTTGCGCTCGCTTAGTGTCGCAGCCCTGCCTGGCACGGCAGCGGAGGCCAAGATGGTGGGCAAGCTATACCCCGACGCCAAGGTGCTACTGGGCGACAAGGCGCGCGAGACGGCCCTTAAGTCGAGCCACGGGCCGCGTTTTTTGCATGTGGCCACCCACGGCTTTTTCCAAAGTGCGGGGCGCGCGCCGGGTATCGCCGCCCTCAAAGCGCCGCTCGTGCGGTCAGGTCTGCTGCTGGCTGGCTTTAACCGCCACCCGGTCGGGGCAGACGATGGGGTCCTAACGGCGCTCGAGGCCGCGTCGCTTGACCTGTACGGCACTGAACTGGCTGTACTTTCTGCCTGCAACACGGGCCTTGGCGACCTGCGCAGCGGCGACGGTGTGCAGGGGCTGCGGCGGGCGCTAGTCATCGCCGGCGCGCAGTCGGTGCTGATGAGCCTGTGGTCGGTCGACGACGCCGCCACGGCCGAGCTGATGAAGACCTTTTATGAACACTGGAAAAATGGCGAGACTCGCGCCGTCGCCCTGCAGTCTGCGCAACGGGCGGTTCGCAGTCGCCCAGAGTGGCAGCATCCGTACTACTGGGCGGCCTTTGTCGAAGCGGGCGCCGAGTAGCGCGAGCCGCTGCCCTTGACGGCGGCTAGGGTTTGCGCCACGTTGCCGACGGCGGCAGCCCACATGATTGCACCGCCGCGGGGGCAGCATGGGCAGCAACTGGATCCGACGAGTCAGCCACCGTTCAGGGGGCAACCTAGCCCGCAGCTTCAGCATTCTTGTCATGGGTGCGGCGCTATGGGCCTGCGACGGCAGCGCGGCCAGCAGCACACCAGCGAGCAGCACCGACGCCGCCAGCAGCACGGACACTGCCAGCAGCACGGACGCGGCGACCGACGCCACGAACGCGAGCCTCGCCCCCGATGGCAGCAGCACCCAAGAGGTCGCAACCACTCAGACAGATAGCCAAATTGGCGACGGCCCGGCCAGCACCGGCGGCGGCTACGACGGCAGCAGCTGGGACGGCCAAGTCGACGACGGCGAAAACATCCCCGACGGCGGCTGGAAGAAGGACGGCGGCGGCGCGCTCGATGGCACCGGCATGTACGACGGCGGCGGTAGTTACGACAGCGGCGGCGCGTACGACGGCTCAGGGGGCACGTACGACGGCGGCGCATACGACGCGAGCGCCCCCGACACCAGCGGCGGCTGCAAGGTCGACAGCGACTGCAACGACAACAACGGCTGCACACAAGACTTTTGCACGCCGTTCAAGGGCTGCCAGCACAGCCCCGCCCAAGACGGCACGGGCTGCGACGACGGCAACGCGTGCACCAGCGCCGACGCGTGCAAAGGCGGCCAGTGCACCGCCGGCAAGTCGAGCTGCTGCGGCAACGGCAAGTGCGATCAGGGCGAAAACCAGAGCAATTGCCCAAGTGATTGCACCGCGGCAGTCTGCGGCAACGGCCAGTGCGAGTTCAACAAGGGCGAAAACGAGGTGAACTGCCCGGCCGACTGCAAAGGCAAGTAGCCCGCGGGCTACCAGCCGCCTAGCCGCACCGCCACCCGATACTCGTCGATGCCGGTCAGCAGCGCCGAAAACACCAGCACCCACTTGCCATTGGGCCACGTCGCCAGGCCCGGCAAGAAGCGCACGCCGGCTTCGTTCGGCAGCTTGGGGCCGCCCAGATCGCTCGCCATACAATCCCACGCGTCGACCGAGCGGTAGTGGCGGCGCCCCCAAATGGTCTGGCTAGGCTGGTCGAGATTGTGCCACACCGCCATCGCCCGCTGCTCCGACAGGCTCGCCACGGCCGCGCCGCCGGGATAGGTGCCCTGGCCGTCGAAGTCGAGCGCGTGCGGCAGACCCGCTGGCACAGGAACCCCAGGCAGCGTCGGCAGATCGGCGCCAAGCAACCGCCCCCGCACCGTGACCGCCGAGGTAGCATTCGGGTTGTCGCCCGCCTTATACGTCAGCAGCGTCTGTCCCGACTCATAGGTCGCAACTGCCGGCAGTGCCTCGTAATCTTGCAGCGCCGGCGTCAGCGTCAGCACCGGACCCAGGGGCTGCCCCTGGTCGCCAAACGCCCGCCCGCGAACGACGCGCGGCCCCTTGCCACCCGCCACCGGCCCTTCCCACGCCAGCAGCACCTGCCCGCCCGCCAGCGGCGCAATGGCTGGCGAGTACGACGGCCCCACGAGCGCACCCGTGTCGAGCTCGCCGCCAAGGGGCTGCCCCGACTGGTCAAACATGCGGGCATAAATGCCCAAGGGGCCCAAAGTGCCCGACACCCCAGGCTTTGCCGCACCCGACCAGGCCATCAGCAGCCGACCGTTGCGCAGCCGCACCACCAGCGGGGCAATGATGTTGCTCGCGCCCATGCTGCCGCTGCTGCTGAGTACGGTGATGTTGACTTGAAACGGCGGGTCTGGCGCGGCACTGCCATCGGCCAACACCTTGCGCGCAAAGTACTTTATCTCGTCTTTGGCTTGCAGGTCACTGCGCCACAGCACCAGCCATGTACCGTCGGTCAGCGCCGCCACCGAGGGCGCCAAGTGCGCAGCCGGACCACCGCCGCTGACCTGTAGCGCCGGATTGCCAACTTCGTCGCCCTGGGCAAACACGCGCAGCCACACATTCTGCTGGCCAGTAAAGTAGTTGCCCACTGCCCAGGCTGCGGCATAGGCGCCGTCGTCGCGGGTGGCCACCGCCGCCCAGGCCTGGTCTGCCAGAGCGCCTGGCTCGACCCAAAACGCACTGTCTGGCACACAACTACCTGCCCCAGCACACGTCTTATCGGCTGGGCAGACCACGCCCGCGCAACCTGCCGCCGCGGCAGCATCGGGCTCGACGCAGCCAGCGCCGGGTTGGGGCTGCCATGTTCCGCCTGGTTCTCCTAGACTTACGACCACTGACACTGCCGCATCGGCCGCGGCATCGCTGGCATCCGCCGTCGCATCGGCATTCGAACTCGCGGTATCACTTACGGCTTGTGCAGTCTCGACCGCCGCATCTTGGTCAGCAGCGGCCGCATCGAGAACCACTGCCGCATCTGTCGCCTTGTCGCCATCCGCCGCGCCTAGGTCGGCGGCGACCACAGAATCTGCTACACTATCAATAACTTGCCAGGCATCGCTGCCAGCCGGCGCCACGGGCGGAGTCGAGCAGGCCGCCAAAGCCAGCACTAGTGCGACTGCAAATGCGCTGCGCATCGCCGGCGCCATCTTAGACCGAGACCTGGCCCTGCTTGCCCTTCGACTCGTGGCGGTCGTAGGCCTTGCCCTGCTTCTTGCCGCCAAAAGTCTTGCCGATCTTGTTGTTGCGAATGATGGTACCGGTCGAGTCGACTTCGGGCTTGTCTTTGGCCGAGTTGAACCAGTTCGATACCAGGCCGTGCGTGCCCGAATTACGCGTAGTATTGCCCTCGATCACGTTGTTGTTCGAGGCGTTCGATACGCGCATCACGTCGCCGCCCACGTTGTCGAAGGTGTTGCCGCGCATGTGGTTGCCGCTCGAGCCGTCGCGGGCGTAGATGCCGTGGAAAAGGTGATTGGCCTCGCCTTCGCGACTGGTGGGGTTGCCCTTCGTGTCGGTGCCGTTGTAGGTGGTGGTGCCGTTGACTAGGTTCTCGAAGTGATTGTTCTCGAAGGTCGAATTCTCGACACCGCGCATCAAGATGCCGCCCGCCCCAAAGCGCAAGTTGTTCCATACGCGGTCTTTGCGCGCCGTGCCCTTGCTGCCCAGGTCCTTAAAGTTGACGTCGTGGACCGAGGCGTCGCCCACAAAGGCCGAAAGTCCGCCCGCCCACTCGTCTTGTTTGCCGCGCACCGTCTGGGGCGAGATCTCGATACCGCCCGACTCATAGCCGCGAATACTCAGGTTCTTGACCTCGAGATTCGCCGCCGCGGGCCGGTCCGCCGCCGTGCCCGTGCCCACTTCGGGCCGATACGACAAGAAGAACCCGGGAGTCGGTCGCTTGCCATCGAAGCCCGAGGCCTCGGCGCCGGCGCCATCGAGCACGATCTTCTGCTTGGGATTGTAGTAATACCAAGTTGTTTGAGCCATTTCGCTGACCAAACTGCCCGGTGTCACCTGGATCACCACCTCGGCATCTTGCGGCTTGGTGGCGTCGAGCCAGTCGTGCACGGCCTGCAGCGAACCCATAGTCTGGCCCAGGCACGTAAACTGCCCGGGCGGTCGCTGCGCCGCGGGAGTCTGGGTTTTCGCGCCGGGCTTGCCCAGCTCGGGCAGCACTTGGTTGTTCTGCAGCGTGGCGCCCTGGGCCTGAACCACCGGCGATTTGGGAGCCGCGGCGCGGTGTTGTGCGGCGTAGCCCGGCGCGGTGGCTGGCTTGGCGGCGGGTGGCGCATGGGGCGTTGCTGCTGGCGCGGCATGGGGCTTCGTTGCGGCCGGCTTGGGTTTGTGGGCAGAAGTCGGTTGGTGCATGAGCGCATCCGAGCGCCAAAAAGCGCCATAGGCGAGCCTACACCTCTACCGAGGCAGCGACCAGCCAGCCCAGTCACCCGGTTGCACAAATGGGTCATAGCGACCCCAGTGCGGCGCAAGCACCTGGGCAGATAGGTCTGGCCCCGTCGCACCCCGATGCGCTACGCTGGGTGCCCTCGCGGCCCGTCGTGCGGCCTAGGCGGTCTCTCGTGCTCAGCTTTCGCCCCCTTTGCTTGCTGCTGGCCGCGTGGCTTGCCGCCAGCTGCTCGTCGGCCGCCGCGCCCGCCGTGGGTGCAACAGATGCCCAACACGCCGACCAAACAGACGATTCGTCGCAACTAGTCGATGCGGCTGTCGAGCTCGATGCCGCTGCCGATGGGGGTGCCGATACCAGCGATGCTGCCGATAGCGCCGATGCCGCCAGCGAGCCCACCACCGCCACCCTGCCCGCCGAGCAGCGCGCCGCGCTAAACAACTTTGTGGTCAATAAGTTGGCCGCCGCGCATGTGCCGGGTTGCGCCGCAGGTATCGTCAAGGGTGGCAAGTTGGCTTGGCAGAGCGCGTGGGGTCTGGCCAATGTTGCGCAAAACACCCCGGCGACGCCGCAGAACCTGCACATGTTGGCGTCGATCTCGAAAACGGCGACCGCGGTGGGCGTGATGCGCGCGGTCGAGCTGGGCCTGGTAAACCTTGACGACGACCTCAATACCTGGCTGCCGTTTGCGGTACATCACCCCAAATTCCCCAAGACGGTCATTACCTTGCGTCTGCTGCTCACCCACTTCGCCGGCATTTCCGACAACTGGGATGTGATGGACGCCACCTACGTCGATGGCGACTCGCCCGTGGCCCTGGGCGACTTCTTGCACGACTACCTGGCGACAGACGGCAAGTACTACGACGCCGCCGCCAATTTCGGCACTAAACAGCCCGGAACCAAGTACGACTACTCCGATATCGGCATCTCGCTGGCCGGCTATGCGGTCGAGCTAAAGACCAAGGTGCCGTTTGATCAGTGGTGCACGCAAGAGGTGTTCGCGCCGCTGGGGTTGACGCAGACCTCGTTTCGGCTCAAAGGCTTAGATGCGAGTACCATCGCTATGCCCTACGGCTGGAGCAAGGCCGACGGCTTCACCCCCTATGGCCTGTACGGCTACCCCGACTACCCCGACGGCGCGCTCCGCAGCTCAGTGGGGCAAATGGCGCGCTTCTTGCTGATGTTTATGAACGATGGCAGCTGGAGCGGCGTGCAGGTGCTCAAGACCGCCACCGTCGCCGAGATGAAAAAGGTGCAGTATCCCACCCTAGACCAAGCCCAGCTTTTGACCTGGTACTCCGAAGTCCGCGACGACGGCAAGACCTACATCGGCCACAATGGCGGCGATCGCGGCATCTGGGGCCAGATGTTCTACCGGCCCGGCGACGGCGTGGGCGTGCTGCTGTTCTGCAACGGCGATGTCGATCAGGGCACCGCCGGCGAGACGGCCGTCTTAGCCATCGAAACCCGCCTGTATCAAGAAGCCAAGAGCCTATAACGCTAGAGTTTTTCGGTAGCACTCAGGCTG
>CAISBR010000208.1 GCA_903883645.1 uncultured Myxococcales bacterium | reverse complement strand
TGCCCACAGCGACGGCCGCCGCCATGTAATGGATTTGAAATGAGCATCAGGCCAAGGAGAACGGCTTGCTGCGCTCGCCGTGGGATCTGGCGGTCGGGCTGAATTCACCGGAATTCTGCTGTCTCGGGGCGCCGTTCACATCGTCGCGACCAGGCCGGTTCGCGTTGGGGGAGGGAGCCCGGCCACTGAAGTAGCGGGCTATCATAACGCCGTCCACCTACGTGGACGTCGAACTTCCTGCTGCGTTCGATACAACTTGCGCGCTGCAAAGGGGATACACGCTCCACACCCACTACTCCCCCACCACCAAAACATCATCCACAAACCACCCGCTCCGCCACGCCACCGGCTCCACCGTCTTGCCGTCAAACCTAAACCGCACCTGAAACGTAACTCCCCGACCGCCCACCGACGACAGCCAGGCCGGCGCCCCTATCCTGTCGCTTCAGCCGCTTCTCCAGCCTGGGCACTAGGCGGCCGCCAGTTCTGCGGCAGCAGCTCACTTAGCCGGTTGACCGGGTGATCCAGCATCCTCTGCAGCACATCCGCCATGTAGTCTTCTGGATTGTGGCCGCAGGCATAGGCCGTGTGGACCAGCGACATCAGCATGGCTAGGTTCTGCCCACACTTGTCGTTGCCCACAAACAGGTACGTCGCCCGGCCGCGCGCCACCACGCGGAGCATCCGTTCGCTCAGGTTGTTGTCGATGGGCAGCTTGGGATTGCCGACAAACCGCGTCAGGTGCGGCCACTGGTTCACCATGTAGGCCACAGCCTTGCCGGCTTTGCTCTCGGGCAGCTGGACTTCTTGCTGCTCCAGCAGCCAGCCGCAGCTGCACCGCCCCCGCCGTACCCGCCGCCGCCAACAGCGGTGCCACCGCGCTGCCAAGCCCGGCCTGGTGCACCA
Source organism: uncultured Myxococcales bacterium (assembly GCA_903883645.1). Lineage (GTDB taxonomy): Bacteria > Myxococcota_A > UBA9042 > UBA9042 > UBA9042 > SXRM01. The sequence goes on along the minus strand of CAISBR010000208.1, from coordinate 6,082 downwards.
GCGCTTGCGCAAAGGCCGCGTCCGTTGCCGCAAGCACGCCAAGCGATGTGGCCGCCGCCACCGCCGGCTTTAGGTAGGGCTGGATATGGTCCGTCGCGTCGCGGACTTCGGGCACCTTGTCGCCCACAAACTCGGCAAGGGTGAGCAGCGCCAGGATCACCAGGCACGCGTCGCTCGTAAACCACACGGGCGCGGTCGCTTGGTCGGCCAGCAGGCCAAAGGAGCGAATCAGCGGCAGCTGCGGACCAAAGCGCACCATCGCCGCCGTCACAAAAGCGGGCGCAAAGGTGCGCGAGGCAAACAGGCCAATGCTGCCCAGACTTTGCAGGAGCGAGAGCGCGGTCACGCGAGCACCATGCCGCCGCACAGCGCGGACGGGAGTCAAAGTGCACTTGCCCGGCGGGCGCGTCAACCCCGCGGGCTGAGCTTGTCGGGCGGCGAGGTGGTCGCGGAACTGCGCTTGCAGCCTCTGTTTGCCCGGCGTGCTGCGGTGGCGCACAATCGCCCGCGCAGGCCGCCCGCGCCGCAGGAGAACGCTATGACCGAGCCCGCCCCTTCGCGCCTGGAGCGACTGGCGCTGCGGATGACCGCGCTGGCCGAGCGGTGGCTGCCCGACGCGCTGCCGTTTGCGCTGGTGGGCACGCTGCTCGTGGCTGGGCTCGCGCTGGGGCTGCAGGGGATGGCGCCGGGCAAAGCGCTCAAAAGCTGGGGCGATGGCGTGTGGAGCTTGGCGCCGTTTTCGCTGCAGATGGCGATGGTGGTGATTGGCGGCACGGTGGTGGCGACGGCGCCGGCGGTGGCGCGCTGGGTCGACCGGCTGGCCCGTCTGCCCACTACGCCGCGGCAGGCGACGGTGCTGTGCGCGGTGGCGTCGATGGTGTCGTCGTGGTTCAACTGGGGCTTTGGGCTGCTGTTTGCGGCGGTGCTGGCGCGGGCGCTAGCGCGGCGGGTCCAGGGGCTCGACTACCGCACCGTGGCGGCGACCACTCTGCTGGGGCTGGGTACGGTGTGGGCGCAGGGCTTGTCGGGCTCGGCCGCGCTGCAGATGGCGACGCCGGGGATGCTGGCGCCCGCGATTCGCACGATTGCCGCGGGCAAAGGGCCGGGCGGTGCCGAGCTGGTGCCGGGTGGCATCATTAGCCTTGAGCACACTATCTTTTTGTGGCAGTCGCTCGCGGCGGTGGCGGTCGAAATCGTGGTGGTGGCGGCGCTGGTGGCGGCGATTACTCCGCTGGGGCCGCGGGCGCGCACGGCGGCGGACCTGGGTGTGGACCTGAGCGAGCCGAGCGACCACAGCGACGATAGTGCCGATAGGCCGCAAGTTCCCGGTCAGTGGCTTGAACACCAGGCGTGGCTGGGCCGGCTCATCGGTGCGCTGGGGCTGGCCGCCGTGCTGCAGCAGCTATGGCAGGCCGAGCATATGGCGGCGGCGATTACGCTCAACACCGTGAATCTGACGCTGCTTTCGCTGGGTTTTTGGCTGCACCAGACTCCGGCGCGGCTGGCGCGGGCGTTTGCGCGGGCGACGCCGGCTACGTGGGGGCTGCTGTTGCAGTTTCCGCTCTACGGCGGGATTGCGGCGCTGATTACCGATAGCAAGCTGAGCGAGCGCGTGGCCGACTGGCTGACCGCCGCCGCGACGCCGCTGACCTACCCGCCGCTGGTGGCTGCTTACTCGGCGATTTTGGGCGTGTTTGTGCCGTCGGGTGGGTCGAAGTGGGTGATCGAGGCGCCGTATGTGCTGGCCGCCGCGCACCGCCACCGGGTGCACTTGGGCTGGATGGTGGCGGTGTACGACCTGGGCGAGGCGGTGGCGAACCTGGTGCAACCGTTCTGGATGCTGCCGGTGCTGGGGCTGCTGGGGCTGCGGGCGCGCGACGTGATGGGCGTGACGTGGACGGTGGCGCTGGTGGTGGCGCCGCTGGTGCTGGTGCTGGTGACGGTGCTGGGGGCGACGCTGGGGTATCCGCTGTAATTGGTGCAGAAAGGCAGTCTGGGCGCATCGCCGCAAGCGGCGACCCGGCCACGAGCTTGGGCTAGTAGAGCCAGGCGAAAATCGCTAGTGCTTGGCCCAAGCCGGCAATGCCCGGGAACTAGCGCTCAGCGATCCCAGGCGCCGCTGATAGCCGTACACCACGTCACCACAATGCACGACGCGCAGCGGCCCCGCGTCCATGGCTGCCAGCCAGAAGTCCCAGTCCTCGTTGCCGTTGCGCAGCACCGCGGACTCACACCAGCCCCCTGCGCGTTCCACCACTGCACGCCGCATCAGCACGCCGGGGCCGGGCAAGGACTGGGCCCGCAACATCGCCGCCTCATCGCGCAAGGGCCATGGCCAAACACGCGATTCCAAACCAAAAGTCTGGTACTTGCCAATCGCGCAGTCTGCATCGGGCGCCGCGTCCAGCGCCTGCACCAGCGCCGCCAGACCGGTGGGCGGCACCTTGTCATCGCTGTCCAATGGAAATAGCAGCGGTGCCTGCAGATGCTTGACTGACGTGTTGCGGGCTGCGGCCAACCCACGATTGGCGGGATGTTCCACGCACGCAATCCGGGGATCCGCCATCGCAGCAACGAGTTCGGCGGCGCCGCGCTCTGGCGATTGGTCGTCGACCACCACGGCCTGCCAGTCCACAAATGTCTGTTGGCGCAGGCTCTCGAGTGCGTCGGTCAGTTCGCGCAGGCTGCCATAATACGGCACGATCACACCGACTTTTGCAGTCGGCAGGCGGTCGGGCGGCTGACGGGTTTCGTTCACGGGGCCCATACCCTTGCCTCAACGCCGCGGCGACAGGTTCGCGCGATTGACCGGTGCCGCCTGTTGCAGGCGTGCCGCCGTCTGCAACCCCGCCCGCAGGGTACACAAACTCATCCACGCGAGGCGTTCGTCCAGTCGCATCGTCCTGCGCGGCTTGGCCTTGTCCCAGTCGGCGCGGATCCACGCCAGCATCGCCTCGGCCTCCGGCTCCTGCAGCGCCAGCTTGTTCATGATGTCGCCGTACATCATCGATTTCTTGATGAAATGCTGCCAGCTCTGAAAGTAGTCGTGCCGCATCACCACGTCAGGCGCATAGATCACGCGCAGGCCCGCAAAGCGCTGCAACAGCGCGTAGGTCAGCTGAGCGCCTTCACCCCCGTAAAACCGTTCGCCAAAGCCGCCCGCTGCAAAATAGGCGCTGCGTCGGATCGCCATATTGCCTTCGACGGCCAATGTGTCATCCACGACGTTCGCACCGCGGTCGTAATGGCTCGCCAGCGTTGTGAAATAGCGATGCTGCTTGAAAACAATCTTGCCACGCAGCGCCACGACGGCCGGATCCTCCAAGTGCCGTTGCGCATTGGCGATCCAGTCTGGCTCAATCTCGCCGTCGTCGTCCAGCAGGGCCACGTACTTGCCCGCCGCCCATGCGATCGCTGCGTTTCGTGCGGGATTGAGGCCGATATCCGGCGTGAGCGTGATCACGCGGTCGGCAACGTCGCGCAGCCGCGGGCGCAGCGCTTCAAGGCCGCCGCAGTCCGCGACCAGCACTTCCAGCGTCGTTCCACTCGGCAGCCGGCAGTCGCGCACGCGGGCGATGCAGTCCAGCAGGAACGCTTTGGATCGGTATGCAATAATCAGCACAGTCCAAGTCGGCGCCTCGATCAGCCGGTTGATCTCCAGGCCCTTGACCTCAGGCTGCCACCGCGCCTGCCATTGCGTGACGGTCTGGGCGAGCGTTGTCGGCTCGTCAAGTTCACTGACTGCAATCGTTTCGCGGGGTTGTGCCATCGCTCTGTCCTTGGTCACGCGCCCGCAATGGACCACGCGCAGCCCACCAAGATAGCCACGTGCTGCCGTGCTTGTCAACGCAAACGCCTGAACACCTGAACAGGGTGTGATCGAAACCAGTGGATAACCGCACGCGCATGAAGCGGGCTTGCGGAAAACGAGAAACGGCGGGATCTCCAGAGCTGCAAGAGGCCAAACGGCGCCAAAACCCATTGGCGCCCAAGGAGATGCCGCCGTGAATCTGGAACTCTACCGCGAAACAGTTGAGTTTGCCACCTCCGAAATCGCCCAGAAGGTGCTGGCGACCGAGCCGGCGCTGCAGAGCCGCCTGCTGCAACTCGACGGCGACTTACAGCCGCTGATACGCGCCATCGGGCTGGCGGTGACCGAGAAGGTCATGAATACATGCGCAAATGCCGCCATCGACCAGGCCCGGGAGCGCGGCATGACGACCGACCAGAAGGGCGAGGTGGCGATCATGACCGTCTACGGCAAGGCCGTGGTGACGTCGCCGCGACTACGCGGCACGCGCGGCCATCGCAGCACGTACCGCCCGGTGCACGCCGAACTGGGCCTGGCCGGGCGAATGCGCAGCGAGGCGGTCGAGCGGGCCCTGTGCGATTTCGGCGCCGAGGCCTCATTTGAGCAGGCGGCGCGCAGGTTTACCGAACACTACGGCATCGACGTCGACCGGACGTCGGTCTTGCGCATCGTGCACGACCACGCGGCGCAGGCCGAGGAATTCGTCGCAAAGAAGCTAGCTTGCGCCGAGCAGGCCTTTGAGCAGACCGTGCGCGACCGGCCCGGCGTGGACGAGATGCTGCTGGGCATCAACGGCTGTATGCTGCGTACCGGCACGCTGCACGTCGCGCAAGGCCATGAAACAACGGCGGTTCGCGGTCTACCCAAGCGCGTGCGCCAAACGGAGTGGCGCGACGTGCGGCTGGCATTGTGTCGGCCGCTGGGCGAAGTCGAGCCGACGTATGTGGGGGCGATGGACAGCTATCCTGCTGTAGTCGCGCAGCTTTTTCAGGCGGCGGTGAGCCGCGGCTTGTCGTCGCGGACCCAGGCTATCGCCGTGGCAGACGGCGGCGTCGGACTGTACGAGGAACTGGACGCGCAGTTTCCCAAGCTCTCGTTTATTCTGGATAAATATCACCTGATCGAGCATCTGGGCGAAGCGGCCGAGGCGCTTGGACTGGGCGACGATGCCAAAAAGGCCTGGACAAGCGAGCGCTTGCGGCGGCTGTCGATGGGCGAGGTCGACGCGGTGATTCTTGAGCTAAAACGTCAGCAGAGTGACGGCGCCGAGCGGTGCGCACGGCTCGCTAAGCACCTGCAACGGTTTAGGAAGTGCGTCGACTACAACGTCAACGAGGCGCTCGGCTGGCCGGTCGGATCAGGCGAAACCGAGTCGGCGCACCGCTCGATACCGCAACGGCGGATGAAGCTACCTGGTGCTTGGTGGCTGCCGGAGCACATTAACCCCATGATGTCCTTACGGATCATGCGCCAGAATGGCTGGTGGGGTGAGTATTGGGCGGGTCATGCGCAAAGGCTCGCGGCGTGAGTGAACCATGGGTTTGGATCGCGCCCACCTGAACGCCTGAACACCCAGCCCCGATCCAAAGTCCGCAAGCCACGCCTTTCTCCTCCCACATCTTGTCGCCAAGATTTCAGTACTTGAGCCAGGCCCAAAGCAGCGCGGGCAGCCGGTCCGCCGCCAAGTGCCTGATCTCAAGTGGAATGTTCCGGTCTGACCTCCGCTGCCCCATTGGCGACGCCGCTCGCACCGTGAAATCACTTCACGACGGGCTGGGCGGCCGCTCAGGCGCAGCCTCAAGGCGCGCAAGCTCGAGCAGCGCATCCTTCAGAAGATCAAAGAGTTCGCGCCATGGCGTCGGATTATCGCGCCCAGCGACCCTCCGGTTCATGTGGCGTTTGCGTAGCATTTGTGCGAGGTTGTAGACCATCAGCCGCAGCAGGCCCAGCACCGGCACCGCGGCACCCTCGGTCCACCATGGCTTGCGCTCCTCTTTCCATTGTACATCCAATGACTTGAAGCAGTCATTCTCGATCGCCCAGTGCCGGCGCACCACCGTCAGAATCTCGCTGGGCTTGAGCCGGTCGGGCGCGAGATTCGTAAGTAAATAGCGATCTTCGACGCACACCACCTCGCCCTTCTTGTTCGTCGACGACGCATAGGGTCTCCAAAGCCTGTCCCCCGCCAATCGCAACCACATCACACCCGCCCAAACCGGACCTTCCGGCCTCAGCCAGCGACTCTACGCCCGCGCCAGCCCCTCGTCAACG
>CAISBR010000207.1 GCA_903883645.1 uncultured Myxococcales bacterium | reverse complement strand
CCGACACCGCCGTGCAAGCCGACACCGCCGTGCAAGCCGACGCTGTCGCTCCGGCAGACCTAGTCGAACCCGAAGACGCCCTTGCGCCCGTCGACAGCTCCGATACAGTCGATACCTGGGATTTTCCTGATAGTATGGATGAATTGGCGAATGACTCCCCCGATACGTCGGGTGAGCCAGATGCTGACGCCGCGGGCGATCTAGGGGCGGACACCGTTGATGGCGAGGCCGCGCCCGACGTGTCTGCCGATGCCCCCGACGCCGATGACATTGCCGCAGACCTCGCCGAACCCCCAACGGCTGCAGACGCTGAAGAGGCGGATACGCAAGCTGATGTCGCCAGTGAGCCTGACGCGGAGGATGGTGCCGATTCAGGGCCCGATGCGGCGCTGCCCACCTGCCCCACCACGTGCGACGACGACAACCCGTGCACCGACGACGGCTGCGAAGCGGGGCTATGCGCCCACGCCGCCAACTCCGCACCCTGTGACGACGGCAACGCCTGCACGCACACCGACACATGCTCAGCGGCCGGGTGCCTAGGCAGCGCGCTGCTCTGCGACGACGGCAACGCGTGTACAGAAGATAGCTGTGATATTACAGTCGGTTGCCTGGCTATAAGCACCGCTGCCACCTGCGACGATGCCGACGCCTGTACCACCGGCGAGGTGTGCAGCGCCGGCGCCTGCGGCCTTGGCACGCCCGCGACCTGCACCGACGATAATCCATGCACGGCAGATAGTTGCGACGCCAAGCTCGGCTGCCAGTTTGCGCCGGTCGCCAGCGCGTGCAGCGACGGCAACATGTGTACCATCGGCGATACGTGCAGCGGCGGCAGTTGTCTACCAGGCACCGCCACGGTCTGCGACGACGGCAACCCGTGCACGAGCGACGGCGATTGCGACAGCGCGAGCGGTTGCCCGGCGGCCATTCCCGGCCCCGCAACCCCTTGCGACGACGGCAATAAATGCACCACAGGCGACTCGTGCAGTGGCGGTGCTTGCGGCGCTGGCCCCATCGCGACATGTAGCGACGGCAACCCGTGCACGCAAGACGCCTGTGATCCTGCCAAAGGCTGTGTATTTACAACAACTACTGGGCCGTGTAACGACGGCGATGCCTGCACCGGCCCCGACGGTTGCGCCAGCGGTCAGTGTTCCGGCCCGGCCGTAAGTTGCGACGACAAGAAGCCTTGCACCCAAGACACTTGCGACAAGAAGAACGGCTGCGCGCACACGCCCATTAGCGGGCCTTGCGACGACAACTCGACTTGCACCACCAACGACCACTGCCAAGACAGCAATTGCATCGCGACCCCCATCCCCTGCGACGATGGAAGTGCTTGCACCACAGATGCTTGCGTGGGCAACGGCTGCGTCTTTACGCCGAACAGCCTGGCGTGCAGCGATGGTGACCTCTGCACGTCGGGCGACGCGTGCAAGAACGGCGTATGTACGGGCACATCGAAGCTAAACTGCGATGACGGCCAGCCGTGCAACCTCGATCTCTGCGATCCGCAAAAAGGCTGCAGCCACCTGCCCGGCACCGCCACCGCGTGCGACGACGGCAACCCGTGCACCGTGGGCGAGTCGTGCATTGGCGGGGCGTGCACCGGCGGCGGCAACGCTTGCGACGACAAGAACCCATGCACCAGCGATATTTGCGGAAAAACCAAGTGCTTGCACGACGTCGCTACCGGCAGCTGCACCGACGGCAACCCATGTACGGTGGGCGACAAGTGCGCCGCCAGCGTCTGCGCTCCCGGCCCGCTCAAGGTATGTAGCGACGGAAATCCTTGTACAACAGACACTTGCGACGTATCCGGCGCTTGCATCTACCCGCCACTCAGTAGCGTGCCCTGCGACGACGGCAGCGCGTGCACCGCGGGCGACGCCTGCACAGGGGGCAAGTGTTCGGGAATACCCAAGAATTGCGACGACGGCAACGCTTGCACCGACGACGTGTGCGCCACCGGCGGCACGTGCACCCACACCGCGAACAGCGGCCCATGCAGTGACGGCAAGGCCTGTACCGACGAGGGGTGTAGCAGCGGCGTCTGCATTTCGAATACTAAATCATGCAGTAAGGGCTCGCTCTGTACGGAACCGCAGGGCTGCGTGGTCGTGCCGGAGGGCATGGCACTCATCGCCGCGGGAACCTTTGAAATGGGTTGTATTACAGGTGATTGCGATGGACATCCCAGCGAAGCGCCGCAACACACGGTGCAGGTCGTCGGGTACCTTGTTGGCTTGCACGAAGTGACGGTTGACGACTATCAAAGCTGTGTTGCCGCAGGCAGTTGCAGCTTGCCCAATGCGGATGGCGCGTGCGGCCCAAGCTCGCAGGGCACCTATGGCGCGGTCGGCACCGGCACCCACCCGCTAAACTGCGTAACATGGCAACAAGCAAGCACATACTGCCAATCGGTCGGTGGCCGACTGCCCACTGAAGCCGAGTGGGAGCGGGCGGCGCGCGGCGGCGTATCCGGCCAGAAGTTCCCCTGGGGCAACACCATGGCGTGCGACAAGGCGGTTTGGGTCGGCGACGGCAACCCGGCGTGCGGCGTGCAGACCACCGAGGCGGTTGGCTCGCGGCCCGGTGGAAAAAGTAGCTTCGGTCCCATGGATATGGCGGGCAATCTTGCCGAATGGGTGGCCGACTGGTTCGCCAGCGACTACTACACCAATTCGCCCGCTGCGGACCCAACGGGGCCGACCGCAGGCCTCAGCAAAGTCGTTCGCGACGGCTACTTTGCGAGCGTGGATCCGGCTCCGATGCGCTCGTCGGCGCGCGGCGCGGCCAAGCCCGACCAGGCGCTGCCGTCGGTGGGCTTTCGCTGTGCGCGGTCGCTGCCCTAGCTAACGCCAGCGAGAATACAGACCTTTCGCGGTATTTCGTAGTTATTTCATAGATTTGACACAAGGGTACTACTTGTCGGAAACCGCGCTGCGCACTATCTTGCACGCCGACATGGACGCGTTCTACGCCGCCGTGGAGCAGCGCGACCGGCCCGAGTTGCGAGGCAAGCCGCTGCTTATCGCCTTCGACGGGCCCCGGTCGGTTGTGACGACGGCGAGCTACGAGGCCCGGCCGTTTGGCGTCGGCTCGGCGATGCCGCTGGCGCTGGCGAAGCGCAAGTGTCCGCAGGCGATTGTGGTGGCGCCGCGCTTTGCCCAGTACCAGGCCGTGAGCGCGCAAATCTTCGAGATCTTTGGCAGCTTTTCGCCGCTGGTCGAGGGGCTGTCGCTCGACGAAGCCTTTATCGACCTAACTGGGACGGATGGGCTCTGGGGCAGCCCCGCGCGCGCCGCCCAGCTGCTGAAAGACCGCGTCTGGCAAGAGGTCGGCCTGCGGGTATCGGTCGGCGTCGCGGCGTGCAAATTCGTTGCGAAAGTCGCGTCGGACCTGCGCAAACCCGATGCACTGGTGCTGGTGCCGCCCGAAGAAACCGTGGCGTTCTTGGCACCGCTGCCGGTGTCGCGCCTGTGGGGTGTGGGCGAAAAGTCGTTGCCCAAGCTGCACGCCCTGGGCCTGCGCACCATGGGCGATGTGGCCGCGGCCGACCGGGCATGGCTGGTGCGCAACTTGGGCTCGCATGGGCCGTTCTTGCAAGACTTGGCCCTCGGCAACGACGACCGGCCGGTGGTGCCGGGCCGCGAGGCCAAGTCGATCGGCTCGGAGCAGACGCTGATGACCGATGTCCGTGGGCGCGACGCGCTGTGGCCCCACCTCATCGAAGCGGCTGACACGATTGCCTTTCGCCTTCGTCGCGAGCAGCTGCGGGCGGGTGGGGTGCGCGTCAAGCTCAAGACGGCGGACTTTCAGTTGCTGACCCGGCAAGCGCGGATTGCGCCCCCTACGTCGAGTGCGCGCGTGCTGCTCGAGCTAGCGGCCGAGTTGTTGCCCCAGTTCGACCTGCGCCTGCCGTACCGGCTGGTGGGGCTGGCGGCCTGGGATCTGCGCTCGGCCGACGAAGCGGTGCAGCCCGACCTGTTTACCGACCCCGCCCGCCAGCGCGACGAGCGCCTCGACAAAGCCCTAGATGCCGTTCGCGACCGCTTTGGCCACGCGGCGGTGCGGCGGGCGTCGCACAAGCAAGACTAGTCGCGGCTCGCGCTGGGTTTTGCGGCCAACTCCGATCAACCGCAGTCCGGTGACCCATCGAAGCCTGTCGCCAAACTAGGTCCGCCTGCCGTCACATAACCATTTGAAATAGCGTATATGTGTCTCGCGTTCGCCCAGGCCCAGTCGAACCGGTATTCCGCCGTCGCGGCCCAATTTCGCCCTGTTAGACGCTCGGCAGCCAACCGATGATCGACCTCTCCGGGCGTACATGATAGCCTCGCGCTGGGCCTCGTTCGGCGAGTCAAGGCGAGATGAGCGCAAAAGATGCTAAGCCTCTAATTTTATTGGTAGATGATGCGCCGGAGAACCTCGCGACACTGGCCGCGGTCCTCGACGATACCTATCAGGTCAAGGTGGCGACTTCGGGTGCCCGGGCGTTGCGCATTTGCGAAAGCGACCCTCTGCCCGAGCTTATTCTCCTCGATGTGATGATGCCCGAGATGGATGGTCTCGAGGTGTGCCGCCGCCTCAAGACTACCGCGCGAACTCGCGAAATTCCTGTGATTTTCGTAACCGCCATGTCTGGGCCTAGCGACGAAGCCCACGGGCTCGAGGCCGGTGCCGTCGACTACATTACCAAGCCCATTAGCCCGGCCGTGGTGCGCCAGCGCGTGCGCGTCCACCTTGAACTGCGCCGCGCCCGCATCGTGCTCGAACGCCTTGGTGAGCATTACAAAAGCTATATTTCGACCGAAGTGGCGAGCAGCATTCAGCGCGGCGAGGTGCCGGCCGGACTGGCGAGCCACAAGCGCCCGATGACGGTGCTGTTCGCGGACATCGTCGGCTTCACCGAGCAAACCGACAGCATGCCGCCCGCGGTCATGACTAACTTGCTAAACGGCTACTTCGAAGCCATGAATGTCATCATCGCCCGCTACCAGGGCACGCTCGACAAGTTTATCGGCGACTCGGTGATGGTGTTTTTTGGCGATCCGATCACCCGCGGCCCGCAGCTCGACGCCATCGCCTGTGTTCGCATGGCGCTCGACATACAGGCGGAGCTGCACGGACTACAAGCGAACTGGGCGAAGCTCAGTTGTGGGGCGCAGTTGCAGGTGCGCATCGGCGTGGCGTCGGGCTCGTGCACGGTGGGCAATTTTGGCAGCCGCCAGCAGTTGACGTATACGGTGCTTGGCTCGACCGTGAACGTCGCCGCTCGCCTCGAGGCCGCAGCGCAGCCGGGCGAAGTGCTCATCTCGCAAGAAACGTACGACATGGTGCTGCACGCCTTTCGTTGCACGCCGCAGCCGGAACTGTACGTCAAGGGCATCGCTCGCCCCCTGCAAACCTATGTGGTCGCTGAAGAAATTCGGCAAGTCGAACTTGGTGCGCCGCGGCCAGTGTCGGTCGGCGACGGCCCGGGCCGCACGCGCATTGGCTTGGCCGGGCCCGATTTGGCCGCCGCCGCCGAGTGAGGACCTTGAATGCCGATGACGGAACAATCCGCCGCAGCGTTGGCCGGGCCCTCAGACAAGCCGCGTAGGTGGCTGCGGGGCCTGCGGCCGCGCTTGCTCGCGGTGCTGCTCATCGGCGTAATCCCGATCGCACTTGGTATTGTTTGGCAAATCCAGACGGAGCGCGACTCCGCCATCCAGCGCGAAGTGCAGAAGCTGCGCTACCTGGTGGCCGAGGTCGTCGACCAGCAAGAGCATGTCTACGACCTTGCCGAACAGTTCTTGATGTCGCTGTCGCTCAACCCGGCCGCCGCTAGTCCGCGTACCACCGCGTGCAGCGACCTGCTGCGCCACAGCCTGTCGACCCGCACCGACCACTTCGACAACATCGCCGTGTTGGCACTCGACGGCGCCGCGCTGTGCACTGGGGCCAGTATGGCGCCGTTTGCCTGGGCGCAGACCCCTGGGTACAAGGCGGCTTTAGCAAGTCAGCGCGCGGTGGTAGGTAAGGTGATGCCCTCGCCCACCTCGGGCCGGCCGTGCTTGCCCATGTTTCTGGCCATGCGCGATTCCAGCGGCAGTCCGCTCAGCGTGCTGGTGGCGACCCTCGACCTCGCTTGGCTGACCGAGCTGGCGCCGCGCGTCGGGTTGCCCAAGTCGGCGCATATTGGGCTCATCGACGCCGACAACCGCTTGGCCTTCCGCTTTCCGGACAAGACCAGTCAGGTTGGCAAGATCTTAACGGAAACGGCCCGTGTCCAGTCGATTCGTTCGGGCGGCCCAAGCGGCTACAACGAATCGCTTGGGCTCGACGGCGACATGCGCATGACCGCTTACGAGCGGTTTGGCTCCCGGCCCGATGCCGACTTGACGGTGTGGATGTCGGTCCCCACAGACGACATCGTGGCCGCCATTCCTGATACCGGCAGGCGGGTGGGCATCGGCACTTTACTGCTCTTTTTTGTCTTGGCAGGGGTGTTGTGGTTGGCGATCGACCGGCTGGTCCTGCGGCCCGTCGAGGGTCTGGCGCTTGCTTTTGCGCGACTGGGCAAGGGGGACCTGACGGCTGTCCCCAGGCTGCAAAGTGGTGGGGGCGAAGTCGCCGCGTTGGGCGAGGACTTTGCCCGGGGGGTTAGCTCGCTGGCTACCATGGGCGATTTGGCGCGCTCGAACCAGGCCCTGCAAGTGCTCGTGGCGGTGAAGGGTCTGCGCGCGGCGCACAGCGACGAGGCCGCTCTATTGACCGAACTGTGCGAAGTCATTCTGGGTGCTGGCCACTTCCTCACCGTCTTCTTGACCAAGGTGGCTGTTGACGATGCTGATGTTATTGAGATTGTTGCGCTTTGCGGAGCGGGTTACCCTGAGCTTTTGGGCAAGCGCTGGTCCATTTCGCATGAGCAAGGCCGCGCGAGCCTGAGCAGCACCGCTGTACGCGAGGGCCGCGCCATCGTGGTCGACCCAAGCAACATCGCACAGTTCCAGGCCCATTGGCACACGTTCGGCAATGATGTGGGCGCGGCGTCGGCCATCGCCGTACCCCTGCGCAACCGCGACGACGCCGTGGTCGGCTGCATGACCATGTACTCGGCTGCGAGCAACAACTTCTCTAAGGTCGAGGTTGCGCTGATGAGCGAGGTCGCGGCCGACATCGTGGGCAAGGTCGACGGCCTGCGCGATCGCCTAGCTCGACTCCGCGCGCAAGAAGCCCAGGCCGCTAGCGAAACGATGCTGGCGCGCGCCGAAGAGATCGGCAACACCGGCTCGTGGCGCATGGACTTGGCCACTGGCGAGCTTGTGCCCTCGGCGCAGCTGCTGCGAATCGGCAACGTAGCCGACAGGGAGTTCAAGCGGAACAGCTGTGGCCTAAACGACCTGGTGCACCCCGACGACCGCGTATGGGTTATGTCGGCGTTTCGAGCCGCGATGGATGCCGCGGCGCCCTACGACGCCCAGCACCGCATTCAGACCCGCGACGGGCAAGTGCGCCATGTGCACTCGCGGGCGATGACCGTGCTCGACGGGCAGGGCCATCCATCCCACGCGGTCGGTCAGGTTCGCGATATTACCGATGATGTGGTCACTCGCATGGCGCTGCGCGAGCGCGTCAAAGAAATGCGTTGCCTAAATCAGGTGTTCGCTATCACCGAGCAGCTTGACACCCCGATGGCCGAAGTAGTGCAAGGCGTGGTCGACGTGCTGCCTACGGGCTGGGTGCACGACACGGATGCCAAGGTGTGGGTGCGGGTCAATGGTCTGACCTTGCAGTCGCCGGGGTTTGTCGAGAGCGAGTGGCTAATTCGCACCGAGGCCCGCAGCGACGATACCGTGGTCGAGATCGCGGTGGCGTATACGCAACCCCATGAGGAGCAAGTCGAAGGCGTGTTCCTAAGCGAAGAGGTCGAGCTGCTGAAGACGGTGGCCAAGCGCCTCGCCACCAGCCTGACGACGCGCGAGGCCGATGCTCACCTCAAAGACCGCGAAAGCCTCTACTCGTCGATCTTCAACCAGGCGCGCGACGCGATTGTGATCCTCGATCTTGAGACGCAGAAGTTTACGCGTTTCAACGAGGTGTCGCATACAAGTCTGGGCTACACCGCCGAGCAGTTCGCCAAGTTTGGCATCGCCGACCTGAATGCGACGCTCTCGCCCGAGCAGCTGCATGAGGCCCTCAAGGCGATGCTGCGGCCCGAGGGCGCGTCGATCGAGCCGCGGTTGCGGTGCGCCGACGGGACCACGCGCGAGGTGCGCCTAAGTGCGCGACCGCTCAATGTGGGTGGGCACGCGTTCTTGGCGGCCATGTGGATCGACCTGACCGAGTCGAAGAAGGTCGAGGCCGACTTGCGGCGCATGACCGCCGACCAGCGCATGGTGGCCACGGCGACGCGCGAGGTGCTCTACGCCAACGACGAATTGGCCCTGATGCAGGCTACCTGCGAGGTGTTGGTGCAACAGCGTGGCTATCGGCTGGCTTGGGTCGGTATGGTGGCCGACGATGCGGCGCGGACCTTGCAACCTGTGGCCGCGTCTGGCGATGCGGAGTACGTGGCCAGTTTGAAGATTGCCGTTGCCGACCCCGTGCGCGGTGCGGGACCGGCGGGCCGCTGCGCCCGCGACCGTGCCACCGTGGTGACGCACGACCTCGCGAGCGACGCCTCACTCGAGCCCTGGCGTGAACAGACGCTGCGGCTCGGAATTCGCTCGATGATGTCGACGCCGCTGCTGTCGGGCGATGCGACGCTGTTGGGGGTGCTCAGCATCTACTCGGCCGAAGAGGATGCTTTCGCGAGCGATGAGACCACGCTGCTCCTTAGCTTGGCGGACTCGTTGGCATTTGGCCTGCGGGCGCTGCGAGACCGCCAGGCACGCGCCGTTGCCGAGCAGCAAAACCGCATGTTGTCGCTGGTTCTTGAGCAGAGCCCGGTTGGCGTGGTCGTAACCGACCTAGTTGCCAACATAACGTACGTAAACGATGCCCACTGCCGCGCGACCGGTTACACGCGCGACGAGCTGGTGGGGAAGAATCCGCGGCTGCTCCAGTCGGGCCAAACCCCGGCTGCGGTCTACGTCGACATGTGGCAGAAGCTAATGAGCGGCGCTACTTGGGTTGGTGAACTCAAGAACCGCAAGAAGACCGGAGAGGTCTACGTCGAGCACGCCCAGATCCTGCCCCTGCGCAACAACGCCGGCGCGACCACGAACTATGTGGCGCTGAAAGAAGATATTTCGGAGCGCGAGCGGATGAACGTCGAGCTCGACTCGCACCGCCACCACTTAGAAGAGTTGGTCGATACGCGCACCCATCAGCTTCGCGACGCCCAGCTGCGCGCCGAAGAGGCCAGCGTCGCGAAAAGCGCGTTCTTGGCCAACATGAGCCACGAGATCCGCACGCCGCTCAATGCCATCATCGGCTTGACGCACTTGCTCGGCGAGCAGGTCGATCTGCCCGAGCAGCAGGAGCGGCTGCAAAAGATTGACGGCTCGGCGCGGCACTTGCTAAATGTAATCAACGATATTCTAGACGTGTCGAAGGTCGAGGCCGGCAAGCTGCGCATCGAGTACGCCGATTTTAGCTTGAGCGAAGTGCTGACGTCGGTGCGCGACAACGTGTACGAGCGGGCCGCAAAGAAGGGCCTTGGCCTCAATTTTGAGGTGGAGCCCGGGCTGCCCGACTTGCTGAGCGGCGACGCGCTGCGGCTGACGCAGGTGCTGCTGAATTTGGCGAGCAATGCGGTCAAGTTCACGGCGCACGGTCACGTGGCGGTGCGCGTGCGGCGCGAGTCGGACCCGACCAACTCCGACGTGCTGCACTTTGAGGTGACGGACACCGGCATCGGCATGTCGAACGAGCAGATATCGCGCCTGTTCTTGCCCTTTGAGCAGGCCGATGCCTCGACGACGCGCAGGTATGGCGGCTCTGGCCTGGGCCTCGCCATCAGCTGGCGGCTGGTCGGCTTGATGGGCGGCAGCATCGGCGTCGACAGCACCGAGCGCCGCGGCAGCGCATTTTGGTTCCATGTTCCGCTCATCAAGGCCACGGGCAAGGGCCCTGCCTCGGACCGCACGCCAGGCCTTTCTATGCACGTGCCGGTTTCGTCGGGACGCTCGCCGGCCGATGTGTCGATTCTGCTGGTCGAAGACGACCTGATCAATCAAGAGGTGGCCCGCGAGCTGTTGGTGGCCCGCGGCTTCCGCGTTACCGTGGCCGAAAACGGTGCCGAGGCGCTGGCGCGAGCGGTCGAAACGCAGCACGACGCGGTCTTGATGGATGTGCAGATGCCGGTGATGGACGGCCTGACGGCTACGCGCGAGCTGCGGCGCATGCCCCAGTACGCGGTTACGCCCATCTTGGCCATGACGGCGAGTGTGTTTGCCGACGACCAAGAGGCCTGCATCATCTCGGGTATGAACGACTTTTTGGCCAAGCCGATCAATCCGGGCGAGTTCTTCTCGACAATTTGCCGATGGACGGGCGTGCAGCTGTCGTACGATGCCAAGGCCCGGCCGCCCAGCCGTCTGATTACCGCCGAGCCGATTCAGCGGCGCTTGGCGACCATTCCGGGGCTGAATCCGTCGGCCGGTGTCAAGGTGGTCGATGGCAAGTGGGGCACCTACGAGCGGGTGTTGCGCAAGTTCGCCACCGAGCGCAACGACGATGTAGCGCTGCTTAGTGGCCATGTAACTACAGGTCAATTTGACGATGCGCGCCGTGATGTGCATACGCTCAAGGGCGTGGCCGGCACGCTGGGCGCCGAGGCTCTGCGCGCGGCGGCGCTGGGTGTCGAAGAGGCGCTGCAGCTCGACCCGCCCAATGCCGCGCTGCTGGTCGACCGCATCAAGTACCTGACCGAGACGCATGTGGGCCTCGTCGCGGGGCTGCGGGCGATCTTTGCCGGCGACATGAAGGTGGCTACGGTTGACCTCGACTGGCCCGCGGTGCGCAGTGCGGTGTCGCAGCTTGAATTGCTGTTGGCGAACGATGATATCCGTGGTCTACGCGTGGCCCGCGAGCACGCGCCGGTGCTCAAGGCTGCCATGGGCGATGCCTACTCCGCGTTTGCCCGCACGACCGAGTCCTTTGAATTCGAAGATGCGCTCGGCGTCTTGATGGCTTGGTCCGCGGGTGTGCCGCAGATGCGCGATTAGCCTGCCGTGCCACTCCACGCAAGGAGTTCGCCGATGGCAAAGACCTGGATCGCCGGGCTAGCACTCGCTATTTCAATGGGTTGTGCTCCGCATATCCCCCTGTATCCAGCGCCCGTGTCCACTTGGCCGGCCACCCGCGCTGCGTCGGTGCAGCCGTGTGCGCTGATGCACCTAGAGGTCGACGAGAGCTTGAGCAACGGTGCGCGGGGTTGGTTTCGCGGTACATGGCGGCAAGCGTACTCGAGTTTTGTGCTGCGCCTGGGCGACCGCGTGGTGCTGATCGATGCCGGCCTGGGCGAGGCGACGCCGACCGATGTCGACAGCGCGCCGTGGTGGTTTCGCCTAGCGCTGGGCAATGCGGCGCGGCCGGCGCTTGGCCTGGCAAAGCTGCTAAAACAAGCGGGAATTCAGCCTGAACAGGTCACCCACGTGCTGCTGACGCACCGGCACTGGGACCACACGGGCGGTCTGCGCGAGCTGCCGAACGCGCGCATCGTAATGGCCAGTGCCGAAGCCGACGCGGCCTTGGCGCAGCGCGAGCCGTTTGCCGAAGGTGCAATGTCTGTTCATTTTCAAGGGCTTGCCTCGCGTATCGACCGGCTAGTTTTCGACGGGCCGCCGCTGCTGGGCTTTGCCGCCTCGCGCGATGTGTTTGGCGACGGCAGCGTAATCGCTGTGCCGACCCCAGGGCATACGCTGGGAGCGACCAGTTACCTAGTCCAATCGCCCGCCGGCCCGCGTTGGCTGTTCATCGGCGATGCCGCCTGGGTCAAAGAGGGCTTTGAAGAGCCTGTAGCGAAAGGATATCTAGCTGGCTCTGTGGCCGACCACGATGCGGACCAGACCGCCGGCACCCTCGGTCGCCTGCACGCGATCGCGGCCGCAAAACTAGCGCACCTAGTTACCTCACACGATTCAAGGACTTGGGTTGACTTGCCGCGCTGTGCCACCGCGAGTGTCGCCCCCTAGCCGGCTGCCTTAACCGCCGCAAAACGCGCCAAAATCGGGGCAGCAGTCGTTAAATTGCTTGCACTTTGCGTCGCATTGGCAGGCCGCGCCCTGGCTGAAGTTGCCGCAGTTGTTAAAGCACGACTGGGCCGGAGCTGAGTTGCTGCAGTAGCTCTGGATGCAGTTGATCAGCAACGTCAACTCTTTGCCCGCTTGGTTGTTGGGCAAGCACTGCTGCGGGTCAAACTTCTGGTTCCAGCACACCGCCGCATCGACGCAGGCTTTGTCGGCGACGCAGGACGCATAGCTTGCCGCGCACTTTTGCGTCTGGCACAACTCGCTGGCAGAAATAGGAAAAGGGCAGTCAGACGGGCAGGTTAAGTGCGTCTCGGTGCTATCGCACGTGCCGTTCTTGCACGAGGATGGACCTGCGCTGGGGCTCGGCGGCGCGGGGCTAAGGCACCCCTGCTGCTGGGCGCACGTGGCCAGGGGCTGTAGCAACCCCACAAGCGTCGTCCAGTCCATGGTGGTCGTGCAGGCCGACAGACATCCCAAATCCTTGCAATTCGTAGCACAATTGGTCGCGGTGGCGCAGCTGGGCGACTTGCCGCACGCGCTGGCGGTGGCCTGGCACTTCGCGCTGGCGCAACCGAGCCAGCCGGTGCTGCAGTCGCTCGGGCAGCTGCTACCGGTCTCGGTGGGGCCTTGGCAGACGCCGTCGCCACAGATCGGGGCCGGCGGTCCAGTATCGACGGCAACGCCGCTATCGACTTTCGGCACATCGGGCGGCGGTACATCGGGCGGCGGCGGAAGATCCGCAACGGCCTCATCCGCTTGCGGGGCATCGGGGGGCGCGACCGCATCTTCGCTATCCGCCACCACATCGACGACGGGTGCCGCATCCAGCTCGCCCGCATCGAGCCCAGTAGCGTCAAGCCCAGTAGCGTCAAACCCAGTAGCGTCGTAAAGTTGATTTGCATCAACAGGTTGAATAGCGTCGTCGGGCGTCGTTGCATCGGCTGAGGTTGGTGCATCCGCAGCGCCCGCGTCGGGCTCGCCCAGGGCGCTGTCGCCGGTGGTGCCACCGACTCCGCCAATCTGCAGCGTAGGTTGCGAGTCCGAGCTCGCCGCGCAGGCGGCCATGGTCGCGGCGAGGCCCATGCAAGCAGCGAGCAGGCCCACCCATTGCATCAAGCGCCTGAGTTGGTGCTGAAACTGCGCTCGATCTCGCTGCATGTGCGGTGGCCCCGCGGCAGGTGACCTTGCCGCCTTGGCAGCCTACTCGCGCCGTCCAGGCGGGTCAACCTACAATAGTATTGTATGCTTGGAATGCCTCGGAGGCCAGTGCCGCGATCGCGCAGCGGCGACGGGTCGCGCCGTGTGCGCTGTCACGGATGTGTCGGCCGCGCCGCGCCTCCCTCGCGCAGGCCCGAACATTTTTTTCGTCGCAGATGTGCTTGAACCTGAACAGAAATCTATCGCGGCGGGCCGGCGTCGCTTCGACACAATTTTGCACGCGTCATAGAGAACTCGTAATGTGCGCCCTCAAATACCGGGCGTCTCCCTCTTCACTGCAGCGCCCAAACCGAGGTACCGATGCGTCGAACTCCACTAACACGAACTTCACTAAGACTATTCCTGGTGACGGCGTTGCTTGCCACGGCCATTGGCGGCTGCGGCGACGGCGTGACCGACAACCCTTCGACTGGCACCAGCGACACGGGCGCAGACATGCAGCTCGGCGACACGGGGCTGAGCGACGGCAAGACCGGCGACACGGGCCTTGGCGATTCGGCCGGCGAAGTGCTGACGGATGTGCAGCCCGATGTGATTGCCGATATCAAGGCCAATACCGCTCCAACGTTGCAGATTATTGCCCCGACTGCCAACAGCGTAGTCAACCTGGGCGCGCCGTTGCACTTTGAAGCGACCATTGGCGACGCCGAAGACAGCCAGTTGCAGGTCACTCTGTCGAGCTCGGCAGTGGCGACGCCGCTCTATGACGGCAAGGCGCCCATCGGTACGTGGAAGGGCGACTACGCCAACCTGCCCGCCGGCAAGCAAACGCTGACTGTGTTGGTCAAGGACTCGGGCGGCCTGACGGCCCAAGGTACTGTCACTGTGTTGGTCAACAGTGCGCCCGATGCGCCTGTGGTCGATATCACGCCCGCCACGCCCACCACCGCCGATGCGTTGACCGCAGGCATTGTGGCGCCGGCGACGGACGTGGACCGCAAGCCCAGCGAAATCACTTATAAGTATGCGTGGTTCAAAGATGGTCAGCCCACTGCGTACACCGACCCGGTGCTGCCGGCGGGCGTGGCGAAGAAGGGCGAGACCTGGAAGGTTGTGGTTACGCCTCAGGACCCCTACGGCGCGGGCAAGTCGGCTTCGGCGCAGGTGGTGATCTTGGATGCGGCCCCGGGCGCGGCAGTCTTGGCGCTCGACCCGACGGCCGTGGCCCTAAACGCCGTGGTGACCTGCGCTGTGCAGACGCCGGCCCCGGATGCCGATGGCGATACGCTGACTTACACCTATGCGTGGCAGCTCAACGGTGTGGCCTTGGCGGGCGCGGCCAGCGCGACCATCGACTTGGTGCAGACCGTGGCGCCCGACGGTTCGCTACCCAAAGTTGGCGACCAGCTCGCCTGCAGCGCCTTTGCCAGCGATGGCACCTTGCAGGGCCCGGTTGCCCTGGCCGCGCCGGCTACGCTGACCGCGTTTGATGTGTGCTTGAGCCCAATGAACCCCTGCGACGGCAATGCCAAGTGCACGGGCGGCGACACCTTGGCCGTTGACTGTGCCTGCAAGCCGGGCTTTGTGGGCGACGGCAAGACCTGCATCGACGTAGACGAATGCGCAGCGGGCACTGCCACTTGCGACCTCGCTGCCGACTGCAGCAACACCTTTGGCGGCTACGACTGCACCTGCAAAGCCGGCTACACTGGCGACGGCAAGACCTGCAGCGACGTAGACGAATGCGCAGTAGGCACGGCCATTTGCGACCTAGCCGCCGACTGCAGCAACACCATTGCCAGCTACACCTGCGCGTGCAAGAACGGCTACAGCGGCGACGGCAAGACCTGCAGCGACGTAGACGAATGTGCCGCCGGCACAGCTACTTGCGACCTATCGGCCGACTGCAGCAACACCAACGGCAGCTACGACTGCGCTTGCAAGAACGGCTACAGCGGCGACGGCAAGTCGTGCAGCGACGTCGACGAATGCGCAGCCGGCACCGCCATTTGCGACCTGGCTGCCGACTGCAGCAACACCGTGGGCAGCTACGCCTGCGCCTGCAAATTGGGCTACAGCGGCGATGGCAAGACCTGCAGCGACATCGACGAATGCGCAGCTGGCACGGCGGGTTGCGACCTATCGGCCGACTGCAGCAACACCATCGGCGCCTTTAGCTGCACCTGCAAGCCGGGCTACAGCGGCGACGGCAAGACCTGCAGCGACATCGACGAGTGCGCGACCAACAACGGTGGCTGCGACGCCAACGCCGCCTGCAGCAACAGTGCCGGCTCGTTTAGCTGCACCTGCAAGCCGGGTTACAGCGGCGACGGCAAGACCTGCAGCGACATCGACGAATGCGCAGCAGGCACGGCCGGATGCGATGCGAACGCCGTGTGCGCCAACGCGATTGGCTCGTTCACCTGCACCTGCAACGCGGGCTACGCCGGCGACGGCAAGACCTGCAGCGACATCAACGAATGCCTAACCGGCAACGGCGGCTGCGATGGCAACGCCACGTGCATCAACGGCATTGGCTCGTTCAGCTGCGTCTGCAACGCGGGCTTTGTCGGCGACGGCAAGACCTGCAGCGACGTCAACGAGTGCTTGACGGCCAACGGCGGCTGCGCGGCCACGGCCACGTGCACCAACACGGCGGGTTCGAACACCTGCGCTTGCAATGCGGGCTATGCGGGCGACGGCAAAACCTGCACGGATATCAACGAGTGCTTGACGGCCAACGGCGGCTGCGCGGCCACCGCGACCTGCACCAACACCGCCGGCTCGAACACCTGCGCCTGCAACTCGGGCTATAGCGGCGACGGCAAGACCTGCACCGATATCAACGAGTGCTTGACGGGCAACGGCGGCTGCTCGGCCAATGCCATCTGCACCAACTCGGTCGGCGCGTTCACGTGCGCGTGCAAGACGGGCTACAGCGGCGACGGCAAGACCTGCACCGACATCAACGAGTGCACGGTCGGCTTGACCGGTCAGCCCGACTTTAGCAAGGACTTGAACGGCTGGACCGCGGTCAACGCCAACGCCACGGTCGGCTGGCGCGCGCTGCAGTCGATGCTGTACTACGGCAACGCGGCGGGCACCAGCTTTGACGCACCCGGATTGATCACGAACGGCACGGTCACGGGCCCCGCGTTTGTGGTGCCGACGGGTACCGGCCACGCGGTCACCTTCCAGCTGAAAAATGACACCGAGACCGTGACCCCGGCTACCTACGATCTGCTTACGCTGCAAGTGGTTGTGGGCGGTGTGGCCACTGACTTGCTCAACAAGGCTGCGATGCCGCAAGGTACCACCTACAAGCCCTACACGGCCTCGCTCGACGCCTACGCGGGCAAAAGCGTACAGATCCGCTTTGTATTCAACACGGTCGACGCCCAGTACAACACCACCTCGGGCGTGTGGATCGACAAGCTGACCTGGCCGATCCAGCCGTGCGACGGCAACGCCACCTGCGGCAACAGCGTGGGCAGCTACACGTGCACGTGCAACACCGGCTACACCGGCAGCGGCGTCACCTGCAGCGATGTGAACGAGTGCTTGACGGCCAACGGCGGCTGCGCGGCCACCGCGACCTGCACCAACACCGTGGGCTCGAACACCTGTGCGTGCAACGCGGGCTACACCGGCGACGGCAAGACCTGCACCGACGTCAACGAGTGCCTCACCGCCAACGGCGGCTGCAGCGCCAACGGCACGTGCACCAACAGCGTGGGATCGTTCAGCTGTGCCTGCAAGACCGGCTTTACCGGCGACGGCAAGACCTGCACCGACATCAACGAGTGCTT
>CAISBR010000206.1 GCA_903883645.1 uncultured Myxococcales bacterium | reverse complement strand
GGTGTGGATCGCCGAGCGGGTGCCGCAGGGCTTGGGCTGCATGGTCAAGATCGGCGGGCCCTGTGCCCGTGCGGACTTGCGGCTGGCCGGCGAAGTGCACGCCACCGCGGTAGTGGCGCCGATGATCGAGTCGCCGTTTGCTATGCGGCGCTTCTTAGAGGCGGCCGACGAGGACTTGGGAGAGGGCGGTGCCGGCATCGAGCGCGCCTTTAACCTAGAGACCGGGCAAGCGCTGGCGCAGCTCGACGCGATCTTGGATGTGGCGAATGGCCGCCTGGGCTTTGTGAATATTGGCCGCTCGGACCTAGGCGCGTCGCTGGGTTACGAGGTGGGCGACGCCGAGCTGCACCGCATTGTGGCCGAGGCGATCTTGCGTTTGCAGGCGCGCGGACTGCCGGTGCACGTGGGCGGCAAGGTGACGCGGGCGACGCTACAGCCGCTGCTCGAGCGGGCGCCGTTCCCTATGTTCCACACGCGCTTTTTGGCCTTTGAAGTGGGGCCGCGGGTGGCCGAGGCGATCGACGCGGCGCTGCATATCGAGCTGGCGCTGCTTGAGGCCATGGCCCTGCAATTTAAGCACCGTGGCGCCGAACACCGCGCCCGTGCTGCCGAAATTCGCCGTCGGCTGCAGGCTTAGGGCGGCGATGGCGGCGCGTCCGTATTGCAAGATTATCAGCGGCTTAGGTGGCAAAGACCTGCTGCGCGTCGAGCGGTTGGCCGAGTTGTACGGGCGGGCGGGCGCCGATTGGTTCGATGTGGACCTAGACCCGGCGGTGGTGGCGGCGGCTCTGCGCGGGCTGCAGACAGCTCAGGCGCTAGATACTACTAAGATTATGGTTAGTTGTGGGCTCGAGGGCGATCCGCACGTGGGCGCGGCCCTGCTCGACACGGCGGTGTGCGCGACCTGTGCCGGGTGCGTGATCCCCGAGCTGCTGGCCTGTGTGCAGCGGCCGCTGGCCGAGCGAGCGCACGAATGCCCAAGCTGTGCCAAGTGTTTTGCGGCGTGCCCGTTGGGGGCGATTCGCGTGGCGCAACCGGTGCGGCTGGCGCTGGCGGCGCTGCCCGAGTGCTTGGCCTTGGGCGTGCAGGGCGTAGAACTACATCTGGCTGGGGCGAGTGTGGCGGCGGCGCAGGAGGCAGTGGTTCAGCTGCACGCACAACTGGCTGAAGAACTGTGGCTTTCTCTGAGCTTGGGCGCGCAGGTGCAGCCGCTGGCCCAGGTGCTGCTGCTGGCCGAGACGGCGGCGCGCTTGGGGCGGTCGCGCTGGCTGCTGCAGGTCGAGGGGCGGCCGATGCACGGTCAAGGTGCCGACGGCGAGGCGCTGCAGCTCGTGGCGCAGGTGCTGGCAAAGTATCCTGAATTTCCTGTGCAATTGGCCGGCGGCACGGGGATGGAGTCGGCGCAGCGCTGCCGCGACCGTGGGCTACAAGTGGCGGGCATTGCGTACGGCACTACGGCGCGCACGCTGGTGGCGAAGGGGTTGCAAGTACAGGCCACACAAGACGAACTGGCGCAGGCCCAGTTGGCGGCCAACGCGCTGGTAGCGACGGTGCGGGCATGAGTGACACGGCAGATTGGCCTTGGTCGGCGCCGGTGGCAGGGGCGGCGGTGTATCGCACCAGCTATGTGCCCAAGACGCTTGGCGAAATTAAGCTGAATCACAACGAGGCTCCAGATGACCTCGACGCGGACCTGAAAGCTGAAATTCTTTTGCGGCTTGGGCAGTTACCCTGGCATCGCTATGCCGATCCCGATGCGAGTCGGACGTGCGAGGCCTTGGCGCGGCATACCGGCCATCTCCGGGCGGGCATTGCGGTGGGGCATGGGGCCAACGAGCTGATTTCGCGGCTAATGTTTGCCATTGCCCCCGCCACGACGGTGGTGCTGGTCGACCCCGACTACTACGTGCACGGCCGGGCGGCGCTGCTGGCGGGGCACAAGCTGCGGCGAGTGGCCTTATTGCGGCGGGACGACAAGTTTATTCTTGATATCCAAGGGATTATCGAAGCGGCGGGTGCGGGGCCGGCGCTGCTGATCCTGAGCCAGCCCAACAATCCGACCGGCAGCCTGTTCGACGCGGTGGCGGTGGATCAGCTGCTCGACCAGTTCCCCGGGGCGGTGGTGCTCGACGAGGCTTATGCCGAATTCTCTGGGGTTACGCGGCAGGCTGAGCTGGCGACGCGGCCGAACCTGGCGATTTTGCGCACGATGTCGAAAGCGTTCGCTCTGGCGGGCGCGCGCATTGGCTATCTGCTGGCGTCGCCCGAGTTTGTTACGAATATCAATAAGCTACAGCCCCCGTATCCGGTGAGCGAGTGGCAGGGCGTCGCGGCCGAGGTGGTGCTGGCCCACCCCGAGCGGGCGGCGCAGCGTGTCGAGGCGGTGCGGGTCGAGCGGCAGCGGCTGCAGGCTGGGCTGCGGGCCTTAGGGGTCGAAACCCTGGATAGCTACGGCAATTTTGTGCTGGCGGTGTTGGCCCAGCGGCGGCCGGCGGTGCTGGCGGCGCTGCTGCAGGCGGAGTTGGCGGTGCGCGACGTGGGCGATTTGCCAGGCGCGGCGGGCTGTTTGCGGCTGTCGGTGGGGGCGCCAGCGGCGAATGACCGGCTTTTGGCGGCGCTGCAGGCAGGTCTCGGTGGCTAGCCAGACCGTGCAAACCCGCATGCCGCTTGCACAATGGCGGCAGCTGCTGCAGCGGGCAGCGATCATCTACGACCTCGACGGAGTGGTGATCGATGTGCGCGGTACCTACCGACTGGCCTATCTGCGCGGGATTCAATCCTATTTTCGCCTAGAGCTGGGGATCGCCCTGCCGCAACGGCCGGCGAGCATGGCGGCGGTGCATTTGCTCAAGCGCCATCGCGGCTTTAACGACCCGGCCGAGGTGACGGCGATTCTGCTGCGACTGCTGCTGCGGGCGAACGTGCAGAATCGGCAGAGCGATCAAGCCTTTGCCCAGCAGTGGATCGCTGCGGCGCTGGCTGACGGTCGCTTGGACCGGTGGCGCAGCGAGACCTTGCGCGATCTGGACGAGTCCGCGCAACAGTATATAATTCAAAGCGAAAGACCCGATGTGGCGCTGGCCTTGGTGCGCGAGCATTACGTCGGCTCGGCGGCGATGGCGCAGGTGTTTGGTACGGCGCCGCGGCTGCAGGTGCTGGGGCTGGCGCGGCGCGACCGCCTGCTGGCCGACCCGGCGCTGGGCGATGAGCGGCCGATGGCGGTGTATTCCGGGCGAACCTTTGCTGAAATCCAGTGGGTAATCAAGAGGTTCGCGCGGTTTGCGCCGCTGCTGCAGGCTGGTCGCGGGGCTGCGATCGAGGCGGTCGATACAGGGGCGCACAAGCCCGATGGGGCGCCGCTGCTGCGGTTGGCAGAGCGCCTGGGCCGCGATGTGGTGGTGTATGTAGGCGATTTAGAAGCGGACCGGCAGGCCCTGCTCGATGCGCGCCGCCGCGACCCCGGCCGGACTTGGTTGCTGGGGCAAGTTCTCGCTAGTCCACAAAGTCGGGTGTGGCCCGACGCGGATGCCGCCGGCACGGCTGTGGATGTGCTGCTCGCTGCTGAAATTGTCGACATGTCGAATTAGTCAACACATTTCTGCGTGCGCTCCCAGAACATCTTGAAACAATCCGGCGGTCTGCATTGACATCCGCTCGGCACGCTCCTTGCTTAGTAGTCGCAGTGGGTCACGCGTGGGGCGTTGCGTCTCGCAGCAGGTCCGCTGCCAAGGAGTCGATATGCGAAAGATTCTTACCCTGATTGCGGTGGCCGCAGCGCTTACGAGTGGCTGCGACAGCTCGACCTCGCCCACCACCCCGAGCGGGCAGAGTTCGTTCAAGTCGTACAAACCAGGCTCGGCGACGAGTCTTTCGGCCGAGGCGTCGAAAAGCGGCGCTGCTTCGGCCGGGCCGCAGACCGATTCGAGTACCACCAAGGTCGAAGAGGGCGATGTCGCCAAGCTGGTGGGTAAGCAGCTCTACGTGCTGAATCAGTGGCGGGGGTTGCAAGTTGTCGATTTAACAGACCCTACTCAGCCAAAGCTGACTGCGCGGGTCGCCAGCACCGGTACGCCGCGCGAGATGTACATCGACGGCAACGAAGCGGTGGTGCTGGTGTCGCAGGTCGCCAAGCTCGACAACGCCTCGGGTAAGCCGGTGGCAACGGCGGGCAGCCAGGTCAAGCGCATCAGCTTGGGCGCGACGCCGGGCGAGACGGCCTCGCTCGACTTGGGCGGCTACATTTCGCAAAGCAAGCGCATCGGCGACAAGCTGGTGCTAGTTGTGCCGCAAGTCAGCTGGAATCCTTGGTATTGGGGCTGTTGGGGTCCGTATGGCTGCATGGCCGACGCCAAGGGCGGCACCACCACCAGCAGCGGGGACTCCGCGACAGGTAGCGGTTCGTCGGGCGCCAGCATCGCCTATCCCGGCGGCTGGGGCACCGGCAGCATCGACGCGCCCACCACCAAGATCGTTGTGCTCGACTTGAGCAAGGCCGGCGCGCTGGGCAAAGTGGGCGAAGTGGAGGTGCCCGGCGGTGTGATGACGGCCGACATCCAGATCGGCGAAGTGCTGATCGCGAGCCAGAGCTGGAAGTGGGACACCACTAGCGGCACGTATACGCTGCGGCTGCATCAGATTGCCCTGGGCAGCGACGGTGTGCCGCAACTTTTGGCAACTACTAGCGAAGATCAGCCGTGGTCGAGCGCCTCGTCGTCGACTGTGGTGCAAGCGAACCGCATTGGCGCGGCCACGCTGTTGCTAGCGCGGCAGCTGTGGCAGAGCACGGGGGGCTATCAGTACGGGCTAGAGGTACGGCAAGCCAAAGCGGGCAAGTGGCTGGCCACGGGTGCCAAGTTGCAGAAAGCCGTGGGGAATTACGGAGCGCTGCTGGCGACCGATGGCAAGGTGGCGCTGCTGGCGGCGGGCATCGCCGTGGCGGCTACGGCATCAACGGACGGCGGGCCAAGTCTGACGACGCTGAACGTGGACCTAGATGTGATCGACCTGGCCGATCCGAGCACGCTGGTGGTGGCGAGCCATGTGCAGTGGCCGGGCGAGGGCAACGATCTGTGGTCGTCGCAGCTACTTAACCTGGGGAACAGCCGCTGGCTGCTGGGTACGCGCGCGGCCAACTATACCGATGTGACTCTGCGCATTGTGGATACGGCGGTGCCGAGCGACGCCAAGGTGGCGGGCAGCCAGAAGATTGGCTCGAACTACGGCTCGCAAGTGCAGGTGCTGTCGGACACGCTGCTGTCGGTGCCGGTGCAGTCGAAGAATCCCAGCTCGGGCGATTACACGACGGGCGTGCAGCTGCTGTCGCTGTCGAACACGGGCACGCTGGAGCTGCGCGGTCTGTTTCAATCAGGTTATAACTACTGGTATCAGCTAAAAAATCTGCTAAATGGCGATCAGTTGGTGCGCATTGCCAATCCGGGGCTCGAGCTGGTCGATGTGGCGAACTTGGATCAGCCTAAGGTGTTGTCGACGCTGGAATTGGCCGCCGAAGTCATGGACTTGGTGCAGGCGGGCGGCCGACCGGTGGCGCTGGTGCGCTCGTGGAAAGATGGTCAGGTGTGGCTGCGGGTGCTGAAGGCGGGCTCGGCGGACGAGCTCAATCCCGACGGGCAGCTAAAGACCGATCTGCAGTGGGCGCGGCTGTATCCTAACGGTAACTTGGTGTATGCCGTGGACTATCAGGCGATTCGCGTCTACGACGTGAGCAACCCGGCGGCGCCGACGGCTCGTGGCAGCTGGACCACCCCCAATGGTACCAGCGGCGTCAGCCAGTTCTGGTGGAATAGCTGGGAGGTGCCGCAACAGGGCTCGACGCTTTACCTTTTGGGCACGAGCGTGACTTACACCCAAGTCAGCGGCAGCGACTGCTACCCGAGCACCGATGGCGGCAGCACGGAGCCCAGCAAAGTCGACGCGGGCCCTGTCACCGACCCAGCCTCGCCCGATGCCGGCAGCAGCGGCGGCGGGAAGCCCAAGCAAGACGACGCCAGCAGTGGCAATACCGACGTGGATGGCGGCGCGGTCGACGACACCGGCAGCGGCAAGACCGACACGGGTGGCAACTGCTACATGAACCCCAAGTACACCACGCGCATCATGGCCGTCGATTTTAGCAACCCCGATGCGCCCGCGGTGGCTGGACAGCTAGACCTTGCGGGTGTGAGCTGGGCCAGCCAGCCGCAGATCGCCGGCGACAAGTTGATTCTGACGCATTACACGAGCTTGCAGACTGCCGATGGCCAGTGGTACGGGCAGTATTGGCTCGACCGCATCGACATCAGCAAGCCGACGCAGCCCAAGCTGTTCGATACTATCAATGTGCCGGGTTGGCTGGTGGGAGTTGGCCAGGACGGCAACAGCGCGGTTACGCTGGATTGGCAGCCGCTGGCGGGCAGCAAGGCGGACGAGGGCAAGGTGCAAAACGTGCTGTGCGGCCTGAAGTTGCAGGGCGGCAAGGCCTACTTGCAGTCGACCGTGACGCTGCCGGACCAGGCGGGCGGCATGGTGCGCCACGGCGATGCGGTCTATGTGGCGACTTGGCCGTATTGGTGGGCGTGGCCGCAGAGCGCCGATGGCACGCAAGTACTGCCCGACACGAAGCTTTTGGTCTACGACGTGGCCAATCTGAGCAAGCTGGCGCAAAGCGCGGCCCTGGATACCGGCGCGGGCGTGGCTTGGATGGCGGTCGACTCAGACATGCTATTTGCCCAGTTGGGCGGCGGACTTGGCATTAGTGTGTGGAATGCGGCGGTGCCGACTAAGCCGACCTTTGAGTCGTTCTTGCCCACCCAAGGTGGTTGGTCGCCGCGGGTGGTGGTGATCGCTGGCCAAGCCTACGTGCCTTCGGGCTGGTATGGCGTGGCGGCCTATCCGCTGAAGTAGCTCTAAAAACACCGGTTCCGCCGTGTCCAGCAAGTTGGGGTGCGGCGGAACCAAGGTGTTCAGCGGCGCGCTGCGACGGACTCGATTAGAGGACGCGCACTTGCGACCCACCCAGCACGTAGTCCTATTCGGTATCGAGGAAGTGCTCGAAGCTGACCACGTGCTCGCCGTCGGCCACGTTGATCAACTTCACGCCTTGGGTGTTGCGGCCGATCACGCGAATCGACGCGACCGGGATGCGCAAGAGGATGCCGCCATCGGTGACGATGAGCACCTCGCCCGCCGGATCGACAGCGCGCAGGCCCACGACCTTGCCGTTGCGGGCGCTGGTCTTGATGGCGATGACGCCCTTGCCGCCGCGGGTCTGCAGGCGGTAGTCCTTGGGCGGCGTCGCCTTGCCAAAGCCGTTTTCGCAGATGGTGAGCAGCACGGTGCCGGTGGGGCCGACCACCTCGGCTTCGCCTTCGAGCACTTCGGCGGTTTCTTCAGGCTCGACCTGCAGATCGATGGCCTCTTCGACCAGATCCGTTGGCGCCGGAATCACCGCCAGGCTGACCACCGAGTCTTTGCCCGCCAGATCCACACCGCGCACGCCGCGGGTAGCCCGACCCATGGCGCGCACATCTGTCGAGCGGAAGTGGATGCTCATGCCGTCGCGTGTCGCCAGCACCGCATTGTCGGTATCGCGCACGATCTTGGCGTCGATCAGGTCGTCGCCGTCGTCGAGCACGATGGCGATGATGCCGGTCGAGCGAATCTTGGCAAACTGCATCAGGTCGGTCTTCTTGATCGTGCCGAACTTGGTCGCCATCAGCACAAAGCTGTCTTCGGTGTACTCGCGCACGGGCAGTACGCCCTTGATCTCTTCGCCCTTTTCGACCGGGATGAGGTTGATGATCGGCTTGCCGCGGGCCTGCGCCGCACTTTGCGGCACTTCGTAGACCTTGAGCGAAAACACCTTGCCCAGACTAGTAAAGATCAGCAAATCCATATGGGTAGTGGCCACAAAGAGGTCGACGACAAAGTCTTCTTCTTTGGTGGTCATGCCCTGCTTGCCCTTGCCGCCGCGGCGCTGGCTGCGGTAGGTCGATAGGGGCGTGCGCTTGATGTAGCCGGCTTTGCTAATGGTGACGACCACATCCTCGTCGGCGATCAGGTCTTCGACGCTGAGCGACCCGGTGTCGTCGATGATATCGGTGCGCCGCTCGTCGCCGTACTCGTCGCGGATGGCGACCAGCTCTTCGCGGATCACGCCCATCAGCTTGCCGTCGTCGTCGAGCACCGACTTGAGCCAGGTGATCAGCTTTTGCAGCTCGTCGTACTCGGCGCGGATCTTCTCGCGTTCCAGGCCCGTCAGGCGCTGCAAACGCATGTCTAAGATGGCCTGCGCCTGCAATTCCGTAAGCGAGAAGCGATCGATCAGGCCCTGCTTGGCCGTAGCTGGATCGGGGCTCCGGCGAATGATCTCGATCACTTCGTCTAAGTGATCCAGCGCGATCAGCAGGCCTTCTAAGATGTGCGCGCGGGCTTCAGCTTGCTTCAGCTCGAACAGGCAGCGACGCGTGACCACTTCGCGGCGGTGATCGAGGAAAAGCGTCAGCATCTCGAGCAGGGTCAGCACCTGCGGCTGGCCGCCGACGATGGCTAAGTTAATGATACCAAACGTGGTTTGCAGTTGCGTGTGCTGCAGCAGCTGGTTCACGACCACGGTGGCGATCGCGTCGCGCTTGAGCTCGATGACGATGCGCATCCCCTCGCGATCCGACTCGTCGCGCAGGTCGCTGATGCCCTCGATCTTCTTTTCGCCCACCAGATCGGCGATCTGCTCGATGAGCCGCGCCTTGTTTACCTGGTAGGGGATCTCGTCGACGATGATGGCTTCGCGACCACCCTTCTTCTCTTGCTCGATGCGGGTCTTCGCCCGGATCTTCAGCTTGCCGCGGCCCGTGGTGTAGGCATCGAGGATGCCCTGGCGACCAAAGATCGTGCCGCCGGTGGGGAAGTCGGGGCCCGTGATGTATTGCATCAGGCCCGAGAAATCGAGCATCGGGTCGTCGATCAGGGCAATCAGGGCGTTGCAGATCTCGCGCAGGTTGTGCGGCGGGATGTTGGTGGCCATACCCACCGCGATACCGCCCGAGCCGTTGATCAGCAGGTTGGGCACCTTGGTGGGCAGTACCGACGGCTCTTGATCGTGGCCGTCGTAATTGGGCACAAAATCAACGGTTTCTTTGTCGAGATCGGCCAGCAGCTCGTGCGCCAGCTTGGCCATCCGCACTTCGGTGTAACGCATGGCGGCCGGTGGATCGCCGTCGACCGAGCCAAAGTTACCCTGGCCATCGACCAGCATGTAACGCAGCGAAAACGGTTGCGCCATGCGGACTAACGTGTCGTACACCGAGGCATCGCCGTGCGGGTGGTACTTGCCGATCACGTCGCCGACGATACGCGCCGACTTCTTGTACGACGAGTTCCAGTTGCTCCGCATCTCGTGCATCGCAAACAAAACGCGGCGGTGCACGGGTTTTAGACCATCGCGCACGTCGGGCAGGGCCCGGCCCACGATCACGCTCATGGCGTAGTCGACGTAGGCCGTTTCCATCTCGTGCTTGATCGACACCGGCAGCACGTGGCCGATGGCACTGGGTTGCCCAAGCGGGCCTGGCTGCTCGGCTTCTGGAGCGGTTTCGGGCGGGTCGCGGTCCTTGTCGTCAGCCATGGAGTTCCTGCCGTGCGGCGTTGGCCGCAGAAGGGCGCGAAAGTGTACGCTAGAACGCCCGATTCGTCAATCTACCGGCAGATTGCAACCCCTTGAAAACATGGAATGGTTGTGCGTATGCCCGCTGATCCTTGAGCCGCGCCGGCCTTGCCGCTAGACTGCACCGCCATGAGCGAGCCCACAAACGAAGCCAGGCCCTTTTTGTCGGTAGTGGTGCCGGCTTACAACGAACAAGACAGCCTTGGACCCATGCACGCGGCGCTGCTGGCGGCGCTCGAGCCGTGGGGGCGCAGCTTCGAGGTGCTGTACGTCGACGATGGCAGTCGCGATGACTCGATGCGGGTGCTGCACGAGCTGGCCGCCGATCCTCGGGTCAAAGTGATTCAATTTCGTCGTAATTACGGGCAGACCGCGGCGATGGCCGCTGGCTTTGAGCACGCCCGTGGCGAGGTGATCTGTCCGATTGACGCCGACTTGCAGAACGACCCCGGCGACATCCCGCTGCTGGTGGCCAAGCTCGAAGAGGGCTATGACCTAGTGGCTGGTATCCGCGCGAAAAGGCAGGATAAAGCCCTGACGGTAGTGATTCCGTCGAAGATCGCCAACCGCATCATCGCCAAGGTGACGGGAGTGGATCTGAAGGATAATGGCTGTACGCTCAAGGCGTTTCGCTCCGAAGTGCTGCACGATGTGCACCTGTACGGCGAGGCCCACCGCTTTATCGCCGCCTTTGCTGCCATGGCCGGTGCGCGCATTACCCAGCTGCCGGTGCGGCACCATGCGCGGCGCTGGGGGGTCAGTAAGTACAACCTTTCCAAGACCTTTCGCGTCGTGCTCGACTTGATTACCGTTCGTTTTCTGCTGGCTTATGCCACCAAGCCGACCTACTTCTTTGGGCGCTTTGCCTTTGGTTGCTTTGGCTTAGGTGGCCTGTCGCTGGCGTGGACGCTGGTGCAGCGGTTTGCCTCGGGCATTTTCGTTAAGGATCAGCCGCTGTTTGTGGTCGGCATCTTTTTCTTGCTCAGCGGCCTGCAGCTTCTGCTTTTTGGGTTGCTTGCCGAGCTAAATATGCGTACGTATTACGAGTCGCAGGGTAAGCCCACCTATTTCGTGCGCCAGCGCTTGAACGTGGCCGCGCCGATCCGCGGTTAGGCGGCTGGCATGTGTGGAATCACGGGATGGGTGTCGCTGCGGCGCGAACGTTTTGGCGACGACACGCCCGACATTCTTGCGCAAATGCGGCAGGCGCTGCGGCACCGCGGGCCCGACGACGACGGAGCTTGGCTGTCGCCCACCCACAGACAGGGTCATAACGCCCACTGTGCGCTGGGTTTTCGTCGGCTGTCGATCGTCGACTTGCAGGGCGGCCACCAGCCGATGGGCAACGAAGACGGCACCGTGCAGGTCGTTTTCAACGGCGAGATCTACAATCACCTTGAATTGCGGCGTGAGCTTGAGGCCTTGGGGCATATCTTTGCCAGCCACAGCGACACCGAGGTGCTGGTCCATGGCTGGGAGGCCTGGGGCACCGACGTGCTGGCGCGCTGCAACGGCATGTTTGATCTAGCTATTTGGGATGAACGCCGCGGCTCGCTGCTGCTGGCGCGCGACCGTTTTGGCAAGAAGCCGCTGTTTGTGGGTGTGATTGACGATGGCGAGACGCTGGTGTTCGGCAGCGAGCTGAGCGCGGTGATGGCGCATCCCGGTATCGAAAAAACTGTTGACCCGCGTGGGCTTGTGGGCCTATTGCTGCTGGATTATGTGCCCAGTCCGCGCTCGATGCTGCAGCAGGTGCATGCGCTGCCGCCGGGGAGCTTTTACTTGTGGCAGCGGCGGCCCGGCGAAGAGAGCGGCGCGACGGTGACGGTGGCGACTTGGCATCCACCGCGACCGCCGCGGGCCGAGCTGCAAAAACTTAGTCAAAGCGAGATGTTGGCTGAGCTCGATCGGCGGATCGCGAAGGCGGTCGAGCGGCGGCTGATGGCCGATGTGCCGCTGGGCGTGTTCTTGTCGGGTGGCATCGACTCGTCGCTGGTGGCTTGGTATGCCGCGCAGCTGCGACCGGCCGCTGAGCTCGACACGTTCGCAATTGGCTTTGAAGATCCTAGCTTTGACGAGAGTGCCCACGCCCGCGCGGTGGCGCAGCACCTGGGCACGCGGCACCACGAACAGGTGCTGACCGCGCAGCAGTGCCTTGATTTAATTCCCGATCTGCTGGTGCGTCTCGACCAGCCGCTGGCCGATGCGTCAATTGTGCCCACTACCTTCTTGGCCCAGTTTGCCCGTGAGCACGTGACGGTGGCGCTGGGTGGCGACGGCGGCGACGAGTGGTTCTTGGGTTATCCGACCTTTGGCGCGCACCGTATTGCTAGTATTTTTGATACGTTGCATTTGGGTGCCACTCAGCCGCTCTTGCAGGCGCTGGTGCGGCAGCTGCCCACGAGCCACGGCAACTGGTCGCTCGACCAGCAGGCCAAGCGTTTTGTGCGCGGGCTGGCCGAACCGGTGGCGCGGCGGCACTTTGCCTGGATCGGTGGCGTGCCGTGGCAAGAGTCGCTGGCGGTGTTGCACCCCGATTTTCGCAAGCACTTGGCCCAGGTCGACCCCTCGCCGGGGCCGCGGCGGCCCGAGGTGCTGGCGGCGCTCGACGAATCGTGGGCGGCATGGAAGGCGGTTGCGCCCGATGAATTATCGGCGTTGGCGGGTCTGTATGCCCGCTGGTATCTGGCCGACGGCGTGCTGCAAAAGGTCGACCGCGCCACCATGCTGCACAGCCTTGAGGCGCGCGCGCCGCTGCTCGATCCCGATGTGGTCGAGCTGGCCCAGGCCATGCCGGCGAACATGAAGCTGCGCGGCAACACGACCAAGTGGGCGCTGCGGCAGCTGGCGGCCAATAAGCTGCCGAAAACCATTGTGAAGCGGCCCAAGAAGGGGTTTGGCGTGCCGCTGGCGGCGTGGCTGCGCGGGCCGTTGCGGGGCTGGCTGACCGACTTGCTGGGCGACCAGACCTGTGCCGAAGCCGGCTTCTTCGACCCGATTGTGGTGCAAAAGCTGCTGCGCGAGCATGGCGACGGCAAGGCGGATCACCGCAAAACATTATGGGCCATGGCTAGTTTTGAGGCATGGCGCCGCGGCAAGGGTGTTCGCGCATGATGGCCACGGCGATTGGCGTCGAGCTGCGCCGCGATCAAGCGCTGCTGGCCGTAGTTGATGCGCAGCTGGGCGTGATCGATCAGCGGCGTGTGTTGCAACCTCCAACGATGCAAGCGATTTTGCAAGGGGTGGCCGTGCTGCAGCAGCGGGCGCGTCAGCCGGCGTTGGCCCTGGGTCTGACGGCGACGACTGCGGGCGATCCGGCGCAAGACTGCAGTCTATTCAAGGTGTTCGAACCCGGCAGCTGTCTGGCGATGGCCGAGCTGCACCACGGTGCGTGGCAGGGGGCTGGCGACTTGGCGATGCTGGCGGTGGGCAGCGATGTGTGGGGCGCGGTGGTGCACAACGGCCAACTGCGCAGGCCCGACCCGCACGCGGCGCATCTTCCGCTCGACCCGCTGGGGCCACGGTGTGTGTGTAAGAATCGAGGATGTTTAAAGAGTTATGTGGATGCGACGGCGTTGCGGCAGCTGGCGCAGCTGGGGCAGATGCCATTGCGAGCGGCGCCCGGCGTGCTGCGACCGGCGGCCGAGCATCGCGATTGGGCGGGGCGCGGCGACCGCCACGATACCCGCGCGGCCTGGCTGAATCAGGGCTTGGCCGACCACCTCGCCCATGGGCTGCACCTGCTGGCCCGTGCCCACGGCGTGCAAGGTACGGCGCTGGCGTGGCCGGGTATGCAACCCCATGGACACCTTGCGCAAAGTGTTGCCGTTCGGCTGCAAGCCCTCTTGCCCGGGGCGCCGCCGCTGCGGGTGTCGGCGTGGCCCGATGTGGCGCTGGCCCATGGCGCCGCCCTGCAAGCGCTGGCCGACGCGGCTTGAGCAACTTGCAGAAATGCCGCATACTATCCGGCCCTGTGGCGCTGCCGTGTCGCGTCAAGTTGAGAGTCCTGTCGTGACCTTGCGCATCCATAACACGCTGACCCGCCAAAAAGAAGCTTTTGTGCCGCTGCAGCCCGGCAAGGTCAGCCTGTATGTTTGCGGGGTTACGGTCTACGACTTCTGCCATGTGGGCCACGCCCGCGTGTACGTCGTGTTCGATGTGGTGCAGCGCACGCTCAAGAAGTTGGGCTACGATGTCACCTATGTGCGTAATTTTACAGACGTTGATGACAAGATCATCGGCCGCGCCAACAAGAACGGCGAGTCGTGCGATCAGCTGACCGAGCGGACAATTGCGGCGTTTTACAAAGACATGGATGCCCTCGACATCGAGCGGCCCCAAGTCGAGCCGCGCGTTACCGGCCACATGCCCGAGATCATCGCGCTGGTGCAGCAGATCATCGAGCGCGGCCATGCCTATGAAGTGCCCGGCGAATTCGGTGGCAACGACGTGTACTTCGATGTGGTGTCATTCCCGGCTTACGGCGTGCTGTCGGGCCGGTCGCAAGACGACAATCAAGACGGGGCGTCGGAGCGGGTCAGCCACGACACCCGCAAGCGCAGCCAAGCCGACTTTGCCCTGTGGAAAAGTGCCAAACCCGGCGAACCTTCTTGGGAATCGCCGTGGGGCCAAGGGCGGCCAGGCTGGCACATCGAGTGCTCGGCGATGTCGTGCAAGCACTTGGGCGCCTCGTTCGACATCCATGGCGGCGGCAAAGACCTAGTGTTTCCGCACCACGAAAACGAGATTGCGCAAAGCAAGGCCGCCAACGGCCAAGATTTTGCCCGCTACTGGATGCACAACGGCTTTGTGACGGTCGACAGCGAGAAAATGTCGAAGTCGCTGGGCAATTTCTTTACGATTCGCGATGTGCTGGCGCGCTACCACCCGCAAGTGCTGCGCTATTACCTGCTGACCGCGCACTACATTGCGCCGCTGAATTTCTCGGACAAGTCGCTCGACGATGCCAATCGCCGCGTGCTGTACATGTACGAAAAGCTGGCGGCGGCCGATGAATTGCTGGCGCGCACCCAAGTTGCAGCCGGGCCCGAGCTGCCGGTGGTGCAAAAGGCCCGCGCCGAGCTGCTCGAAGCGCTGACCGACGACTTCAACACGCCCAAGGCGCTGGCGTCGCTGTCGGAGCCGCTGCAGGTGCTGTCGCAAGCGCTCGAAAAGCCTAAGGATCAGGCCAATCAGAAGACCGTTGCGCAGGTGCGCGCGTTCTTTGGCGAGGCGGCGGCGCTGCTCGGTCTGTTTCAGCACGATGCGGCGGCGACGGCGGCCGAGATCATCGAAATGGCCAAGACCCTGCGCTTCCCCGCCGGGTCCGAGGCGCTGGCCAGTGTCGAGCGGCTGATCGAAGAGCGCAATGCCGCGCGGGCCAACAAGGATTTTGCGCAGGCCGATGTTTTGCGCAAGCAACTGCTCGATCTGGGTGTCGAAGTCGGCGATACTCGGCAAGGAACCGTCTGGCGGCCAAATTTGGGCCAGGGCGACAGCGCTGTCTAACGGCAGCTTGCCTGAAAGGGGTTAGAGAATGGATGCAGATTTTCTGCGTGAAATGGGCGTGCTCGGCGTGTTCGTGCTGCTCTATATGGTCGGGTCGACGCTGCTGATTCGCGGCCACAAGGCCGATTTGTCGGCGGTGCAGAACCCCAGCAACACGACGCGGCGCGCGGCAGCGAGTGCGGCGGGCGGGGCTCCGGTGCGGCTAAACCGTCGGCGCAAGGCGCGGTTGCGCGATGCGATCGAGCGCGGCGAGGTCGAGGCCGAGGGCCAGGCCACTGGCGACGAGCTGCACGACGACGACGAGTAGTCGACACTTCTGCGAAGGGTGGCCGATGGGACGAATCCTTTGGCCGCACCTGCTTGTGGTGCTGACCGTATGGCCCGCCGCCTCGGCGCGTGCCGACAGCGCTTCGTCGCACTTGCGGATGCCGGTGGCGGAAGCGGCACCGGATGCTGCGCCAGCGCTGAGCTGCCCACAGCCGATCCTAGCGCCCGGCCAAGAAGCCCAAGTAGTGCGCCTGTTTGCGCCCCCTGCGAACCTGCCCGCTGTGCGCGCCGATGCGATTGTGATCGCGGGTGGGCGAATTGCTGGTACCTGGCTGGTGCAGGGCAAGTCGCTTGAGCGGCGAGTCTACTTACTGACGCCGCGCACGGACAAGACGGGCGAACCGGGCCTGCTAACTAAGAAATTTCGCATTCAGTTGGCCTTACCCTGCTGGACCTACGGCCCGGTCGCGGCGGTCGACGAGCCAACCTTGCGCGGTCTGCAGCTAGCGGCAGCGGCTACAGCGACGTGCCAAGCGCAGCCCGAGCTGGATCAGGCCCTGCAACTGGCTGTACTAGCTAGCGAAGATGCGGTGCAGCTGTCGTGCCCGGCCACTGCGGCGCAGGCTGCCGATGTGGCGAAGCTGCTGGGCGACTTCGAGGCCACGAGTCAGGTCGGCGATCGCGAGGCAGGGCAGAAGCTGCTGCACGCGCTTGAGAATCTGGATGCGAGCCATCTCGACCTGGCTACCCGCTTCGACTTGGGCTTGGCGTTGGTGCGGCACGGCCGGCGCGAGCTTGGCGACAAGACCCTGCGGCCGGCGTTGAGCGAGTGGCGGGGCCAAACCAGCGGTGGCGCGACGGATTTGGCGCAACGGCAAACCGCTGTGCACACCGCGGAGCGAGCGGCGGCGGCGGCGGCGTGGCTCGAGTCGCCGCAGAAGGCGGAGCAGGTCCTGCGCGACTGCTGGCAGCGTTACCCAGAAAGTTCAGAAGGGTCGGGCAGTTGCTTGGCCATGCCGCTGTCGGATGCGCTGCTGGCCAGCGGCCACGGCACGCTCGCGGCGGCCATCTTGGACGAACAGCTCAAACGCACTGCCAAACCGCCAACTACATGGTTTAGCGCCGGTATTTCGCTTGCCAGCCGCCAAGACGACTCGCGAGCCGAACTGGCTATCGCCAACGCCGCAGTGCAGGCTTGGCCCGACGACTTGGCGTTGCACGATGCCTTGGCGACCGCCTGTTTTCGCGCCGGCGAGCACCTAAAGGCTGTGCGCGAGCTAGAGGGAATCTTCAAGAAAAACCCCGATTATCAAGGTGTGCTGGGCCGGCTGTCGGGCATCGTCGACGATTGGGGCCGCGTCGATCCGCCGCGCGAGGGCCAGACCAGCGGCTGGCAGCAGTTGCGCGACGAGATGCGCGCGCGCGCGGCCAAGGACTCGAGCGACACCGTGGCGCAGTTCCTCTTTGGCGTCAGCCTATTCGACGAAGGCAAATTCGAGCAGGCCCTCGTGCAGATGAAGCTGGTCGAGCCGCGGGTCAAGAACGAGGGCCGCGTCTACACCTATCAAGCGCTGGTGCAGCTCTGGCTCGGGCACCCCGACGAGGCGCAAAAGCTCGCCGATAAAGCGGTTTTGGCCAATCCGCGTGATCCCGACGTGTACTACTGCCAGTCGCAGGCGCTGCGGCAGCACGACAAGCTAGCCGCCGCGGCGATGCTGCAGCGTTACCTCGACGTAGAGGGGCAGTCGGGAGCCCTGCATTTCAGCAATAAAGCCAAGCGGGTACAGGCTGAGATGGCGCTGCTGAAAAAGGGCGAGCTGCCGCCGCTTTGGGTCAAGTCGGGCCACGATGACGACGGCGAGCCCGACCGGCCGGCCGGCCTGCCTGGACAGGCCAGTGTCACTGCGGGCAGAGGCAATCGGAGCCTAAACCCGCCGTGGCAGACCTGGTTGTGGGTGGGGGCGCTTGCCGCGCTGGTGATCGGCGGCGGTACGTGGCTGACGCGCAATAGCAAGTAATCGACCGATTACGCGGGCTTTACTTGGCTCCAGGCCCAGTCGATCCACGGCAGCAGCGCCTCGACGTCGCTTGTCTCGACGGTGGCGCCGCACCAGATGCGCAGTCCGGGGGGCGCGTCGCGGTACGAGCCCAGGTCGAAACCGGCTTTTTCGCTGTCGAGTAAGGTGACGATTTTCTTGGCGGTGGCCGCCTGATCGTCGGCACTTAGGCCCTGGAACCACGGGTCGGGGAAGATCAGACACACCGAGGTGCACGAGCGCAACTCAGGATCTGCGCACAAGAAGTCGACCCATGGCCGCTCGGCGACCCACTTGGCCACCGCTGCCAAATTCGCTTCGCTGCGGGCGACGAGCCCCGGCAAACCGCCAATGCTTTGGGCCCAATTCAGCCCATCGAGTGCGTCTTCGACCGCGAGCATCGATGGCGTGTTGATGGTGTCGCCCACGAAGATGCCCTCGATCAGCTTGCCACCTGAGGTCATGCGGAAGATTTTCGGCATCGGCCACGCGGGCTTATAGGTCTCGAGCCGCTCGACCGCCCGCGGGCTCAGCACGAGCATGCCGTGCGCCGCCTCGCCCCCGAGCACCTTTTGCCACGACCACGTCACCACATCCAGCTTGTCCCACGGCATGTTCATGGCGAACACGGCGCTGGTGGCGTCGCAGATAGTCAACCCCTGGCGATCACTCGGGATCCAGTCGCCATTCGGCACGCGCACGCCCGAGGTGGTGCCGTTCCAGGTAAAGACCACATCGCGCGAAAAGTCGACTTGGCTCCGATCAGGCAGCTGGCCGTACTCGCCGATAAAGGTGCGAACATCGGGTAACTTCAGCTGCTTTTGCACGTCCGTGATCCAGCCTTCGCCAAAACTCTCCCACGCCAACATGTCGATGCCGCGCGGGCCCAGCAGCGACCACAGGGCCATTTCGACGGCGCCGGTGTCGGATGCAGGCACGATGCCCAGGCGATAACCATCTGGAAGTCCGAGGAGTTTCTTGGATAGATCGATGACGCCGGCCAGTTTCTGCTTGCCGACTTTGTGGCGGTGGGAGCGGCCGAGTGGGGCGCCTTTCAGGGCGTCGAACGACCAGCCCGGGCGCTTGGCCGTAGGCCCAGACGAAAAGCAGGGGTTGTGGGGCGGATTCTGGGGCTTGTTCATGTTGGAATTCCTTCTGCTGGCCGCGGTGCGCACAGTGGTCGCCATGCTCGCCGTGGTGACCGCAAGCGTCAAGTCCGCGCTAAATGTGAAGATATGTGTGTGTCTGCCGCCGGTCGATAGACAGTGGCCCTGTGGGGCGGTAGGTTGAAACGCAGATGCGTGTGTTGGGCCAGCGCTGGTGTAGTTTGTTGCTTGCGGCACTCGCTTGCGCCTGCAGCAGCTCGCCCGCGCTCGCGCCTGCCGACCACGATGGGCCGGCGGATGCGGTGACCAAGCAAGACACCTCAGATATTCTTGAATCAGATATTCTTGAAATTGCAGCTGATGAGCAGGATGAGGCGGTCGATACGGCTCCCGATGCCACCCCGCTGGCCGACACCGTGACGACGGACGCCGCAGCCGACGCCGCAGAAGGGGTGACCGACGTTGCCGACGCGCCCGACCTGCTCGATGCCAGCGACATCGGCGACATGGTCGCAATGGTCGATAGTGAGGATGCCTCGCAACTCGATCAAGTTACAGACGAAATTGCGGATACGGCCGCCGACATCGCCGCAGACGCGACCTCGCCTGTGGGGTTGCCACCGGCCACTCTGGGATTTGTCGCCACCATGGCGGGCAAGTTTGCGGTGGTCGACCTACAAAAGCTGACCATGCTTGCCGAAATTGGCCAAGGTCACCAGCACGTTCACGGCATGGGGGTGGCGCCCGGTCAAAAGACCGTCTTTGTGCCCAACGCCGACGACGGCAGCATTGACCGCTACGAGCAAGTTGGAGGCCCAACAAAGTGGGCAATTACAGCTACATGGCCCACGGGCATCAAGATGGGGATGCTCGACGCCACGCCCGACGGCAAGTTTTTGGCCATGACCGCTGGCAACATGGTCATCAAGATGCCTGATGGCGGCATGCCTAATTTTAGCAAAGATATCGTGATCTTCGATACCAGTCTTGGCCAGCCCATCGCCAAGCTGCAGACCGTGTCGCCCAATCCCATTGCGATCGCCAGCGACGGCGCCACGGCGTGGGTGGGTAACTGGCTGAACCACACGATCTCAAAGATTAATGTTGGCACCTCTGCCGAATCGGCGAGCATTGCGCTGCCCACCGCCGGCGCAGATCCCAACTGGGTGGGCCCTACGCGTGTGACGCTGTCGCCCGACGAAAACTGGCTGCTGTCATGCGATCTTGGCGACAAAGTGGCCGTGCTCATGCCGACCGCCAATCCTACGCAACAAATCGTAGTGCCGGTGGGGCAGTTGGCGCACTGGTGCGAATTCGCGCCCGATTCTAAGACCTTTGCTGTTACCACCTGGGATCACCTGATCGACCAGGGCGACGAGATGGCCAACACGACCATCCCCTCGGCGACGCTGGTGTTTGATCGCGCCACGCAGAAGCAACTCGCCAAGCTGACCTGGAAATTTCTGATGGTGCATAACGGGTTTGCCCCCGGTACGCCCTGGCTGTTCGTGACCGCTTCGTACGGCAACGTGCTGCGTTACGACGCCAGCTACCAACTGACCGGCCAACTGCCGGTGGCGATGGGTGGCGAGCCGATGCCGGCGATGACCATCTCGTTTTGAATAACCCGCGGCGTTGGTGCCGATCGAGGCCACGATGAGCCTGACTTCGTTGAATTATGCTGCTGATCGCATCGTCGATGTGCTGGTGATTGGCGCCGGTCCGGCTGGATTTGCGGCCGCGATTGCCACGGCGCGGCGCGGTCTGCGCACCCTGCTTGTCGAGCGCTACGGTTCGGCCGGTGGGGCGATGACTCTCGGCTTGAACTTGACGCCGGTTGGCTTTGAATCCTTTAAATATTGGGCAGATGATACCGATCCCGATGAATTTGTGGTCCAGGGCATTGCCCGCGAGCTGTACGACGCCATGGTCGCCGAAAAGGCCGTCGTCAAGCCTGTGTGGGACGCTGAGACCTGTAAATGGCAGATGGATCGGATGCTTACGGCGGCAGGTGTGCAGGTGCTGTACCACGCAACCTGCGCCGAGGCGTGGGTCGAAGACGGTCGCGTGCGCGGCGCCGTACTGGCCACCCGTGCCGGACTGTGGCGCGTTGAGGCGGCGCTTACTCTGGATTGCAGCGGCGACGGCGAGCTTTTGTCGAAGGCGGGTGCGCTATTCGACTATGGTCGCGAAGGCGATGCCCGGCCGCAGCCGATGGCGCTGGTGGCGATGGTGGGTGGCATCGACCTGCAGCTGCCCCCCGGCGCGCCGTATGCGACATGGATGCAGATGACCCGCGATCGGGTGGCGCCGATTCTGGCCGATGCATGTGCCAAGGGTCTGATTCCACCTACTTTTGCGGGCATTTTGTTTCCGCGTGTGGTGCGCGGCGGCATCCTGGTTGACCAGGCGTGGGCGCGCTGGGTGCCGCGCTGGGCCGACCCGACCAACCCCGAGGATGTGTCGACGGCTCAGCTGCAAGCGCGCGAAATTCTGTTTCAGATCATTGATTTTATGCGTGCCAACGTGCCTGGCTTTCAGAACGCGGCGGTGCTGCAGACTTCGGCAGAGGTGTGGGCGCGCGAGTCGCGACGGGTTCGCGGGGTGCGCCGGCTCGAAGAGGTCGATGTGATCGAAAATCGCAAGCACGCCGACGGCATCGCCATTGGCGCCGGCTTCTTAGAGTTGCACAGCGCCAGCGAAGGCGACCCCGGGGCCGAAAAGGGCTACGACTGGAAGTCGCGATTCTCACTCATCGACGCGGACATCCGCTACGACATCCCCTACGGCTGCCTGGTGCCGCGCCACACCGATGGCCTACTTGTGGCCGGGCGTTGCCTTTCGGCGTCGCATGTGGCCCAGAGTTCCGCGCG
Source organism: uncultured Myxococcales bacterium (assembly GCA_903883645.1). Taxonomy (GTDB): domain Bacteria; phylum Myxococcota_A; class UBA9042; order UBA9042; family UBA9042; genus SXRM01. The sequence goes on along the minus strand of CAISBR010000206.1, from coordinate 82,840 downwards.
CATGCAGGTGACTTGCATGGCCACAGGGCAGGCTGCGGGTGTAGCGGCCGCGCTGGCTATTGACCATGACATTCAGCCTCGCCATATCGATGTGCCTGAACTTCGTGCACAATTGCAGGCCGACGGCGCTCGCGTCTAGCGGCCACCTTGACCCTCGGTCGCGGCCGCGGCACTCTCTCGGCGCGACCCGTTCGCCCCCACTGGAGCTCATCGTGTCAAAGTCCTTTCATAATCCCAGCGACTTGCCGGTCGCGGGCCGGCTGCCCTTGCCGCTGTACGTCTGCGGCTCGCTCTGCTGGGGCGAGTCGGCACATCACCTGCTAACCACTGCGGTTTTTCGCGGTCGTGGCCGCGTCAAGGGCGTCGGTTACAAGCTGAGCGGCGTGCAGGGCGTGGGCCTCGCCGTGCGCGGCGGTGGCGACAGCTGGGTGCCTGGCGAGCTTTACACGTGCGACGCCAAGCTGCTGCACAGCCTCGAAGCCGCGCTGGGTGGCGAGTTCTCGCGCAAAATCATAGCAGTGCATGTCGGGTCGGATGGGCCGACCATCGAAGCGATCGTGCACGTGTGGACGGGGGCCTTCGCCGATGTGCCGACCTGGCCCGGCGCGATCTTGGCGGACGACCGCCCGTTCCCGGGGCCGACAGCCTGGTATTTCGGCTATGCTTCGAACATGTTCCATATGGCCGAGCGGCGCAAACTGAACGTGGTCGAGCCGCATCGCATTGGCCGCGCCGACGGCTGGCAGATCGCCTTCGCCAAAGATAGCGGCAATGGTCAGCATAATTACGCAACGTTGCTGCCAAAGCGTGGCGGCCGCGTCAAAGGCGCCCTGTACCGCATGAAGCAGGCCGAACTTGAAGCCCAGCTCGACCCGCAAGAAAAAGAGGGTTGGCACCTGGTGCGTCGCACTTTTGCCGTTGAGATCGAGGGCACGGGCCCCGGTGTGGGCGAAATCGTGTGGGCCGAGGCCTACATCTGCTTGCCGCGCTGGTGGTTCTGGAACCGCATCTCGCATCCGACCAATACCGAAAAGATCGTGCCGGGCGCGCGGTTGGTGGGTCTCGACGACGAGTACGTGGCCTGGCTCGAGGCATTTTGCAACACGCCGAGCAATCCCGAGGACTATGATTTGGACCTCGACACCCGCGTCTAAGCCGGTCGCGAACGGTCTTTGTGGCGTGCGGCGATGAACCGCACCAGATTTGCGCGATTTTCTGTGGACGAGGCGCGGCAAGTGTTGCTAGACTGACGCGTGGAGCCGTGTCGGGTTGCCTACGCACCCCAGCTCGGAGCCCGCAGCTCATCCCTGCCAAAGGCGATTTTGCATCGCTCGCGGCGGCTGCGAACCGCGAAGAACTTGATTCGACGGATGAAAGCCAGCCGCGCTTTTGTCCCTGTTTTATGCGTGTCTTCTATCGGTGTGTTTCCGATCGCGACCGAGAGGGGGAAAGAATGCGACAGAACAAAGGGGCCGGGATGTGGATCCGCCGCACGGCGCGCGTGGGGAGCGCGGTCGTAGTATCGCTCGCCGCACTGACGGCGATCGGCTGCAATACGCAGCAAACTGCCGCAACTACGCAGACTTCGAATGCTGGCAGCACTTCGGTGCACAAGCTGGGCTTCGTGGTGCTCGTCGACGGTGAGCTCGGCGTGGTCGACATGCTGAACTTCGAGAAGGTGCAGTCGATCAAGGTGGGCCACTACGGCGTGCACCAGGTCGCTGTGCTGCCCGATAACCGCACTGTCTACACGGGCAACCGCGACGACAACACGCTGGTTAAGCTGACGCTCAGCGAAGACGGCAAGAGCTACACCCAGAAGATTCTGGGCAAGTCGCCGATTAACCTGCACTTGTTTACTGCGAGCCCCGATGGGCGCTACGTGGTGATTACAAGCCGCATGGAGTTGTCGGACGAAGAGTCCAAGGTGTTCTTGCCCTCGGGTCTGCCCGATGACTCGATCGCGATCTTGGATACGCAGACCGACAAGGTTATCAAGACGATTGCGCTGCACTCGCCGGCGATGGCCAGCTTCCCCGCCGATGGTAAGCACCTGTACATTAACAATGTGCACGGCGGCACCGTCAGCGTGATCGACACCGCGACCTGGAATGTGGTCGATACGCTGCAGGTCGCGGATCAGGCTCTGGCGCCGCTGCCCGATGGCCAGCATCGCATCGCGCCGGACGGCTTGGATGTTTCGCCCGACGGCAAGTGGCTGGCTTCGGCCGACTACGATCTGGGCACGGTCACGGTGTGGGAGACAGCGAACACCGCGAACAAGCGCCACATTACCTACGCCAAGGGCGACGGTCTGCCGCACGATGTGCGCTGGTCGCCCGATAGCAAGGAACTGTGGGTCACCGACTACGACCGCCACCCCGTGCCGGCCGACGAAGTGGGCAACAACGCGATCGCGACGCACCTGCGCGTGTTCGATGTGGCCGACCTGAAGCAGCTGCGCACGGTGCCGGCGCCCCGCAAGATTCAGCGCATCTCGCTGCCCCAGTACAGCAAGGCCGTGTTCTTGACGACCGGTATCGGCTCGGTGCTGATGCTCGACCGCCAGACCGGTGCGATGGAAGGCGAGGTCGTGTTCGGCGCCCTTGGCCGCCCCGTCGTCTGCGGTATGACCTCGTACTAAGCTGAAAAGCTAGCCAAAAACGGCGAGGGCCGACTTCCTTAGCGGGGAGCCGGCCCTCGGTGTTTTTGCGTACCGTCGATAGATTCGTACTTGATGGGCGACAGGCGCTCGCCTTCTAAGTTCTCGGCTTCACTAAGTAATTCCGGCAGTTTCTTGGTTACAGGTCGCACGTCGGCCTGCCAGTTGTCTTGCCGCTCAAACCGCATTCTGCACCTCCGCGGGCAGTGTAGCGGTTGCGGACGGGGCTGGGCAACGCAGGCTGCGTGCCAAGATGAAGGCCCGAGAAAACAGGGAGATCGCGAGGTTGATGCTGGGATCGCGGTATCACTGAGACTGAGACCGGTATCATGCCGACTTGCTCAGGTCAGCTTGCAGAGTTTGTGCGCTGCCCATGCCGAGCGCTTGTGGCTGGATCGCGGCACCCGGGGTTCTTAGGGCGTGTAACCCGTCAACCCCGCAAAAGATCCCACCCCAGCCGCGCACACAGCGCCGCCACCACCAGCAGCACCACCTTGCGCACCAGGCCATCGCCACCGCGCACCGCCAGCTTGGCCCCCACCAGACCGCCCGTCGCCTGCAGCAGCGCCATGGGCAGCGCGATCGACCACACGATGGTGCCCCGCTGCAGAAACAGCAGCATCGCCGCGAGGTTCGAGGCAAAGTTGACGACCTTGGCGTGGGCCGAGCCGCGGGTCAAGTCGTCGCCCAGCAGCGCCACTAGGCCGATGATGAGGAAGGTGCCGGTGCCGGGGCCAAAAAAGCCGTCGTAGGCGCCGATGCCAAGGGCCAAAAGCACCATGCGCAGCGCGGGGTTGCCACCTGTCGGCTGGGTGGGCACCTGCAGCGGCGGCCGCAGCGCCAAGAACGCGGCGACGGCAATCAGCAGCACCAGCACCACAGGTCGCAGTAGGGCCGGCGCCAGCAACACGACCGCCGCCGCACCCAGTAGAGAACCGATAAAACCGGGTAGAAACAGCCACTTTAGCCGTGTGCGCTCGATCTTGTCGGCGCGGGCAAAGGTCAGCAGTGCTGTGGCCGAGCCAAACACCGCCTGGCCCTTGTTGGTACCCAGCGCCAGCGGCACCGGCAGACCCGCCAGCAGCAGCGCGGGCAGGGTGAGCAGACCGCCACCGCCGGCGATCGCGTCGACCACACCCGCCACGAACGCGGCCGCGCACAGACCCAACAGGGTCAAAGGCTCTGTAGTCACAATATGTTACTGCTTGGGGATGATTTGGCTGGCGGGGATGGTCCAGGTGCCATCGACCGGGCCGTAGCCCAGCGCGACGCGGCCGAGCGAGCCCACATCGAACCACACGCCGCCCTCGATGCGGTACGGGATGACGAATTCGACCGTCTTGCCCGCCGAATACTGGTCGACCGCTTGCGTGGCGAGCTGCTTGAGCACGCCTAGCAACGCCTCGGGACCAAAGGAGAACCGGGCGGTGACGGTAATTTCGCCGTCTTGCACCACCTGCGGCATGACAAAACTGGGCTGACCACCGGCTAGGTAGCTCACGCCCGAGGCGACGAGAAAGCCCGCGGCGGCGTTGGCAAAATCGTTGGCGCTTTTGATGTCGCCGGTCTTGGATGTGCAGGCGCCGGGGCCGGGCTGGCCTGTGCAACCGGGCTGTTCGGCTCCGCAAAAGGCGATGCAGGCGGCGCCCAGGCTCTGGTTGGTCTTGTCGGGGAAGACGACGGTCGCGGCCAGCAGTTCGGCCACCGGAATCGGAAAGTGGTTGGGATTCTGCACCTTAAAGTGCATGTCGAACGACACCCGCATCTGCGCGGGCGCCGGCGGATTGCCAAAGGCAGTACTGCAGGCCAGCGAGGCCGGAAACGGCGCCACCTGCGGACAATAGTAGGCCGCCATCATGGTTTTTGACGGCGACTCGACCAAGATCGCGTCTTGGTAGGCCACCGAGGGCATCTGCGCCGCCGTTTGCGAGGTCGCGTTTATGTCCGCGACCCCCTGCAAGAAGTCGCAACCGGTTGTGCCCAGGCCAAACAGGGCGAGCACAGGGACGAAAACCAGAATCTTTTGCATGCGGAGCATCGAACACCTCGGCGGCAGCATCCCAAATTTTCGCGGCCTACGGCAAGTGGCCGAAGTCTGCAACGTGGCACCCTTGTGTCAGATTCATGAAAATGTTGCGGTTTGCCGTCACCCCCTGCTGCGCGTAGACTGCGCGCCCCGGCGGCGACCGGCCCAGGAACTCGATATGTTTGGTGTCAAAATGCTGGCGGTGGGGCAGGTGGCCCCCGATTTTACGCTGCCCGATCAGGATGGAAATCCACAGAATCTAAAGACGATTTTGGCGCGCGGTCCGGCGGTGGTCTACTTCTATCCGCGCGACGAGACGCCGGGGTGCACGGCGCAGGCCTGTAAATTCCGCGATGATTACGCCGACTTTAAGGATGCGGGCGCGGAAGTCTTGGGTGTCAGCGACGACTCGGTCGAAAAGCACAAGGCGTTTGCGATTCACCATCGCCTGCCGTTTCGCCTGCTGGCCGACACCGACAACGCCGTGCACCGCGCCTATGGGGTGACGCCGACGCTGGGGATTCTGCGCGGCCGTGTCACATATGTCATTGATCAGCAAGGTAAGATTGCGCTGACGTTCGACTCGCAGCTGCGGGCCACCGCCCATATTGGCGAGGCGCTGGCGGCACTGCGCGGGCTCAAGAAGTAGCGGCGAGGTAAGGCAATGAAGGGTCGTAAGCTAGGTAATGGTCTGATGGGGCTGGCGATTTTGGCGGCGGGCCTGGCGCACGCTGGCGAGCCGGCGGGGCCGGCGATTCTGCCGCCAGCTGGGTACTTGAACCCTAAGATCGCGGCGTGTAAGGATTTTTACGACCATGCCAACGGCGGCTTTGGGGCGACGCCGATTCCAGCCGAGCGGTCGTCGTACGGCGTCAGCGAAGAGATGGATGAGCGCAACTGGCTGACACAGAAAACGATTTTAGACGAGGCCCAGCGCAGTCCGGGTAGCGTGGCGGGGCTGCAGCGGCTCGGCACGTTTTATGCGAGCGGGCTCGACACGGCGGCGATCGACAAGGCGGGGCTGCAGCCGCTGCAGGCGACTCTGAATGAAATCGAAGGGATAAAAAGTGCGAGCGAGCTGGGCAAGGCGGTGGGGCAGCTGCACAAGCTGGGGATTCGCCCGGGCTTTGTGGTGTGGGTGGCGGCCGACGACAAAAGTAGTAAAGACAATGCGTTGCAGTTGTTTCAGGGCGGTCTGGGCCTGCCCGAGCGCGATGACTACTTCGCCAAAGACGAGGCGGGCAAGAAGCTGATCGCCCAGTACCGCGAGCATGTGCAGCGAACCTTGCAGCTGGCAGGCGATGCCACCGAAGTAGCTGTAAAGGCTGCGGATGCAGTGCTCGCGCTCGAGACGGCGCTGGCGGCGGGCAGCAAGACCATGGTGCAGCTGCGCGACCCCGAGGCCAACTACCACAAGCTGACCAGGGCTGAACTGCAGAAACTGGCTCCAGAATTCGATTGGCCGGGCTATTTTGCGGCGGTGGGGGTGCCGGCCAGTGAGGCGACGCTGCTGGTGGGGCAGACGGAATTTGTCCAGACCTTAGCCAAGTTGACGAAGTCGCAGCCCGTGGCGGCGTGGCAGGCCTACTTGCGCTGGAATGTGCTGCGCTCGCTGGCTTCGTACGGGCCGCAGGCGCTGGATGACCAGGATTTCGCCTTCTACGGCAAGGTGTTGGCAGGCAAGACCGCTCAGGCGCCGCGGTGGAAGCGGGTGCTGCGGGCGGTAGACCGGGCGCTGGGCGACGACTTGGGGCGGGCCTATGTCGAGCGCACCTTCCCGCCGGCGGCTAAGAAGAAAGTGGTTGAAATGATTGAGCTGCACAAGCAGGCCCTGCGCCAGCAAGTGCAAGCGCTGACGTGGATGGGCGAGCAGAGCCGCAAAGAGGCCCTGCGCAAGGTGGATACGCTGGCAGCCGAGGTGGGCTACCCCGAGAAGTGGCGCGATTACGCGACGATGCAGCTAAGGCGCGATGGCTACTTGCACAATGTGCTGCAGGGGCAGGCCTTTGAGGTGCGGCGGCAGCTGGCCAAGCTGGGTAAACCCGTTGATAAGAAAGAGTGGTACCTGGCGGCGCAGACCAACAATGCCTACTACGACCCCACCACCAATACGATTGTGCTGACGGCGGGGATTTTGCAGCCGCCGCTGCTGGATGTGAAGGCCAGTGATGCTATCAATTACGGTGGGTTAGCGTCGACGATCGGCCACGAGCTGATGCACATGCTCGATGATCAGGGCAGCCAGTACGATGCCGACGGCAATCTGCGCACCTGGTGGACGCCGCAAGACCGCGCCGCGTATGACAAAATGACCCAGCAGGTGGTGGCGCAGTACGATGCGTACCAAGCGCTGCCGGGGGTGGCGGTGCGCGGCGAGCAGACGCTGGGCGAAAACCTGGCCGATATCGCGGGTTTGAAGATGGCGTACCTGGCGCTGCAGCTGGCGGTGCCGGGCAAGAAGATGAACGACACGCAAGCGCGCGAATTCTTTGTGGCCTTTGCCCAGAGCTGGCGCAGCAACATCCGCGACGAGTGGCTGAGAGTTCGGATTCGTTCGGATTTTCATGCCCCCGAGCGCTTTCGCACCAATGGCCCGGTAGCGGCACTGCCTGAGTTTGCCAAGGCCTTTGGCTGCAAGCCCGGCGAGCCCATGTTCGCTGAAAATACGCGGCTTTTTTTGATCTGGTAGGAGCGCTTGCGCATGGCTGTGCACGACCTTGCGGTGACCCGGCGCTTTGACTTTGAGGGTCTGCGTCTTTCGCTAGAACATCAGGCGCCGCAAACGGTTTTGGCCGCGGCCGAAGCCAATGTGGTGCCGTTTGTGCTGGCGGCGCTGCGGCATCGGCTCAAGTGCCCGCTGCTGGTGGTGGTGCCCGATGCGGCGCGCGCCCGCGCCATGACCGAAGGCCTGCAAACCTTTGAAGAAGAGCTGTGGCCGGGGCTGCCGCCGGTGCTGAGCTGGCAAGAAAACGATGTGTCGCCGTGGCAGGAGCTGGCGCCGCTGCGGGCGGTGGTGATGCGGCGGCTGGCGGCGGGCTACCGGCTGAACCTGGGGCTGGGCGTCGCCGTGGTGGTGGTGACGGCGGCGGGGCTGTTGCAGAAGTGCTTGGCCTCGCAAGTGTTTGATCGCGCGAGCGTCTTGGCGTCGGTGGGCAGCAATTTCGACCGAGTAGAGGTGGTCGAGCAGCTGCTCGCGGGCGGCTACGAGCGCGTGCCCGTGGTCGAGGATGCCGGTACATTTTGCTTGCGCGGCGGCGGTATCGACGTGTGGAGCCCGCTGTACGACCGGCCGACGCGGCTCGACCTCGACGGCGATGATGTGAGCAGTATTCGCTTCTTTGATGTGGAGACCCAAGAGACGGACCCGCTGGGGGCGCTGCTCGACCTGGTGATTCCGCCGGCCCGCGAGTTGCTGCTCGACCCGCCGCGGCTGCCGGCGATGGTGGCGGCGCTGACGGATTTGGCCGATCACCTGGACGTGGGTAACGTAGAACTACGGACGATCCTAGATGAATTGCGCGCGGGCCACGTGGTGCCGGGCATGGAAGCGCTAGTGGCGGGCATCGCGCCTGAGCGGCAGACAGTGTTGGAATTGGCGCCAGCGGCGGGCAGTGAGCGGCCGCTGGTGGTGCTCGACAATCCCGATGCGGTGTACCGGGCGCTGCGGGTGGCCTTTGCGCGCCACGCCGAATATGCCCAGCAAGCACTTGAAAATAAGCGACTTTGTTACGGACCGGCCGAGATTTTTGCCACGCCCGAGGCGATCGAGCAGCAACTGGGGAATTTTACGCAGCTGCTGGTGCGGCCGTTTGCCCTGCTCGAAGAGAGTCGCACGGTCCCGACGTTTCAGCTCGATGTGGGCAATAACCGCGCCGTGCAAGAGGAATTGCGGCAAGCGCGCGGCCAAGACGAGGGCCTGCGGCCGCTGGTACAGCGTATCCACCAAGCGCGAAAGCTGAAAGAATTAGTGGTGATCGCCGCGCACAGCGAAGGTGGTCGGCAGCGGCTGCAGGCGATCTTGCGCCACTACGGCATCGGCACCGAGCTGCACCACGGGCCGCTCAAGCCCGCCGACGTCGAGACTCTGCGCAATCGCCGTGATCTGGATTCCTTGCTGGTGCTAGGCGGCTCGGGCGAGGGCTACCACATCGAGGCCCTGCACCTGCTAGTGGTAGATGAAGATGAGGTTTTTGGCCAAAAGTCGCACAAGCCCGATCGCGCCCGACGTAGCAAGCAGAGTCATCGCGGGCTGCGCGACATCAGCGAGCTGGCCGAGGGCGATTATGTGGTGCACGTCGACCACGGCATCGGTCGCTATGTGGCGCTGCAGCGTATGGAAGTGGGCGGCTGCGAACAGGATTTCTTGCTGCTGGTCTACAAAGACGATCAGCGCCTGTACGTGCCGGTGGCGAACCTGGAGCGCGTGCAGAAGTATAAGGGGGGCGAGGACGAAGAGGGGGCCACGCGGCCGCAGCTCGACCGCCTGGGCCACGACCGCTGGCAACGGGCCAAGGCGCGCAGCAAGAAGGCGGTAGCCGAGGTCGCGCAGCACTTGGTCAAGTTGTACGCCGAGCGGCAAGCCCGCCCAGGCCATGCGTTTTCGCCGCCCGACGAGGTGTTTCGCGAGTGGGAAGCCAGTTTTGTGTGGGAAGAGACGCCCGATCAGCAGCGCGCCATCGACGACGTGTTGCTAGACCTGCAGCTGCCGCGGCCCACCGACCGGCTGGTGTGCGGCGATGTGGGCTACGGCAAGACCGAAGTGGCGATTCGCGCTGCGGTAAAGGTGGCGCTCGATGGCAAGCAAGTGGTGGTGCTGGTGCCGACGACGGTGCTGGCCGAGCAGCATCGCCTGACGTTCGCCGAGCGTTGCCGGTCGCTGCCGCTAAAAATCGAGTCGATGTCGAGGTTTCGCAGCCCTGCCGAACAGCGCGAAATTGTCGCGGGCTTGGCCAGCGGCTCGGTCGACATCGTGGTCGGCACGCATCGGCTGCTGAGTAAAGATATTCAGTTTCGCGATCTTGGCCTGCTGATCATCGACGAAGAGCACCGCTTTGGCGTGGGCCACAAAGAGGGCATCAAGAAGTGGAAGTCGACGGTCGATTGCATCACCCTGTCGGCCACGCCGATTCCGCGCACGCTGCAGCTGGCGACCCTGGGCCTGCGCGACCTGTCGCTGATCACGACGCCGCCTGAGAATCGCAAGTCGGTGCGCACGCTGGTGTGCCGCGGTAGCGACGAGGTGCTGCAAGAGGCGCTAGAGCGCGAGCTGAGTCGCGGCGGGCAGGTGTTCTATATCTGCAATCGTATCAAGCGGTTGGTTGAGATTGCCGAGCACTTGCAGCAGCTCTGCCCCAGCGTAAAACCGGTGATCGCCCACGGTCAGCAAAACGAGCAAGAGCTCGAAGACGCGATGCTGGCCTTTATGCAAAAGCAGGCCAATGTGCTGGTGACGACCACGATCGTCGAGTCGGGCCTGGATATTCCGAGCGCGAATACCATGTTCATCGAACGGGCGGATTCCTTTGGCCTGGCGCAGCTTTACCAGCTTCGTGGCCGGGTGGGCCGGTCGAATGTGCGCGCGTGGTGCTACCTGATGGTCCCTGAGCGGGAACACATGACCAAAGACGGTCTGCAGCGCGTGGCGGTGCTCGAGCGCTTTAGCGAGCTGGGTTCGGGCGTGCATATCGCGAGTCACGACCTTGAGATTCGCGGCGCGGGCAACCTGCTGGGCGAAGAGCAGACCGGCCATATCGCCGAGATTGGCTATGATCTGTATGTGAAATTGCTCGAAGTGGCGGTGGCCGAGCTGCGCGGCGAAGAGCTTGGGGCGCCGGTCGATCCCGAGATCAAGACCACGATTACCGCTTATCTTTCGGACACTTTCATTGCCGACCCGAATCAGCGGCTGATGGCCTACAAGCGGCTGGCGGCGGTGCGCGACGACGACGAGCTGGATGCGGCGGTGCGGCTGCTGGCGGATCGCTACGGGCGGCTGCCCGAGGCGGCGCAAAACCTGGTCGAGACCTTGCAGATCCGCGTGCTGGCGCTGCAATTGGGCCTAGAGAAGGTGGAGCAGGGGCCGGCGGGCATGGCGCTGACGCTGCACGAAAAGGGGCTGCTGCAGCCCGAGCAACTGTTGCCGCTGATCAACGCGAGGGGCACGCCGTGGCGCCTGTCGCCCGAGATGGTGCTGGCGCGGGCCCTGACGCGGGCCGAGCAAGATGCGCCCATTGTAGCGACGCAAGAGGCCCTGCGCGGGCTTTTGAAGCTGGCGCGCAACCCGGGCAGCGTGACGATCGATATCGCGCCCGAGGAGCCGCAGGCCACGCCGCAGCCGCGCCTTGAAGCCCCGCGGATGAGCGGCCGGCGGCGCATTCTGGGCAGGACGTAGACTCTAGAATTTAGGGAAGAAACTGCGCCAGAGCCGCAACCGCACCCGCAGCGCCGCGGGCAATAGCCCCAGCAACTTGTCGCGCCGCCTTGGTTTTTGCGCCGGGAACAGGGCCGCCACCAGCGAGGCACTCAGCTCGGGGCCGTGCGCGCTGCCCAGCCGCCGCAGACCGCCGTGTTGCTCGGCCCAGGCTTGCCAATTCGGCACTTGCGACCCCGTCTTCTCCCACGTGGTGCGCGACACCGCCAGCATCGCCGGCCGCTGCTGCGGGGCCACCACCAGCGCCGCGCCGCCTTGCACTTGCCGAATCATCTCAGCGAGCAGCGGATCGGGCAGGGCCTGCACATCCACCACCGCCAGCGTATCGCCGGTCAGCTGCTGCAGCGCCGCTTGCAAAGTCGCCGCGGGCTCGACTAGGCCACCGGGTCGCAGTACCAGGCGAATCCCCGGAAAATCTTCGACTTCGGCTACGCTGTCGTCGGTCGAGCCCAGGTCAAGCAGCGCCCAGCGCACATCGGTGCCGCCCAGCACTTGCCGCCACTGCTGCAGCGCGTTGGCGACCAGCCCTTGGTGATTGCGACTGACTAGCGCCACCGTTACGCCACCGTGGCCGACCGCGGTCTCCATCGGCACCATCGGCCGCGGCGCCTCGTCGGAATCGCGTTTATGGCGGCTCACTTCCAAGGCGCGTTGCAGGCTATCGCTGTGTTCGTGCTGGGGCCGGGGCGCGTCTTCGCTCGGTTGCGGGCGCGGCGCCGCCTCTTCGCGCAGGGGCCGGTTGCGCAGGGCCCGCTCCTGCATCGAGATCGGTGCTGGCGGCGCCTGCCGCGGCGCGGGTCGATCGTCGCGCTCACCCATGCGGGCCCGGTCGCGGGCTTGCCGCTGCCGGTCGGCCAGCTCGGCCATGTCTACGGCGCGGGGTGGCTGCGGCGCGGGGCGAATCGGCTCGGAAACAGGTCGCGAAATAGGTTGCGGTACGCGGCGTTGCACGGGCTCGACCGGTGCACCACGCCGCGGATAACGCGGTTGCGCGGGCTCGGACGCGGCCTGTACGGGCGTCTGCGCGGGCTCCGCGTGCAGGGCGGGCTCGGGCTGCACCATGGCCGCTGTAGAGGGTGCAAGTATTTGAATTACAACAGGTTTGTCTGTTAGCGCGGGTTCTGGCGCAGGCTCGCGTAGCGCCGGTGCCGGCACGTCGGCCAGATCGAGCAGGGTCATCGCCGACTCGGCCTTCTTGGCCCGTGGCGCCCGCTTGGTCTTTGGCTTTTCGCTAGGCTCGGCGGGGGCTTGCGCCTCAGTCGCCAGGGCTTTGGGCTTGCTCGCCCGCGGCTTGCGCACCTTGGCTGCAACAACAGGCGCCGGACCAGCCGATTCACCCAGCAATTCCACAGGTTTTTCTGGCATTTCGCTTTCCTGCGCGGCGGGCGGGCCCCAGGGGGCAGGCGGGCTCAGCGCGTGACGTCGACGAACAGGTACTTGCCCAAATGCGCCGACAGATACGGGCGGTGTTCGCGCAGCACGATCACGATGCGCGTACCTTTGCCGGGGACTTCTTCGGCGCGCACCTGCTCAATCGCCGTGGGGAAGGCGCCGGTCAGGATCTCGCGCTTCAAATTATCCGAACTAACAGTAACTTGCGGCAGATCGATCACAATGTGCAGATCGTCGGGCCGGTACACGTAGCCGCACGCGCCCTTTTCGACCTGCACGTACACGCGTGATCCGTCTGCATTATTTTGGAAGCCCACCCAAGTCAGGGTCTGCGGCTCAACCTTGCAGCGCCCACCCGCCACCGACGGTACCGAGGCGTTCCAGTCGGGCACATTGCCGCTATACGGGCGTTCTTTATACAGATTGCCAGCGCGATCGACAAAGACCTCGCGGGCGCGATCGTCGCCAAGCAGCGGAAACGGAAACGGCCGCGGCGGCGCCTGAAATGGCCCCAGCTTCACATCGGCTTCGGTCACTTGGCTCGCGCCACCTTCGTCGGCTTTCTCAGTCTTTTCCGCTTTTTCGACCTTTTCGGCAGGAGCTTCGGCTGCCTTGGCCTTCTTGTCGCCTTTCTTGGCGGCATCGGCTTTGCCATCGGCTTTTTCGGCCAGGGGCTTTTCTCCGGGCGTCTTTTCTCTGGGCGTCTTTTCTCCGGGCGTCTTTTCGGCAGCGTGGGCGACGGCGGGCGCCTGGCTCACAGCAAGGCTGCCTGCTAGCAGCAGTATGCCCATCCAAGCATTTCGACCAAAGCAGCGCATCGCAGTACCCAAGCCCATGCCCCGCACGGGTCGCTCGCCCCTACCATAGCACGGACCGGGCGCGCTGCAAAAACCTGCCGTAATGCCGCAGCGCGCTGGCCGCAAAACGCGACACGGGGCCCCTGACCGCAGCGACAAAGCGCTAGGCCAGGAACCCCGTATCGCGAATCAACTAGACACCAAACGGTCTAGAAACAGCGATTTACTGCTTCTTGACGTCGATGAACATGTCGGTACCGGTCTTGACGCCGAGGTCCAAGAAGACGCTGGCGTCGCTGGTGGTGGCCACGCCCACGCCGTACTGCTCGGTGGTGCAGGTGCAACCGGCGTACGCATAGCCGCACTGCGGAGCGTCGTTGCCGTCGTTCTTGCAAGCGGTCTTGTACGACTGATCGACTTCCCACACGCCCAGCTGATCGCCTTCGAGGATGTCTTGCACGGCGCCGGCGCCGTCGCAAACCTTCAGGTCTTGGGTAGGCGACGAGCACGCGCCGATCTGCACGTAGACGCTGCGATCGCCCAGGCCGAAGTAGCCGGTGTCTTTGGCGGTGGCCGAGACGATACCGTCAACCTTGCCGCACACCGCGGTCTCGACGTTGTGGTCGTTCTGGTCGAGGCACTTGGGGCTCGCGGGCGCCTTGACGATCGTCGTGCCGTTCTTGGCCATGCCCATCAGCTTCCACGTGCCGCCGATGTTGCGGTACAGCGCGATGGCGTCGATGTCAGGGCCGGGCGAGTTGGTGGTGCAGTCGGGGTTCTTCGAACCGTCGATGATCACCCACTGGTACTTGGTGCCCGTGGTGATGGTGGTATCACCGGTGGTCGCGGTGTCGGTGGTGGTGCTGGCGTCGCCGCTGGCATCGCTGTCGCTGACGCTGGCGTCGCAGGCGGTCAGGGCCAACATGCTGGCAACACCGGCAACGACTGCCATGTTCTTGAACATCTTCATCTCGTTCCTCCAAGCTCTACAATTCGACGTGGGCTGCACCGTCACGCCGGGCAGTCGTGGCTACGGCGCCGCAGCGGCTCCGGCCGGGCACTATGATAATGTTTGACGGCAAAAGGTCAAAGGCTCAGCGCCGAAAAGGGCGAATTTTGGCCCGATCCATGCTCCAAGGCGCTAGACCGGGGGCCTTGGATCGATGAGAGTCTGCGCGTTCTCAATGCCGTGAACCGTGCTTGGAGCGCCATGATCCAGCCAACTCTGGTGCCACAGCGCCGGGCTGCCTGCGGTGGTTCGCAGCAGCTCGAGCTCGCCCGCCATGATCGTCGCCGAGCCCGGCCGCTCCTGCGGGTCGAGTGCCAAAGCCCGCTCGATGAGCGCCGACAGACCAGCCGGCAGCGGCTGCGCACACGCTTCGCCCAGCGGCCTAGGCACCTGTACCAGCCGCGCCATCAGCAGCGCCAGCATGGTATCGCCCACAAACGGCAGCCCGCCCGCCAGTGCCTGGTACAGCACAATGCCCATCGCGTACAGATCGCAGCGACCATCGAGCGGCAGGCCCCGCACTTGCTCGGGGGCCATGTACATGGGCGTACCGACTACGGTTCCAGCCTGTTCGGCCGAGATGACCTGCCCCGTCAGATCGAGCGCGATGCCAAAATCGATGACTTTGCAGGCCTCGCTCGGCGTGCCCTCGCCCACCACGAACAGGTTGGCCGGCTTGATGTCGCGGTGCACCAGCCCTTGGCGATGCGCCTCGGCCAACCCTTGCAGCGCCTCGCTCGCCAGCCGCAGCGCCCGCACGGGGTCGATCGTCTTGCTATCCTTTAAGATTTCGCCCAGCTCGCGGCCGCTCAGCCGCTCCATCGCCACAAACAGGCGGCCATCTTCGGCCAGGCCCCATTCGTGCACGCGAACGACGTGGGGGTGAATTAGGCGGGCAGCCAAGCGACCTTCGTCAAAGAACCTCTGCACTTGAATGGGGTCGGACGCGAGTTCGCCGCGCAAAAGCTTGACCACCACCTCACTGCCGGTGGCGCGATCATGGGCCGCGTGCACCACGCCAAACCCGCCCTGACCGATCTGCGGGCCGATCACAAAGCGACCATCGAGCACATCGCCCGTAGTCAAAGGCTTCTGCTGACTTGCCGGCGGTGGCAGCGGCGCACTGGGCTGGCTGGGCGCGAGCTCGACCTGCTCGCCTTGCGCCGGTAGCGGCTGCAGCCCCACGAGGCCCTGGGGCCAGCCGGCAGGGTGCAGCGCAAGCCACTGACCCGGCTCGGCTTGTTGGGCAAGGGCCGTCAGTTCGTGGAGCACGGCGCCCGAGGCCACCCGCACCACCCCACCGCGACCGTCGTCGCTTTGCATCTCGAGCAGCGGGCCGTGGCCAATAGCCCCCGTAAGCCAAGGCGTGCCTTGCAGTTTTTCGACGACCTGCGCCGCCTGGGTCGCGCTTGGCCAGGTCGCCAGCACCCAGCCGGTCGACACTTGCAGCGCCCGTGGCCCCAGCGCCCGCACCGCCGCACCGGCCGCTTGCTCGGCCAGCTTGCCGCCCCGCTCGACGCGCAGCGCCGTCGCCCAGCCCAGAAACGGCTGCAGTTGCACCCCATCGCTCAGCGCGCCTGTGGGCAAAAGCTGTGCTACTTCGGGCCATTCGAGCAGGCGGCCCACGGTCAGCGTCGCCGGTTCGGCGGTGGGCCGCTCGAGCACCAGCGTCAGCGGCCCCTCAAGCTTGCTGCGCACGTGCAGGGTGACGCGCCCCGAAGCCAGTCGCAGCGTCGGCGGACTGAGCGCCAGGGGGCCCGCCTGCACGCTCTGTTCGCGGCGGGAGGCTTCGCTGCGCACCACCAGCACCAAGGGCTCGAGCTGCGGCCAGCCGCGCACCCGATAAGTGCCCGGAAGCAAATCTAAAGTCCAATCGTGTTCGCTGCGCGCCGCCACCTGGCACTGGCTCAGCAGGTGCGGCATGCGGGCCGGGCTCGACATGCAGCGCATCACCTCAAACTCACTGCGGATTGCCACCACAGGCTTGAGCGAAAGCCCCACCGAGTCGGCAAAGTTGGCGTCGTAGCGCACATCGCACACCGGGCAATGTGCTGAATTCATAGCTAAATTAAGCTTCTCGGGGTTGGCGGTCGGCATCTTGCACGACGGGCACAGCACCTCCCACTGCACTTGCAGGAGCCCAGCGCGCGCCGCCCGCAAAAGCCCAGCCGCCACCCGCTGCTCGGGCAGACGCCAGCGCTTGGCCAAGTGCAGCGGCCGCAATCGCCCTTGCTCGGTCAGCGGCGCCGTTCGCAAGAAGGTGCCCAAATGCGCTCCTATTTCGGGATCTTCGAGCTTGGGCAGCGCCGCCCGCAGCAGCGCCTCGGCCTGTCGGGTCAGCGGCGGCGGCGCGAGGTCTGGAGTGTCGCCACCCACCTTCAGCGCCTGCAGCAGGGTCTGAAACGCCTTATTCATCTTGGGTTTAAGCGTCAGGGCGGCGTCGAGCTGCACCGCCGTTCGCAGCAGGGGCCGGGCAAAGAGCTGGGTTTTCTGCTCAACTAGCGTGCCCGTTGGCACCGTGCTCAACTGCAATTCAGTGATTGCTCGATAAATAGGGCCATTGTCATAGATTCTTTCGATAATAAAGTGGTGTGGCGCCTCAAAGACGACGGGCAGCTCGCGCCACGCCACCTGCAGGCCCAGGTGCTGGAACTGCCCAGTGGCCTTGGCGCGGCCCGGCTCGCTAAAGTCAAACTCGAAGCGAAAATCGAGTCCGGCCAGCCGGTTAAAGCGATCGGTATCGGCGAAGGTCGCCCAAGTCTGCGCAAGGGTCGCCGGCGTAATGGCCCGCAATGTCACCAAGACCGGGGTGTCGCTCATCGGGGCAGCTCCTGGTTCGCAGCGGCAGCGAAGCTTTGGACCACTTCGGCCACCGTTTCAACGCGTTCGATGCCGTCGACGGATTTTCCGGCCAAGAAATACTGCTGGTAGCCGGCGCCGCGGGCGTGGACGCGCTTGAGGCGAAAGAGCGTAACCATCGAATAGTAAAGACGCATATAGTGCTTGGTCCGCGGATGCCGCAGCAGGCGCGCCGCCAGCGGATTGGCCTTGGTACCCATCGCCGCGACATAGGGCGTCTTGATCACCGCCACGGGCACGCCCGAGATCTTGTCGGTCAACACCACATCGTCACTTTTAGCCTGCACAATCGCCTGTTTGTAGTCGTCGTGCGCACTGCACTCGGCCGTGGCGATAAAGCGCGTACCCATCTGCACCCCGGCGTAGCCCTGGCGCAAAGCCTGCACATACTGCTGCGGATTGCCCACGCCGCCGGCACAAACTACCGGTAAGCCAAGCGGTTGCAAGCTTTCGATCAGCTGCTCTTGGCTCAGCTGCCCGGCGTGGCCACCGGCCCGCTGGTTCACGGCGATCAGACCTTGCACGCCGGCATCGCGGGCTTTTTCGGCCCACTTGCGCTCGGTCACGTCGTGGTACACGACTCCGCCAAGTGGCTGCACATGCTCGACAATCCAGCCAGGATGGCCTAGCGACGACACGAAAAAGCGCACGCCTTCTTCGAGTGCGATGTCGAGCCAGCGGCGCATGCGGTCGAGGTAGATGCGGCTCGAACCCTCGACCAGCAGGTTCATGCCGATGGGTTTGCCGCCGCTCGCCGCGTGGATCTTGCGCAAGCTCTCGCGAAAATCGCCGCCGTGGGCATAGGTCAACGCGATCGGCTGTACGATGCCCATGGCTCCGGCAGCGCTGGCCGCTGCGACCAATTCCCAGTTGCTGCACGGGTACATAGCACCGCAGAGGATGGGGACCTCGATGCGGGCGTCGCGGCACAAGGCGTTAGCAAAGCCGGCCATGGCGACTCGCGGCCACGTTGCGGGCCTCGCGGCTAGCGTCGGGCAGTTGCCGGCGGCCGTCAACACGCTTGAGTTTCGGCGGCGCGTGGAGTAGGTACCTAAGCAGAGAGGTGCCATGCCGTTTGATATGCTCCGAGCTGCCACGCTGCTGCGCCAGCGCCATGGCGATGCTTTTGGATTTCGCTTTGCTTTACTCGACTTGCTGTTCGCCGCGGGTTGCCATGTGCGCGAGCAGGCGGTGGCGCTGCCGTGGGGCGATGCGCTGGTGGTGCGTACCTCTGGGCCGGCGGCGCCCAGCGCGCAAAAACGCCTGGTGGTCGTGGCAATTGATCTCGAGTTGCCAGGTCTTCATGGTGCTGACCCCAGTGGACGCTGGCCGGCGCGGCTGCAAAATCTGGGCGGGCCGGCGCTGGGGATCGCCTGGCTGGCGGTGCTACACGGGCTGCTGACCTCGCACGCGCAGCGGCCGTGGGAGCTGTTGTATGTGCGCGGACCTGCGATGGGCACTGCCGAATTTGCCGCGGACCTGCTGGCGACCGAGGCGGCGGATGCGGATCTTGCGGTGCTGAGTCCGGCGGTGGCGGGTGGTGGGCCCGAGGACCTGACGCTGGATCTGGTGCGGCTAGAGATGGCAAGGACGCGCAATATCTGGCGTTTTCCGGCGTGCGATCACACGGCACGGATCGCGGGCAAGGCGCCGCTGGGGCAGGCGTGGCAGGGCATTCGCCGGGTGTTGGCGACGCTGGGGCCGGCGGCGGCGTGGACGCTGCACGATCTGAAAATTCAAGCTGGCGAAAATGCCGCATTTTCAGCAGTGTTGCGCTCGTCGGCCACGCCCAAGACGCCGAGCGACGGCGAGGGTACCCAGGTGGCGGTGCAGGCGATCGAGGGCGAATTGCGCCTACTTTTCCCGATTAACGATGCCTTGTCGGCGCTGGGCCAGCTGGGTGATCGGCTGCCGGATTCGCTGTCTGAAGCGCTGGCGAGCCCGGTCCATGCCGCGACGCTGCCCGATGGTCTGTGTTTGCACGCGCTGGCGCCGCAGCTGCCCGATGAATTTGACCTGGGCGACCGCGCCGCAGCGATGACCCTGCAGTGGGCGGTGGCGGCGGTGACGCGGCCGTTTGCCGGCGTGGTGCGGCCGCTGGCGGTGGGACAAGACGAGAATTGCGGGCCAGTGGTGGCGCTTTTGCCCGATCACGCCGAGCTGTGGCGCACGCCGGCGCTCGACAACGACGACGACCTGGGGGCGCTGCTGCGAGCGGTAGGCAACCTGGCCAAGAACTTCTGAGATGGAGCGAATCATGAAGACGTTTAAACGGTTGCTAGCCCTTGCCCTGGTGGCCTTTAGCGCTCTGAGCGTGCCGGCCTGGGCCTGCGGTGGCTGCTTTGTGCCGCCCATCAACAGCACGGCGCCGATTCTGCAAAACGCCGAGCGCATCCTGTTCGTGCGCGACCCCGCCACCAAGAAGTCGACGGTGTGGGTCGAGATTCGCTACAGCGGCCCGGCCGACGGCTTTGGCTGGGTGCTGCCCTTGCCCAAGGTGCCCAAAGTAGGCGTAGGCACAAGCTATTTATTCGATCGCTTAGACCTGGGCACCGCGCCGCGCTTCCAGCTCGACAGCTTGAACAGCGAGGGCTGCAGCTCTGGCGGCGGCAGCATCGGCTGCAGCGACGCGTCGTTGGCGTCCAGCGCCGCGCTTGATAGGTCGAACGGCGGTGGCGGCACGGTCACCATTTTGCAGCACGATCAGGTGGGCCCGTACGATTACCAAGTGATCCAGGCTAAAAGCGCCGATGATGTGCTAACATGGCTAAACAGCAACGGTTTTGCTACGCCCGACAAGGCCAAGACCGTGCTCGCCGATCACGTGGCCAAGGGCGATGTCTTCGTGGCGGTGAAATTGGCGACCGGCAAGGGGGTCGACCAGATCAAGCCCATTTCGCTCGAGATGGACGACGCCGAGCCCTGCGTGCCGCTGCGGCTGACGGCGATTGCCGCCGAAAATGACACGACGATCCAGGTGTATGTGGCGGGTCCGGGGCGGGCAATCCCCAAGAATCACCTGCATGTGCGCCTCAATCCCGTGCGGCTCGATGTGCTGCACGGTGCCAAAAACTACGAGCAAGTGGTGGCGGCGGCGATCGACGAGGCGGCGGGTAGGGCGTTTATTACCGAATTTGCAGGCGAAATTCCCACGATCATCAGCGTGCCGTCGCAGTACCCCTATGGCAGCCCTAGCCAAGAGCCGCTGGTCGACTACACCGCGATCGATACCACGGGCGTGGCCAAGGCGAAGACCACCTGCGAGGCTTGGAACCTTCTGTATATACACAATTTTCCGATTACGAAAGAGACGGTGGCGATCATCGACCCCTTGTTCCACTTTGCGGCGCAGGCTGGTACCGCGGATGCGCTGACGTACTACAAGTCTCTGACCGCCTGCCCCTTGATCAAGCGCACTGACGCGATCGACGGTGCCGCCCTAGCTGCCCAACTCGAAACGGAATTCGCTGCACCGCTGCGCGATATGACCAAGACGTTGACCAGCATCGGCGCCGGCGGCGGCAGCAAAGGTCGCTTTTCGCGCCTGGTGATGCGCATTTCGCCCGACGAGATGACCCGCGACCCCGTGTTCGCCTTTAGCGGCACGCTACCCGACGTTTCTAATGTAACCAAGGGCGGTTACGGCCCCGTATGCTTGGGCGACGGCAGCACGCAAAATGGCTACCGCGTCACCATCGCCGGCATGGGCTCGTGGCTGATGGCCAACCAGACGCAGACCGATGGCACTAATCTGCCTAATCTTGCTCTGGATCCGCGCATGACCAAGGCGCCCGCGGCGCTGACGATTGAGCTACTCGACGAGACCGGCGAGCCGATTGCTGTGGACGCGAGCCAGATTGCCTTGGCCGATCAGGCGATTGCGGGGGCCAAGTGGGGTTCCTCGTCGCTGCCGTCGGGCACGGTGCTCAAGCCGGCGGCCAAGCGCTGGACGACTCCTGCCAGCGATGCGGTGATCGCCACGCCCAGTTCGGGTTGCATCGGCGGGCATACGCGGCAACAGGCACCGTGGGCACTGGCCGGGCTGCTGACGCTGGCGGGGCTGGCGCTGCGGCTGCGTAGGGCGCGCAAGTAGCTGTTCGTTCTACTTCTTGGCGCCCAGTGAATTCTGCAGCAATTTCTTTAGGCTGGCCGCATCGCTGCGGTAGAAGTTGTCGCGCGGCGCGTGCTCTAGGTACGTATCGACCGCTCGGAGGGCCTGCGCCAACTGCTCGCGCTCTTTGTAGATCAGCGCCAAGTGGTACCACGCCTCGGCCAGATCCTTGTCGCCCGAGCCCGCGGCCTGCTGCAGCAGCGGCAAGGCGTCGCTGTACTGCCGATGACTCAGCAGGTTAAGCGCCAAGTACATGGCCGCGTGATCGTCGCCCGGCCGGCGCGCCAGCACATCGCGCAGCATCCCGCCACCCTCGTCGTTGCCTTGCTCGACCAAGCAGCGCCCGAGCTGGGCCTTGGCGTCCAAGTCGTCGGGCTTCAGCTCGAGCAGGGCCTTGAGCGCCGCTACCGCCTTATGATATTGGTGATCAACAAGGTAAGCCTTGGCCAAAAGCCGATGTACTTCGGGCAGATAACGCACGGGCTTGCCCACCTGCTCAAACGCCGCGGCACTGTGCACCACCGTCTGCAGCTGTTCGACGGCCAGCTTGCGCACCGCAGCCTCGGGGTGGCGTTCGAGCAGCTGCCGCGCCAGCTCAAAGCGGTAGGTATGCGCGCTGCTATCGACCTCGATGGCCTGCTTGATGCGGGTAATCCCTTGCGCGACCTCGTTTTTGCGGAAAGCGAGCCGACCGTACTGAAACAGCGCCTCGGCACTTTTGCCGTTGGCCGTCTGCACCGCGCGGCTAATGTAAACGCTGGCTTTCTCGATCTGCCCGGCGTCGAGTTCGACCCGACCGGCCAGGGTATTCAGCTCGATATCCGCAGGCGCTTCGTCGGCAAAGGGCTCGATCGTGGTGGCCGCCTCGGCAAAATTCTTTTTGTCGGCCAGGGCCATCGCCATTTGGGTCGCGGCCTGCCGGTCGAGCGCCTTGTTGGCCCGCAGCTTGCGGAGCGACTCGAGTGCGACGTCGGGATTGCCCGCGACCAGGTCCATCTGCGCCGCGCGCAATAGGTAACGGCGGTTGTCGGGCTGGGCACGCAGCAGCTGCGCCAGCAACTTGCGGGCCTCGTCGGTGCGCTTGAGCAGGGTCAGCTCTTCGGCGGCCAGACGCAGCAAGTTCTCTTCGTCGCCCACATTCTTGCGTGCTTGCTGCAGGGTGGCCAGCGATTCGTCGTGCCGCCCCGCCGCGGACTGCAGCTCGGCCAGCCGGATCGCCGCCCGCAAGTGCCGCGGCTCGCGCTGCAGCACCTGCGCAAAATAATCCCGCGCGGTGGCATAGTGCGACTGCTTGTCTTCGACCTGACCACGCAAGTACAACAATTCTAGCGAGTCTGGAGCCGCCTTGGTCGCCTCGCTGATCTCAGCCAGCGCATCGTCATTGCGGTTGACCGCCAGCCAGTACTCGGTCATCGCCACCACAAACGCTACCGACTTGAAGTGTTGCTGCGCCTTGCCGGCCGTTAGGCGCTTGTTGGCATCGTCAAGGTGCCGCTCGAGCATGTTTAGCCGGGCCACCCGCACCGTGGTCAGCTCGTCGCTGGGGTTGGCGGCAAGGACCGCATCTAACGTCGAGAGTTGCGCATCGTGGTCGCCGCGCCGCCCCGCTTGCCGCGTCACGATCAAGTTCTGCTCGCGCGCCACCCAGGGCTGCGGCGAGCTCACCAAGGTCAGCGTCACTTTGTCGAGGTGCGGTTGGGCCTGGTCCGCCTTGCCGTCATCGAGCAGCGCCGAGGCCAGCGTCAAGCGCACTTCTAGGTTTTCTGGCGCCTTTTGCACCAGCGGCAGCAGCAACGCTTCGGCTTCGCCGTACTTGCCCTGGGCATCGGCGATGGAACCCCGCAAAGACTGGAACTTTATTATATTTTCTAGATCCTTGCTCTCAGCCAACACGGTGTCGAGCAACGTCGCGGCCGCCGCCAGATTCTTGTCGTTGCCAGCCGGGGTGCGCAGTGGATCGGTATCGGGCGCCGCTGTCAGGCCGGGCCGATCCAGGGCTTGTCGCAACAAACGTTGTTGAAACTCAAGAAGGTATAGCCGCGCCAGCAGTTCTCGATCGTCGGCACTGCCGGCTTTGAGCTCGTCGGCTTTGGCCAGAGCGCCCGCTGGCCCGTCTTTGGCCAAGGTCTCGAGCGCAGTCAATCGCAGCTTGGGCAACTTGCCTGCGAGCTTGAGTGCGCTAAAACCAGCTTTAATTTCAGGTTCGTCTAGGGCCTCCGGGTAGCGTTCGTACAGGTCGAGGTAGCGGGCGATGCGCCGCTCTTGCACCTGCGCGTCGTCTTTGCGCACCTTGGCCAGCTTGTCGAGGCGGGCGAGCTCAAGCTCATAGCTCTGGCGCGTGTCGTCGAGCAGCACCGACTTGCTCAAATCGGTAGGCACAGCGCGCGCGGCCTTGGTCTTGTTTGGCGCCTCGGGCCGCCACAGACGGGTCGCAAACAGGCCAAAACCGGCATAGTCCGCAGCCACACCCGCGGCGGCGATCAGCATGGCTAGCCCGATCAACCGGTCTCGCGAGAAGAACGATTTGTCTTTGCCCTTGCTCTTCGCCTTGTTGCGGTTAGCAGAGGCGCGCGCCGGCCGACGGTCGCTCGCATCGACTCCGATGGGGCGACTGCGCGGGCGCTCGGAGTCGGCAGTGTAGGTCTGCGCCCCCGCTTCAAACAGCGATTCTTCTGCGGGTTCCTGGGCGTTACCGCCCGCACTTGGCACCGGCACGCGCATTCCGCCCGGTAGCACGGATTCGGGCGAAAGCACTTGTGTGGGCGCCATGTCTAGGGCCGATGCCATCAGCTGGCTCGACCGCCGCGTGGTATCGCCCAGGGCGCCGTCTAGGGGCCCAACTTGCTGGCTGGGCCGGCGGGGCGCGCCCAAAAACACCGACTCTTGGTCGAGAACCGCAGGCCCACCCGAGCGCGGCGCGGCGATGCGGGCAAAGGGATTGGTGCGGTTGCTCACCGACCGTTTGTCCACCGCGTCCGACGCATCGGACAGCAGCACCTCAAAATCGATGTCGATATCGGCATCTGCATCGGCGATGACGGTGGTGATAGGCTTGGGCGGACTGGGCAGCCCAGCGTTGGCGCTAGAGCCAAGCTGCACGGTGAGGCTGGCGGCCGGTACGGAGCTCGCAAGCGCGGGCCCGCTAGCCGGCAACGGCCGCTGACCGGAAAGCCCTGGTACGGCGGCGGTTTGCTCGTCGTGCGCTTCGAAACGCATCAAGCACAGCGGGCACTCGACCGACTTGGCGGCACCGGTCTGCAGATCGCCAGCCGAAAATACGGCACTACAATGCGGACAGCGAACGTTCACGCGATGCCTGCTCCGACGGGGGGTTGCCTGTTGCGGGCGTGCGGTCGGTTCGCGGAGCCGACGCGACAAGCCCAGATGGTTGCACACGCTACCTTGCGCAGCGGCGGTGGTCAATTATCCTCTGAAACTCGGCTCTCCGACGCGCAGGAGCCAGACCAAGGCTGAATCGTGGCCGAGCTGGCCGAGGCGGACCATCTTGGTAGGTCGGGCGAGCTAAGGTTAATATACTGAATTGAAAAGGGAAGGTAGCCTGTGCTGACTCTGGGAATCGCTGGTCACGTCGACCACGGCAAGACCTCGCTGGTGCGGTCGCTGACGGGAATGGAGACGGACCGCCTGCCCGAAGAGCAGCGCCGCGGCATTAGTATCGAGCTGGGCTTTGCGTGGCTCGACCTGCCCGGGCCGCCGCCGCAGCGGGTTGCACTCGTCGACATGCCGGGGCACGAGCGGTTCGTAAAGCGCATGATTGCAGGGGCTTCGGGCATCGACGCCGTGGTGCTGGTGGTGGCGGCGGACGAGGGCGCCATGCCGCAAGGGCGTGAACACCTTGCAATTTGTCAGCTATTAGGTGTGCAGCGCGGCGCGGTGGTGCTGACCAAAGCGGATCTGGTCGACGCCAGTCTGCTCGAGCTGGCCCGCGAGGATCTGGCCGAGTTGGTGCGCGACACATTTTTACACGACGCGCCGGTGTGGAGCGTGTCGGTGCGCGACCCCGCGAGCTTCGAGCTTTTTCGCGGCGAGTTTGAGGCTTGGCTGCACTCGTTGACCGCGCAAGCGCTTGCGTTGCCCGAGCTGAGTGCGCGGCCGTTCTTGATGCACATCGATCGGGCGTTTTCGCTGCCGGGGCGCGGCACGGTGGTGGCCGGTTCGGCGGTGAGCGGCGCGGTGCAGCTTGAGCAAAATATGCAGGTACTACAGCCAGGTGCGACCCAGTCGGCGCTGTTTCGCGTGCGCGATCTGCAGCAGCAAGGGCGGCCGCAGACCAGTGTGCAGGCGCCGGGGCGGGTGGCGCTGAACCTGGCCGGGGCGACGCTGAGCGACGTTCCGCTGGGCAGTGTGCTGGCGGCGCCGGGGTCGCTGCATACCGGGGTGCGGGTGGATGTCCTCCTGACGACGCTCGCGCACGCTCAGGCATTTACACTTCAAAAACGGGTGGTTGTGCACCTAGGGACCAGCGTATGCGAGGCGACGGTGGTGCAGCTCAACGGCACGCCCCAGCCCCCTGGCACCACCCGGGTCGTGCAGCTGCGCCTCGACGAGCCCATGCCACTGCCGCCGGGCGCTGCCGTGGTACTGCGCGGAACGCAAAGGGATCCTCGCCTGGGCCAGACGCTGGGCGGTGGGCCGATTCTGCATCCTGCGCCGCCGCGGCACCGGCTGGGCGATGCGGCTACGCTGGCGGCCTTGCAGCGGCTGGCGGCCCCCGGGCTCGACGATCGCGTGCAGGCTATAGCACAACTAGCTGGTCTACAAGGGATTATCGAGTCAAACTTGCCACAGTTGCTGCCCGCCCCGGCGGTGGCGCTGGGCAAGGCGGTCAAGGCGTTGCTGGGGTCGAGTCGGTTGCGGCGCATCGGTTTGAGCCTGTTCGATCCTCTGCAACTGGCTGAAATTGAGTTACGTTTGCTGCGACAGGTGGTTGAGTTTCATACCCAGCAGCCGGGGCGAGTGGGCATCGAGCTCGAAGCGTTGCAGCGCAGTGCGGCGTTTGTCGCGCCGGCGGTGGTGGCCGAGGTGCTGCAAGGGCTGGCCAAGACGAACAAGCTGGCGCAGCGCGGGTTGCTGTGGGCGCAGCCGGCATTTGTGCCGCAAGTGCAGGCAGACCCAGAGCAAATTGCCAAGTTGATCGAGTTGCTGGCGGCCGACGGGCTGCAGCCGTCCGCGCCGGCACAACTGGCTGAGGTGCTTAATTTACAGCCCAAACAAGTGCTTGTGGCCCTTCACGCCGCGCAGAACGCCGGCCAGGTGGTGCGGATCGGCGACGACATGTGGCTGACGCGCACCCACGCCCAGGTGGCGATCGATCAGGTGCTAACTGCGTTTGCCGATCGCGACGCATTTTCGACGGGTGAGCTAAAAGACGTGCTGGGCTTAACACGCAAGCACTTGATTCCGCTGGCTGAATATCTGGATGCCGAGCGGATTACCGTGCGCGATCCGGCCGGCAATCGCCGCATCCGTGAGCGGGCGCGCGAGGCCTACAAACAGCGCCAGGGGTCGTAAGATGTGATTTGTGAACGGGGTTTAGCCTAGGGCGCCCTTGTTCTTACTCGAAACAGGCTTCTGGTCGGCCGTCTCGATCACCGGCGGGTCGTTGGCCGGAGACAGCCCTGCGCCGGTAACATAGGGTACGGGCAGCCACTCTTGCCAGCGACCGTCGGTGCGCATCCGCATCCGCTGGGGCACAAAGCCGCGGTGCTCAAGCTGGGCGACAAAACGCTGCAGCAGGGTATCGAAGTCGGGCGCTTCGCGGATGATGAACTGGATCACCAGATGGAACGGGTCGCTGCACTGCGTCTCGGCGAACAGTTTCTTGCGGCGGCGTTCCTCTTTCTCGAACACCGTGACCTGAAACATCAAGTCGCGTCCGAGCTTGCTGGCTTCTAGCTGAAAGCGCGAGTGTTCCGTAATCAAGCGCCGCTCCTGGTCGTGCCGCATCCACTTGGCGTGGCCTTCGATCGCGTCGATGGTCGGCCGTGCGCGCCAAGGTGTCAAGACGTTGACGCAGCGCCGCCAAACAGCGCATCCTGTGGACCGGAGGCAGCATGGGTCACAGCGGCATTTATTGGCAAAAATGGGCAACATCGACCCTCGCGCTGCTCTTAGCGGTGCTCGGCGGCTGCCAAACGGGCGTTGCGCCGGGCGCGCCCAAGACCCCGACCTGCCAGTGCAGCGCCACCGATCCGTGCCCAACTAGCCGCTGCGACTTGCAGATCGAGCTATCGGCGGCCACATGCGGCGGCCAAGCCGCGACGGTCGAAGTCATGGTGGGCGACGAGCTCGAACCCGAGACCTATGCCGTGGGCAAGCCCCGCCGCAGTTGCGCGACGCTGGCCCGTGGCGCGACGGCGCTGCTGCAGGCCCGCTCGAACACCACTTGGCAATGGGCCGAAGAAGTGATCTGCCCCGCGGCCTCGCCCGGCGACACCCAAGGCCCGACCATCGTGCGCGTGCTGAACTGCACGGCCGCGAAACCGTAAGCGAAGATGCTCGCAAACTCCCCGCATTGGCTAGTCACGGCTGACGCTGTGCCCGAGGCGATGACGCCGGTGATGCGGCAAGTGCTCGACGCCAAGCGCCAGCAGCCCGACGCCCTGATCCTGTTTCGGCTGGGCGATTTTTACGAGATGTTCTTCGAAGACGCGATCGAGGCGAGCCGGCTGCTCGACCTGACGCTGACCTCGCGCAACAAGAACGACGTGCGGCCGATTCCGATGTGCGGCTTTCCGTACCACGCGCTGCCGGGGCATGTGCAGCGGGCGGTCGAGGCCGGGCGACGTTGTGCGATCGTTGAGCAATTGACCGATCCGGGGGCCGGCAAGGGCATCGTGCAGCGCGGCGTGACCCATGTGATCACCCCGGGCGTGATTCTTGAGACCGAGGCGCTGGATACACACCGGAGCAACCACTTGGTGGCGCTGGCGGCGGTCAAGCGCGGTGGGCTAGGGCTGGCGGTGGCCGATGCGTCGACGGGCGAGCTGCAGGCGGCGCGGGTGCTGCATCCGGCGGCGCTGGGCGTGCTGCTGGCCCGCTTGGAGCCCAAGGAATTGGTGCTGGGGCCCGGCGCGCTGACCTGGCTTGAGCAGCAGCCGCAGGTGCGGCACGTGGCGCGCAGCGAGCGGCCTCTGGGCGAGTTTAAGCCGGGGCAAGAAGTCGAGGCGGCGCTTGAGCTTTTGCGCACGTATCTGAGCGAAGTGCGGCCGCAGTCGCCGGGCTGGCTGGGCGAGCCCAAGCGGCTAGACGACCTGGCGCACCTGCAGCTGCCCTGGCAAGCCGTGGCGCATCTTGAGCTTTTGCACACGTCGCGCTCGGGTCGCCGGCAGGGTTCACTGCTCGATGCGATCGACCGCACCCAAACGGCCGCGGGTGCGCGCTGGCTGCGGGCGCTGATCCTGGCGCCGCTGGCGGATCGGCGGGCTATCGAGCTGCGCCACGGCGCGGTGGCGGCGCTGGTGCACGATAGGCCGGTTCAGCAGCATTTGCGTAGTCTAATAACTAGGTTGTGTGATGTGGCGCGGGTGTCGACCCGCTGTGCCGCCGGGCTGGCGCATCCCCGCGAGCTGGGGGCCCTGCGCGAGACCCTGCGGACTTTGCCCGAAGTGCGTGCCCAGCTTGAGCTTTTGGCGCCGCATAGCCTGGCCCTGGCCCAGCTGGCCGGTGAGCTAGAGGGGATGGCCGAGCTTTTGGCCTCGCTCGAGCTGCGGCTGGCCGCCGTGCCGCCGCCGACCTTGGCCGAAGGTGGTGCAATTGCCCAGGGTTGGGACCCCGAGCTCGACGAGTGGCTGCGCCTGACCGAGCACAGCCAGCAGTGGCTCGACCAGTACGAGCAAGACGAGCGTCAGCGCACCGGGCTGTCGTCGCTGAAGGTGGGTTACAATCGCGTCAGCGGCTATGGCATCGAAGTTAGCCTAAAACAAGGGGTTTCGGTGCCTACGGGTTATCTGCGCAAGCAGACGCTCAAGAACGTCGAGCGCTTTACCACCCCCGACCTGACGGAATTTGAGCGCAAGATGTTGCGCGCCGAGACCGAGCGCCACAGCCGCGAGACGAATCTGTATCGGGCGCTGCTCGCTGAAATTGCTAGCTTTGGTGGGCGCTTGCGCAGTATTGCGGCGGCGCTGGCCGACCTGGATGTGCACGCCGGTTTTGCCCAAGTGGCGGCCGAGCGCAGCTGGGTGCAGCCAACGCTCATCGACGGGCCGGTGCTGGGGCTCAAGGCCTGTCGCCACCCGGTGATCGAGGCGTTGCTGCCGCCCGGGCAGTTTGTGGCCAACGACGTGGCGCTGGCTGGCGAGGGTGTTGATCCAGCGATACTGGCAAGTTTGGTTAGCGATCCCGCGCAGTTACTTCTGATTACCGGGCCCAATATGGCCGGCAAGTCGACACTGATGCGACAGGTGGCGCTGTGCACGATCCTGTGTCAGGCGGGTAGTTTTGTGCCGGCCGAGCAGGCGGTGATGGGGGTGCTCGACGCGGTGCTGACGCGTATTGGTGCCGGCGACGACATTGCCGAGGGCGCCTCGACGTTTCTGGTCGAGATGCGTGAAGTGGCGGATATTCTTGCGCGTGCCACGCCGCGAACCCTGGTGGTGCTCGACGAAATTGGCCGCGGTACCTCGACGTGGGACGGGCTGGCGATCGCCTGGAGCGTGCTCGAGCGGATGCATGACCGCTCGCGATCGCTGTGTCTGTGCGCCACCCACTACCACGAACTAACGGTTCTTTCAAATAAACTCATGCGGTTACGTAACGTGCACGTGGCGGTCAAAGAGTGGGGCGGCGAGGTGGTGTTCATCCATCAGCTGCAGCCGGGGCCTACCTCGCGCTCGCACGGCGTGACCGTGGCCAAGCTGGCCGGCCTGCCCGAGGCGGTGATCGACCGCGCCCGCAACCTGCTCGACCAGTTTGAGCGCAACAACAAGAAGAATCAGGCCAAGACCTTGACGAGCGCCTCGAGCCGCCAGCAGGGCCTGTTCGACGACCTGCCGCCGCCGCCCGAGTCGGCCCATCGCGAGCATTCGCTGGTGCAGATCGTCAGCCGAATCGCGGCGCTTGACCCCGATACGCTGTCGCCGCGCCAGGCCCACGAAATTTTGGCCGCGCTGATCGACGAAGCGCGCATGGCGGCACCGCACTGACCTGTGGATACAGGTTTATAACCTCGCTTGTATAAACGTAAATTCTGAAATTCTTGTGATCGTGGTGCTGAAATGGAGCTGCAGCTGCCGACGGTCCGTGTGCAGTACAGCGAGATGCTTGCGGAATCTTTGCGCGATCCCCACTTGCCGCAGCTGTTCGGTTGTCGCAGACGCTGCGAGCGATTCCGCGCTGCTGCGGGCCATGCTCGCGTCTAATTTCAGATGGTTACTATGCGTCGGCGCGGGCAAGCGCAACTCGGGCGGACTGTCAAGAAAACTAGTCAACTGCTAGCACTTGCACAAGAATTTGACGAAAACCCACCGCACGGCACGATGGGCACATGCGAACCACTTCACTGCCGACGCCAAAGCCCCTTACCACCCCGCCCGCGGAGCCGCCGCGCCTCGACGTTCTTCGCGCCGAAGCCACGCTGCAGCAGGCCTCTGAGCGGTTCCTGCGCCATCTGCGGCTTGAGCGCAACATGGCCAGCAACACGCTTGTCGCCTACGGGCGCGATTTGCTGCGTATGGTCAAGCATTTAGATGAGCAATTGGGCGTCAATGTGCCGGCCGACTTGGACCACGAGACGCTGGTCGAGTACCTAGAAGACCTGCAAAGTGACGGCCTGCAGCCGCGCTCGATCGCCCGCCACATGTCGACATTGCGCAGCTTTTGCGCATACTTGCTCGATCGCGGCCTGGTCGAGGACAATCCGGCGGCGCTGCTCGATATGCCCAAGCAGGGCCGCGACCTGCCCGATGTGCTGAGCCAAGAAGAGGTTTTGCGATTGCTGGCGGCGCCGGGTACGGCCCACGACCGGGCGGTGCGCGATACGGCCATGCTCGAGACGCTGTATGCCACGGGTCTGCGCGTCAGCGAGCTCGTCAATCTGATGCTCAGCGATGTGGATTTTGATCGCGGTCTGGTGCGCTGCATCGGCAAGGGGCGCAAAGAACGCTTGGTGCCGATTGGCGAAATTGCCCGTGCCCGCTTGGTCGACTATCTCGAAAAGGCGCGGCCGTCGCTGGCTCGCGGCAATGGTCGGGTGCGCAAGGGGCCGCAGGCGCAGTCGCTTTTCTTGACGAGCCAGTGTAAGCCTATGACCCGCCAGGGCTTCTGGAAATTGGTCAAGCGCTATGCCCTGGTAGCCGCGATCGACAAGCCCATCTCGCCGCACAAGCTGCGCCACTCCTTCGCCACGCACTTGCTGGCGGGTGGGGCGGATCTGCGGGCCGTGCAAGCACTTTTGGGCCACGCCGACATTGGCACGACGCAGATTTACACCCATGTGCAGCGCGACCGGTTGCGCGAGATCTACGACCGCTTTCACCCACGGGCCTAGTTTCTCTTGGAGTGACTAGCGCTTGCGAGTCAGCCACCAGCGCAGACCCACGATGACGGTCAGTGTCACACCGACCAGGGCCGCGCCGATCTCGACATCCTCGGTCGCCCGCAGTGCGATAGCCCCACCCGTCAGCACCGCACACATGCCGTAAAGCACCGAGACCGCTTGGCGATGGGTCAGGCCACGCGCTACCAGCCGATGATGAATGTGCAGACGATCGCTCTGAAAAGGCGACTTGCCGCTCAGCGCGCGCCGCACAAACGCGATGGCCGTGTCGGCCAGCGGCAGACCCAAGGCCAGCAGGGGCAGCACCAGCGCCAGGGCCGACGCACGCCGCGATGCGCTCCACAAGCCGGCGACGGCAAAGACGTATCCGAGCGTCATGCTGCCCGAGTCGCCCATGAAGATGAGCGCGGGCGAAAAATTGAATAGCAAGAAGCCTAAGGCTGCGCCACCCGTCACTGCGGCAATTAGCTGCAGCATAGGCACCGCGTCGATCTGGGCAATGCCAAACAGCGCCACCGAAGCAAACACCGCCACGCCCGCCGCCAGACCGTCGAGACCGTCGATCAGGTTCATCGCATTGGCAAAACCGGCCACCCACAGGATCGTCAGCGGCAGCGACCACAGGCCAATATGGTACGGATGATCGAAAAGGCTAAAGTGATCGACGCGCAGGTCGCTCTGCCATAGCACCAGGCCCACCAGCGCTTGCACGCCCAGCTTGCCCCACGCGCCCACGCCTTTGATGTCGTCGTACACGCCCAGTGCCAAGATCGCCGCGAAGCCACCCAAGAACGCCACTAAGCGCTGCTGATCGCGCTGCATGGTTTCCGAGAAGTCGTTGCCGTACAGCGCTAGGCCAATGAGCGGCACCAAGATGCCGATAGCAATCGCGATACCCCCGGTGCGTGGCGTGGGGGTGTTGTGCACCTTGCGCTCGCCGTCGGGCTGGTCGTACAGCTGCAATCGCCGCGACCACGCCAGCACCACCGGCGTGAGCAGTGCCACGACGCCAAGTGCAACCAAGAAAGCGAAAAGGTAAACCTTGCGCACGCTGAAATTCCAAGCTGGCGGCGATCGCCTTGGCCCAAAGATGAGTTGCCGACCGCACGATCTGGGATCTTAGGACCCGGCTACAAAATACTCAAACCCGACTGCGGTCGTTTTACTTGACGCGACGCAAGTGACCAGCGCGCGGCGGAGTCGGCGCACTGCCTTCGTTGCCGCCGGCAATGGCGCGCAGACTGGGTCGTGGTGCATCTGGCGCGGGCTCGATGGCTGGATCTGCTGCCACTAGCTGCGCCGGTTTTGCCTTGCCAGTCGCAGTCTTGACACGAGGTTGCGTCTTGGCGCCGGGCTGCGGTTTGGCCGCGGCGGGCACCACCTCGCCCGGCACTTCGTCGTGCCAGATTTGGCCTTGGCTCCGGCCCGGGTCCGTTACCGCAAACACCGCCGCCCACGGCACTCGGCAAAAGTGCGATTGACCGCCAAACGACAAGGAGGCTTCTACAGCCTCGTCGTCAAAGCGGAAATCGGCGACGCGGTAGCGCCACGAATAGTTCAGCACCAGCCACGCCTGGTCGGCCAAGTGCGGCGGCACCAGCACGCCCGGCTGGCGCGCGTCCAAGTGCACGGCGGCGATGCCTGCCTGGAGCATGTCGTCAAAAATCTTGCGTTTCTGTAGGTTACGCAGCGTGGTCACGGTAGGTCTTCCTCGTGCTCCCACTCCATGCGGTAGTAGAAGCGCTCGCGTCCGAGCCGGCGAAAGCCCAGCGAGCGGTAGAGCAGGGCGGCCGGGGCGTTGCCGTGGTAGGCCTCGAGGTCGATGCCAGCGAGGCCGTCGTGGCGGGCGATCTCGAGCAACCGCTCGACCAGTACCCGGCCCAGGCCGCGTTGCCGAGCCGACTTGCCCACATACAGCTCTTCGATCCACAGCGACCAGCCCGAGAACTTGACCGACGGCACCCGGCTGGCCACCAGCACGCCCACCGCCGTGCCGCCCGGTTCGTTGCGCACCACCAAGATCACCGAGCGGCTGTCGCGCACCAATTCGTCGAAAACTGCAGAAAGAGCTGGTAGTTGCACGGGCAAGTGCAGATCGCGCAAGTCCTCGGCAAACAGCTCGATAACGGCCTCGCGATCGCTGGTCAAAGCCACTTCAACGCAAGGTGGGGTCGGTGTTCCCATGTCGGCCTCCTGGCGGGCATTTCGCCGCGCGCCACTGCCCCGGGGCGGGATCCCCTGAACCGGGCGCGGATGATACACTCACGCGGGCCCGGACCAAAAGCACCCGACGCAAAGCGCTGGCTTGGTTCGTACGCCGCGGCGTGGTATCTGCGAGTCTGCCCAGGAGGAAGCTGATGTCTGAACCCCGTTTTCACCGTCGAATTGCCCTTGTTCGCCCTATCCTGCTCGCTGCGCTGCTGGCCGGTTGCTCGGGAGCCGCGGTGGTCGATGCGCCCAAGCGGCCCGGCGACCCCGACATTGCGCCGCCCAGCCACGCCCCTGAGCCGGCCAAGCCCGAGTCTAAGCCGGTGGAGTCTAAGCCGGTGGAGTCTGCGCCGATAAAACCAGCGGATCCCAGTAAAGCGCCTGAAATAACGCTAGAAGTGGCCAAGAAGCCCGTCGTCACGCCCACCGCGGTGGGGGATATCAGCACCTTTGCCGACGGCACGCCCGACGGTGCGCTGCGCGCGGCGCTGGCTTGTTCGCTGGGCGACTTGAGCGACAGCGCGGCGTTTGACTGTTATGCCCGGCTCAATGTGCTGCGCAACCGCGACACCGACATTGCCGTGGCCCAGTTGCGGGCCTACAGTTGGAAGCATTTTCGTCAGTACGCCGCGAGCTATGTGGTCAAAGACAATCCGTTCACGGTGCGCATCACCCGGCGCGATCGCGAAACGGGCGGCGCCGAGGGCAAGGGGATCAAGCTGTTCCTTTTCTCGAAGTCGCGCGACTACCCCGCGCCGATCACGCTCGAGCGCGAAGAGGGTGTATGGAGAATCGCCTATAATTCCCTATAGTCATGCTCTATGTTATCGAGTGAACTAGCCGTAGGTCAGCGCGCCGCGCCCCAAGATGCGCTCGACCGCGCCGACCAGCTCGTCGCCCGGCTGCACCATAAAGCGGTCGCCGGCGTCGATCACCACCTCGCCCTGACCCTCGATGTGGACGAGCAGCCGCAGCCGCGCCGGCCCGCGAAACGCGCTCAGCGCTTCTGACAACGCCTTAAGTTTGGCTGGGTTGCACTGTTCCGCCCCCAGCTTAACCGTCAGCCGCTCGACTTCGTCCTTCATCGCCTCTTCGAGCAGCGTCGCCTTTTCGATGCGCAAGGAGACCTTGTTGGCCTCTTTGCGGTCCTCGGCGATTTGCAGGGTCAGCAGCAGCGGCTGATCGCTCTTTAGCAACTCGCCAAATTGGTCCAAGCCATCAAAGCTCAGCGCCTCGGCCTGACCCGAGCGATCTTCTAGGGTTGTGATGCCCATGCGCCGGCCGTCGTTCAGCGGTCGCTCTTTATGCGCCACCACCACCACGGCAGCCATGGCGGTCATGCGGCGCGGGCGCGGCGGCGCGTTGGGGTCCTGCGAGCCACGGGGTGCTGGCGCGTTGTTCAGAAAGAAGTCCCATTCTTTTAGCTGTGTTAGACTGCGAACTTGCATTCGGTGCAGGTCCTTGGCGTAGCGATCGAGCGGGTGGCCCGACACATAGAAGCCCAGCACATCTTTTTCATACGCCAGAATCTGCCGTTGCGTCCACTTGTCGGTCGCCGGCTGGTACTTGTCGACTTGCAGCTCCTCGTCGTCAAAAAGACTTGTGATATTCGCTCGCTTGGCCGCCCCCTGCGCCAGTTCGACAGCTACAGCGAGGTTGGCCCACAGCACATCGCGCTCGGCCCCGAGCCCATCGCACGCGCCGGCCTTGATCAGCACTTCGAGCGACTTCTTGTTGACCTTGCGCGTGTCGACCCGTCGCAACATATCAAAAAGACTAAGGAACGGCCCCTTCTTGCGCGCCTCCATCAGCACTTCGATCGCGCCCTGACCCAGGCCCTTGATCGCGCCCAGCCCAAAGCGCACACGCCCTTGCGCGACACTAAAGGTCAGTTCCGACTCGTTCAGGTCCGGCGGCAGCACCTGAATGCCACCCTGCCGCGCCTGCTGCAAATAGCCCACGATACGGTCGGTGTCGTCTTTGTCGCGCGTGAGTAAAGCAGCATAGAATTCAACGGGATAGTTAGCCTTCAGCCACGCCGTCTGGTAGGTGATCAGGCCGTACGCCGCCGAGTGCGATTTGTTGAAGCCGTATTCCGCGAACTTGGCCATCAGCGCGAAGATCTTGTCGGCGACCTCCATGTCGACGTCGCCGCGCGCCTGGCAGCCCTTTTTGAAGTCTTCGCCCCACTTGATCATGTCGGCGGGCTTCTTCTTGCCCATGGCGCGGCGCAGCAAGTCGGCTTGTCCAAGGCTAAAACCACCAAGAATTTGAGCTACTTGCATGACCTGTTCTTGGTACACGATCACGCCATAGGTCTCGCCCAGCACCGTGGCGAGCGCTTCGTGGTCGAACACCGTCACTTCGCGGCCGTGCTTGCGGTCGATGTAGACCTTGTCCATGCCCATGCCCAGCGGACCCGGTCGGTACAGCGCGCCCGAGGCGACCAAGTCCTCGAACACCGTCGGCTTCATCTTTACCATCATGCGGGTAAAGCCAGGGGATTCACACTGGAAAATACCCGCAGTGTCGCCCGCGGTGATCACATCAAAGGCCTTCTTGTCGTCGAGCGGCACGGCCGAGATATCGAACGGCGTCTCGCCCGGCGTTTGCCCTTGGCGAATCAGCTTGACGCAGTGGTCGATCATGGTCAGGTTCGACAGACCCAAGAAGTCGAACTTGACGAGGCCCGCCTTCTCGACATCGTCTTTGTCGAATTGCGTCACATTTTCGCCGTTCTGACCGCGCCCTACCGGCACGTGGGTCCACAGCGGCCCGCGGCCAATCACTACGCCCGCTGCGTGCATACCCGTGCCGCGCATCGACCCCTCGAGCAGCTGGGCCGTCTCGAGCAATTGCCGAATCGCGTAGCTCTGTTCCATGGCCTGCAGCAGCCGCGGATCGCGCTGCATCGCATCTTCGACCGTCTTGTGCTTGTCGTCTTTGACACCCTCGAGCGCGGTATCGATGATCTTGGCGATGGCGTCGACTTCGGGCAGCGGGACACCCAGCACGCGCCCCACATCGCGCACGGCGCCCTTGGCCTTGAGCGTGCCAAAGGTGGCGATCTGCCCCACCCGCTCCGCGCCGTACTGCTCCGACACATAGCGAATCACCTCGGTGCGGCGGTCTTCGCAAAAATCGACGTCGAAGTCGGGCATCGACACCCGGTCCGGGTTCAAGAAGCGCTCGAAAAGCAGCTTGTACGGGATCGGGTCGAGGTCCGTGATGCGCAGTGAGTAGGCCACCAGCGAGCCCGCACCCGAGCCACGACCTGGCCCCACCGGAATGCCTTGCTCTTTCGCCCAGTTAATAAAGTCCTGCACGATCAAGAAGTAGCCAGGGAAGTCCATCGTCTTGATGGTCTCCACCTCGAACTCAAGTCGCTGCCAATACGCCTCTTGGTCGACGAGCTTGCCGATGCGCTCGAACTCGGTGAAACGCCTCTCTAAGCCGGCGCGGCTCATTTCGTAGAAGGTGTCGAATTCGGTCTTGCCTTCGGCCACCGGAAAGCGCGGCAACATCGGCTCATGGGTAATCTTGAACGATTGGCAGCGCTCGGCAATCTCGACCGCTACATCGCACAGGTGGTCCAAATCGGCAAAACGCCTACGCATTTCGGCGGGCGAGGCCAGGTCAAGCTTTTCAGTCGGCAGCCGCTGATTCTCGGGCCGCGCCTGCGTGCCCAGGCCAATGCACAGCAGCACTTCGTGGGCGCGCGCATCGCTAGGCTGCAGATAGTGCACATCATTGGTCGCCACGCACGGAATGCCCAGCTGCCGGCCCAGGTCGACCAGCTGCGGCGCCACCAGGTCGTGCTCGAGCAACCCGGAGCGCTGCACCTCGATATAGAAATTTCCTGGTGCAAACCAAGACTTATAGCGCTCGGCCGCCCGCCAGGCCTCGTCCGACTCGCCGCGCAGCAGGGCATTGGCCAGCTCGCCCGACAGATCGCCTGAGAGACAAATAATGCCCTCGGTATGATCGCGCAGCGTTGCGGGGTCCAGCCGCGGCCGCACCCCCTCGGGCACCTTCAGATTCGCCATCGAGATCAGGTAGATCAGGTTCTGATAGCCCTTCTCCGTCTCGGCCAGCAGCGTCAGATTGTGGGTGCGCCGCACGTGCTCGCCGACCGGCCGGTTGGCGATGGCCATGCAACAGCCAAAAATCGGTTTGATTCCAGCTTCTTTACAGGCATTGGCAAAATCGACCGCGCCGTGCAGGTTGCCGTGATCGGTGATCGCCAGCGCCGGCATCTTTTGTTCGGCGGCAAAGCGCACGGCGTCGGCAATGCGCAACGTCGCGTCAGCAATCGAGTATTGGGTATGTACGTGCAGGT
Source organism: uncultured Myxococcales bacterium (assembly GCA_903883645.1). Taxonomy (GTDB): domain Bacteria; phylum Myxococcota_A; class UBA9042; order UBA9042; family UBA9042; genus SXRM01. The sequence goes on along the minus strand of CAISBR010000206.1, from coordinate 44,488 downwards.
GGACGAAGCTCATGGTGCGCGCAGGCTAGCCGATCCTGAGCAACACTTCAGCCTCGATTTCGGCCGGCGGCGGGCAACTGCCCCAACCGCTCTAGCTGCTTGGCTTCTTGCCACAGCGCCTCGAGCTCATCCAGGCTCGCCTTGTGCTGCCGACCCCATCGCACCTCGGCCTGTCGCTCTACATGACCAAAACGATTGGTGAATCGGTCAAGTGTCTGCCGCAGCCCCAACTCGGCGTCTACGCCCAGGTGCCGCGCCAGATTCGTCAGCGCAAACAACAGGTCGCCCAGCTCGTCTTGCATGGCGGCCTTGTCGCCCTGGGCCTCAGCCTCTTGCAACTCGGCGATTTCTTCGTGGATCTTCGCCCACACCCCCTGCAAGTCGGGCCAGTCAAAGCCGATCCGCGCCGCCTTGTCGCCGATGCGCTGGGCCCGCAGCAGCCCGGGCAGGTTCTTGGGCACGCCGTCGAGCGCCCCCTTACCCTCTTGCCGCTTCTGTTGTTCCCAGCGATCGCGGACTTGCCCGGCATCCTTGGCCTGCGGATCGCCAAACACGTGGGGGTGGCGGCGGATCATCTTCGCGGCAATGCCGTGCGCCACGTCGTCTAGGGTGAACCAACCGCTTTCGCTGGCGATCTGCGACTGAAACGCCACCTGCAGCAACACATCGCCCAGCTCTTCGCGCAGATTGGCCAAGTCGACCGGATCTGCAGCAATTTCGCCGGCTTCAATGGCATTTGCATCCCGCTGACCAGCCACGCCCAGGTCGTCGATCGCGTCGAGCAGCTCGTGCGACTCTTCGATGAGGTAGGTCCGCAGCGTCGCCAGGCTCTGCTCGCGATCCCACGGACAGCCGCCGGGCGCCCGCAGCTGGCTCATCACCCACACCAGGCGTTCAAAGCCAGGGGCGTCTTGGTGCAGTTCTTCAGTCAAGTTAGGTGCTTACTTGATAGGCGCGGCCGCGGGGACCGGAGCACTAGGGGCGGCAGGAGCGGTTGCCCGGTCCGAAATCGTCAGCTTGCCCGCGCCGTCGAGCTTGTGGAAATCGCCGCCGACCGCGGCCCAGGTGCCCATGTGGCCCATGTCGTGCGCGCCCTTGTCGTCGATGCGGTACACATTCGACTCGATGACCGTGCCAACAGGGGGAGCAGCAGTTAGACCCAGGTTTTTCCAAGGGATCTTCGCCTCGACCACAAAGCCCACATCGGCACCGTCGGCGTTGACCGTGCCCTCCGTGGTGGTCTTCATCTCCATGCCCGAGTCGAACTTGCTCGCCTCTTCCCACTTCGGCGTGCGCGGCGCGGTGAACATGGCATCAAAGTGCGCGCCATTGGGCGAGAATTGCAGCTCGTAGTACTTGCCGTCTTGGCCGGGCAGGCGCAAGAACAGCTCAACATTGTCGCCTTCCCACAGCTCGCTATCGTTGGCCGTGTGGCTGTTGCGCACATCTTCGTCGCGAAAGCGTGCGGTAAAGAACAGATTTTCGGCATTCCACTGCAGCCGCGCCTGACCGCGCAGGTTGTTGGCGAGCGGCTGGCCACTGGGCTGAATCGCCACAGCAATCGCCGGTACCTGCTGCCACTCATCATCTTTGCCGTCGATCACCGGTGCAGTCGCGACCTTGCCCACGCTGTACTGCTTGACCATATTGGCCATCGCCGCCGCGACTTGCATGTCGATCTTGGGGGTCGGCTCGTTGCCCGCACCGCCCGCTTTGGGCTGCTCGCCGCCTTCGCTGCCCAGCTGCACGGTGGTCAGCAGCACGCGGCCGTCGCCCTGCACGGTGGTGGTGCCGGGGCTCGCCACCTTCAAGCGGCGGTCGCCCTGGCTGGTGGTGTACAGACCCCAGTCGAAGAAGCCGATCAGCACCTGCGCGCTGTTTTCGCTCCAGTCGGCGGGCACTTGCACCTGCACCACGTCGCGGATGATCTCGCCTTTCTTCCACTGGCCCACGGGGTAAAGACCGCCGACGCCATAGTGATCGAACGGCTGGCGACGCTTGCCAGGGGCTTCAAAGTGCACAAAAATCTTCCAATCGCCCTGCACAGGCTGATCGACGCGGTAGTACATGACCAAGTCGAACGTACCGCCCTTCTTGGGCTGGCCCTTGATGTCGTAGCCCAGCAGCGTGAGCTTGTCTTCGAACTTGCAGTCGACCTTGTTCTGCAGACCGGCCGGCGGCGCAGTCAGCACGTTCTCGGAGATTTGCTGCTCCTGATCCTTGGTTAGCACGATCTGCGAACCAGCGGGGCGGCGGCAACCTTCGGCACCCAGCGACAGCAGCGCCAGAGCCAGCAGCGCCAGGGGCGCGCGAGACGACAGAGCAGCGACCATTTCAAACTCCTTACGTTTTTTGGACTATCGCTGGCACCCCGGCGCGGCACCGGGCGGGCAGCGAGCGGCGAAAGCATAGTCTTCTGTGCGGCATCGGGCAAGATGGCCGTGCGGGCGAGGTAGCGGGCGAGGTAGCGGGCGCGGTAGAAGGGCAGCGAGCTTGAGTGGCTGCGCGACAAACTACGCAAAGTTTGCGCACCATGACAAGCGTGTCAGCCAGCGAAATGTAGGGGAATCAACCCTCTAGAAGCCCTTGCAAAACTTCCCGATTGGCAGGCGCCTGCAACTTGCGCAGTGCGCCGGTCTCGATTTGGCGAATGCGCTCGCGGGTCAGGTTGAACATCTCGCCCACCTGCTCTAGCGTCAAGCACTCGTCAGAACCGATGCCAAATCGCAGCTTTAGCACCGCCTCTTCGCGCGGGTGCAGCCGCGTCAGAGCCCGCCGTGTTTGCGCCGATAGGTCGCGGAGGATCACGACGTCGATGCCCTTGACAGCGTTAGTATCCTCTACAAAATCAACGAGTTGAGCGTCATCCTCGCCCACGGGCGCATCCAGACTCAGCGGCGACCGCACCATACGCAAGATCGTGTCGACCTGCTCGATCGGCTGCTCGGTCCGCTTTGACAGCTCTTCGACCGTGGGCTCGCGACCCAATTCCTGTTCGAGCAGCGAGCGTTCGCGCAAGATGCGATTGAGCGCCTCGATGAGATGCACCGGGATGCGGATCGTGCGCCCCGAGTCGGCGATCGAGCGGGTGATCGACTGGCGAATCCACCAAGTAGCATAGGTCGAGAACTTGTAACCACGCTGATACTCGAACTTTTCGACGGCCTTGATGAGGCCAATGTTGCCCTCTTGCACCAGGTCGAGCAGGGCCATCCCGCGGTTCAAGTAGCGCTTGGCGATCGACACCACCAGCCGCAAATTCGCCTGAATCATCACGCTGCGCGCTTCGGCAATGGCCCGGGTGGCCTCGCGAATGCGCCGCAGATCGCGCTGGGCCTGCTCGGGCCCGGCACCGTATTGGGCCTGCAATTGCTCTGCGTGCTCAAGCGCTTGCGCTAGCCCCAGGTGCTGCCGAGCGGCATCGGTGCGCGGCCGCTTGGGCATGGGCCCTAGTGCGACCACGTCGTCGCGCTTCAGCCCGGCATCGTGCAGCAGACCGCGCAGGGTGTGCTCCGCGCGAACCAGCTCGCGGGCCAGTTGCTGCACGAGCTCAAGCGCCTTGCTGATCAAGCGCTCGCCTGTGCGATCCTCCCAAAATGTGCGGTACTTGCTGCGCAGAGCCTGCACCAACAGCGGGGTGCGCTCACCCGCCGACTCGCCGCGCAGACCGTCGATGTCTTGATCGAGCGCAACGACCCGGTCGCGGAACCGCTCGGCTCGCGCCAGGGTGGTGATGCGCGCATCGCGGTCGCGCCAGGCCTCGGCATCGGTCCACTCGCGCAGCAGGTCGTGATCGGTGGCCATGTCGAGCGGCACGTTGGTCATCAGCGGGCGAGAGGCCGGCACGCGCTCGAGGATCTCCAGAATGTCTGCGGAGTTGCCCTCGATGCGCTGCGCGACCTCGGCTTCGCCTTCGCGGCTAAGCAGCGATACTCGGCCAATATGCTGCAAATACAACACGGTCGGGTCGAGGTTCTGTTCGATGGAGTCTTCGGCCTCGGCGCCGCGGCGCAGGTGCCTCAGCTCGCCCATGCCATAGGGCGAGATGCCAGCGCTCTCGTCGAGATCGACTTCGGCGGGCTCTTGCGACAAAAGATCTTCACTCAATTCAGCTGGTTCCATGTCAGTCCTCGCAGTGGTGGACGCATACGGATCATCGTGGCGTGGGCGGTCAGGCCGGGGTCGCGGACGGGTGGCAACAGCGCGTGGCTGCGGCCGGGCAGCGGTCGGCCGGCCCGTGGGCGGGGGACCGGAGTCGAATCGCCTGGCGTTGGGCTGGTGGCTGGCCATTGGGTGCCTCGGCAGTCGGGGTTAGCCCCGGGTCGGCTCTGCAACGAAAGCCCACCAACCTGAGCGGGCCGCTGCTTGTGTTCCTGCAAACTCCGCGCCAAGTGCTGAACGATGCACCAGTCGCAGGATTCGTCAAGAAGATCACGGGTGGTCTGGCCGGCAGCCCTGGGGCAAATGCCCGCAGGCATGACTTTTGTGTCAGGCGGGCCTCGCACGCAGCGACCCCGGCGAGCTTTTTGGATGCGGCTGTGCATCCAAAGGGTTCGCTCTACCACGTAAGCGTTTGGCCCGTCGGTCCGCAAGGTGCGCGTTGACAGGGGCGCGCCGCAGGTCTAGATCTGCGCGCCCTGCGGCCAGGTCCGCCGGGTGGAGCTGGCCATGGCCTTGGCGTCCGGAACCGTGAGTTATCTGCGCTTTTATGTGGCCGCGCCGCCCGAGGGTTTCGAGCGCGTGTACGCCGATCAACTGGGCGCATCGCGGTTCAACGAGATCGACCCGCGCTCCGAGGTCGAAAAGTCGAGCGGTTGGGTGCAGTTCGACGATGCGTTCGCCGCGGACTTCGATCCGGGCACGCTGATCACGCCGAGCGGCTATCTGCTGTTTCGCCTGCGGATCGACACGCTGAAGATCCCGGCGGGCACGATGAAGGCCTATGTCGATCAAGAAGCGCAGAAGCTGTGCAAAACGCAAAATCGCGAGAAGTTGGCGCGCAAAGAGCTCGATCAACTCAAGCTCGAAGTGAAAAAGCAGCTGCGGATTCGCTCGCTGCCTAAGCTGCAACTTATCGAGATTGCTTGGAATATCCCTACGGGCGAGCTGCGGCTGTTCTCGGCGAGCAAGACGGTGGCGGGCGGCTTTGTCGAGCTGTTCGAAAAGACCTTTCAGACGCAGCTGCAGGCGGTGGGCCTGCGCTCGGTGCTGTGGCTGCGCGGCATGAGCGAGGGCGAGGTCGACAGCCTGTCGCTGCTAGAACCTGAACGTTTTCACCTGATTCCGCGGTAACTGCCGCAGCGAGGTCGCCATGGAAGGCGGAAACGATAAAAGTGCCGAGCGCTTTGCGTTCTTGGGCCGCGAGTTCTTGACCTGGCTCTGGTTCGAGGCTGAGCGCACCGGCGGCGGCATAGACACCCTTAGCTTTGGCCGAGTTGGCGTCGAATTTGGCCAGCGCCTATCGCTCGAGACGGGTGGCAATGTCAAAGAGGGCAGCACCGTGCAGGCCGACGCCCCGTCGCAGGCCGAAGAGGCGCGCACAGCGCTGCGCACGGGTAAAAAGGTAGCGCGGGCGCGGCTTTTGCTCGATGCGGGCGAGCGGCAGTACCAGGTGAACCTCGATGCCGAGTCGCTGACGATCGCGGGCGCCAAGCTGCCGACCATGCTGGGGCCCAAAGACGCCTCGCTTCTCGACGAACGGCTGCGGCTGGTCGATGAACTCGAGGCGATTCTAGACGAAATGTACGTAGGTTTCGTCAAGTTGCGCATGGACGAGGCGAACTGGGGGCCGGTGCGCGAGGCGATGCGCGCGTGGGTCGCCGGTGGCGGTGCGTAGACGCGGGTAGGACGAACTCCGGCCAAGAATGCTATTTAACTCATTGTTCTATATCGTATTCCTCGCGCTGGTGGTCGCCATCTCGTGGGGCCTGTCGCGCTGGCGCTGGGGCCGCACCGCCTTTTTGCTGGCATGCTCGTGCCTGTTCTACATGGCCTGGAGCCCCAAGTACGTTCTGCTAATTCTGGGCGCCGCCGCCTGGGATTGGGCGATGGCGCGGGTCATCGAGAAGATGCCCGACGAGAAGGCGGGGCTGCGCAAGGTGTTGATGCTGGGCTCGGTGGGTGTGAACTTGGGCCTGCTGTGCTATTACAAGTACCTTGGATTCTTTGCAGAAAATCTGGTCGCCGTGCTGCACGCCGCGGGGATGGATGTGGCGATCCCGGTGGCCAAGCTGGCGCTGCCGGTCGGTATTTCTTTTTTCACGTTCCAGTCGATGGCCTACGTGATCGACGTCTACCGCCGCGAGATGCCGGCGGAGCACAATCTGCTGCGATTTTGGCTGTTTGCGACCTTCTTTCCGCAGCTGGTGGCGGGGCCGATCTCGCGGGCGCACATTCTGATTCCGCAACTGCACCGGCCGCCGCGGCTGCAGAGCGACGATGTGGGCGAGGCGCTGTTTCGCATTGCCACAGGCCTAGTTAAGAAGGTGGTGGTGGCCGATTGGTTGGCGCTGAACCTGGTCGACCGGGTGTTCAACAAGCCGGGGATCTATTCGGGCGCCGAGATCTTGGTGGGGCTATACGCCTATACCCTACAGATCTACTGCGATTTTTCGGGGTATACCGACATTGCGATCGGCTCGGCGCGGCTGCTGGGGATCAAGCTGCCCGAGAACTTCGCCCGGCCCTATCGTGCGAGAACAGTTGCGGAGTTCTGGCGGCGCTGGCACATCACGCTGTCGACTTGGCTGCGGCACTACGTGTTCTTTCCGCTGGGCGGCTCGCGCGGCTCGATGTGGCGGGCGAATCGCAATACCTTGATTACGCTGGTGCTTATCGGTCTGTGGCACGGTGCCAACTGGACGTTTGTGCTCTACGGCCTGGTGCACGGTCTGGCGATCGCGTGGAACCGCCTGCAGACGCGCAAGCAGCCCAAGGGCTGGAGCCACGACGAGCTGCCATGGGCGCAGAATCTCTGGCGAATTGCTCTGACTTTCCATTTTGTGGTGCTGGCGCGCATTCTGTTTCGGGCGCCCTCGCTCAGCGCCGCGGGCGATCTGACCCAGTCGCTGCTGCACAATGGTCTGGGGCTGGCGCGCATCGACAAGGGTACTTGGCTAGTGCTGGTGCTCGGTTACGCGGCCCATTGGGCGCCGCCGAACCTGGCTGATCGCCTGCGCTTGGCGTTTCGCAGCTGGCCGGTGCCGGCCCAGGGTGCTGCCCTCGTTGCGGTGGCGAGTCTGATGGGGGTAGTGGCCGAGACGGACGCCGTGCCGTTTATTTACTTTCAGTTCTAAGGGGTTTGCAGCACTTTGACCACGCCTGACCAGGATGCCCGCCACGCTCACTCCGCGCAGTTTGCCGCTGCTCCGGGCGAAGTAGCAGATACCCCTGCGGAATTTCCGCGTGGGCCACTGCTGCGTCTATATGCTGTGCTTGGAATACTATTGCTGGCAAGCCTAGTTCCATACCTGTCGCCGGCGCTGGGCGATTACCGCTACTGGGATCGCTGGGAGTGGACGCCGCTGCAGCGCGCCGCGACCTGGAATCCGCCGCCAAAGGCCGAGGTGGCGAGTCCGCAGCCGGGGCCGGGACCAGGGCCGTCGCCCAATGCTGCGGAAGAAGATATTTCAGATCAAGAGCTTGCGAAGCTTGCGGGGTTGCCTAGCGCGGCGAGTGCGACGGCGGATTTGGCGCAGGGGGCGACGGCTAGCCAGGCGCTGCTGGTCGGCGACGACGTGCTGGGCGAGCAAAAGGTGTGGATCGAAGGGGACTTGCAAGCCCTTGGGCCTTTTTACAAGGCCCTGCAAGAGCTGGTGGCGGGCAAGCGGCAGAAGGTGCGCATCGGCCACTGGGGCGACTCGCACATTGCCAACGACGGCCTGACGCATGTGGTGCGGCTGCTGCTGCAAAAACGCTTTGGCGATGGCGGGCATGGCTACACGCTCGTGCAGGGCCGCACCGAGTGGTACACGCACAAGGGCATCGAGCGCACGGTTAGCGACGGCTGGAAGCTGTACAACTTCTTGAACGGCAACGCGAAAGATGGGGCATACGGCTACGGCGGCGTGTCGGTCGAGGGCGTGCCGGGCGACAACTTCACCTTGTCGGCGGGGGCGAAAAGCCCGTCAACTCATTGGATTCTGTACTATCGCAGCCTGGGTAAGGCCACCGTGGCGGTCAAGATCGACGGCAAGGTGCAGGCCCCGCTGCAGCTCGCCGACAGCGGCCGCGACGGTAGCCAGGCCTGGGCGGTCGCAGATGGCAAGCATTCCGCTAACTTTCGCGTGACGGCGGGGCGGGTGCGCATCCACGGCGTGGCGATCGAGCGCGATCAAGGCCTTGTGTACGACAGCTTGGGCGAGGTGGGTGCGCGCGGTACCCGCTGGACGCAGGCAAATGCTGAGCACCTGCAAGCTGTTATGAGCGATCGCGCCCCCGACTTGCTGATTTTGAACTACGGCGGCAACGAGCGGCAAGACCCAATCTCCGAAGCGACGTACACCAAGAAGATGGGCGAGGCGATTGAGCGGTTGCTGGCTGGGCGGCGCGATCGCGCGGGCTGCTTGCTGCTGGGCCCGTCGGACCACGGCGAGCGCGACAAGGGTAAGATCATCAGTGATCCTGCAATCGTACGTATCATCGGCTGGCAGCGAAAACTGGCCAAGACGGCGGGCTGCGCCTTCTTGGACGCCCGCGCGCTGATGGGCGGCGAGGGTTCCATGGGTCGCTGGGTCAAAGACGGTCTGGGCTGGTCCGATTACAGCCACTTTACCGCCGCCGGCGAGCGCTACATGGGGCAGGCGATCTACCGCGCCTTGCTGCAGGGCTTGCGGCGCTGGGATGCCGACCAGGCAAAGAAAGCTAAGTAAAGTCAAGCAGTAGAAAATGGCTGCTCGTTTCTAGGGTGCCACCAAGAAGCGGGCGGTGCGCGGCGCCAGCGCCAAGTCGGGGCCGCTAACAGTCTCGCCGCTGAGCAGATCCTTCAGGCTCCCAGTCGGCAAATTGCTCACACTTGCAGGGCCTTCGCCGCGGTTCACGGCGACATAGATCACATCGCTGCCGAGCGTCATCGACCAGGCCCAGACATCGTCGCCGCTCCACAGACTCTGGCGGACCCCGCGACGCAACGACGGATGCTGACTACGAATTTTGCCCAGTTGCTGATGCTGGGCGAGCAGCCACTTCTGGTTGTCGCTCGTGCCTGTCCACTGCATGGGTCGCCGATTGTCGGGATCGCCCGCGCCGGGCAGGCCAATTTCGTCGCCGTAGTACAGCAGCGGCACGCCCGGGCTACCCATGAGCACGGCCATAGCCACGGCGACCCGCTCGTACGCGCTTTTCTCGGCTACGACCCCCGGCTGGCCGCTCCAGGCCTTGCTTTTGCCGTCGCTCCAAATGTCTGAAAACAGGGGCGTATCCTGGGCGTAGTGGATGATGCGCGGCAGATCGTGGTTGCCCGCAAACGTCGACATGATCGCGCCGCTGCCGTAGTACGTATCGTTGGCGATCATGAACTTCTCGAGATCTTTCATCTTGCCCTGCCGCAGCAGCACCACCTGATCGAGCACGGCCCGCAGCGGAAAATCGAACTGCCCGTCGAGCTTGCCGCACGGGTCGAGAAACGACTTGATAAAACCTTGATCGCCGGTATAGGTCTCGCCCACCAGCCACACGTGCTGGCCCCGTACAGGCTCGACTTCATTAAGTAAACGCGCGCGCAATTCGGTCAGCCAAGCGCCCTCGACGTGCTTGATGGCGTCCAAGCGCAGCCCGTCTGCGCCGCTTTGCTGCATCCACCAGATCACGTTGTCGATCGAGGCCTTGCGCGCGTCGGAGTTGTTAAAGTCGAAGTCGGGCAAGTAGTTGCGGAACCAGCACCACACGCCCGACGGCCCGTCCCACGGGCACACGCCCGAGCCACACACGCACTCTTGGCCATTGACCAGTAGAGGGTGGAACCACTCGGGATGATTCTTAAAAACCGGCGAGTCCTTGTGCACGTGATTCATTGCATAGTCGAGCACGATCTGGATGCCCTGGGCGTGCGCGGCCTGCACCAGCGCCTGCAGATCGGCCATGCTGCCAAAGTGAGCGTTGGGCTGGCCGACATCTTTGGGCCAGTAGCCGTGGTACCCCGTGTATTTCTTGCCATCGTCGCCAAATTCGACCGAGGCGGTATTGTCCATCGGCACCGTGAGCCACAGCGCATTGACGCCCAGATCTTTGAAGTAACCGCTGGTGATCTTTTGGGTTACCCCCTTCCAATCGCCGCCATTCCAGTTGGCGATGTCGGCGAGATCGGTCGAACTGGCTTTCTGATCGTTGCCCGTATCCCCGTTGTTAAACCGGTCGACGAAGACGAAGTAGAGCACCGCGTCGCGCCAGTCAAACGCCGTCGCCTTGGCCGGAATTCCGCAGATTGTTTGCAGAGTTGGGCAGATGCCGTCGCTCGGACATGCCAGCGCCGCCAGCACCGCATTCTTGCCGCCAAAGCCGTCGTCGAGCAGGGGCACGCCGCTCAGATCGGGCTGCCAGTCCTCTTTGCCACTCTGGCGCACAATCCTGAATTTATAAAGAAACTGCTGTCCTTGTGGCAGTGTGCCGGTGCCCGTCCAGCTCGCGCCGTTTAGGGTGAGGGGCACGCCGACCTTCCAGTTGTCCCAGCTGCCGCGCACCTCGACCGAGCTTTCGTCGCCCTGGGCAGGCCAGGCAAATGCTTGAGCGCACAGCTTTTCGCCGTCGTCGCACGGGCTGGCCGCGACATCGGCGCCGGTATCGTTTGTTGTATCCGCAGGTTCAGCGCCATCGGGGTCTGTGCCATCGGTCGAGTCTGTGCCATCGGTCGAGTCTGCCCCATCGGTCGAGTCTGTGCCATCGGTCGAGTCTGCCCCATCGCTTGGCGGCAGATCGCTGTCAGCACTGTCGTGCGACTCGCCGTCTGGGATCGCGGCGTCGGGCGCAGTCTCGGCCGGCGCATCCTTGGCCACATCGGGAGCGGTGTCGCCCGTCTTAGTGTCTGTAATTGCAGCTGAATCATGCAATTGGGCTGCGTCGGCACCTGTGACGGCTGTGGCGGATTGGACCGGTACACTGCAGGCAACAGCGCCCACCGTGGCCACGATCAATGCCAGGGGCAGTGCCGCAGGCGGCCAAGTGAGGCAGTTGGCAAGAATCTTGGGCAGCTTCATGGCAGTCTCCAGGCCTTCAGCGTAGCGGCGGGCCCACGCCGCAGCAAGCGACGATGGTGCAGGGCCGGCACCCGCTTGCGGCCGATCGTCATGGTCGTGTGAAAGATGGCTTGGCGCAGTCGCCCAACCGGGCTAAATTCCGGGAGGCGCACCAAGGTGAAGTGGCCAGGTCAGGGACCGCAAGAGGTCGTGACCCGCGCTCTCGCAGCCCAGTTTCGGCGCCATGCAGTGGGGGAACCATGTCCAAGCAAGAACAGCGCGCCGCGGCAGTAATTTCGCAGGCGATTCAGGCGGCCGGTGTGAGCGGTGTGCATGTCGAGGTCGATGACCAAGAAGTCGCGTACCTGGATGGCGAAGTTGCGAATCTCGATGATGAAGTTGCCGCTGTACAGGCTGCCATCGCGGTTGGCGCGGTCGAGGTGGTCGACGGGTTGCACTACCCCGACATGCCGGTCGTCACCCATCACGTCAAGGCCATTACCCAGGGTGTGCCGGTCGATCACCACAAAGACAAGCAAGGGCACTAGGTTTTTGCGGCAGAGCTGGCTAATCCTGGCGACCGTAGTCGGCTTAGCTGCGTGCCAGCGTGCGCCCGCGACGAGTTCGCCTCCTCGCCAAGTGCTGACTCCGTCGGCAGCGGTGGCGTTGGCGCGTGCCCCGACTCCCTTGGCCGGCGCCGCAACCCGTGTGCTATGGGACGACGACGCGGAACCTGCCAGTACTCAAGGGCGCTTTGGCCAGACGCCGGGTGCGCATAGCCGCAGCGTCGGCACCGCCCAGAACGGTACATTGCAGGGGGCAGTGGCGCTGCGCGAGAGCGACACCCTGCGCATACTGCCGCAAACCAAGCGAAATTCATTGCATTTTGGCACTGCGGAGCTGGCGGGGCTTATTGAGCGCTCGGCGGCGGCGCTCGGCCAAGACCACCCCGGCGCGGTGCTGCGCGTGGCCAACCTGTCGCGGCAAGGGGGCGGCGACATCGGCCCCAGCGTCAGCCACAACAGCGGTCGTGACGCCGATGTGATGTTCTTTGCCGTCGACCGCTATGGTAGCCCGCAACAGCCTGACAATTTTTGCCATTTTGATGCCAGTGGCGTAGCCGACGGCCCGACCCAAGATGCCGGCCGCTACGAGTTTGATGCCGCGCGCAACTGGAGCTTGGTGCGCCACTGGCTGTCGGACCCCGATGTGGTGGTACAGTGGATTTTTATTGCGATTCCTTTGCGCAATCAGATGCTCGACTACGCGCTGCGCACAGGCGAGTCGGAGGGGTTGCGGCGGCGGGCGGCGCAAGTGCTTGTGCAGCCGCGTGATTCGAGCCCGCATGCCGATCACATGCACCTGCGCATCGCTTGTCCGCCGGGTGACCGTCCTGCCTGCATCGACGGCGGCGGCGTGACGGCCCAAGCTCGCGATGCGCAAATCGATTCGCTTCTAGAGATGTACCACCACGGCTCGCCGGCCGAGCAGCGGTATGCCCGCGAGCTGCTCAGCCTGCCGCCCGACGCCGATCTGGGCGCGCTGCCGCCCATCGAAGGCGAGGACTGAGCCCTGCCCAAAGGGGCAAACCGCCAAATCCTTGACAATCTGTATTTTAAGGGTATCTTCCCGCCCCAATTCGACCGGCCAGACGTAGTGCACCGGGTGGTGCTCACGCCACCGGTCGAAAGAACTTGCCCTGGGCCGCTACGGACCTGGGGCGCGAGGTGAATCATGCGCAAGATTAACTGGTTGCTCGCGCTCGCGGCTGTTGCGATGTTGGCCGTGGGCTGTGGCTCGGATACGAAGACCACCACCACTGCGACCACCGACACGTCGACCACCAAGGACACGACCGCCACCGACACGATGGCGGCGGACATGTCGATGGGTGATGCGGCTACGACCACCACCGACAAGGGTTGCCTGTCGGCCACCGACACCGCCTACGTCACCAAGCTGGGCGGCGACGCCACCTTGGCGGGCAAGTTCACCGAAGACGTCAAGAACTGCACGCTGGCCAGCGCGGGCGCCACCGATCAGGCGACCGCTGTGGCCGCCATCGGCAAGTGCGTGGTTGGCAAGGGCTACCCGATCAGCACCTCGTGCGGCGGCTGCTACGGCCTGCGCGGCTACTGCACGTTCAAGAACTGCGTCGCCAATCAGACCGAATCGGCGACGGCCAACTGCATCGCGGATGCGGGCGGCGCCTCGTGCACGGCTTGTGCGAACAAGTACAACTGCATCACCGCTTCGGACGACTGCAAAGCCGGCAAGTAAGCGACGGTTTTCGACCGCGGGGTCGGCTCCAGCCTAGCTGGGGCCGGCCTTTCGGCTTTTTGGGCCATTTGGCGGATGCTCTTGGCGTATAGCGGGTTCTGTGGCACCCTCGCCGCCACGGCTGTTTGCCAGCGAACGTTTGTTCACCTCTCCGCCCGCGAGGACGCGCCATGACCGGTTACTCTATTCGTTTTCGTCGTCTTGCCGCTGCCTTAGCCCTGGTATTGCCAGCTAGCTTGGTCGCGCCGCAACTGGCCCTGGCCGCGGGTTACGACACCCCAATGCTGTACTCGGCGCGCCACATGGGCATGGGCGGCGCGGCGATCAGCTATGTCGATGACCCAAGTGCGATTTTTCACAATCCGGCCGGCCTGGCGAACCTGAAAGGCGGCGCGGTGTTCGGCGACTTTTCGCCGCTTGTGGGTGGAATTCACGGCAGTCCGTCCGATACTTCGGTTACGGGAACCAGCGGCAGTCAGAGCCAGCCCGGCATGAACATCGGCTCGGAGCGCACGTTTGCGCCGTTCTTTTTGGTGGGCGCTGGCTATCGGCTCCACAAGCTGCTGTCGGTGGGTTTTGCCGCTTATCCAGTAGCTTCGGCCGGTGCGGACTACAAGTATTCGAGCAACGTCGCCGGCCCCGCGGGCACTCTGGGCGAGGTCACTGACCACACTAAGCTGGTTTTCTTAGAGTTTGCCCCCTCGATTGCCGTGCAAATCCTAGAGGGACTGAACCTGGGCGTGGCTTACCGCTACAGCACCATCGAATTTCAGCGATCGCGCACCAATTCCGACCTCACCGGTGCGTCGCCGTCGCGGATCGACCTCGACATGGCGGGCAAGAACGCCGCCGGTCTGCGCGTGGGCTTGCAGTATGTGGCCAAGATGTTCCAGCTGGGCTTGGTCTACCGCAACCAGACCGACACCACCGTGAAGACGGCCAAGGGCGTGCTGACCAACGTCGCCGCCGAGAACGTAGAATACGGCTTTACGCTGCCCAGCAAGGTCGGTTTGGGCGCGCAGTTCACCGGCATCGACAAGCTGCGCCTGGCGCTCGACGCGGAATACACCTGGCAGTCGGTCAACACCCAGACGGGGATGGTCGGCATCATGGGCGGCGCGCTGGCGAGTCAGAACATCAAGGTGGGCCCGGTCTACAACGTGATGAATTGGGACAATAATATGACCGTGCGTGCCGGCGCCGCCTACCAGATCGGCCCGGTCGAGGCGCGCTGCGGCTATGTGCACGACGGCCAGGCCTCGCAAGCCAAGTACCCGTCGGCCTTTGGCACGCCGCCCGCCGTCACACAGGTCTATACGGTCGGCGCCGGCTATAAAATTAGCGATGCGCTCGATGTGTCGCTGGCGGGGGCCTATCGCACCGGCAAAGCTACCGTCACTGCCGCCGACGTCGCTGGCAACAACTGCCCATTCTGCGGGTTTGCCGGCACCTACGAAATCAACCTGTTTGGCGCCTACGTCGATGTACTGTGGCGCTTTGGCGGCAAAGACAAGGCGGCCGCCGCCCCCGCCCCTGTTGCGGCTCCAGCTGCTGACTTGGCCCCCGCATCTCTTCCTGCTCCCGCCCCGGCCGTAGAGCCGGCCCCTGCCCCCAGCCCTGTTCCGGCGCCGGGCCTACCGCAGCGCTGAGTTTGTTGCCTTTGGCGGTGCTGCGACGGCGGCGCAATGGCTTGACAGCGGGGGTTCGCTTGCGCATACTACCGCCCCACGGCGGCACCCGCGCGGTCTCGCCACCGGTACCCGACAGTAACGCGCCCAGATAGCTCAGTAGGTAGAGCAGTGGACTGAAAATCCACGTGTCGCTGGTTCGATTCCGGCTCTGGGCACCGGTCGAACGGGCCAAAAACCCTGGCGATCCCCCACCGCTGGCTGTGCGCCGACGGTCGTTCAGTTTCTAAGAACGTTCGAGTTCTGAATTCTAAGTTCCAAGGGCCTGTAGCTCAGCTGGGAGAGCGCTGCGTTCGCAATGCAGAGGTCAGGGGTTCGATCCCCCTCAGGTCCACCAGACGTCCGCTATCTCCAAGCCACCCGCTTGCCCCCGACTTTGCCCGCCGCTGCTTGTCACCGGGGCGCACCTGTCGAACTCGCCGGTGGCTTTGGTGTTTTTGTGCCCGATTCATCTCAGTCTGTCCCTGTCTTCTTGCTGTGCGGCCCTAGCTGCCGCCGCCCCGCCACATCCCCCCGCTCGAAGCGATCACTTTGCTAGGAGTTCCGATGGCGCTGCTTGATCTGACCTTTGATCTTAATGACTTGCTTGCCAATGCCCAGACGCTGGTGGTGATCGGCCGGCGCAGCGATCTGGTGGATGGCTGGCCGCAAGCAGGCCTGCCGAGCGAGCTGCGCGATGTGGTAGCGCGGATGGCCGCGGACGCCAAGCCGGCGATGGGTAGTAATGCCTCGACATTGCTGCCGATTGTGCAAGGGCAGCCGAAGAATCTGGTGCTGATTGCGCTGCACGACACGGTGGTGCGGCATCTGTCGGATACGCGGGCGCTCGATATTTACTTGGCGCTGCGCGCTGTTGCGCGGCCCGAGGCTGGCAAGGTGGCGATTTTGGCGGCCCTGCGCGAGCCGAGCCATGCCCTGGGCGCGATGCTCGGTATCACCCGCGCGTACCCGCTGTACAGCCGCAAGTCGACGAACAAGACGGACCCGAAGCTCGCAGATGTAAAAGTGCTTTTTGCGACGAAGCAGGGGCCGATCACCACCGGGCTCGACCAGCTGGCCCACGCCCGCGACGCCGTGCACGCCGCCCAGCGCTGGACCGATATGCCCACGGCCGAGCTGGATACCGCGGTGTTCGAGGCCGAGGCCAGGGCCCTGGCGGCGACGCTGCCGCACACGACCACGACCTCGCTGGTGGGCGACGAGCTGCTGACCCACGGTCTGCGCGGTCTGCACGCGGTGGGGCGTACGGCTATGGTCGCGCCGCGCCTGGTGATTTTGGACTACAACCCGCCGGGTGCCCAGGGCGCGCCGGTGGCGCTGATCGGCAAGGGCTTGGTCTACGATACCGGCGGCCTGTTCTTAAAGACCGTAGATTCGCGCATGTTGACCATGAAGTGCGATATGGGCGGCGGCGCGGCGGTGCTGGGCGCGCTGGCGGTGCTGGCGCACTCGGGGCTGCAGCGGCGGGTGATCTGTGCGGTGGCGATGGCCGAAAATGCCATTGGTCCCGATAGTTATCGCCCCGACGACATCATCGAGATGCACTCGGGCAAGACCATGGAAGTGAACAATACCGACGCCGAGGGCCGCATCGCCGTGGCCGATGGTGCTTCTTACATTGCGCGGACTTACAAGCCGGGCGTGCTGATCGACGCGGCGACCTTGACGGGTTCGCAGCTGATTGCCACCGGCAAGTACCACGCGGGCATCGTATCGAACGACGGCGAGCTCGAAACGAGCTTGATCGACGCGGGCTTGCGCTCGGGCGACCACTGCATGCCGCTGCTGTATTCGCCGGAACTGCATACCTCGGAGTTCAAGAGCACGGTCGCCGACATGCGCAACTCGGTGGCGGACCGCATGAATGCCTCGACCTCGGCGTCGGGCCTGTGGATCTACTTGCACATCGATGACTTGGGGCTGAAGTGGGCGCACGTGGATCTGGCCGGCCCGGCGTTTATCGACAACCGCGGCACCGGCTACGGCGTGGGTCTGATTGCCGAAGCGGTCAAGGGCCTGAAGTAGCCCCGTTCGCCGCAGTGTTGAAAAAAGTCGACATGTTGAAAAAAGTCGACGTGTTGAAAAAATCGACATGTTGAAAAAATCGACACTGGCCCGCGCTGGGGAATGAACCCGCCGCGGGCCAGTTTCGTTGCGCACAGGCGCAGTTGGCGTATGCTCGACCGCGGTAGAAGTGTTGGCACGCCCTTTGCTATACTTAGGTGTAGGGCGGCACAGCGCTGACCCTGACTGCCGCGGCCGGTGCGCCGCCGCGACCCTTGGGGAAAGATTCGAAAGATTGGAGGCAAAATGTTGAAGCTGCACACGATTCGTTTGGCGCTGGTGGCTGGCCTGTTTTTGGCGGCGGGCTCGGCCCATGCTCTAACCTACTGTGATGACAAGAACCCTTGCCCCAGCGGCAAAGAGTGCTTGGTGGCGGTGTGCGTGCCGTCGACCAGCATTTGCAC
This sequence comes from uncultured Myxococcales bacterium, assembly GCA_903883645.1. Classification (GTDB taxonomy): domain Bacteria; phylum Myxococcota_A; class UBA9042; order UBA9042; family UBA9042; genus SXRM01. The sequence goes on along the minus strand of CAISBR010000206.1, from coordinate 26,884 downwards.
CGCCGACGCGAGCTGTAAGGGCTACCAAAGCTGCGACTTTACTTGCAAAGTTAGCAGTGGCGGCACCATCGGCACCACCACGCCGGTCGACCCCGCCGACGCGGGTGTGGCGTTTACCGACGGCGGCTCGAGCAGCGGCGGTTCCGGCGGCTCGGGTGGCTCGGACCAGAAGCAGCCGCCCGACGCCTCGGGCTCGGTCGATGCCGGTGCCATTCCCGTACCCGACGACGCCTACACCCCACCGCCGGTGCCGGCCTGCCCCAAAGACAAGGGCGTGTGCATCGCCGACGCCAAGAAGATCACGCCGCAGCCTGGCTGCACCGAATTCTGTAAGACCATGGCCACTTGCGGCGGCCTCGGCGGCTCGAGCACGTCGGGTAGCTCGGGCGGCGGTAGCGGCGAGGTACCCCCGACCAGCGTGGATGGGGGGCCGAGCGGCTTTGCCCAGCAGGACGCGGGCGAGACGGTCGATGTCGCGGCCTATCCCGATGCGCAACCGATGGATATGAATGTAGAAGGCCCAGATACCTCGGTCGAGACGACACAGGCGCAAATCGACATGTGCATCCAAATGTGCAGCGTGATCAAGCTTGGCGGCTACATCACCAAAGAGTGGGGCGCGCTCGAGCAGTGCGTACTCGACAACATCGGCAAGTGCGACGACCTCAACAGCAAGTGCCAGGGCCTGTCAGAGCCCGTGGGCAACGCGTTTGACGGCAACGAGACCCTGGCGATCGACCTGCTGGGTATGAACTTTGGCAGCGCCACCACCGGCACGACGACCTCCGAAGGCGGCACCAAGGGCTCGGACAACGCCGACACCACCAGCGCCGGCGCCCCGCGTTACCCGGGCGATACCAGCGCCGATGCCCTCGGCAGCAGCGATGCCAAAAGCGCGACCGTTCCCCCCAGCTCCGCGAGCAGCAGTGGCTGCACCAGCGGCAGCACTGGCGGTTCGCTCGGCGGTTTGGCCGGCCTGATCGGCCTGTGCAGCGCGCTCATCCTGCGCCGCAAGTTCGTCTAACCTAACGTCTTTTCGCCAGCCAGCTGACCACAGGCCGCGCCGATGTCTTGGCCCTTCGACTCGCGCAGGCTGATCGACGCCCCCGTCGACCGCACTTCGTCGACAAAACGTTCGATCACCAGCCGCACCGGCCGCGTGTAACTCGCCCCCGGCCAGGCATTAAACGGAATCGCGTTGATGTGCGCCCCCACCAGCTGCGCCATCTGGCCCAGGCGGCGGGCATCGCCCAGCGAGTCGTTGACGTCGCGGAGAAGGGCATATTCAAAGGTGATTTTGCGATGCGGTCGCGGCGGCAGGGCCCTAAGGACCTGCACCATGGTGTCAATCGGCACGCCCTTGTTCACCGGCATCAGGCGATCGCGCACCGCATCGGTCGTGGCCGTCAGCGACCAGGCCAGATGCACATCGGGCTGCGCGGCCACCAGCTTGGGCACAAACTTGGCCAGGCCCGAGGTCGACACGGTAATTCTCCGGGGCGAGAAGTCGTAACATTTTGGATCCATTAGAATATCTAGGGCATCGAGGAGGGCCGCAAAGTTGTCGAGCGGCTCGCCCATGCCCATGAACACCAGGTTGTGCGGCCGGGCCGACAGCGGACCATCCTGGCCACCCGCCACGCCGCCGCGCCCACGCCCCTCTGCATAACCACGCCGGCAAGCGATGGCCACTTGCTCCACAATTTCGCCAGCGCTGAGGTTGGCTCGCACCGGTAGCCGCGCCGTGGCGCAAAAGTCGCAGCCCATCTTGCAGCCCACTTGCGACGACAGGCACTGCGTGACCGACCCCGGCGTACCGTCGGCCGCGTCCATGGGCATGATCACCGTCTCGATGGGCGCACCGTGCCGCGTCGTCAGCACCAGCTTGGTCGAGCCGTCGATCGCGGATTGCCGAGCTGTTTCAATATCTAGCGAGGCCAGCGGCGCCACATTTTGCAGGTGCTGGCGCAGCGCCGCGGGCAGGTCGCTCATCGCGGCATAGTCGCGCTCAAGGCGGGAGTGCAGCCAACGAAACAGTTGCTCGGCGCGAAACTTGGGCTGGCCCAGCTCGGCAAACCAAGCGATGAGGCGCGGCCGGGGCAGCGACAGCACATCGATACTGGGCACGATCTCAGCAGTGGTAAGAGGCTCAACAGGCATCATCACAAGTCCGGGCGGCGGTGGCAGCCGCAGGCGCAGTGTAAGCGGGGTTTAGGGCAGGCGGCAGGGGTTGTGCCGAAAAAGGCTGGCACCCCGCTGCGGTGGCGGCAGTTGCAAGTTGCCGAGCGACCCGCTAGCATCTGTCTCAAGTTGAAACAAACGCCGGATACCCGGCATATCCGACCCCCTGGCGGGGTTGCTTTGGGTACACGACGCGTGTGATTGAACGCCGCATTTTTGCTTGCATTAGGAACGCTATTGCCTCCTCCCCAAGGCCAGTTGCCACGCCGCGAGACCGACTGTGTGCTGATCGTCGAGGACGACCCGGCTACTTCGGCGCGCATCCATCGCGAGTTGAGTAAGGTCGGGTATCGGGTGGTGGCGGTGCCCACTGCGTGGCAGGCCGAGCAGCAGGTGCGCAGCGAAGCCCCGGCGGTGGCGCTACTCGACCTGAGTCTGCCCGATAGCAATGATCTCTCGCTGTTTCACAAGATCCGCGCGCTGGCTCCGCAGGCCAAGCTCGTGATCATGACGGCGATGGACGACCTGGACGTGGTGATCAGTGCCACTCAGGCCGGCGCGTTCGACTTTATTACCAAGTCGCCCGACGTGATGCAACGGGTGCAAGTGACGGTGCGCAACGCGTTCGATTCGCTCGAACAAGCTGAACAGGTTGCAGAATTGGCCTCGTCGCTGCGGCAGCGCGATCGATTTTCGCGGATTATTGGGCAGTCGCGGGCGATGGACGAGGTCAAGGCCGCCATCGACAAGCTGGCGCCGTCGCGTGTCAATGTGCTGATCACGGGGCCGTCGGGTACCGGTAAAGAGGTGGTGGCGCGCAGTATCCACGAGGTGGGGCCGCGGGCGTCGCAGCCGTTTGTGGCGGTCAATTGCGCTGGTATCCCCGATACTTTGCTAGAGTCTGAACTGTTTGGCTACGAGCGCGGCGCGTTTACCGGGGCGGTGCAGCGCAAGCTGGGCAAGTTTGAGGCGGCGCACAGCGGCACGCTTTTCTTAGACGAAATCGGCGAGATGTCGTTGTCTTTGCAGGCGAAGTTGCTGCGGGTGCTGCAGGATGGGCGGTTTGAGCGCCTGGGTGGCAACCACGAGGTGCAAGCCGACGCGCGCATTGTGTGTGCCACCAACCGCGACCTGTTGGGCATGGTCAAGCAGGGCAGCTTTCGCGAAGACTTGTACTACCGCATCGCGGTGTTCAGTGTGCAGTTGCCGCCGCTGTCGACGCGGGCCGACGACATCCCGCTGCTGACCGACCACTTTGTACGGGCGGCGGCGCGCGAAGAGAACAAGGTGATCGTGGGCGTTTCGCCTGAAGTCATGCGGCTTTTTCAGCAGTATACCTGGCCGGGCAATGTGCGGCAGCTGCAAAATGTGGTCAGCCGGGCGACGGTGGTGTGCACTACGCAAGAGATTTCGCTGCGCGACCTGCCCGAGTCGTTTGTGCAAGAGTGGCAGGCGGCGCGGCCGGCCGAGGTGATGAGCGAGGCGACGCCGCGGGCCATGCGGGCGGTGCGCGCAGGGGTGGCCGAAGGGCAAGTGCCGCTACCTGTGGGTCTCTATTCGAGTTCGGTCGATGAGCGGCTCGACGCGGCGCTGGAGTTGGCTTTTCCGGATGACGCGGTGCTGCCCCTGGCGCGCGACCTAGAGGCGGCGGGAATTCGCCTGGGGCTCAAGCGCTTGGATAATAATATGCTGCTTACGGCCAAGCGCATGGGGATTAGCCGGGCCACCCTGTATCGGCGCATGCCGCTACCCGATTGAGCGCAAGACTTCAGTAATCTTCTGTAATTGTTCGGGGCTTAGCCGATGGAGCTGGGCACTGCGCTCGGCCAGTAGCTGCGAGGCCTGGCGGTGCAGCGCGGCCGTGTCTGGTTGTAATGCCTTGAAATGCTTCGTTAATGTCTCAGCGTCGCCGCGGGACACTGCGCCGGTCAGACCGACCAGCAGGGTGGTGTCTGCGGGCACTCGCTGGAGCGCCGCCAATGCAGTCTTAGCGAGGTGCAAAAGCCCTGCACGAAAGCCGGGATGCGTCAGGCCCGCCGCCTGGACCGTTTCTTCGGCGGCTAAGGCGAGCGCCACCCAGTCGTTGGCGATCAAGGCCGCGGCGGCGTGGTAGGCGGGGCGCTGTGCGTCGGCGACGACTTGCGGTAAACCACCAAGAAGTAGACTCAGTTGCGTGGCCATCGCCAGCGCCGGGGCATCGCCCCCCACCGCCATCAGCGCGCCGGGCAGGGGCGAAGTGGGGTCGCGCAAATTCAGCGGATCGGCCACAGCGGCCAAGGGATGCAGCGAACCACACGCGACGGCGGCGTGGCTTGGGTGGGCAAGCTGGCGAGCTGGAGCAACACCCGATAAATGCAGGTAAATCGGCGAAAGAGCCGGTCGCTTGGCCAGTTGTTGGGCCAGGGGCACCAGCTGCGCGTCGGGTACGGCGGCGAGCACGACGTCGAACGTGCCGGTGGGCAGGTCAGCGATCAGGTTTGCAGCTAAATGGTGCGACTTCAGCCAGTTAGAAACGGCCAGGGCGCGCTGGGGCTGGCGTACCACCACCGTCAGCTGCTGACCCGTTTGCGCCAGATCGCGGGCCAGCGTGGCACCCAAGCGACCACCGCCAACTACTAGAATGTTTAGTAAGTTAGCCATGTTGCGAGGCGTTGCGGTACAGCCCACGGGCGACAATTGCAGCGGTCACCGCGCGCGGCAGCCAGCCCTCGACCGACTCGCCGCGCTCGAGCCGGGCGCGTATTTCGGTCGACGCCAGCTCGGGCAGGGGCACCGGCAGCGTCTGATCGGCAAACTCGACAGGTACGCTAAAACCGCTTCGCTGCAGCACAATCGGCGGTGCCAGCGCGGTCACCGACTCAAAACGGTGCCAGCGCTCGCGCTCGGCCAGAATGTCGCTGCCGATGATCAGGCGAAACTGGTGCTCGGGGTGGCGCTGGTGCAGCAACTCGAGCAAGTCGAGCGTGCGGCCACTACTATCGGCCTCGTCGCCACGCACGGTAACCCACTTACCTAGAAGGGCAAAAGCTAGGCGACACAGCTCGAGGCGGGTGGCAAAATCGGCGCCCGGTTGCTTGCCCAGCGGGTGATGGGCTACCGGCAGCACCCACAGCGCATCCACGGGCGCCGTCGCCAAAACATACGTCGCCACAAGCAGATGTGCGGCATGGGGCGGGTCGAACGTGCCACCGAACAGCGCAATCGTTGACATGGCTTAGGCCAGCAGGCCGTGGGGCCGGCGGTAGAGCAGGTGCGGGAGCGCCCGCCGGGCAAAGGCTTGTTCTGCCTGGGGGAAATCGGCGCATATCTGATCGAGTGGCGCCCCCGCTTCAAGAGCGAGGCGCGCCTGCGGACCGCCCATCAGCAGGTCGATCGCGAGACGATCAGCTACAAATTCATACACTTCAGTGCGCCAGGCAAAATGCGACCTGCCGAGCTGAATCGCCGCGGCAATCAGCGCCAGACCGGCACGAACGGCTTGAAACTGCTGGCGATCGCTGACCTCGACCGCCACGCCGCCGCACACTTGGCCCACGAACTTTTGGAAGGTGGGCTCGAACAGCATCGGCCGCACCACAAGCCCGGGCACTTCAAGCGCTTCGATGGCCTCGGCATAGCGGCGGGCGTGCAGCCAGGGCGCACCGACCAGCTCAAAAGGCCTTGTTGTACCGCGGCCTTCGCTCAGTCGCGTACCCTCGATGAGGCAGCCGCCCGGGTACACCACCGCCGTTTGCACAGTGGGCATGTTGGGGCTGGGCGCGTACCAGCACGAGCCTGAGGGGCCAAAATCCTGCTCATCCAAGTACTTATCAGCCTGCCAGCCGTCGCACGCCACGACCTGCAGCTCGACTTGCAGCCCAGCTTCGGCCACGTACAGCCGCGCAATCTCGCCGATGGTGAGCGCATGGCGCTGCGGCAAGTCGAGCCAGCCGACAAAAGAGCGATAGGCTTCGGGTAGATAACCGCCCTCGATGCTGCAGCCGCCGATTGGGTTGGGGCGATCGAAGACCACCACGGCCACGCCGGCCTGGGCGCAGGAGCTCAGAGCCATGCACAGCGTTGCAAAATACGTGTAATAACGGCTGCCTACATCTTGCACGTCGAACACGAGCACGTCGAGGCCGGCCAGCGCCTGGGGCTGCAGCGTCAGCGTGTCGAGACTGCGGCCGTACAGGGTGGTAACCTCGCGCTCGAACACGGGATCTTGGCCATCATCGACGCCGATCAGATCCTGCGCGGTCGACCACAAGCCGTGCTCTGGCCCAAACAGCCGCACGATCTGCACGCCGCTCTGCAGCAGGCGATCGATGAGGTGCTGGCGACGCCACGGTGGCTGCGAAGTTCGCAGTAGCGACGCGGGGTTGCACACTACGCCGACCCGCCGTCCCTGCAGCTGGGCAAAGCCTTGATCCGCGGCTACTTCCGCACCGGTGCGCAGCATTTTGACCTCAATCCGTTGGGTTACGGTCGCTGGGATCGGGGAAGCGCAAGATGCGCAGTTCGCCCTCGCCCTCGGGTTTGTAGACCTCGATTTCTTTGACATTGGCGAGGTTGACGTAAAGCGTGGGGCCAGAGTCGCGCTCGTTGCGCAGGGCGATGAAGTTGTTTTCGACCCCGGTGACGATGCCGATGACGCTGCTGTCGTCGTCGTCGAACTGGATCACCCAGACCTTCTGTCCTACTAGCTGTTGCATGGTCGCCGTGCTCAGCGCCATGCTTTGCGGCGCCGCGCGCAGTCTACACCAACTCGGCAAGACGGGACAGGAAAGGCTATTGTCAATGAAATCGCTGTAGCTTTGCTAGGATAGTTCAGTAGGCTGGGCATCTCTATCGACTTTGTATAGATTGACGGCGCCTGGCCGGAATGGCGCCAGCACTTGTCTTGGAGAACCATGGACCTCGACCACGACGACCTAAACCTGCTGAGCCCGGCTGAGCTCGATCATCGTTACGCTAAGCTGAGTGATATCGAAGAGTTTGTGCTCAAGACCCAGGACTACCAAGCCGGGCTGCTGAGTCCCGATGCCTACCGTACCTATCGCCTGACCCGCGGCGTGTACGGCCAGCGCCAGCCCGACGCGTACATGCTGCGGCTAAAACTGCCCGGCGGTATCGTATTGCCCGATCAACTGCGCGTTATTGCAGACCTTACTGCGGACGCGCCGCTACCACTCGCGCACATTACCACCCGCGAGAACATCCAAATTCACCACTTTGGCCTGGAGGCGGTCGAGCCGTGGCTGCGGCGACTCGCTGAAGTCGGTGTAACAACTACGGAAGCCTGTGGTAGCACCGTGCGCAACATTACCCAGGACCCGTGGGCTGGGCTGGCGCCCGACGAGCCATTCGACACGACCCCCTATATGCAGGCGATTGTTCGCTTTTTTCTGCGCAATCCGCGGGCCCTGTCCATGCCGCGCAAGTTCAAGATTGCGGTGTCGACGTCGCCGGCCGACCGGGCGATGGCGGCGATCCACGACGTGGGGCTCATCGCGTGTCTGGACGAGCAGGGCGCGCCGGCGTTTCGCGTGCTGGTGGGTGGCGGTCTGGCAGCGATGCCGCGCTCGGGGCTAGAGCTACATAAAGCTTGGCCAGCACACACGATTTTGACGCCGATCTTGGCGGTGATCGACTTCTTTCAAGAGCACGGCAACCGCAAGGTGCGCAGCAAGGCGCGGATCAAACACGTGTTGCGCAAGCTGGGCGATGAGGCCTTTACCGCAAAATACCAAGAGTATCTCGACAAGGTGCTGCTCGACCCGCCGCCCACTCTGGCGATCCCGGAGCAGCTGCATCCGCCGGCGAAGGCGTGGAGCATGACTGCCCTGCAACTGCCCGCTGAGCTTGGGCAATGGGCGCGCGCGGCGGTGCGGCCGACCCGCCATCCCGGCTTGGTCTTCGTGACGATTCGCCTGGACCAAGGTGGCGAACTGCATCCCCACGAGTTGCGCCACTTGGCCGACTTGGCCGAGCGTTTTGGTCAGGGCTGGCTGCAGCTAACACCCCAGCAAAACGCGCTGTTGCGTGCTGTACCGGTGACACAGCTGCCCGAGCTTTATCTAGCGCTGCAAGCCGCGGGCCTGGCCAAGCACGGCGCGGGTACGGCGGCCGACATCACCAGCTGCCCAGGGGCGTCGACCTGTGCGCTAGCGCTCACGTTTTCGCGCAACTTGGCCGAGCGGGTGGCGGCGCTGGTCGAAGACCGGCCCGATGGCGATGTCGCGATCAAGATCTCGGGTTGCCACAACGCCTGTGGCCAGCACCATGTGGCGACGGTGGGCTTCCACGGGGCGCTGCGGCGGGTGGCTGGGCGGCCGGCGCCGCATTACCGCATGCTGATTGGTGGGCAAGTGGGTCTGAACGGCGCGATTTTTGGCGCGGATCTCGGACTCGTGCCGGCGCAGCGGGTGCTGACGGCGCTTGACCGGGTGCTGCAGCTGGCCGATCAGCAGGCGCGGCCTGGGCAAACGGCGGGCGACTGGCTGCGCAGCCAACCGATCGAGCTGCTGCAGCCCCTGCTGGCCGACCTGCGCGAGCTCGAGACTAGCGCGACCGAGCTCGATTTTTGGGATCTGGGTGCCAGCGCGCCGTTTTTGGGCGAGGCGGCCAGTGCGGGCGAGTGTGCCGCCTAGCGGCGACGGGCGCGATCTTGCTAGACTGCCGGGCATGCGTTGGCTTCTTCATCTTTTTGTGGCACTTGCGATGGCTCTGCAACTGGGCTGCTCGGGCGCGGACACGCTCGACGACCGGCCCACGGCGGATGGTCAGCGGCTGACGGTGCCGATTGGTCTTACAAATCAAGTAACTGCGATCCCTCCCAAAGGTGCCAAGCGGCTCGATGTGCAGACCTGGGTGCAGCAGCTTGGGCAAGAGCGGGCGATCATTTACCGAGTCAACCGCGAAGCGCGCCCCGAACGTGGGCTGCAGGCGGCGGTGGATGCCGCGTTGGCCGAGATCGGCAAGACGGGCCAAGGTGGCGTTGAGCGCGACGAACCGCTGCAGCTCGGCGACCTAGATGCGCGCCATGTTCGCGCCACCGACCTGAAGGGTACGCCGCCCACCTCGCTGTGGATGGTGCTCGCCGAGGCCGAAGACGGGCTCTACAGTGCCGTGGTGCTGGGCCAGCTTGGCGACATGCGCAAGTTTGAGAAACAGAACATGGAATTCTTGAGTAGTATACGTATCTTGGATGCCCTTGGTGCGCCAGTGCCGCGGTCGCAGCCCGCCGACGATCTTGACCCGCCCGACGCCGCGACGCCCACGATTCCGTAGTAGCCAGCCCTGTTGCCACAGCAACCCCTTGTGGTTCACCATGGTGGCCCACTGAGAGGTCTGCATGAGCGACATCGCACTACTCAACGACGCCACATTCCGCCGCCGGCGCACGTTCAACTGGGTCAACCTGGGCCTGCTGTACTCGCTGTTCTACATGTCGCGGTACAACTTTATGGCCGCCGTAGGCGACTTGTCGGCCACCTTCGGCTGGGCCAAAGAAGACATTGGCATCTTCGAATTTGTCATGCCGCTCGTGTACGGCATCTCCGTGGTCATCAACGGCCCCATCGCCGACCGCATCGGTGGCAAGAAGGCGTTCTTGATCGGCACCGCAGGCGCGCTCGTCGCCAACCTTGGCTTTGGCCTTGCCTCGATCTGGGTCGCCGAGCCGGCACAGTGGGCGGGCGACGGCACTGCCCGTCACGTGGTAAAAGCTGCAGTATTTGCCAAGGGTTGGGATAGCAAGTCGTTCTTGACCTACTTGGCCACGGTATGGGGCATCAACGGCTACTTCCAGTCGTTTGGCGCGCTGTCGATCGTCAAGGTCAATGCCCACTGGTTCCACGTGCGCGAACGCGGCACTTTTGCGGGTATTTTTGGCGTTCTTATCCGCTTTGGCCTCGTGCTCGGCCAGTCCGTGGCGCCCGCGATGATCGGCCTATTCGGCGGCTGGCAGTGGGCATTTTGGGTGCCCGCCATCCTCCTCGGCGTGCTGTTTACCACCAATTACCTGTACATGCAGAACTCGCCCAAAGACGCGGGTTTCGACGAGCTCGACACGGGCGATGCGTCCGACGACAGCACTGGCACCGTAAAAGTGACCGAGATCTTGGCCAAAGTCTTTACCAACCCGGTCACCCTGCGCATCGCCCTGGCTTCGATGATGATCGGCTTGGTGCGGCGCAGCGTGCTCGATGGCGCGTGGATGCCCAAGTATTTCGGCGAGTTGTTCAACGTAACCCGCGTCACCGCGACCTGGCACATCACCTTTTGGCTGGCCGCGCTGGCCGGCATTGGCGGCGGCTTTTTGTTCGGCTGGATGTCGGACAATGTCTACGGCGGCCGACGCGCGCCCGTGGTGGTCTTCGGCTTTGCCGGCATGACCGTTGCGCTGATTTTGTTCTCGCTGGTCAACTACTTGCAGCTGGGTGTAGTGGCGACGGTGGGCATTATGGTGCTGCTCTCGTTTGCGGTAAACGGCGCCCACGGCATGATCGGCGGCGCGGCCTCGATGGACTTTGGCGGCAAGAAAGCAGCAGCGACGGCCGCAGGCCTGTTCGACGGCATGCAATATGTTGCGAGCGCCGTGGTCGGTCCGGCGGTGCCGTGGCTCGTGAAGAACTGGGGCTGGGCCGGCTGGATCGCCGCGCCAATTCCCTTTGCCGTGATCGGCGCGCTGGTGATGGCGACGCTGTGGAATGTGACACCGGGCAAGAAGAGCGCGCACTGATCGCTCGGTAGCTGCCCAATTGGTCCACCGCGGCCATGCCTCGTCACGCACATGAATCGTTACGTAATTGTGGCGCGCGGCCACAAATCCCGTATGCTAATCGGCGAGGTGCTCTGCATTGACGACCGACCGCCCCACGACTGACCTGCCCGAAGCGATCTTGGCCCGCCGCAAACCGAGCGATGGCCAAGTGCGCATCCCAGAACCTGCTGTACCCAAAGCCGATTTGCGGATTGGTGTGCATGATCGCTCGCGGCTCGAGTGGGTGGCGACCGTGCCGATCGCGCCGCCCGGCGAGCAGCACACGTGGAACATCACGCTGCAGGCCGAGATCCCCGACGCGATGTGGCTGGATCATCAGCCGTGGCAGCACTTTACGGTGCGTTCGCGCCTGACGAGCCCGGCTTTGGCGTTGGGGCGGCGGCAGCTTGGCCCCGATATCGATCAACTGCGGCGCAAGACCATGGCGGCGGTGCACGATCTAAAGGGCGCGACGGCCGAGCTGAGCCGGGCTCTGCGCAAGCTGCGTCGGGCTGAAGTGCCGATGACTATTGAGCAAGCCCGCGAACACGCCGCGCACTTGTGGCAGAGCGTGCTCGATGCGTGGACGGCCCGCGAGCGGTTTGCGCCCAAGGGTGAGCGCGATAGCGAGGCCCTGCTGCGCGAGCACCGGCTGGCCGACGAGTTCTTGTCAAATCAGATCCTTATGCTGGTGACTGAGGTGGCGCGGACGCTGGGGCCGGCGCGGCTCGATGGCAAGAAGCGCATTGTGCGGGTGGTGGGCGAGACCGAGCCTCTTGAAGCGGCGCTGAGCGAAGTGCTGGCGGCCGAGACGCAGTGGCGCAAGAATGCCGGTGTGCGCTGGGCGGCGGTGAGCGAGCCGCACGCGATCGAGGGCTTTATCCAGCGGGCGGCACAGCTGAAAAAGCACTTTCAGCAGGCGCTGTTCTTGGATGCACGGGCGTACATGCTCGACCTGCGGCTGCGCAACTGGATCGCCATCGGCATGGCCATGATCGCCTCGACCTTCTACTTTGTGTGGCAGATCTGGGTGCTCAATTCGGCGATGACGACGGCCACTACCACCAACTCGCTGCTGATCGCCGGCCTGATCGCGGGCGTGATTTACGCGGGCAAAGACCGCATCAAAGAGGTGGGGCGCGAGTGGGTGGCCCAGCGCGTGCGGCTGACCTACGGCGACCGCATCGCCAACCTGTACCTGCAAGAGCGGATGGACCCCAAGCACAGCCATTTTGCCTTGGCGCGCGAGACCATCCTGGTCGATCGGCGCTACCAGGCCGACCCGCTCAATCCGGCGCTGGGTGCGACGCAGGTGACGCACCATCTTGAGATCAGCGAAAAGCTGCGCCACACCGGTCTGCCGATTCTGCGCGAGCAGGGGCTGCTGGGTCTAAAGCACGTGTTTCGCTACGACTTGTCGCCGCTGCTGGTCAAGCTCGACGACCAGAAGAAGCGCGTGCCGGTGCACGAAGGCGGCCTGGTGCGCAATCGCTCGGTGGCGCGGGTGTACATGATCGCCATTCGCGTGTGGATGCAGCGGACGGGCAGCGACGAAGTCTCTGAACATCGTGGGATTTTGCGGCTGCGGCGCACGGGTCTCGAGCGCTTTGTCGAGGTGCACGATGCGGCCACGCGACCGCGGCGGCAGCGGGCGGTGGCGCCGGTGGTCGAGCCGCGCGAGCCGACCACTTGGCCGAATTCGGCCGAGCCGAGCGTAGACCCAGCGCTGGCGCAGACCTAGCTCGTGCTCAAGATATTCGGAGTTATTCTTATGAGTTCAACGCATTCGCCGTTGTCGCTGTGGTGGCTGGGGCTCGCTGTGCCGGGTGCTGCCCAATGGCGGCGTGGCGCGTGGCTCGATGGCGGGCTGGTGGCGTTGGGGGTGGCGACCCTAGTGCTGTTTGCTGCTGCCGATGCCGCCGCGAACCAACCCGCCGCGCAGGCCATGGGTCTGTGGCGCGATGCTTGGCATGTCGTGGCCGCCGGGCGCAGTGGGCCGCAACCGCTCTGGACCCTGACGCTGGCGGCGACCTTGCAAGTGGGTGCGGCCTGGTGGGGTCGCTAAGCGCCGATTGCAGCGCGGGTGGCAGATCGCGATACTGCGCCCGCAGCCGATCAACCTTCGGCACAAGGAAGCTATGCGGATCGTCGACAAGCCCTGGGGGCACGAAGAAATCTGGGCCGAAACGGATCGCTACGCCGGGAAATTCTTAGTGATTCTCCATGGCGAGATGCTCTCACGCCAGTATCACGAGCGCAAAGAAGAGACGATTTGTGTGGTGCACGGTCAGCTGCGCCTCGAGCTCGGCCGTGGCCCCGACCAGGTGCTCAGCTTGGCCCCGGGCGAGAGCTACCACGTGCTTCCGGGCGTTGTGCATCGGTTTTGCGCGCCCGACGGCGACGTTCGCTTGGCCGAGGTCAGCACCCCCGAACTCGACGACGTGGTGCGCCTCGCCGACAAATACACCCGCTGACGTCGGCGTGGCCGTCGCAGAGCCCGGCGATAGCCCAGCGCGGTACACAGTGAAGTGGTCTTAACTTACTAAAACGAATAAATAAAATAGATATGCTGTTTTGGACGCCGCCCGGACCGCGCGAGCACGCCAAACTGTTGCCCTTTGCCCCACCTGAACCTAGACTGCGGCTGTGGCGCCGGCGGTTCTGGTTGTGGGTCGCCGATGGTCGCGTTTGCCATTCGGGCGAACTCACCCGCGCTGCGTGGCTCGTTCGTTGCCGCCCCCGTTGCCGCTGCCGAGGCCCTGATGCTGGTCGAGACCGAAACCGCACCCCTGCCCGACGGCTCGGCCATCGAGGCCCTAGTCGCCGCACTGCAAGCTGGATCCGCCACTGCGACCCAAGTGGCCGACCAGTTGTTGTCGCTGTCGGCCGGCGAGGCGCACCCGCGGATCAAGGCGGCGCTACTCGAGCGCGCGGCCCACCTGGTGCGCGAGCAAGATCGTGGCCGAGCGGCGAACCTGCTTCGCGAGTCTTTTCGCCTCTTTCCGACCCAATCCGTGGGCAAGACGCTGTTGGCTACGGTCGAGGGCGAGCCTGTGTATCGGCGGCTACGGCGCCTGGGTAACTTGGTCGATGCGATCGCGGCGCTGGCGAGCCCGGGGCTGGCGCGGGTGCAAGCGCTGGTCGAAGCTGCGCGCAACCATGTAGGGCAGGGCCACGGTCGGGCTGCGCAAGCGGTGTTGCACGAAGCGCTCGCGCTTGACCCCCATGCCGAGTCTGCGCGCGAGCTGCTCGAAGTGGCGGAACAGCAAGTTACCGATCGCCAAGAAGCGCTGACGGAACGGCGCATGGAACTGGCGGAGTGCGACGACGCAGGCCGCGCCCAAGCGCTGATTAGTTATGCGGAACTGCTGCTCGATGGCGATGAGCCCTTGGGTGATGCGGCGGCGGTGCTGGCCGATGCGGTCGACAGTGGCGCGCCGGTTGAGCTGGCGGCGCCGCTATGGGTCGAAGTCGCGCGGGCCATGGGCGATCGCGGCGAGCTGACGCGGGCGCTGGCCTGTTCGCTCACGGCGGGCGAGGCCCTGCCCACGCGGCTGCAGCACGCCGATGAACTGGCGAATATTCCTAGTGTTGATCGCGAGTCTCCGCAAGCTGCGGCGCTGGCGCTCGGGGCGCTTGCCGAGGCGCTGCCCGATGATGCGACCCTGATTGCGCGGCTTGAAGTCGTAGGGGCACTGCTCAGCGATGAGCCGGCGGCCGAGACCGAGGCGTTGCGCACCCGCGCTGTTCGCGACCGCGACCGCAATCTAGAGACAACGGCTTCGCTGGCGCTGGCTTGGCTGGCGCACCGGGCCGACGATTGGACCACCGCCGAGCGGCACTACCGCCGCGTGCGCACTTTGGCGCCGCAGGATACAGAAGCTCTCGATTTCTTTGAGGGTTACTACCGCAAGACCGGCGACCACAAGCGACTTCTCGTGGCCCTGAGCCAGCGTCTAGGGGCCAGCGAAGGCCGCGAGACGGTGAGTATCGCTTTAGAAATGGCGCACTTGTGTGAGGGTCCCCTGGCGACGCCCGAGCGCGCTATCGAGGCCTATCAGCGGGTGCTGACGGTGCAGCCCGACCACGTCGAAGCCATGAGCGCACTGCAGCGGCTGAACGACGAACTGCACCGCTGGCCGGCGCTGCGCGATATTTTGGAGCGTCAAGCGCGCGCTTATATTGCAAAAAGCGAAATTGACCCCACCGTCAAAGACCTCGCGCTCGCGGCCTTGGGGCGGCTTGCCGAGCTGCTGAACGACCCGCACAAGCTGGGCGATGCGGAGCAAGCGCTGGCCGTGCATCGGCGCATTTTGCATCTGGATCCGCGGCAAGCCGAGGCGGTGGCTGCGGTGGTCAAGCACGCTGCGACGGCGGGGCGCTGGGACCAGGTGGTGGCGGCACAGCGGACGGCGGGGCAGGCCTGCAGCGATGCCCATCAAGCTGCGAATTACTTTGGGCAAGCGGCCGAAGTGGCGGCGAGCCAGCTGCAGAATCCAGCGCTGGCCGTGGAGCTGTGGCGGCAGGCCCTGGCGGCACTGCCCGGTGATCGCGAGATTGCCAAGAAATTGAGGGTTGTGGCCCTGGTGGTGGGCGATACGGCCGGGGCGCTCGAGTCGCTGCTGGGCGAGTTGGTAGCCGAGCTGGGTGCGGCGACGCTGGACCCAACGGCGGCACTGCCCGACAAGGTAGCGGCAGAGCTGGTTGGAACTTTGGAAGAAGCCAGCCGTTTGACCGACCACCAAGCGGACCGGGGCGAGCTGGCGACGCGCCTGTATGCGCTGCTCGCCTTGGCCGAGCCGGGGCACTTGGCGGCCCTGACGGTGCTGGTCGATCGCTGGCGCGACAGCCGGCCGACCGAGCTGATTGCCTTGCTGCAGAGGCAGTTGCAGAGTGATCCCACCCGCGAGCGCCAGGTGCAGATCCTCGAGCACTTGGCGCAGGTGTATCTGCAGCCAGTGGGCGATGCTGCGGGCGCCGAGAAGGCGGCGGCGCAGCTGTTGACCCTGGACCCTACCAATGCGACGGCGCGCACGGTGCAGATGCGGGGGGCGGCACAGCGTCTTGATTTCAGTGGGTTGCGTGGACTTTGCGGTGCAGATCGCGCTGGCGCTGAGCGCTTTGCTGAGGTGTGCCTAGAAGCTGCGAGCGATCGCCGCGACGAAGGGCGGTTTGCGCTCTGGCAGACCGCGGCGACGACGCTGGCGGGCGAGTTGGGCGATGCGGAACGTGCGGCACTGCTCCTAAGCGATGCGGTACAGCAGGCTAGCGAAGGCGAGGTGGCGACGGCGCTGCGCATCGACCTGGCTCGGAGCTTGCTGCAGGTTGCTGGCGCGGCCGGTCTGCTGGGTGCCGAGCGTTTGGCGGTCGAGTCGCTGCTCGGCTGGGTGGATGAACGGGAGCAAAGTCCGCTGCGTCTCAAGCTGGCCGAGTTGGCGCAAGCGGCTGGGCAGTGGTCCGATAGCTTGGACCTTCTGAGCGCGGTAGCCGAAGACGAGCTCACTGCGAGCCGTGGCGCCGGGTTTGCCTTGGCGACCGAGCGTATGCTCCAGGTGATCGCCGAGCTCGACGACGCGGACTTGGTGCTGGTGCATCTGCAGCGGCTGGTCGATTTGGCCGAGCTGGCGCAAAGCGATGCCGGCAGCCGCGATGGCTTGGGGGCGAGTCTGCCGCAGCTGTGGACCCACTTGGCGACCATGCTAACCCAGCGCGACGATGCCTGGGAGTTGGTGTTGCGCGCCACTGCGGCAGGCCTTGAAAGCGGCGCCAATGCGGAGCTTCTAGACCTGCGCGAGCGGGCCGCCAGTGAGCTGGGGCTTTGGGACGACGCGACCGCCGCGCTCACGCAACTTGCCGAACTGCAACAGGGCGAGGACCGCGCGGCGACACTTTTGCGGGCTGCGTCGCTCGCCGACTCGGCCGGTGGCGATGCGGTGCGCAGCGAAGCCTTGTATCGTCAGGCACTTGAGCTCGCTCCGACCAACCGCGAGGCCTGGGCCGGTCTGGTGGCGACGGTCCGGCAGGGTGGCGACAAGCACGCTCTGGCTGTGGCACTCGAGCAGATGCTGGGCCTAGAAACACTCGGCCGTGAGACCCGCCTGCGTGCGGTGAGTGAGCGCGTTGAACTGGCTGTTTTGCATGGAGAAGCCTCGCCGCTGCAGACGGCGTGGGCGCTGCTCCAAGCCCTGCCCCAGCAGACCAGTCTGAGTGATTCGGAGCGGCATCTGCTTGGCTTGGCGACAGGGCAGTTGGCGGGCGCCGACAAAGTCGAAGTGGCGCGGCGCGTGGGCCCGGCGCTCCAGCAGCACGGCGGCGACGACGATCGCCTGCTTTGCCAAGAGATTCTGGCGTTTGCTGAGCCTGATGGCAGCCCCGCGCGCCAGCAGGCCCTGCTCGCCCTGGCGCAGGTCCTGGCAAGCCGCGATGCCGAGCGCAGCTGGACCTCGCTGCAAGCTGCGGTGGTGCAAACGCCCACGGATGCGACGATTGCGCAAGCTCGCGCGATTGCTCAGATTTCTGGCAGTGACTCGCAGCTGTTGGCGCTGCTGTGTGTGCTGGCCGGTCAGAGCGAGAGCGATGAGGTGGCTGCGGCCGAGCCTACGCTGGCGCCGGTGCTGCTGCGGCACGCTATCGAGATGGCCGAGGCAAGCGACGACGCCGACATGGCTCAGGCGCTGTGCTATGCGTGGCGGGCCATTGCGCCTGAAGCATCGGAACCTCTTACGATTTTGGCGCGCCTGAGTGCGGCCAGTGGCGACAAAGAGGCTCTGCTCGACGTCTTGCGCGCCCAGTGCAGTCTGGGCCACGACGACGACAAGTTGTCTGCGTGGCTGCAAGTAGCAGATCTTCAAGATGATAGCGAAGCTCGGGCCGCCGTGCTCGCCCAGGCGGTGGCGGCGCTGCCCACCCAACCCGATCTGTGGCTGGCGTGGCTGTCTGTGCTGCGTGATAGCAGTGATTTCGCGGGATTGGCAGACGCGTTGGGCCAAGCCTTGGCCGCCGAGGGCGTGGACCTGGGCGAAAAGGCTTCGCTCCAGCGCGAGCGGGCCGTGGCTCTGGGTACCCAGGGGCGCGACCAGCTGATTGCGGCGGCGGCGACGTGGCTCGACCTGCTCGATGCCGACCCGGCCGACGACGATGCCGCGGAACAGGCCTTGGCCGGTGTGCTTTCGGCCGTGCACGAGTGGGCGGGGCAGCGCGATACCGACCTGTTGAGCTTGGTTGAACGCTGCGAACCCTTGATCGATGCCCGCGGCGAAGCGCTGGGGGTGGCGGCCCTTCTCGAAGCGCGCACCAAGCTGCACATCGCGACCGATGCGGATCGTAAGGCCTGGCAGCGATTGGCCGAATTTCGCGAAAACAGCTTGGGTGAGCAGTCCGCGGCGTTTGCGGCGGCGGCCGAGGCTCTGCGCCTGCAGCCCAGCGACGCGGTGTGGGCGGCGACCTGCAAGCGACTCGCTGGCCAGGCCTTGGCGGCCGGCGAGAGTGCCGATGCGATTGCCAATGCCTTTGAACATGCAGCAAATGCAGCAGAAACGTCTGAATTGCGCCTCGACTTGCGGCGCGCGGCCCTGGCGAGCGACGGGCTGACGGTGCCGGTGCTGCGGACCCTGCTCGAGGCCATCTTGGCCGATGCCCCGACCGACGACGCGGCCATGGCCCAGCTTGGGGCACTCGCCGAGCGCGAGGGTGACGCCCAGACCCGCCTGAGCCTGTTTGGCCTGCGTATTCGCAATGCGGGCGACCCAGAGGCGGCTGCGGCCCTGTGGCTCGAAAAGGCCGAGATCTTGTTTGATCTGGGCGAAACTCAAGAAGCTGAGGCGGCGTACCAAACGGCGGCGGCTACGGGTGCGGGCGAGGTGCGGCTAGCGGCGCGGGCGGCGCTGGTCGGACTGGCCGAAATGGCGAACGATCCCCTGACTTTGGCGCTGGCCATCGACGGATTGCGGGCCGAGACGAGCGATGCCGAGGGCCAAGTAGCACTGCGGCTGCGGGCGGCGCAAGTGTTCGCCGAAGCGGACATGGGCAGTGATGCACAAGAGCAGCTGCGTCATGGACTTGCGGAGCAACCCGCCAGTGCGGAGCTGCACCAAGCGCTCGAAGACCTGCTGCGCGATGCTGACGATGCGGCCGGCTTGGCTGCGCTGCTGGCAGGGGCGTGGAACCGCTTGACTGGGCTGGATTCGGCCGAGCTCGATGGGTTGGCGGCGCGCTATCTGGCGGCCGTCGCCGATGCCCACGGGCTGGGTGTGGCCCTGGTCGATGCGGTCGAGCTGGTGCAGATTGATGGTCGTAATCCTGCGAACTTGAACGATATTTTGGAGGCTGCCAGCCAAGACGACGCCGCGGCGACGCGGGCGCTGGGCCTGCTCATTGCGCTGCGGCGGGCGGTGGGCGATGTAGAGGGCGAAGTGGCGGCGCGACTACAGCGGCTGCAACAACCCGATGCAAGTGTGGATGCCGACAGCGAACGGCGTACAGTGGCGGCGCTGCTGCGCGACAAGCTCGGCGAACCTGAGGCGGCGCTGGGGCAGTACCAGCAGTTGTTGGGCGGTGCGACGTGGCTCGATAGCGATGCGCAGGTGGCGCTTGAGCTGGCTGACCAAGTCGACCAAGCTGCCGACGTCGAAGACCTGCTGGCCCTGGCGCTGACCGACTTGGGTGACGCCCAGAGGCAGCGTAACTTACTGACTCTGTTGGCAGAGCGGGCACTTGGTCGCGCGGACTTGCAGCGGGCGTTGCAGGCGCTCGCGGCGCTGACCGACGTGGCCGACAGCCAGGCTGCGATCGTGCGACTGAGCCAAGCGCTGCTGGAGCACGACGCGGAGTTGGGCGACGACCAGCGCGAGGTGGTGCTGCGGCAAGTGGTGGCGCATCACCCCGATAGCCAGGAGCGGGCGGTGGCGGCGCTTGAGCTGGCAGCGCTGCTGGCGAATCAAGCCGGGCGCGTTGGCGAAGCTATTGAATTTGCACAAATTGCTGGCCAAGAGACCGAGTTGGCCGGGCCGGCGTTCGAGCTGCTGGGCCTGCACGCCCCCGATGCCCCGGCGCGCAAAGTGCTGGCGGAACAGGCGGCTGCGACCTATCCGCCTGCGGCCGAGTGGCTTGAGGACCAGGCGCGGCTGTCGGGCCATGGCGACGAGTTGGTTACGCTGCTGCAGGTGCGGGCCGAGCGCGCGACGGTCGATGACCCGCAGGCTGCCGGCGAAATGTGGTTGCAGGTGGCTAGGACTGCTGCTGAATTTGGCCAAGATGCCACGGCGCGCGCAGCTGCGGATCAGGCGCTGAAGCTCGACGCACGCCACCCGGCGGGCCTGGCGTTGGCGACGCACCTGGCAGAAAAAGCCGGGGACCTCGCGATGGTCGCGGCCCTAGCGGAGCGCCATGCCGAGCTCGTGAGTGGGGCAGAGGCGGCGAGCCTGTGGCTGAAGCGCGCCGCGGCACTCGACCAGTTGGCCGATTTGGCAGGCGCGGTCGATGCGTGCGAGCTGGCGCTGCTGGCCGACGACAGCTATCTGGCGGCCTATCGCCTGCGCAGCGGGCTGTTGCAGCGCGAGGGCCGGGCGAGTGAGGCGCTGACCGTGTTGCAGGCCGACGCGGCGCGCGCCCAAGGCGAGCTGGCGGCGACGCTGTGGCTCGATGCGGCGGCTTTGGCGCGGCAGGCGGGCGATGCGGCGGGCTGGGGTGCGGCTCTGGCCAAGGCCATCGATGGGCAAGCCAGTGCCGACGGTTTGGCCAGCGAGTTGGACCGCGCCGGCGACGGGCCCGAGTGGGCGGCGGCGGCGGGCAAGGATGTCGCGGCCGCGCTAACTCGCCAAGGTCGGCAAGCCGAGGCCTTGCAACTGGCCTTCGCTGCTCTGGATTTGGCGGGAGATTTGCTGGCTGGGCTAGAGCAGGCGCAGCTGGTGGCCAGCGAAGCCGGCGCGCTTGAAGACTGGCTCGAGCGGGCGACCGAGCTGATTGGCAGTGGCCAAGTTAGCGATGAGCAGCTGCTGCCTGTGGTGGCGCTGGTGGCGTCGGCGGCGGCCGACCTGGGGCTGCTCGACCGCGGCGCTGAGCTGTGGGAGCTCGCCTGGGAGCAACGGCCCGACGACCCCGACGCGCGCGATGCGGTGCTGGGGCTGCGGCGGGGCGCGGGCGATCCGCATCTGCTTGCGGCGAGTCTTGAGCGCGCGCTGGTGTTTGCTGAGGGGACGGAACGCAGGCAATTTCGTATGGAACTTGCCGAGCTGCGTTTGCGGGCTCTTGGTAAGCCGCGCGAGTCGCTGCGTCTAGTGGGCGAGGTGCTGCAGGCCGAGCCGGGCAACGCGAGTGCCATGGCCCTGGCGCGGGCGCTGGCCGAGAACCCGGTTGCGGCAGAAGAGGCTCTGCGGCTCCTTGGGGCCCTGGCGCAGCGTTCGGGCGACGACGAGGCGCGGGCGTGGGTGCTGCAGCGTCGCCTGCCGCGTGCGGCGCGGTCCGAAGAACGCTCGGCAATCGCACAAGAATTAGCCAGTTTGCAGGCGCGCGGCGTCGGCGGTGGTGGGGGGACGCTGCAGTCGCTGTTGGCGGCGATTCAGGCCTCGCCCAGTCCGGCGCTGCTGACGACGATGGAAGCGCTGGCCCGCGAAGTTGACGACGACGAGGTGATGTCGGCGGCCTATGCGGCGGTGCTGGCTTTGCCGCTGCCGGTGGCCGAGGCGTGCCCCTTGTTACTGCGCGCCGCGACTCTAGAAGTGCGCCGCAACCATGCCGAGCTAGCCGAGCCCTTGCTGCAGCGGGCCGTGAACGATGCGCCCGATTTCGACGACGCGGCCGAGCTGTTGCAGGCCCTGCTCGAGGGTCAGGGGCGGCGCACCGAGCTGTTGCGACTGTACCAACGCCGGGTCGAGCTGCTGCAAGACCCCGAAGTGCGTCGGCTTACCCTCTATAAGCTTGCTGATTTGGCGCACGAACTGGGCCACAGCGACTTGGCCGTGGCGGCGTGGCGCGACCTGGTTCAGCTCGACCCGAGCGACCGTGCGAGTGCCCAGGCGTGGGTCGACTTGCTGCGGCACGACCCGCCGGCGGGCGACCTGGCCGAGGCGCTGGTAAGTCTGGCGCGTACCCACGATGCTGGCCACGCCAAGGCAGAATTGCTTAGCGAAGCGGCTCGGTTGCGTATGCGCGCCGGCTATCCCGAGCACGAAGTCGAAGACCTGTATCAGCAGGCCTTTGCTGCGGATCCCAGCCTAGACGAAGCGTTTGTGTGGTTCGAGCGGCACTTGGCGCAGCAACCGCGGCAAATGGCGACGCTGCTGAGCCAGCGCTGCGAGCACTTGCCGGCGGGTCCGGCGCGGGTGCGGGCGTTGCGCAAGTTGGCTCAGCTGCGGCGGGATCTGGGCGAGATGCCCCAGGCCTGTGCCGCGCTCGAGCGGGCGGTGCACGACGATCCGAACAATACCGCGGTGCTCGACGAGCTGCTGCGCACGGCCGAGCAAGGCCGCGTATGGCCGGCGTGGATGGTGGGTGCGGCGCAGCGATTGGCTGGCGAGGCCCGTAAAGAGGCGAAGATCACGCTGCTTGCGCAGATGGCGCGGGTGGCGCTGGCCGAGCTGGGCGATGTCGAGCGCGCGCAGCAGGCCGCCACTGAGCTGGAGCAACTGGCGCCGCGCGACCCGAACCTGCGGCAGATCAAGGCGTTGCTGCTGGCCCATACCGGCAGCGCGGCGGATGCGGCGGCGGGGATCGAAGCAGCCGTCAAAGAGACCGATGACCCCTTGCAACTGCTTGTGCTGCATGTGCAATTGGCCGACTTGTACCTAAACAAGCTCGACAATCCGGCGCGCGGCGTGCGCGAATTGCAGCGGATTTTGACGCTGGACCCCAAGCGGACCGAGGCGCGGCGGCGGCTGTGCGACCTGTACCGCAGTCGCAACTCGTTCGAGGCGCTGGCCGAGAGCCTGAAGCAGTGGCTCGCGCTGGTCGACGACAACATGGGCCGGGCGACGCTGCATATCGGCCGCGGTCGCGAGATGGTCGACCTGCTGCGCGAACTGGGCGAAACGCAACTGCTTATCAACCAGCCCACCGAGGCGGCACAAAGCCTAGAGCGCGCGTGGGACCTCTGTGGCGACGACCCGGAGCTGGCCGATCAGCTAGCGCCGTCGCTGGCGCAGGCGGGGGCAGTCGAGCTCGCCGAGCGGCTGTACGACTTCTTGGCCGACCATTATCGTGCGGATAAGCCCAAACAGACCAACTACTTGGCGCAGTCGGCGTTGCTCCGTGAGCGGCGCGGCGACTTGCACGGTGCCCGCGACCGCTTCAAGCGTGCCCTTGAGGCGGCGCCGGCCAATGATGTAGCGACCTTGGGCAGTGCGCGCGTGTGTCTGGGTCTTGGCGAAATTGACCGCGCCATGCGGCTTTTCGACGCCGTGGCCCGCCATAGTGGCGCCGATCACACCCCCGCGACCCGCGCCGATGCGCACGTGGGCATGGGCCACTGCCGTCTGGCCCGCAATCAGCTCGATCAGGCGCGCGCCTGCTTCGAAGAGGCCTTGGCGATCCAGCCCGGGCACAAGGCGGCGACCGACGCTCTGGCTCGGCTCTGAGCCCGGCAGTCTGCTGCGATTTTACTTGATATACAGAGGCTTACTATGTCTGCCCATCCTCCGCTCCCCAACCCTTGCCGCGTTGCCGTGGTGGGTGCTACCGGCTATGGCGGCGCCGAGCTGCTGCGCCATTTGCTGGTGCATCCGGCGGTGCAAGTCACCAAGCTGGTGGCCAAGGATAATATCGGTAAGCGCTTGGATCAAGTGCACTTATCGCTGGGTGGACTGACGGACCTGCTGGTCGAAGACCTGACGCCCGAGCAGTTGGCACCCCACGCCGACCTGGTTTTTGTGGGTCTGCCGCACAAGGTGTCGGCGGTGGTGGTGGCGCAGTTTGTCGACGCGGGCAAGGCGGTGATCGACCTGTCGGGCGACTATCGGCTGCTGGATAAAGACGAATATGCCAAGTATTACGAGGCGGTGCACCCCCTGCCCGCGCGGCTGGGCACGTTTGTCTACGGCCTGCCCGAGGTGAACCGCGCTGCGATTGCCAATGCGCGCCACATCGCCTCGCCCGGCTGCTTTGCCACGGCGATTACGCTGGCGCTTTTGCCCTTTGCCGACGCGGGGTTGCTGCAGGGGCGCGTGCAAGTGACGGCGATGACCGGCTCGTCGGGCTCGGGCGCCAATCCGGCGCTGGGCACCCACCACCCCCTGCGGGCGCAGACGCTGCGGGCCTATAAGCCCTTGACGCACCAGCATGTTCCCGAGATTGAGCAGAATTTGCGTCTGGCCGGAGCGCGCGAGCTGGCGCTCGACTTTGTGCCGGTGTCGGCGCCGCTGGTGCGCGGAATCTTGACCACTTGCTACTTCGAGGTGGGCACGGGCGTCGATGTGGCGCAGCTGGCTGGGCTGCAAGGCCGCTATTTCGAAGGTGATAAGCTGGTGCGCGTGCTGGGGGATCGCCTGCCTGAGGTCAATGCCGTGGCGGGCTCGATGTACGCCGAGCTTGCGGTCACGGTGGGCAAAGAAGTTCGCGATGGCTTCCGCACGGTTGTGGCCCATTCGGCGATCGACAATCTGATCAAGGGCGGCGCGGGTCAGGCGATCCAGTCGATGAACCTGATGCTGGGCGTGGACGAGTACACTGGGTTGTTGGCACCGAGCCAGTGGCCCTAAAGGCAGGAAAACGCCATGGGAACTTCGTTGCAGGGCCGGCGGGTGCTGGTCAAGGTGGGCGGCGAGACGCTGAAAGACCCGGCCGATCGGCTGCGGCTGACCCGCGACTGCAAAGCCGTGGTCGATGCCGGCGCGCTGCTGTGCCTGGTGCACGGGGCGGGGCCGCAAATTACTGCGATGGGTCAGGCGCTTGGCGTGCAGTCCGTGTTCAAGGGTGGCCGGCGCGTGACCGATGCGGCGATGCTGCGGGCGGTGGCGCTGGCGATGTGCGGCGAGGTGAGTGTCGATCTGCTGAGTGCGGCGCTCGCGGCCGGGCTGCCAGCGGTCAATCTGCCGGCGGCGGCGGGCGGGCTGGTGGTGGGCAAGAAGCGCCCGCCCAAGCTGGTGGTGGGCGAGGCAGAACCCGTGGATTATGGCCTAGTTGCCGACGTGGCGCAGACCAATCCCGCGGTGATCGAGGGGCTGTGGCGGGCGGGCCTGGTGCCGGTGCTGTCGTCGCTGGTGGCGGATGCGGGTGGGCAACTGCTTAATCTAAATGCTGATTCGCTGGTTACGGCGCTGGTGCCGGCGCTGCATATCGATGATGTGGTGTTGGTCACGGGGGTGAGCGGTGTGTACGGCCAGCTCGACGACCCCAGTACGCACTTGCCCGCGCTGAACGACAGCGATATCCAAGGGTTGATAGCCAACGGCACCGTCACCGGCGGCATGGTGGCCAAGCTCGAAGAGGTGGCGGCGATCCTAAAGAAGGGTGCGCGCCAAGTGAGCATCGTCGGCTACAAAGACGAAGGTGCGATTGTCGCAGCCCTTTTGGGTAGGTCGGGCACCCGCACCGTCATTCAGCGGGGCGCAGCGTGATGGGCCTGCGTCGCCAGTTGGTTGCTGTCGCGGGTCTGTTGGCATTGCTAGCGCCGGCGACCGTATTTGCCCACAACGTCGACGGTAAAGTCGGCATCGGCTATGAAGAAACGCTGCTCGGTTTGGGTGCGCGCCAGTACTTTCCGATCGACGACGGCACCGGCAATCTGCTCAGCCACTCGCTGCCCGATGTGCGCGCCGCCGGTCTATCGGGCCGCTGGTACGTGGGCACGGTGGGGCTCGAGGCCGTCGTCGGTTTCGACACGCGCAATGCAGCGAGCGGTCCCAATGAATACGGCGGGTTCTTATCTCTAGGCGCGCTGTGGAATGTGGCGCGGGCGCCCTCCGTGAACCTGGCCATCGGCGTGCGCGCGGTAACGGGCATGGCCCGCACAGCTCCAGGCGGCGTGGCGGGGCCGGTGCGCTTTGGCTTTGGCTTCGAAGTGCCGATTCGCGTAGAGTATTTCTTCAGTCCCAACTTCGCCATCGCCGGCGCGGTGGGGCCCACCCTGGCCATCAATTCGGCCAACGGCAACCCACTGACCGGCAACAAAAGCAGCTACGAGTTCTCGCTGACCCGCGGCGACTTTGGCGGCGGCGTCGGCTTTACCTACTACATCAACTAATGCATCGAGGAATCATGATTCGTATTGCACTTTTGCCCGGCGACGGCATCGGGCCCGAGGTCATTGCCGCGGCGGTGACAGTTCTAGAAAAGGCCGCTCAGAAGTTCGATTTTCACTTTACCACCCAGCTTTTCGACCTTGGGGCCGAGCGGTACCTGCGCACCGGCGAGACGATGCCCGACAAGGAATTCGCCAGTCTGCGCGACGACTTTGACTGCATCTTGCTGGGTGCGTTTGGCGATCCGCGCGTGCCGAGCAACATCCACGCCAAAGAGATTTTGCTGGGCCTGCGGCAACGTCTAGATCTGTATGTGAATTTACGCCCCGTAAAGCTGGTCGATGCGCGGCTCTGTCCGTTGAAGGATGTGGCGGCGGGCACGGTCGACATGGCGATTGTCCGCGAAAATACAGAGAGTGTGTACGTGGGCATCGGCGGGCGCTTTAAGCCGGGGATGCCCGACGAGGTGGCGCAGTCGGTGATGCTGTCGACCCGGCCCGGCTGCGACCGGCTGCTGCGCTACGCGTTTGAGCTGGCGCGGACCCGACGCAATAAGCTGGTGCTGTGCGACAAGGCCAACGCGATCGAGGCGGCCCACGGGCTGTGGCGGCTGGCGCTCAAAGAGATGGCCAAGGAATTTCCCGACGTAAAGGCCACGACCCTGTACGCCGATGTGGCGGCGATGCGCATGGTGACCCACCCGCACGAGTTTGACGTGGTGGTGGGCGACAACATGATCGGCGATATCCTAAGTGATCTTGCCGCGGCGCTGGTGGGTGGTCTGGGC
>CAISBR010000205.1 GCA_903883645.1 uncultured Myxococcales bacterium | reverse complement strand
TTTGCGAATCCCGACGGCACGTTACCTGGGGCGCGCAGTGAGATCGAGCGGGTGCAGCGCGAGGCGTTTCCGGATGCCAAGGTGTACTTTGAGCGCGATGCGACCAAGGAGCGCTTTTTTGAGCAGGCCGACAAGTTTGCGGTGATTCACTTTGCCACGCATGGCGTGCTGGCCGCGGATGCGACTGCGAGCTTCTTGAAGATGGCGGGCGAGCCGCTGACGGTGTTCGAGATTTCGGGCATGGAGGGGCTGTACGGCAAGACCGACTTGGTGGTGCTGTCGGCGTGCGACACCGCCTTGCAACTAGGTAAAAGTACGGGCGAAGAGCTGATTTCGGTGGCGGCGGCATTTTCGATGGCGGGTGCGCCGGCGCTGGTGGCGTCGCTGTGGGAAGTGGACGACGAGGCGACGAGCGAGCTGATGGCGCAATTCTACAGGCTGCTGAAGACGGGCAAGGGGGCCGACGGTAGGCCGATTGATACGCTCGATGCCTTGCGCGATGCGCAGTTGCATGTGATGCGGCTGGACCAAGGCGGCAAGCAGCTGTTTCGCGAACCCGAGTTTTGGGCGGCGTTTCAACTGATTGGCGACTATCGGTAGGGGCGGATTGGGCTAGGGCAGGGGCGCCGTCAAACCGACGAGCTTGGCCCGCGTACCGGTAAATGACATGGCGGCAGTGGTGGCATCGGCCTTGCCATCGCCATCTAAGTCGACATCGCCCGGCACCAGCTTGGCGCGCAGGGCTTGGGCGGCTTGCAGACCACCCAGATTTTCTAGCGTGGTGGCGGGCAGGCCGGCGAGCGCGGCGTCGAGATCGGCAAGGGGCACAACTCCGCATAGAGACCCGGTAATCTGCCGCCAGCCCAGTGGCCCCGCGGGCTCACCCTGTACCGCTGTTTGCACCTGGGCCTGCAGACGCGGCTGCATCAGCTGCAGCAACACCTGCGCGCCATTGGCCAGAGGTACGGCAAATTGCAGCAGATCGCCCGGTGGCAGCGGCGCGGCGTCGCTCTGCAGAGCCCCTAGGCTGGCCGTACCGAGCGGGGGGAGCCAAGTGACCGGCAGCTGCATCCACGCGGCACAGGCGCCGTTGCCGGTAGTGGTGCGATCCCAGCAAGTGGGGCTGGCGGTGTACGAGCAATAGGCCTGTTGGCTGGCGGGGTTGCACTTTAGATTGTCGAAGCTGCGGGTGCCAAAAAGCCAGCGTAAAGCGCCGGTACCACCCTGCGGCGTTAGCCCCGTTGGCTCGAGCAGCACCGTCGCTTGGTCGCTGGCCACTGCATCGTTCAGCAGCTTTTGCACCAGGGGCACTTGGGCTGCCAGCTTGGCCAAAGCGTTGCCGGTCGCGCCCTTGCACGCGGCCGAGTCGGAGTCGAGCGACAGGCTAGTCAGCTTGAGCACATCGGCCGAGAACTGGCTTGGCAGCGCGCAGCTCTGTTGCACGCACGCCGGGGGCGGTTGCAGGCGGCAGATTAAGCTCGCAGGGCAAGCCGGTTGGCAGGCGACGATGCCGGCGCCGACGCAAATCGCCAAGTCGGGCCGGCACTTTTGACCCTCTGGGCATTTGGGGCACGCGCTGCCAGGCGCAGATGCCGTGTCTGCAGAGGTCGCATCGGCGGCGCTATCGAGCGGAGCGTCGAGCGCGGCCCCATCGGTCGCAGTATTCGCCGTGGTGTCGGCTGGCGCAGACGTATCGGCAGCCGTCTTTGCGGATTGCGCTCCACAAGCGGCGAGCACAAGGCCAACTAGCGGCACCAGAAGGCGCGGCTTCATGGCTCACTCGTGCAGAACAGGCCGCCGGCGCAGCGCTGCTCGGGGCCGGGGTAGCACTTGTCGCCGGCCTTGGCGGTGGCGGTGCAGGTGCCTTGCACGCAGTCGGCGGCGATTCCGGGTGCCTCGCCGCACTCGTTGCCCTGCGAGCAGCCTTTGCCGATTGCGTAATCTTTCGCGCACTTGTTGACGCTGTAGTCGCAATGGGCGCCGACTGCGCAGACCGCGCCGATGCACGGCACGCCGACCGCGAGGTGCGGATTGGGTTGGCAAGTGCCTGGATGGCTGGGATCCGCCACGGTGTTGCCTGGGGCGAGGCATTGTAAGCCCTTGGCGCAGATTTCTTTGATTTGGCACGCGCCGCCTACGGGTACGCCGGTGCCGCACTTTTGGGCGTAAATGTCGCAGATTAGGCCGTCTGCACAGGCTGCGAAGTCTTCGCAAAACTCGCCGAGCTTGGGTCGCACGCCGCAGGTGCCCGTGTTGGGCGTGGTGATGACGCAGGTGCCATTGCTGCCGCAGGCGTTGGTGGGGTTGTTGGGGTCGCACGCGACGTTCATGCTCGCGCCGGTGGTGCAGGCGCCTCCACTGCAGGTTACGGAATAGCAGGTGCCTATCGACGGCCCGGGTACGCAGGGACCCTGGCCGGTGCAGCCAGTAAATCCAAGCTTGCACGGTCCGCCGGTCGCGACGAACGCCGTGCTGCAGACCTTCTTGTCGGTGTCGCAGTAGGTGCCGGCGATGCATTCGTCTTGAGTTTCGCAGTATTGCCCCGCCGTCTTGATCGGCCCGCAATGGTAGCGCCACGTGCCGCCGATGACGCCGATGCCGGGGATGGCGATGCCTGGGCCGCAGCCGCTGGTTGCAAGGGCCACTAGCACCAGCGCGATGCGCGCAAGTCGCACTGAGGCCTTGTAACAGCTTGAAAGGGTAGAAAACATTGCGCTCCTTCAACGCGGCCGTGGCTGGCCGCTGCCGTCAACGAACCGCTGCTTGGTCAAGTATTCGGCCACGTTTTGTGGGGGGCCTCAGGGCGTTGTCGCTGCGTCAACCATGCCGTAGCCGTGGCCAGCCGTCAAGGGTGAGTGCGCGCCGGAGCGTGCATCGGCAAGTAAGCTCTGTAAAGTGCCGAATTAGCTTGAGACTAACCTACTTGCATAGCTCTGCCTGCAGGGCAAGCTTGATTTGCTCCAGCTCGCGTTGCAGTTGTTTCGTAGACGTCGCCGACGGCATGGCCGGGTCGCGTTCCGCGGCAAGGGCGTCTGCGACGAGCTTTGCGGCCTGGACATCGGCTACGACACGCTCAAGAAACTCGCTGCGGTCCCGCTTGGCGACCTCGGCCAGCCCTAGGGCGAGCGCGAGCTGCTTTGTGCGCTCGGTAACACGCAAGTCA
Source organism: uncultured Myxococcales bacterium (assembly GCA_903883645.1). Lineage (GTDB taxonomy): Bacteria > Myxococcota_A > UBA9042 > UBA9042 > UBA9042 > SXRM01. Next base: position 1,370 of record CAISBR010000205.1, on the reverse strand, counting down.
AGATTATCATTCAGTACGCGCAGGTCGCGACGGGTCGCTGCCAGGTCGGTAATGTCGTACAGTGTGACCACGTAGCCGCGGCTGAACGACTCGCCAACGGGCGCGGCCGCCGCTTGTACCCGGCGTTGGCTACCGTCTTTGCAGCTCAGCGTCACTTCTAGGGGCTCGAAAAGCTGGCCCGAGCGCCGTGCCGCATCGATGCGCTCTAGCCACACACCAATCACCCACTCGCGATAGCTGGGGTCGGGATAGGCCAGTGGCCACCAGTCGCCAAGGGTCGCCACGTCGGCCATGGTGTAGCCGAGAGTGCTAGTAAAGCATGGATTTAGAAAGGTAATATTGCCAAGCTGGTCGACCAAGGCTAGCGGCACTGGCGAGGCTTCGATAATGGCGCGCATTTGGCTTTCGTTGCGGGCGCGGACCACTTGGGCGTATTTTTCGTCGCTGATGTCGCTCTGGTAGGTGAAAAGCACGGTGCCGAGCGTTGGGTGTTCAAAGCGCGAAACGATAGCAGCGGTCCAGAGTACAGAGCCGTTCTTACGGCGGTTGAGCAGCTCGCCGCGCCACTCGCCCTGCGCCGCGATCGTGGTCAGGATGGCCTCGGCCGTGGCCTCAGGCGAGGTAGCCGCCGCCGCATTGATGGTCGCGATGTGCTGGCCCAACAACTCGCCAGGACTATAGCCAAACATGGCGTCGAAGCGCGGGTTGGTGTAGCGAATGATGCCATCGGCGGTCACCAGGTTGATGCCCTGCGGAGCGTTCTCGGTAATCGCGCTCTGCAGGCCCAGCGCTGCCTGTTGCTCTTTGCGTTCGGTGATATCCGTCGCGAGACATATGAAATGACCCTGGTGCGGGCTGTGGGCGGCCAGCATGTACCACCGCTGGGTACGCGCCAGGTAGAACTCGCGGGCTTGCGGCTGGCCAGTTATGGCCACTTCGACAAAGAAGCCCAACACGCTGGCGTCCGCAAAGCGCATACCGGGGCGCAGTGCGCTTAGGCGGACACTGCTCATGTCGGCCATGCCGGTAACGTCGTGCATGGCTGTATTGGCGAACAGAAACAGGATATCGACGGGTTCGTCGGCCACGAATTCGACGCGGCAATACGCCATGGCGGTGGTCATGGTGCCGAACAAGGCGGCTAGCGTCGCCACGGCGTGCGGCGGTGCCTCCGCTGGCGCGGCTATCGGGTGCACGGCTGGGGTTGCGGCTGCCATTGCGGTCACTCCACCGTTACGGGTTGCTTTTGTGCCGCCGCCGAGAGGTCGGCCACGCCTGCCACGCCACTCCGTGTGGCCAGCCAGAGTCGGCGCCCACGAGGCAATTTGCGCCGCAGACCGTGCGAAGTCAACGTGACGCGCGCCATCGAC
>CAISBR010000204.1 GCA_903883645.1 uncultured Myxococcales bacterium | reverse complement strand
CAGCCGCCAATTCCGCAGCCGATTCCGCATATTATGCTGCCACCGGGCACGCCTGGGCCCACGGTAGACCTGCAGCGGCCGCAGCTGGACCTGCCGTATACGCTGCGTTTGCGCATTCTGCCGCCCTGCCCGCAAGGCAACGACGAGCTGGAACCGAACGACACGGCCAAGGATGCCAAGCCGGTTGAGGTGGGGTCGGAACACCTGCTGCGCATTTGCAAAGGCGACACCGACTGGTTGCAGTTGGCGCAAAAGGCGGGCCAGAATCTGCAGGTGACGGCGCGTTACGACCGGTCGCACGGCGCGATCGACCTGGCGGCGTGGGACGAGAGTGGCGTCAAGGAGTTGGCCCACGCCCAGACGGCCACAGGTGACGACAAGGCCGGCAAGGATGCCCCAGACACGCCGGCTGCGCGCCGCAGTCGCACCACGGTGCAAGGGGTGATGATCCCTGCGGGTAAGGCCGATCGGGTGGTAAAGCTGAAGGCGTTTGCGCCGGGCGGCACCGAGAACTTCTATGTTTTGCGGGTCGAAGAGCCCCCGCCGCCCAGCGACAAGGACAAGCAGAAGCAGGACCAGCAAGACGAGAAGAAAGACGACGAAAAAAAGGACGACAAGAAAGACGAGCCCAAGAAGGACGAGAAGAAGCCCGAAGACCAGCAGAAACAGGAAGATCAGGAGCGGCTGAAGCGCCAGATGGAGCGCAACGACCACAACCCGAGCAACCTAGAGGCCCAAGAGGCGCTGCGCAACTCGCCGTTCAAGAATCAACGGCCGGATAAGGACTGGTAGCTCGCGATGGCTCTGTGGCTGCGAAATCGACGCTGGGCGCTGGCCCTGTCGCTGCTGATGCTGGCGCAAGTGCTAGTGGGCAGTGCCTGGGCCGAAGTGCGTGTTCAGCTTCGGATTTCGGCCAATCGCCTTGCGCTCGACGAGCAGCTGCAGGTGGTGGTCAGTGCGGCGGGCGAGTTCGACAGTATTAGCGAGCTGCACGCCGAGGGCTTTGATTTTCAGCAGGGTGGGCATCAGACCCAAGTCAGCATCATCAACGGCGCGATGCAACGGGTCGAGAACTTTACCTTTGTGGGCACACCGACCAAGGCCGGCGCGTACAAGATTGGGCCGGTCGAGGCGCGCGCAGACGGCCAGGTCGTGGGCAAGTCAAATACCGCCGATGTTACGGTCGCAGGCGAGGACCAGGCGGCGGGGCCGGGGCAGAAACCGGAGGTGGCATCCGACCTGCGGACCTATGCGGGGCAGCCGGTGTTTGTGCGGCCGGTGCTGTCGGCGGCGCAGCCGTATGCGGGGCAGCAAGTCATCGTCGCGTGGGAGCTGTATTGGGCGCAGAACATGCAACTACAGGGGATTCGCGAGACGGCGGGGCCCAAGCTCGACGGGCTGGATCCCGAGGATCTGCAAAAGGATCATCCCAAGGGCGAGCCAGTGCGCATCGGCGGGCGGCCGTATATGCGGCAGATTCTGCATCGGGTGCTGATCAGTGCACCGCGGGCGGGAACGTATCTGCTGCAGGGGCCGTCGCTCCGCGTGGAGATGGGCGATTTCTTTGAGAGCAAGGCGGCCAAGCTGACCTCGCCAACGCTGGAGATGGTGGTGCGCGCCCTGCCCGCCGCGCCAACCGGTTTTGACTCGGGAAGTATTGGCAAGCTGGGTATGGCGGCGACGCTGCAGGTGGCGGGCAAGACGGCGCTGAGCCACAAAGTGCAGGTAGGCGAACGGCTTTTGCTGCAGGTCACCGTCACGGGCGAAGGCAACCTGCTGGGGCTGAAGGCGGTTGAGCCACCCATGCTGACGGGCATGACGGTCGAGGCGCTGCCGGGGCGAGCCCACGACGGCGTTCACACGACCGAGCGCGGCACCGAGGGCACGCGAACTTGGCAATATATCGTAAGTTTTGACAAGCCTGGTCAGTATCAGTTGCCCGTGCTGGCCTGGACGAGCTTTGACGCGAGCGCGGGTAAGTTTGTGCGGTCGGAGGCGGGGCCGTTTGAGGTGCTGGTCGAGGGCGAGGCCAAAACGACTCAGGCCGCGAATCCGCAGGCGCCGAGCGCGGGAGCGACCTCGCCGGCCCAAGCGGGTACAGCGACGCAGCCCGCGACGGCGGTGCCTGTGCGGCGCGGTGTGCCCAAGCCCATTGCGGCGACGATGGGGCTGACCACGGAGCAGAGCCTGCCCTGGCATAGCCAGCCATGGGTGCTGGGGGCGGCAGCGCTGCCGTGGCTGGCGGCCCTGGGGCGGATGCTGTTGCAGATGGTGCGGCGGCGCAAGCAGAGGCTAGCGCCGCACTTGGCGCGGGCTGGGGCGCCGAATCGGACCAAAGCCCGGCTGCAGGCAGCGGCGCACCTCGAGCTGGGTGCGGGCTACGGCGAGGCGCACCGGGCGATGGAGCAGCTGATCGAAGAGTTGAGTGGCGTGTCGATTGCGGGGCTGCCCGACCATGCGCTGCGCGAGCGGCTTGCGACGCTGGGCTTGAGCGAAGCGGCCGTGCGCAACCTAGCCGACCTGCTGCAACACTGTGATTATGCTCGCTATGCGCCTAGCGGCAATCGGCCGGCGGACTTGGCGAGCACGTGCGCGACGCTGACGCTGCTGGTCGACGACTTGGGCCAGACGCTGCTGAAGACCGCGGGCGCGGTGGCCAAGACCGCCCTGCTGCTGCTCATGACGTTGGGGCTGCTGCTGCCGCTGGCCCGGCCGGCGCACGCGGGCTCGCTCGAGGCGAGTTTTACCCAAGGTAATCAAGAGTATCTGGCAGGCGACTTTAGGGCCGCGCTCAAGCACTACCAGGGGCTGCTCGACCACGGCGCGCGTACGCCGGCGGTGCATTACAACCTGGGCAATGCGCTGGCGCAGTCGGGGCAGCTGGGGGCGGCGGTCGGCCAGTACAAGCAGGCGCTGCGACTGGGGCCTGATGCGACGCTGAACGCTGATATCGAAGGTAATTTGGCGGCTGTGCGCACGGACCTGGGCGAGCAAGCGCGGCGCCGGCACGCGACCCTGCACGTATTCGACGACAGCCCGGAGGCCGATGTGGCTTTGGCACGGGCGGCGCCGCGCGGGGTGCTGGCGGTGCTGGCCGTGCTGGCGGGCCTGGCGGCGGTGGCGCTGCTGTGGCGAAGGCAGCAGCGTGGCAGCGGCTGGCTGCTGGGCGTGGGCGCGGCGGTGGCGGCGGTGCTGCAGTTGCTTGCCCTGGCGTGGTGGGGCTATGCGCGGCATGTCGATGCCACCGTGGTCGAGGCGATTGTGGTCGAAGAGGATGCGAACCTAGCGCCGTGCCAAGGGATTGGCGAGACGCTGGGCCTGCCCGAGGGTCTGGGAGTGCGCTTTGAACGCGAGCTCGCCGATGGTCGCATCGAGGTGCGCCTAACCAATGGTCGGCAGGGGTGTATGCAGCCCAAGACGCTCGATGTGCTTCGCTAGCCGGCAGCCTGCACAGCCCGTGGCAATCGCCTGACGAACGGCGGTTCAGCCGAACCTCGCGTTTTGCATACGCAATCGAAACACTTGCCTTCAAGGGCATGAAATGCATGGCGAACAGCAAGCGCCGCTGCCTTGAGCTTTGCCCGTGCCGCAGGTACCCTGCCAGCCGTGGGAGGGTCGGACGGTGCGGCAAGTCAGTCCCAAAGCCAGGGTTTTTGTAGTGTCCGACGCCACCGGTGGCACGGCCGAGGCGGCGACGCGGGCAGCGCTGCTGCAATTTGGCGACGACCTGCTCGAAGTGGAGCGGTTCACCAAAGTCCAGTCGATCGCCGACATCGAGAATATTGTACGAATGGCGCAGTTGCAGCCGACGCTGGTGGTCTACACCCTGGCGCAACCGGAAGCGGCCGAGGCCATGCGCTGGATTACGGAGCTGCAAGGGGTCGTTGCCATCGATGTGCTGGGCCCGCTGCTGGCGGGGCTGACGCAAGTGCTGGGGCGCGGGCCGGACCCGGTGGCGCGAGCGCCGCACAACCCTACTCTAGACAAGTAGATAGGTACGACGAAACGACGGCGTGGGCAAGGAAGCAAACAGAGCAAGAATCCTTTGGGATTCAACAAGGAGCTGGACATCATGAGCAACGCGAAGTTCGTATACGCTTTTCGTGAAGGTGCGGCATCGATGAAGGCCCTGCTGGGCGGCAAGGGCGCCAACTTGGCCGAGATGGTCAACCTGGGCATCCCGGTGCCCCCCGGCTTTACCATTACCACCAAGGTGTGCAACGCCTACTACGCGAACAAACAGACTTATCCGGCCGAGCTGAAGGGCCAGGTCGAGGCGGCGGTGCTCGAGGTCGAAAAGCTGATCGGCCGCGATTTTGGGGCGCTCGACAATCCGCTGCTGTTTTCGGTGCGGTCGGGGGCGCGCGCGTCGATGCCGGGCATGATGGACACCATCTTGAACCTGGGGCTGAACGACAAGTCTGTAGAAGGTCTAGCGAAAGTGACCGGCAACGACCGCTTTGCCTGGGATAGCTACCGGCGCTTTGTGGCGATGTACGGCGATGTGGTGCTGGGCCTCAAGCCCGTGGATAAGAAAGAGGAAGATCCGTTCGAGCACATCCTAGAGCAAAAGAAGCACGCGGTGGGCGCCAAGTACGACACCGAGCTGACCGCAGACGACCTGCGCGACCTGGTGAAGCAGTACAAGGCGGCGATCAAGACCAAGCTGGGCATTGAATTCCCCGAGGATCCGTGGGAGCAGCTGTGGGGCGCGGTGGGCGCCGTGTTTCAGTCGTGGATGAACGACCGGGCCATCCACTACCGCCAAATGAACGGCATCCCCAGCGAGTGGGGCACGGCGGTGAATATCCAGACGATGGTGTTTGGCAACCGCGGCGAGACGAGCGGCACGGGCGTGGGCTTTACGCGCGACCCGGCGCTGGGCGAAAACCGCATCTATGGCGAATTCTTGATGAATGCCCAGGGCGAAGACGTGGTGGCCGGTACGCGCACGCCGCTGCCGCTGCCGCAGCTCGAAGGGTACCTGCCTGAAGCGTACAAGCAGCTCATCGAGACCTGCAAACGCCTTGAGCGGCACTTTACCGACATGCAGGACTTTGAATTTACCATTGAAGACAAGAAGCTGTGGATGCTGCAGACGCGCACGGCCAAGCGGCATCCGTTTGCCGCGGCGCGCATCGCGGTCGACATGGAGCACGAGGGGCTGATCGACGAGAAGACGGCGGTGCTGCGGCCTGAGGCCGACGGGATTGCGGCGTTCTTGGCGCCCATCTTTGACCAAGACGCGAAGAAGAAGGCGCTTGCCGAAGGTCGCGTGATTGCCAAGGGCCTGCCGGCGGGTCCGGGCGGTGCGACGGGGCGGGTAGTGTTCCATGCCGCCGACGCCGAGGCGTGGAAAGCGAAAGGCGAGAAAGTGCTGCTAGTGCGCAAGTTTACGAGCCCTGAGGATATTCGCGGTATGGACGCGGCCCAGGGCATCCTGACGGCCCAGGGCGGCATGACGAGCCACGCGGCGCTGGTGGCGCGGCAGATGGGCAAGGTGTGCATCGTGGGGTGCGGCGCGCTGAACATCGACTACGACAAGGGCACGCTCGAGGCGGGCGGCAAGCTGGTCAAAGAGGGCGACTGGCTGTCGATCGACGGCTTTACCGCCGAGGTGATCCTGGGGCAGCTGCCGACCAAGCCGAGCGAAGTGCAGCAGGTGATCGACGGCGAGCTAGCGGCCGATACGTCTCGTACT
>CAISBR010000203.1 GCA_903883645.1 uncultured Myxococcales bacterium | reverse complement strand
CTTAAGTCGTCGCACCGCAATAGGTACAAGAGTGTGTCCGGCACGGTGGTGGCAAACGGCGCGCCCACTTGCGTCATCGACTCGGTCCACACGGTCAAGTGGGCGCCGGCCGGAACGCTGAAGACCTGGGAGTAAGCTACGTGGCCCGCCGCATCATAGGTTTGAACTGGGGACCCAGGAACGGGACAGCCCGGTTGTGCGGACATGAGCATCGGGCCAACTCCCGTGCCCGCGTCGAAGCTCTGCTTGCACGCCGCCAGACCACCCTTCGCGCCGGCCTTCACCGATGCATTCTGGCAGAACTTGGACCGCTGCTGTGCCATAACAGCATGATAACCGGGCTGCGCCGAAAGGGGCGAAGGCTTGACCTGACCTATCGGCCGAGCTTGGTCGGGTACCGGCGGCGGATCTGCCTTGGGTTCTGGAGTGAGGCCAGTAGGCGTGGCGAGCAGGTCAGCTGCGGCGGGGGCCGGCTGTGCTGACGGCGCCGCACTTGATGTGCGAGCAGCGCCTAGCGCGAGAAGTGTTAGAAATACAAGGGTTACCCCCCGCTGCCCACTTTGCAGCGCGTGACTCAACCTACCCGCCTGGCGCGCGTTACCATGGAGTTTCATCATCTCGAATCTCCCGTCGCTCGCTGCGTCTCGCCCTATTGGTACCGCCGCAGGGGTGGCGCTCCAAAGCCCGGGGCGTAAGTCCAGAGCTAGGTGGGTTGGTGCCCGGCCGGCCGGAACGGAGCCAATCCGTGGTGACATTACACCCCACTCGAAGTTCCGGCAACGCTCTGGCCAGTGGCAGCCACGTGGATTCCGGGCAGTAGCGCTCCCGGCCTACGGCTTGCCTTTCCCCCACCGGTTTCGCAAGATGCAGCTAGGGCGGCCACGCCCCAACAGGACCCGCAATGGCGCGCCAACTCAGCCTACTCAGCCTGCTCACCTGCGCCGTCGCGTTTGCGGCCTGCGGCGAGACCAAGGTCGTCTGCCCGGCCGGCTCGCACTACAGCGGCAGCGGCACCGCCTGCTTCCCCGACGGACCCGCCGACACCGGCAGTGGCAGCACCGATCAGGGCGACACCCAGCAGGGCGACGAGCAGAGCGGCGGCAGCGACACCCCGCAACCCATCGATACGGTTAGCGATACCCAAGTGGCCGACAGCCTGAGCGACAGCGCCGCCGACACTACCAAAGACGCCGTGGTGGATACCAAGCCCGACAGCAAGCCCGACACCGGCCCCAAGGCCACCGTGGGTGCGGCGTGCAGCGACGACTACGACTGCCTGTCGGGCCTGTCGTGCTTCGGCAGCTGGCCCAAGGGCTATTGCACCCTGGTCAGCTGCGACGCACCTGGCAACAATTGCCCTGGATCGTCGGTCTGTTACGGCGAGGCTACGCTAAAGATCTGCCACGCAGCCTGCGATCTCGACAAAGACTGCCGCTTGAGCGACGGCTACGCGTGCAAGCGCTTGTCGGCGACCTTTGGCGGCATCGATGCGCAGCTGTGCTCGCCGTCGGGCAAAAAACCAGTGGGCTTGGGCTGTAGCAAGGCCTCGGACTGTGCCAGCAGCGCCACGTGCTTGACCGACATGCCCGGCGGCTACTGCGCCCGGCTGGGCTGCGGCAGCGGCGACCCCTGCGAGAGCGGCCAGGCCTGCGTGTTGCGCAACGGCAAGCCGGTGTGCCTCAAGAGCTGTGTCGCCGACGTCGAGTGCCAGATTGGCGGCGGCAACCCCAGGTCGTGCGTGGCCAAGACCGACCTGGGCAAACAACCCGTCAAGGTCTGCCTCGACTCGACGGTATCGGCCCCGGTGGGCGCCGCGTGCCTGGCCGACCTGGACTGCGAGAGCAAGCTGTGCTCGATCTTTGCCAAGGGCTCGTGCACCGTGGGCGGCCAACCCTGCATCAACGATACACAATGCGGCGCGGCCGGCCCGTGCAAGCTCGACCCCGCCGCCGAAAAAGGGGTGTGCGCGGCGCCGTGCAACAAAGACAAACAGTGCCCCATCAACTCGGTGTGCGTGCCGGGCAGCGACAACACCTCGGGCAGTTGCCAGCCCACCTGCCAGGGTCCGGGGGATACGGCCAGCTGCGGCGGCGTGCCGGGTCTGATGTGCTTGTACGGCAAGCCTTTGCCCAGCTTGGCCGGCGGCGCCGAGCCCGCCCAATACGCCTGCGCACCACAACCCGCGGGCAGCGCGGGCGCCATGTGCACCAAGACCAAGGACTGCAGCAACGCGCTATGTCTGCTAAACCAAGGCAAAACGGCGGGTTATTGCACGCCCGACTGTGGTGCCGGCAATTTCTGCCCGTTTAGCACCTTGTGCGATAACAGCGGCTTAGCTCAGTGCCTGCGGGTTTGCACCAGCGCCTACGACTGCCCCGCCAACTTTGCCTGCAGCTCCATCAGCGGCCTGACCAGCAAGGTGTGCATGCCGCCGTAGTGCTTGGGTATTTGGCGATGCTAGCCGACGCGCGGACCAGCCAGCAGGGTCTTCAGCTCGCCCGAGTCGATGAGCTTTTGCAGATCCTCGGCGCCGCCCACAAACTGGCCGCGCACAAAGATCTGCGGAAAGGTGGGCCAGCCGGTCCACATCTTGAGCGCCAAGCGCTCGCGCCACTTGCTCATGTAACTGCCGTATTCTAAGTAGGTATAGGCCGTGCCGGCCTTGTCGAGCGCCTTGCGGGCCCGCTTGGGGAAGGGGTTTTGGCCCATGCCGACTACCACCAGATCGTCTTTGGCGACGGCGGCTTGCACTTCGGCCAGCGTGCTCTTGTCGGGCAGACCGACTTGGGCGGCGACGGCGGGGTGGATAGCGGACTCAGGCAGAATGGAACGGGACATAGGTGGCCTCCGGGTTAGCGGCGGCAGCTTGCGCGACTTGCGGCGGCTTGGCAATCGCCCTCGCGTGCGCTAGCGTGCCTCCGCCATGATTATTCCTCCCCAAGAAATCGCGCTAGATCCCGACGAAATCCCGACCGAGCGCATCGTCGAAGACGGACGCCGCATTCGCGCCCGCCAGCGCAAGGCCGAGACGCATCGCCTGCTCGTGGCGGCGGCGGCCAAAGCGTTCGGCGAGGCTGGCTATCTGGCCACGACCCTCGACCAGATCTGCCTGTACGGCGGCGTGACGCGGGGCACCTTTTACGAGCACTTCCCCAGCAAAGCCGAAGCCTTTGGTGCCGTGCTCGACGACCTGGTGGCGCGGCTGACGCAGGCAGTGGTCGGCGTGGACCTAGAGCCCGATGCGCCGCCGCCGCAGATCCAGCTGGCGGGCAACTTGCTGCGCGTGCTCGATATTTTGCTGTCGGATCGAGCGGTGGCGCGGCTGCTGCTGATCGAAGCGGGGCAAGAGCCGGTGGTTGGCAGCAAAGTAACGGCGCTGCATGGCTTTGCTCGCGGCATGATTCGCCAGGCGCTGCTCGATGGCGCGCCGGTGGGGCTGGTGCGGCCGCTGCAGGCCGAGCTGGCGGCGCACGCGCTGCTGGGGGCGATCTTGGCGGTGATGGCGGCCCGACTCGACGACGACGCAGGTATGCCCGACCTGCCCGAACAGACGCTGGCCCGCGAGCTGCTGACGACCTGCCTGTGCGGTGTGGCTGGCGAAGAATTGCGCTTGGCGATTCTAGGGATGGACCCGGCGGCCAAGTCGGAATGAATTAGACTGAACTGCCAGTCTAATCAACTCTAGACGCCGCTGGTGCAATAGACTATACTCCCAGTCTAATCAAAACTGGGCGTCGCTATGTCACCGGCCACTACCTCGGAACCCTCTGAAATGCTGCGCGAACGTCGCGAGCCCATCGTCATCGGCCTCGACGTGGGCTCGACGACGGTCAAGGCCGTGGTGGTCGACCCGGTCAGCGGTGCGATTTTGTGGCACGACTACACGCGGCACCACACGCAACAGCCCGAAACGGTGCTCGAGTTCTTAGAGCGTATTGAAAACGCGCTGCCGAATGTGCCGCGCGAGCAGTGGCGGATCTTTGCCACCGGCTCGGGGTCGGGGCCACTTTGCGAGCCGCTGGGCGCCAAATTCGTGCAAGAAGTCAACGCAGTGTCGATGGCGGTCGAAAAGCTGCACCCCGACGTAGCGTCGATCGTTGAGCTGGGTGGCCAAGATGCCAAGATTATCTTTGTGCGGCGCAACCCCGAGACGGGGCAGGTGCAATTCGACGCGTCGATGAACGACAAGTGTGCTTCGGGCACCGGTGCGACCATCGACAAGTGCCTGATCAAGGCCGGCGTGGCGATGGAGGTCGCAACCAAGATCGTATTCGATTCTAGCAAGTTGCATCACGTCGCGGCCAAGTGTGGCGTGTTCGCCGAGACCGACATCGTCAACTTGGTCAAGACGGGCGTGCCGGGCGACGAAATCTTGAACTCGCTGGCCGATGCGATTGTGATGCAGAATCTGTCGGTGCTGACCCGCGGCAACACTCTGAAACCAAAGGTGCTATTGCTAGGTGGACCCAATACCTACCTGCCGATGCTGGTGCAGTGCTGGCGCTTGCGCATCGCCGAAGTGTGGCGCGAACGCGGCATTGAAGTGCCTGATTTGCCTATCGAAGAACTAGTGGCCGTGCCGCCGCGGGCCGAGCTCTATGCGGCGCTGGGGGCGGTGTTCTACGGGCTGCACGAGCCGGGCGAGGTGGGGCACTATCGCGGTCGCACCGCGCTGCGGCACTACTCGGAGCAGGGGCGCAAGGACCGGCTGCGCGAACTGGCGGGTCCGCCGCTGGTGGGCAACAGGCAAGAAGCGCTTGATTTTAGTGATGTGTTTCGTCCACAGGGCAAGCTCGGCGGGGTGCCGCTGCCCGGGCAGACGCTGAAGCTGGCGCTGGGCCTGGATGGCGGTTCGACCTCGAGCAAGTGCGTCGCGGTAGCGCAAGACGGTACGGTGGTGCTCAAGGAGTACCAGCTCAGCAAAGGCAATCCGATCCTGGATATGCGCGAAATGTTTGGCCGAATGCGCGACACGATTCGCGCCCGCGGCTGGCAGGTCGAGTGGAGCGGGTTTGGCGTGACGGGCTATGCCGGCACAGTTCTAGAAAAGGCGCTGCACGCCGAAGTGCATGTCGTTGAAACAGTTGCACATATGCTGAGCGCGCGCCATTACTGCGGCGATGTGGATGTGATCTGCGACATTGGCGGCCAAGACATCAAGGTGCTGTTCTTGCGCGGCGGCGATATCGATAATTTTCGCCTGTCGAATCAATGCTCTGCGGGTAATGGGATGCTGCTGCAGGCCATGGCGGACCAGTTTGGCGTGCCGGTGACTGAGTATGCCGATACCGCGTTTTCGGCGGAGCTGAGTCCGGAGTTCTCGTATGGTTGCGCGGTGTTCTTGGATGCGGACCGCGTGAACTTCCAAAAAGAGGGCTATAGCAAGGCCGAGATGCTGGCGGGGCTGGCGCTGGTGCTGCCCAAGAACGTGTGGCAGTACGTGGTGCAGATTCCGCGGATGGCCGAACTGGGTAAACGCTTTGTACTTCAGGGGGGTACTCAGTACAACCTGGCGGCGGTCAAGGCCCAGGTCGACTACATTACCCAGCGCGTGCCGGGCGCCGACGTCAAGGTGCATCCCTATCCGGGCGAGGCGGGGGCGATCGGTGCTGCGCTCGAGGTGTGGCGTAAGTATGCCCGTGCACAGCAGAAATCCGAGCCGTTTGGCAGTTGGATCGGCCTGGACGCGGCCATCGACCTGACCTACACCACCCGCACTGACGAAGACACGCGCTGCCACTTTTGCCCCAACTTGTGCAGCCGCACCTTTGTGGATACCTCCACGCCCAATGGCGAAACTGTTCGGTATATCGCTGGGTTCTCGTGCGAAAAGGGCACGGTCGAGAGCGACGCTGCGCTGCGCGACCTGACCCGCGAGCGGGCGCGGCTGCGGCGGGCCTACCCCAATCTAGTCGAGTGGGAGGCGCGCGAGCTGTTTCGCCACCGCTACGCCCCTGCGGCGCTGCCAGAATCGAGCAGCCATTTTCTAGTACCCGAAACTACGGTCGATTCGTGGCTGCGCACCGAGCGCCGGCAAGTGGAACGAACGTTTGCTCGATCGGATACCGCGGCCCACGAGCGTCGCAAGCATCTGCGCATCGGCATCCCCAAGGTGCTGAATATTTGGAGTGTGGCGCCCTGGCTGCGCACCTACCTTGAGGCGCTGGGCGTTGAGCAGCAAAACGTTGTATTTTCAGACGATACTGGCGAAGAGATGTGGGCCGAGGGCGGGCGTTACGGCTCGATTGACCCCTGCTTCCCCAGCAAGGTGGCGCAGGCGCACATCCATAACCTGCTGATGCACAAGCATAAGGAGCGCCCGCTCGACGCGATCTTTCTGCCGGCGCTGACGCATGTACCCTCGCCGCTAATTGGCACGATGGACCATGCCAGCTGCCCGATTGTGCAGGGCGTGAGCGATGTGATGAAGGCCGCGTTTACCAAAGAGAAAGACTGGTTTGCCGAGCGCAATATCCAGTTTATTGGGCCGGCGCTGAGCTTTAGCGAGCGGCACCTGCAGTGCGACCAGATGTTCCGAGCGTTCGCCGAGCTGCTGGGTATGACGCGCGACGAGAGCGATTTTGCCTGCGAGCAAGCGTGGTTGGCCTTCGATGACTTTCAGACGGAGCGCGAGCGACGCGGCAAGTTGCTGCTTGAGGATGTGGCCGAGCGCGACGGCATCGCCATCTTGATGCTTGGGCGCCCATACCACAGCGATCCCGGGCTGAATCACGACGTTATGCAGGAATTTCAAGCGCTTGGATACCCGATTCTGTCGATGGGATCGATTCCGCGCGATCGCGAGTGGTTGGGGCATTACTTCCGCGAAGACTTGGCGTCTGGGCTGCCCGATGTGTTCGATATCAACGACGTCTGGCCCGAAAACTACAGTGCGAACAGCGCCTTTAAGGTGTGGTGTGCCAAGTTTGCCGCGCGGCATCCCAACGTCGCCGTGTTCGATTTGTCGAGCTTTAAGTGCGGCCACGACGCGCCGGTCTACGCCACCATCGACAAGATTCTGGCGGCGAGTCGCACGCCCACGTCGTCGCTGCACGATATCGATGCCAATAAACCCGGTGGATCGATTGGTATTCGTGTGCGGACCTATGGCTACACGCTCGAGCGCCACAAAGAGCGCCTGCAGGACTTGGCGCACAAGAAGGCCGAGCTCGAGAAGCGCATCGAGCTAAAGCGGCAAGAATTGATGAAGTTGTATGCGAGCGAGCCGGCCAAGCCGCCGCGACTGGCGCCGCTGTTGCCCGAACCGGTGGCCCATAAGCCCCTGTCGCCCCTGCGGCAAGTGGCCCACCGCGCGCGGCTAGGTGTGGGCGCGCTGGCCGAGAAAGCGCTGCGGCGGCTGCCCGGCAGTGACACCCTACGCAGTTGATGGAATGCTGAGGAGTTGAACCATGGATTTTTATAACGAAGTTTCGCCGTCGTCCCTCGCTAGCGATGTGCCGGTGCCGCAGGTTTCGACTGAGCGGCTGGCGCAAAAGGCCAAGAAGCTCGATGTGACGGAAGTACCCGTGTCGCCGTCGAAAAACCCGCCTAAGCATCAGCATGTTGCGCTCGAGCCGGCGATTCAGGCGCGCATTGACGCGGAGCTTCGCGAATTTATTGCACTACAGCAGGCTGAGCTGGGGGTGACGAAGACCGAGCACTGGCGCGATGTGGTGCACGACGGCTTCACCGCTGAGCAGCGCGCCACCACCACTATCTTGGTGTCGGGCCTGACCTTGGCGCACGATAGCTTTATTACTGCAGGGTTGCGGGGTCTTGGCTACAAAGTGCTGGCGCTCGACTGCCCCGATACCGAGGCGCTGCAGGTGGGCAAAGAGTTCGGCAACCGCGGCCAGTGCAACCCCACCTATTTCACCGTGGGCAACCTGGTCAAGACGCTGCAGCACATGCGCGATGGTGGCATGTCGACGGAGCATATCCTTAGCAATTACCTGTTTTTGACGGCGGGCGCCTGTGGCCCGTGCCGCTTTGGCAGCTACACCACCGAGTACCGCAAAGCTTTGCGCGACTCTGGGTTCGATGGCTTCCGTGTCGCGCTGTTCCAGCAAAAGGGCGGGCTCGATCAGTCGGGCGCGACCGACGCCGGCTTGCAGATGAACTTGGCGTTTTTTGTGCGGGTTTTGCTCTCGATCATGGTGGGCGACGCGCTGAACGCGCTGATGTACCGCATTCGTCCGTACGAGCTCGAGGCCGGCGCGACGGACCGGGCGGTGGCGCGCTGCCGTGCCATGCTGGTCAAAACCCTTGAGACTCCAGGCGACTTGTGGAAGATGCCGGCGACGCTGCTGCGGGTGCGACGCGAGCTGGCGGCGATCCAGGTCGACCGGCTGGTGCCCAAGCCCAAGGTGGGCATTATCGGCGAGTTCTGGGCGATGACCACGGAGGGTGACGGCAACTATAAGATGCCGAGCTTCTTAGAGAAAGAGGGGGCCGAGGTCGATGTGCAGCTGGTGACGGCCTGGCTGCTCTACAACCTGTGGGAGGTGCGGTGGGACACCCAGCGGCGCATGGGCCTGAGCGGTAAAGACGGCGGGCGCTGGGGCCTGCTCGACAGCGGCGCGCCGGGGCGCACGATTTTGAATATGCACGCGGCCGACAAGGCGCTGCGGGTGGTGTTTCAGACCGTAGCCAACACCATGGGACTGCACGGCTATACCCTGCCTGACATGGACGAGCTTAGCGACGCGGTGCAGGGCCTGTACCACCAAGAAGTGCGCGGCGGCGAGGGGCACATGGAGGTGGCCAAGCTGCTACTCAACACTAAGAAGCGCAAAGTGAACCTGACGCTATCGGTAAAACCGTTTGGCTGCATGCCTAGTTCGGGGGTGTCGGACGGCGTGCAGACGGTGGTGCAAGCGCTGCTGCCCGACGCGCTGTACCTGCCGGTCGAGACGACGGGCGACGGCGCGGTCAACGTGTATTCGCGCGTACAGATGATGCTTTTTAAGGCGCGGCAGGTGGCGGAGCGCGAGCTGAACGACGAGCTGCAGAAGCAGGGGCTAGACTTGGCGCAGGCGCGGCACAAGATTGCCCAAAATCCCTGGCTTCGCAGGACGTTGCGGCACGAACATCGTGGGGCGGCGGCGACGGCGGCGAATGTGGTGGCGGGTATGCAAGGGCGGGCCGGGCAATGGTGGCAGCAGGTACAGGGATTGCTGCCTGCGTAACTTTTCGCGAATTGTGCTTGCGTGCGCCGACCGATTCGCTACGCTCCCCGCACTTGCTAGCGAGGTCCTTGATGCGTAAGTGGTGGGTGATAAGTCTGGTTTCTCTAGCAGTGGCCTATGGTTGCGAGGCGTCGACCGCCACGCCCACCGCTGCGGCCGACGTCGTGGGCGGCGATGCCGCTGTGGCCGATACGACCAGCAGCGACGCGAGCACCGGCGACACCAGCAGCCTCGACACCTCGGCCGACGTCAGCACGGTTATCGACAAGGGCAACGCCGGCATTAGCGTGCAAGGCAGCGTCGCGCAAGTCTTTGTTACCCATGCCGTGCCCGACGCCGACTTAGAGCTGCGCGACGCCGACGGCAAGGCCCAGGCCAGCGGCAAGGCCGACTACCTGGGCAGCTTGGTGTACCGCAAGCTTGCGGCCGGCAAGGGTTATCGCGTGCACCTGACCGCCAGCCCGGGCAAGTTCTCGGGGCCCGTCGACGTGCTCGAAAGCAAGGCCAGCCAGCCCTCGCAAGCCTTCTATAGCAATCAGAAAATCGCGGTCGGCACCGGCTACATCACCGCCCGCGACGGCACCACGCTGGCCTACTTTGCCACGCTGCCCGGGCCCGCCGACAAGGGGCCATACCCCACCATCGTCAACTACTCGGGCTACGACCCGGGCCGACCCGGCAGCAAGGTTGTGCCCGCCAGCCAGGAGTCGCTTTGCGGCGCAATTCCAGTGCTTTGCAATGCCCCCTCCGACCCCAGCGCCATGGTGGCGGCGGTGGCGGGCTATGCGACGGTCAGTGTCAACATCCGCGGCACAGGTTGCTCGGGCGGCGCGTACGACTACTTCGAAGAGCTACAACTTCTCGATGGTTACGACGTGATCGAGACCGTGGCTGCCCAGCCGTGGGTGGCGCACCACAAGGTCGGCATGGTAGGGCTGTCTTACCCCGGAATTACGCAGCTTTTTGTCGCCAAGACCCAGCCGCCGAGCCTCGCCGCGATCGCGCCGTTTTCGGTGATTGGCAACACGGCGACCACGCTGGTGCCGGGCGGCATTTTGAACGACGGTTTCGCGCTGAACTGGATCAACAACGTGTACAAGAAGGCGGCGCCCTATGGCCAAGGCTGGGAGCAGGCCAAGGTGGATGCGGGCGACCTGATCTGCAAAGAGAATCAGCTTCTGCACGATCAGCGCGTCAACAACGTCGAGCAGGCCAAAGACACCAAGTACTACACGGCCGAGACGCTTGAGCCGCTCAATCCCAGCGCGTGGGCGAGCAAGATTCAAGTGCCGGTGTTCTTGGCCTGTGGTTTTCAAGATGAGCAGACCGGGCCGTACTTTACCACCCTGCTGAGCCAGTTTACCGGGGCGCCCAATCGGCGCTTTACCGTGTACAACGGCGTGCATTCCGACGGTTTTGCCCCGCAGGTGCTCGCCGAATGGAAAGCGTTCCTCGATATCTACGTGGCCCAGCAAGTGCCGACGCTGCCTGCGTTTATGGGCCTGCTCGCGCCGCAGATGAGCCAGCAAGTGTTTGATGTTTCGCTCGGTCTGCCCAAAAGCCGTTGGGGCGACGTCAAGACCTACGCCGAGGCCAAGGCGAAGTGGGAGAGTGAGCCTGAGCTGCGCGTGCTCTTTGAAGATGGCGCCACCGACCCGCTGGGTGCGCCGCACGCCCATTTTGAGCAGAGTTTTGCGCAATGGCCGCTGCCCGATGCGCAAGTTAAGCGCCTGTATTTTCAAGAAGATGGTGCGCTGCTGGCCGATGCGCCTACCCAGGCCGTCGCCGCCTCGAGCTTTGCCCTGGACCCCGATGCGGGCAAGCGCGGTCTAGACGTGCAGCACTTGTGGAGCGCCAATGCGGTCTACGATTGGAAAGCGCCGGCGCCGGGCAGCTTGCTGGCCTATACCACGCCGCCGCTCGAGCAAGACATGGTGATGGTCGGAAATGGCAGTGTTGACCTGTGGTTGCGCAGCCACGATGCGGATGTGACCGACGCGGACCTTGAAGTGAACCTGAGCGAAGTGCGGCCTGACGGGCAAGAGCGTTATGTGCAAAGCGGTTGGCTGCGCGCGTCGTTCCGCAAGCTGTCGGCGATTTCGACGGAGCTGAACCCCGAGCCCGATATGCTGTACTCGGGTAAAAAGCCTTTGGCGGTGGGTGCTTGGGAGCCAATGCGTGTGGGGATTGCCGGCTTTGCCCATGTGTTTCGCAAGGGGTCGCGCATCCGCCTCACCGTCGATACGCCCGGCGATAGCCGCACCGACTGGCGTTTTGATCTGCTGAAATTCGCCCACCCGGTCACGTACGACATTGCGCACGACAAGGACCACCCGTCGAGCGTGGCGCTGCCGCTGCAGCCCAAAGTGCTGGTGCCGGCCGACGCGAGCCTGCCGCCGTGTCCGTCGCTGCGCGGGCAGCAGTGCCGCACGTTTGTCGAGACGCAGAATACGCCAGTAAACTAGTTGAATTCTGACAAGTTACTGTGCTAGCACCTGCAGCGCGACCTTGCTCCCCACTACCAGCTCGACGCAACCGCTTTGGCCCGAGGCCGTGGTCACCTGCGAGTCGACCGTCTGCCGCTGCAGCCACGCCGTCGCCGCGCCCGACACGCCGTAGCCGAGCAGGGCATCCGTAAGCACCATCGGCACTTCTAGGTGGCCCGTGTCGCCCACATCGCAGGTTAGCGTCACTGGGGTCAGGCCATGCTGGTCGACATTGAGCGACAGATGCACGCCGATACCGGTCGTCACCGCAGCCGACTGCCAATCGACGCTGAATACTTTGCCCTTTTGCAGAGTTCCGGCCTTGTTGGCAATCGTGAGCGGAGCCACCCCCTGGCCGCTCAGGCCAAAGGCCGGGGTCTGCCCGCCCGCCGCCTGCAGCTCGATCGGGCCACCCGCCACATAGGGATCGGCATCAAAATCCGTAAAGAAATAGTCCTTGTTCGAGCCCTTGGCCGTCATCACCACGGCTTTGACAAGCCCAGTCAGGGTGACTTTGCCTACATCTTGCGGCGCCGGAAAGGGCAGGCAGCCCGCGTTGCGCACGCACTGCTGCGTCCCCGTGCAACCTGGCGAACACACAGCGGCTTTGCGTTGCCACAGCTTGCACGCCCCCTGCGACTCTTTGGCGACCATCACCTGCAGCGCGTCGATGCGGTCGGCCACGTTGCCCGAGACCGAGCTGCCGTATTGGGCGTCTTGCAGCACTTCGAAGCGGCCGAAGCGCTGGTCCTGAGCGCACGCACCGTGCCACTTGACCTGCGAAGTCGTTGTGTCTGTTTGTGAATCGCCCGGCAGAATTGCCGTGTCGCTGCTGTTGGCGCTGTCGAGCGTGCTGACCTCGGCCGCGGCATCGGTCGTCGCTGCGGTGGGGGTGGTTGTCGACGAGCCGCAGCCGCAGAGCAGCCACAGACTCAAAAAAGCTGTAAATCCAAAGGATCGCATGATCATTCCCCGGCGGCTATTGCTGCCAGCCCGCGTGCGGCCGCGCTTGCTTGATCCACAGGTGCGGCGGCTCGCCCGCCTCGGTGTTGAACTTGAACTCGACGTCCATCGCGTAAAACTTGCCGGCTTTGGCATAGATCGGCGCAAAGGCCTGGTGGATTTTGCCCAGCGCCGCGCTCACCTCTTGCACCTGCGGCGTCGTCAGCACCGTTTGCCCCGCCGGCACCAGCGAGCTGTGGCCCAGCCACGCCACCGGCTGGTTGGGATAATCGAAATATACCAAGAACTGATCGGTAGTTACCTCGCTCGGCGGTCGCACCACCGGCGTGTCGCCAAACTGCACATTGAGGTAGTAGGCCGGCTGCGTCGGGTCGAAAAGATTGCCGGTCAGGGCCACGCCGTTGGCATCTTCAGCCGGAAAACCGCGGTGAATCAGCAGGGCCATCGCCACGGCCTGGTGATCGATGCCGCGCCAGTCGCGCTCTTCCCACGCCCGCAAATTCCAAAGACTGGCCCACACTTGCCGCACAGCATTGGCCAGGGGCTTCTTGGCGTCGAGCGGGTCGTACGTCTTGGACGTATACAGGCCAGCCCCTGTAAACCCATCTAGATCCTCGGCATTCGTGCTCGAGCGCACCCGCAGCGCCTGCGTGCCAAACTTGCCCGCGATTCGCGCCGTCAGCATCGCCTCAAAGGCCGGGTCGAGCGGGGCTTGCTCAACAAAAGCCTGCAGTTCTGTGAGCTTCTTTTCGCGCACCAGCGGGTCGGCTGCAAAGGTCGGATCAGCCTGCAGCGCCTTGACCTTGGCAGGTAGGCCAATTTGCTCGGCAAACGCATGGTAGAACGCCACGGGCACCGCCATCGCGGCCGGCACGGGCAGCCCTTCGATATGGCACAGCTGGCCGTAGTTCGAGGCCTTGCCACCAAAAGCCGCCACGTCGGCCGAGGTAATCTGTGTACAATCGCGCGGTTCTTGCACGCTCAGATCGAGCTTGGGCACCTGCACCACCGGCGGCTTGTGCGCTTGCCACCAAGCATCCGCCTCGGCCTGCGTTGTTTCGGCGATGCTCCAATCGAACGGCGTGACCTCAAGGCGCACCCACTTGTTCTCAAGGGCACGCAAGTCTTTGTTCTGCAAGGCGCCTACTAGCCCCATGTTGGGAGTGCCGCGGTTTTGCGACAGCACGTTCACATGCGACAGCGGCGTCTGCAGATCGGCGGTAATTAGGCCTGCCACCACCGAAATGTCGTTGGGCACCGCATCGAGCACCGCCACATCGCGCGGCGTGACCCACTTGGTCTTCTTGTCCAGGTCGGCCACCGCGTAATAGCGCAATTGGCCAATCGCCACGCCGGGATTCAGCGGCTGAAAATCGATGCCCGCAAACAGCTCTTGGCTGGTGACCACCTTGACCCGCGGCGGCAGCTGCTTGGCCAGCGCCAGCACCGAGTCGCTCGTCGGATGGAAGCGTAAGTCCTTGCCGATCCACGTGTTCTTGACCACCATATCCCACGCCGTCAGCAGTTGCGCGGTGCTCATGGTGTCGTAGGGCGCGATCTCAAACGTCCAAATCGTCGCCCCGGTGTGCGGCTGGTCGTAGCGGGTCAGCGCGCCCAGCAAGAAGCGGCGGGTGGGCGAAAAATACTCTTGCGCCGAGAAGGTGCCCTGATCCTTGACCAGCGGTTTACCCTTGCCCGACAGGTACTTCTGGGCAAAAGTGTAGTGGATCGGAAACTTCTCCGCGTTCAAGAAATAGAGCGCGCCCGGCTCGCTGCCCGCGGCCTGGGCGGTATCGAGAATCACCTTGCTCGAGCTGGCGCCCGGAATGCTCGCGTCGGGCGGTCGCCAGGCTAGGGCTGCAAAGTCGGCGGCACAGCTGAGTTTTTGGCCAAAATCGGGGTGGCTGCCAGTGGGCAAGCTGCACGTGACGGCGCTGGGCACGGGGTCGCTACTGCACGCCACTAGTGCGGCAATTGCCAGTGTAATCAAGATAGTGCGTCGCAGCATGGCGGACTCCTACGGAAATGGTCGCGGCGCACCGGGCACGCCCACTTCGATGCGCCACAGGCCGATTTTCCAGCCGTCGGGCACGTAAAGGCTCATGGGATCCCAACCTTGGCCCACGCCCCACTGCATGTTGGGCAGGTAGGTGGCGTCGGGGCTGGCGTCGACGATCTTGACCGGGGGGCCGCCGCTGGGTGGGATGCGCCAGATGTCGGCGTTGCCGTATTCGCACACGTACACGTTGCCGCACGCATCGACGCCGATGCCATCGAGCAAGCCGCCCGCGCCGATGGGGCTGGCCCACTGGATGAGCTTGCCGGGCACGCCGGTGGGCGACACGGCCAGCTTGTAGATCCAGCCGGTGGCGAAGGAGCCGATGTACAAGTTCTTGAATTCGGGGTCGAAGATGATGCCGTTGGGGTTGGCGATCAGCTTGGTGAGCACGGTGTACGCGCCCGTGTAGGGGTGGATGCGCAGCACGCGGCCGGCGTCGTGCTCGGTCACATAGATGAAGCCCTGCAGATCGGTAGCAATACCATTGGGATAACTGAGGCCTTGCACCAGCACCTTCTGCGAGCCGTCTTCGTCAAAGAGCAGGATGCGCCCCAGCTTGTCGTCGCACATGGCGAGGCGGCCGTCGGGCAAAAAGCGCATTCCGGCGCGGTTTTCGATACCGGGGATCCACAGCTTGGCCTTGGCGCCCGCCGCGGTCTTGAAGATGGCGGAGTTGTTCGAGCCCACCAGGTGGCCCGTGCCGTCAAAGGCCAAGTCTTCGGAGGCGACAGCGCCGGGTACCGCCTGTAGCGCAAAGGGCCCTTGTGGCAAGTTATTGCAATCGTAAGTTAAAGTCGCAGGTTCATTTGCGTCGACCGCGCTCGTGGCATCGGCATAGCCATCCACGGCCGCATCGGCCCCGGCGCCGACGGCAGCATCGGCGATGGTGTCGGCGGCCGTATCGGGGGTTGCGTCCGCGGCGATCGAGGTGTCGGCCGGGCTAGCATCCGCCGCCAAGTCTGCGAGTTGCGTGTCCTCGTCGGCTTGTGCATCGCCTGCGGCGTCGACCACGGCCGCATCGGACGAATTCGCTGTGACTTGTGAAGAGTTGCCACATCCTGCCAGCAGCGCCAAGACCACTGCGGGCCCGCTGCGGCGCCTT
>CAISBR010000202.1 GCA_903883645.1 uncultured Myxococcales bacterium | reverse complement strand
GGGGACCACGGTCGCTGCGTACGGGCGACGGTGGACTACACCAGGTTCCGGCGGACACATCGCCGGGCCGAAGGCTGGCCGGGGGTTGGACATGGCCCCGGGGGGCGCCCATGGGCTGCGAAAGCGGCCGGCGGGCGTCGGGGTGGTGGTGCGCCTGGGGCCGTCAGGTCCCTGGCGCTGCGGTGGGGCGGATGGGCTGGGCGGATTCCTGGCCGTTAGGCCAAGGTGTAACCAACTGTAAGAACATACTTTTTGAAGAACCCAGGCAAGCCGCAAGTTGCGCTCGCGCAACTTGGTCGCGAAACCGGGCGTAACCCGCAGGGCGGAGGCGCGGGCCGGCCGCAGGCCGCGCGCGCCTCCGGGCACACGGGCCGCTAGGCCAGTGCGCCTAGCACGGGACCGCGCGCAGCGCGGATTCGCCCAACCCATCAAACCTACACGCTATTCTACCCTATCCACGGGCCGTCTCGGCCGCCCCCATATCCTCCGCCGCATAATAAGCCGCGACCTGAGCCCGCATCCCCGGCCGGCTATACACATCCGCCACCGGGCGCTCGACCAGGTCCGCCAGAAGCACAGCAACCTCTTCTGCCGACTGCGAATACGCAGCCTGCCGGCTATCGAATCCGCCGTGGCGCGCACTCACGCCAAATTCGGTCCGCACCACCCCCGGCGAGAACGTCGAGACCATGATTTCTGGATGAGTTTCACGCACTTCCATCCGCAGGTTCGCCGTCAACGCGTTCAGCATGTGCTTGGCACCGCTATACGCCGACCGCTGCGCCGCGAACGGAATCCGCCCCAGCATCGACGACACATTCACAATGTGCCCGCGCCCGCGCTCGCGAAAATGCGGCAGGATCACCTGCATCCCATAAAGTGCTGATTTAACGTTAATTTGCACCATTTCGTCGATATCGTCGTCGTCGAGCTCACTCACCAGCCGCGAGATACCGCGCCCCACGTTGTTCACCCACGTGTCGACCGGCCCCTGCGCTAGGGCGAACGCCCGCAGCCGCTCGACTTCGCCGCGCTGGGTTACATCGCAGGCGATCCAGGGCGAATTCCCTGCGAGTGCAGCCACTTCAGCCAGTTCCCCCGCCCGCCGCGCCGCTAGCACCGGGCGGGCACCACGCCGATGCAGCTCGACGGCCAAAGCGGCCCCGATTCCAGCGCTTGCACCCGTAATGACCACCCGCTTGCCCGTCAACCCGTCTGCCATCGTAATCCTACTCAGCGAACCGCGTCGCCACGGCACAGACTAGCGCAAGTTGGCAAAGAAAGGACCCAGCCGAACCCCTGGCGCGTGCCCTGGCTCCGACCCCGTGCGCCACTGTCGCGCAAGCAAGGACTAACAATGGGTATCTGGGGTTGGCTGGGGGCGCTGGCCACGTGGCTTGCGCTGCAACTATGGATTCTGCCGCGTCTTGGTGTCGCCACCTGTGCCGTTCCGCGCCAGCCTACCTATCCCCCGCCTGCGCCCGAGCCGCTCCTGCATCCGCACGCCCAGACAGCGCAACAAGCTATTTTCACGGAGCACTCTGCGCATCATCCGCCGTGGCCTAGACCACTTCGCGCCGAGTACCGCAACGGCCGGACCCAGGTTCGCCAGACCCGCTACCCGCGTCAACCGTAGAAAGCGTCTAAGTTACTGCCACTTCATGCCCACCAGCTTGGCGCCCACCGCCGAGAAGCGGATGCCCACGCTCGCCGCCTCATTGTCACCGTCGCCGTCTAAGTCCTGATCAAGCTTTAATACTTTCTTGACCAGCTCGATCACCTGCTCCTTGGTAAGCCCCATCGCACCAAAGGCGCCATCGCCGCTCGCTGCAATCACATCCTGCAGATTCGACATCGGGATTGCCCCGCCCAACACCCCCTGCAGCGCCTTCACGGTCACACCGTCGTTGCCAAACGTGACGGTACCCTCGATTCGCGCACCCTTGACGTAGATCAATGCATCTTGTGCACCGTTCAGCTCGCCCTGCATGGCGAACAGCGTGTCCTTGGTACCTGCGGTCAGCTTACCGCCTTGTATCTTAGCGTCTTTGAACGAGAACTTGGGCAAGCACTTGGCCGTCATCGCACCCTGCTCTACGTACCACTCGCACATGTCGGCCTGCGGCTTGCAACCCGCCGCCGCACTGCCATCGGTTTGCACCGCCGCGTACAAGTTCAACACAAACGGGATGTTCTCGCCCTGATAGCCCTGCAGCTCCGCGACAAACGTCAACGTGCCGTCTTGCACGCCCGCAATCAGCCCCTTGTTGATGAACGCGCCCAGCACCGCCGCCGAATTATCGATACCGCCCGAGCAGTTACCCACCGGCGCACAGGTCTTTATGTCGCCGTCGACATCGAAACCCTCGCCCGGATTGCCACTCGCGCCGATCTGAAATTGAATCATCTTGCCAGACGAATTGCTAAAGGTATTGCTGCATTTGGGGCACCAGCCGGTCTTGAGGCCGATGCACTCGCCGCCAATGCAGGTGTCGGGGCCGGTGCACGACTCGCCGTCGTCGCATGGGGTCTCGGCCAATACGTGCACACAGCCCTTAAAGGGCTTGCAACTATCTTGGGTGCAAAGGTTTTTGTCGTCGCAACCCAGGTCGCCGCCACCCTTGCAGTCTAGGTCGAGCGTGCACACCTGCCCCACCACGCAAGGGTCGCCGCTGCTGCAGCTGTCGCCCGGTTTCTTGTTGGGATGTGTGCAGTTACCCTTGTCGCACAGATCTTGGGTGCACGGCTTGCCGTCGTCGCAAACCTTGGGGTCGGGCACCGCCGTGCAGCCGCTGGCCTTGTCGCAGCCGTCGAGCGTACACGGGTCCTTGTCGTCGCACACCGTGGCCGTGGCGCCGTGACACAGGTTCGCAGCGCAGAAATCACCGGCAGTACAAGGGTTTCCGTCGTTGCAGGGGCCGCCAGCAGCGCTGTACTGGCAGCCGTACTTCGGGTCGCATACATCGACCGTGCACGCATTGCCATCGTCGCAAGTGACCGACTTTCCTACACAAGCCCCGCCGCTACAGGCCTCGCCGGTCGTGCACACGCTGTTGTCGTCGCAGGCCGTGGCCGCGGCCGACCAGTCGACGGCGCTTAGGGTCGGTGCACACGCCAAGCACACATTGCCCGGGGCGCTGTTGCCCGCCGCGACACATTGGCCTGCGATGGCGCACTGGCCGTCGGCAACCTTGCTGATCACACAACCTTTTATCTTGTCGCACGCTTGCTCGGTACAGGCTAAGCCGTCGTCGCAGCCCACTGCGCTGCCCGCGCATTTGCCGGCCTGACACTGGTCGCCTTGCGTGCAAGCGTCGCCGTCGTCGCACGTTGTAGTGGTGCCGCTGCACAGCCCCACGTCGCCGCCGCCGCTGTCGGCACTGGCATCGACCTTGGCCACAGCTGATGCCGACTCGCCAGAGCAGCCCAAAATCCCCAAGCTGATCGCCAAGATGGCAACCGTTCCCCATCCGAATTTATTGCACTGCATCCAACACTCCTGCGCAAGGCCGGGGCAAGCATAAACGAGTGCCCGTCGCGGGCCAAGCCACATTACCACGCAGGATCAGCGTCGAATCCATGTGGACAATTCGCCGCCTCTGCGGCATGGTGTCTCTCTGGCGGGCGGTGGCGACGCGCTGCCGCTCCCGAAAAACAACGGCGAGGCCCTGGCAAAGATGTCGCGTAATCTCATAAAGTTGCTGGCACTGCTGCTGACCCTGGTCGGCCTGCTGGCGCACCCTACCCAACTCTGCGCCGAAGAGCCGGTCGAGACCGCGTGGAAGGCTGCGCCCAGCGCCGATGGTGCAGAAAAAGCTGCACGCACCCTGCTCGAAAAGGGCCAAATTGCCCGCGCGGCCAACTGGATCGAGCGGATGGTGCGCTCGCCAGGCCTCAAGCCCGCGCAGTCAGCATGGGCGGCCAAGGTGCGCGCGGACCTGAAGTGGCGGCTTGTCGACGCCGGTATGGGCCAGCTACAAATCAATGTTATTCCAACGAATGCCACCGTAACGGTCGATGGCAAGGCACTGCTGCCGATCGGTTCAAGCCACCTGGTGTGGTTGCCCGAGGGCGGCCATCAAGTGGTGGCTACCGCGACCGAGCACGCGATTTTCGACCAGTACTTCAACATTGTACGTGGCGAGAAGCGCGAGGCCGACGTTCGCTTGGCGCTGACGCGAGCGCCCGTGCTGTTGGTCGAAGCCAAGCCGGTTTGCGATGTCTACATCGATCAGGTCCGGGCTGGCTCCAGCGCCAAGGGGCGGTTTACCTTGACCGCGGGGTCGCACCTCGTCGAACTGCGGCTCGAAGGATTCAGCAACTGGATCGCCACGTTGAACTTTATGCTCGGCGACGAAAAGCACATCAGTGCGCAGCTCGCCAAGAAGGGTGAAGAGGGGTCGGTCAGCCCTCGGGTCAGCAATGTTGACCGGCCGATTCTCGACAGCGAGCGCCAGGACCATGGCGAAGTCGGCCCCGATCTAACGGCCGGGCCACAGGTTGACTCGCCGATCAGTGGGCGCAACACCCAGCGTGTAGCGGTCGAGCGCGACGCCAAAGGCAAAGGCGACACCAAAGAGCGCCCCAACATCTCCGGCGGCCCCGACAGCAATGGTCGAACCAGCGATGCCCCAAGCGACAGCGGCAGCTCCGGCTTTCAAGTCGCGGTAGGCGAAGGTGCCCCCTCACAGCCCTGGTCGTCGGCTAGCAAGGGCTGGATGCTCGCAGGACCGGGTCTGGCGATGATGCTGGGCGGCGCCTATTACGCACTATCTTCGGCACATGAAGCTGAGAACGTAAATGAAACTCTTGCATATGGTAATATAGGTTACGATGCTGCATACGATAAGCAGGCCCAAAATGCCTATATTGGCTACGCCGCATTGGGCACCGGAGCAGTGCTAACAGGCTGGGGCAGCTACTATCTCTTCGCCAAGGGCGGGCTGTCGCGCAAGGGCCGAGGCACCCTAGCATCCGGCCTTGGCCTCGCAACCCTGGGCGCTGCGGCCTACGTCTTCTTGGGCGCACAAACAACCATGAATAGTATCACTGATTTACCTGCAAACCACCCAGAAATCGACCGCCGCACCACCGTAGCTGGCAGCAGCGCCACGCTAGCTTACGGGCTGGGCGGTGCGGGCGCGGTAGTGACTGGTCTCGGGGTCTACTGGCTGCTCTCGAGCGGAAATTCTTCTAGTACAAACGCTGATTTGCCGCATCAAACAGCAAGCACTACTTCGCATTTTACGCTGCTGCCTCAGCTGAATTCAAGCTTTTCAGGCGCTACACTGCACATGGCTTGGTAGCAACCGCGCTCGCTGCAGTGAAACTCCCTGCCATCGGCCCACGCTGAGGCAGCGCAAGCCGTTATGGCGCAAGCCTAAAAAGGATATCATGGCCCTCCATCCACACCGCCCGCCAAGCCGCCCCGCGCTCGCCACCGACATGGCCAAGGCCGTTGCCGTGGTTACCATTGCGCCACCGGCCGAGATCGTCAATCGTAGCGCCGACTTTGCCAATGCGGATCACAAGCCAAGCCGCTACACATTGCCAGCGAGCCTCGACTCGGCGTCGCCCGTAGCCTACCGCACCCGCCTGCGACTCGAGCGCGACGAGGCCCAGCAAGCCCTGGCCCTGCTGTCGCTCCCACGGCCCAGCGGGTTTGCCGCCCCCGAGCCGCTGCGCGAAGGCGAACTGTTCGACGAGACGGCGCTGGGCGTGCTGTCGGCGCGGCAGTCGACGAACTTTCGCGGCTACAAGCAAGTCACGTTCGGGCCTAAGGATTCGGAGCGTCTGGCGCACCTGCTCCGCTCGCTGCAGCATTGTGAGGCCGGCGTGCTCGAGCAGCCCAGCCACACGCACGTCGTGCTCGCCAGGCCCTACCGTACGCCGTTCACGCTCCTGCTGACCTTTGTGGGCCATAAGCCCCTTTGGTCGTTGGCGTCGGTGGCCAACCGCGCGTGGCACAAGCGAATTCACCACGGCGACGACATTCCGACCATAGGCTACCTGCCCCAACTACACGTGGGCATTCTGGCCGATGCCATGGAGCGCGCTGCGGTGATTGCCTCAGCCGGCACGCGGCTGGCGCAGGTGTTTATGCAACCATTTTGTGGAGTTGGCCGGCAGGTGAATAAGCCCGTGGCCCATGCGCTCGAGGAGCTGTGTGGCCTTACGCTCGCGGACCGCGCCGAAGGGTGGAAGGTGGCGCTCGTGGCCCAGGTGGGTACCGCCCTGCCCGCCGAGCGGCCGGCAATTCAGCCACAGTTGCTGCGCAAAATTGGTGCAAATCTAGTGGCTTTTCGCAGTGAACGCGTGCTACCAGGTTACAATTTTGAGGATAAAGCCCCAGATTCATACAAGCATCGGCAGAATATGGATATCTCTGACGACCTCGCAGTCCAGTGCGGCCGCGCTGGCTACAACGCCTTCGCCCACTGGACGGGTTGTAACCGCGAGCATGCAAAGGAGCTTCTACTGCTCGACCGCGTCGACTCGCTCACGCCCGATGGCGAGCGTCGCCTGGCCGAGATGAGCGACCAGCAAAACCGCGTGACCGACAAGCTGATCCAAAATCTGCCATTGTGGGCCGATCTACCCATGGGTAAAGCACTTTCGCGTAATGCGGAGCGCGGCAGAAAGGCCTTTGCTCTGGTCGGGCAGCGCATCTACATCTGTGGTCTGTCGCGGCGCGATGTGCAGCGGGCGGGACTTGACTGGGACCACGCGGTGCGCGCGGCGGGTGCAGCGGCGTCGCGGTCGGCGTTGATGGCCGAGCTGATGGGCGTCACCGAGCTACCAGAAGGGGCTGATTTGCTTGCGGGTATCTGCCTGATGGCTGGGCCGGTCAATCAGAACGACATCGGCAAGCAGTTCTACGGCGAAAAAGACTTGCTCGACGAGAACTACGGCGACCGCGAGCCGACCTCGCTGCTGGTGTGGACGCTCAAGGCCAAGACCGTGGCGGACCCCGTCGGCAATGAGGAGCAACTGCTCAATCCTGCTCGCAAAGGTGCCCTGGTCGATCTGCGACCCGGTCCTCACGAAGTCTGCCAAGTCGCCCAGAGTGGCGGGCTCAAGCCGCTGCGGCTGCGCGAGGGTCGGGTCAACGGCGAGAGGGCGTTTGGCGAGCTCGGAAACTTTGTGACCGCCGCCGATGGTCGCGAAATTGCAGGAAATCGTGGCTCGGCGTGGCCAGCGACCTGGAGCCAGGCCTCGCTCTGGCCCGACGACATTGCCCCCGGTCGAGCCGCAACCGGTGGCCACCGTGCCGTAGGGAGGCAGGTATGAGCCCGCAGAATCAGCACAATTCGCACGCACTGCATCGCATTTACGAGCGCCCGCCCAGCCTAGTTCCCGCCTGGAGCCGTGCGGTAACGGCGGGGAGCAAGCGCCCGACTCTGACCGCGAATGGCTCGCAAGTGCATATGCCAAATCTAGAACTTGAGCTGTGGCCGCAGCGCGCCGACCCTGGCCACCTGGCGCGCTACCGGCGCATTTGCGGATTTGCCGACGACCAGCACTTGCCGTTGACCTATCCACAGGTGATGGCCGGGCCGCTGCATTTCCATATGCTCACAGATCCGCAATTTCCTTTGCCAGTTGCGGGCTTGGTCCATCTGGCCAACCGCATCGAGCTGACTCGGCCACTGCGCGCCGACGACCCGCTGCACTTCGCCTGCCGCTTTGGTCCAGCGCAAGTCACGGCGCGGGGGGTTGAATTTGAGCTGCTGACCCAGGCGACCGTGCATGGCGAGCCGGCGTGGCGGTCGGTCCTGACGATCCTGTCGCGGGCCGTGCGCGACGAGGTGGCCGCTAAGGCCCGGTCC
>CAISBR010000201.1 GCA_903883645.1 uncultured Myxococcales bacterium | reverse complement strand
GAGCCTGTTGACAGGCTGCGGTACGACCAACAGTGGCTCCCCAAGCACCGCTGTGGCCGCCGATGGTGTTACAACTGCAGACTCTGCAAGCGAATTTGACAGCAGCGGCGACGGCGACACGGCGAGCGACACGGCGAGCGACGCCGGCGGCAAAGGCACCCCATGGGGCCCGATCAGCGGCGCGTGCGGCGTGTTGGCCGGCGAATTGGCGAGCCCGCAGCCCAGCTTCTACGTCAATACCTGGAATTTCAACGTCGACGGCCCCTTTGACCCCAAGCCGCTCCGGGCCGGAGCCCAAGCGCGGTACAGCGGCCCCAATGCCGGCGGCTCGTCCAAGTGCTCTGAAACCATGAGCATGCAGTTGCTCTACGAGTGCGAGGGCGCCACCACCCTCAAGACCGAGACCGAGATCAGCTATAGCACCCAGGGCACGATCACCGACTGGCTGGCCAGTTTTGGCGGTCAGAAGATCGGCGTGTCGGTCACGCGGGCCTATAAGGGCCCAACTATTCAGACTTACACTGAAATTGACGCACAGGTGCTGCTACAGAAGAAGCTGGCGGGGGCGCTGGAGTCGACCGCCAACGTCGCCGCCGCCGACAAGTGGCAAAAACAGATTGTGCACATCTGGACGCTGCACGCCGAATGGGTGCCAACCCTCCAGACAGCCTGGCAAAATCTGGACGCGGCCACCAAGGCCAACACCATCGTGCTCGTCACGGTCGAGGCCGGCAGCAGCGACATCACCGCCGACACCTGCGAGTAGCAGAAGAAAGCACCCATTTTCTAGTATTTGAAATTACGATGGAAAGGAGACTCAATGCGGATCTACGTCATGCGCCATGGCATCGCCGTCGAGCCCGGCGACCCAGCCGCCCCCGAGAACGACGAAGAGCGGGCGCTGACGCCCGACGGCATCGAACGCGTCCGCCTCGCCTTCCACGGCATGGTGGCGATGGGGGTAGTGGTCGATCGTATCGTGACCAGCCCCCTGTTGCGATCGACACAAACCGCTGAGATCGCGGCTGAAATTCTGGGCGTGCCGCGCTTTTCGGTCGAGACTCACCCGGGGCTGCGGCCCGATGGCGATTTTACCGAGATGCTCGTCAGCCTGCGGCGCCTGCCCGACGACGGCGTGCTGCTGGTGGGCCATGCGCCGAGTGTGGACCAAATCATCGCGCGACTGCTGGGGGCGCTGCAGCCGATCACGACGCTGAAAAAAGCCGGTTTGGTGGCACTGTCGGGCAAGTCGGGTCAGGAGAACTGCCGCTTGGTGGCCATGCTCGAGCCCAAGGTGCTGCGGCGGCTGGGTCGTTCCGAATAACTACATGAAGTAATTGCCATTGGCCGGCACCGACACCACATGCAGGTCGTGTAGGCGCAGCGCGCTGAGTCGTTGGCCCCATACACAGCCCGAGTCGACGGATGCCCAGCTGGGGCTGCAACGCACACCAAGGGCGGCCCAATGACCAAAGATCACGAACTGATCAGCGGACTTGCGCCCCATCGTCGCAAACCACGGCGTGCATCCCTTGGGCGCCGTTTCGGGCGTGCCGGTGTAGTCGTTATCCGGCCGGCCATCGGCGCGCAGGCAGCGCAGACGGGTCAAAACACCAAGAACATGAGCCAGTTCGCGCAGATCGCCCGCAACATCAACCTTGCCGTCGACCAGGGCCCGCAGCAGCTCCGGCCGCTCAGGCCCACTCAGCAGCGCGGAGATCGCGTCGGCGTCACGCAGAACTTGCGCCGCCGGCCACTGCGGCAGCAGCCCCGCGTGCACCAGCAGGCTCGGCTTGCCTTGCACATCGCCCAGTTGCGCAACCAAGGGCTGCCGCGCCAACCATTGCAGCAGGTGCGCCAAGTCGGGCGCCGCCAGCAATTC
>CAISBR010000200.1 GCA_903883645.1 uncultured Myxococcales bacterium | reverse complement strand
TGTCGATCAACATTACGCCGGTGATGCTCAACCAGATGATCCCGTACTACCTCAATCGCCTTGGCGAAAAGGACAGCAAGGGCAAGGAGCTGTACATCGATCTCAAGACCGACACGGTCGACGAGGCCAAGTTCCTCGCCAAGTGGAAGGGCAAGACCGACGCGTGGATCGACTTGCTGCTCGAAGACACGCCCGATCCCAAGACCGCGACCGACAAGCAGATTGGCCTGCTGTATGCCGACCCCTGGTCCTGCGTGTCTACGGCGCCGGTGCTGATGAACCGCTTCCCCGCCTACTCGGCGCTGCGCAACAAGAACCCGGCCACGCTGACCCGCGAGGACCTGGCAGCGCTCAAGATCTGGTTCGAGCTCGCGTGGATGGACCCCGACTTCTTGCACGGCAAGGTGACGCTGTGCACCGGCGACGTGATCGACCTGACCGACGTGCTCACCGCCTCGGCGCCCACCAACGCCACGTTTACGCTCAAGATGCCGGCTGGGCTCGACGAAGCGGGGCGCATCGCGTTCTACGAAAAGCTGGCCAACCGGCTGGTGGCGATCGAGTACAAGATCATGAAAGCGGTGATTCCGATTCACCAAAAGCTGCACTACGACCCCGATACCTATGCCGGCCAGATCGAGATTACCACCACGCCGTTCTACCATCCAATCCTGCCGCTCGTGCAGAACACCGATCTGATGATGCAGGGGCAACCCTTTGATCCCAAACCGACTCCGGCGTTTTCGTTCCCCAGCGATGCGGCGGCGCAGGTCAAGCGCGGCGTCACGTTTATGGAGTCGGTGCTGGGCTTTAAGCCCCGTGGCATGTGGCCGGGCGAGGGCTCGGTGGCCGAAGAGGTGGTGCAGCATTTTGTGGGCGGTGGGCTGCTGTGGGTGGCGACGGACCAGCAAGTGGCCCAGAAGTCGGGCAGTTACAGCACGCCGATGAGCGACGGCGCGCCAGTGGGGCCCTACGTGGTCGACACCGACAGCGCGCAACCGGGCGCGGGCGGCGACGGTCAGGGCCGGCTGGGCATCTTCTTTCGCAACACCAACATGAGCAACGACATCGGCTTTAAATACCAGGGCATGATTGGCACCGATGCCGCGGCCGACCTGGTGGCCAATGTGCAGGCGCAGGCGCCCAAGTTTGGCGCACCCGACCGCGTGGTCACGCTCGTGCTCGACGGCGAGAACGCGTGGGAAACCTTTAGCAAAGAGCACGACGGCAAGGGCTTCTTTAAGGCCCTGTACAGTAAGCTCGAGGTCTTGAGCGTAGCCGGCGAGATCATTCCGGTTTCGGGCTCCGAGTACATCTTGGGCAACCCCAAGCGCGGCGTACCGGCACACCCGCTGCCAAGCCTTGCCGAGCTCGAGCCCCTGTTCCCCGGTTCGTGGATCGGCGGCAACTTTGGCATCTGGGCCGGCGAAAGCGAAGAGAATACGGGGTGGGACTACCTGCGCCAGGCCCGCACGGACCTGCAAAAGTCGGGTCTTGCGCAACCGGACGCGACGCTGCTGGCGCCCAAGAACGTGGGCACAATCGATTACGAAACCTGGTACGCGTTCGACGAAATCTACGCAGCCGAGGGCTCGGACTGGTTCTGGTGGTACGGCAGCGACATGACCTCGCCGTCGAACGACGACTCGCCGTTTGACAACAGCTTTCGCTTGCACCTGGCCGGCATGTACAAGCACATGAATGCCGCGCTGAAATTGCAGGGTAAGGCCGAGATTGCGATGCCGACCTTTAAGCCGATTATCCAGGCCAATCCGCAGGCTCCGCAGGGGCCGCTCGACCCGCCGCCCGTGCTCGACGGCGCGTTTGTGCCCAACGAGAGCGAGTGGTCGACCAAGGGCGGCTTCTTCTTCGACTCCGACACCTCGGGCGCGCTCGCCAATCCCGACGACTGGATGGGCACAATCTATTATGGTTTCGGCGTGTTCGGCAGCAAGCAGGGCTTGTACCTGGCCGTGCAGCACAACTTCGACCTGTCGACCGCGAGCAACCAGGGCCTAGCGGTGTACCTGTCGAACAAGCACGTGGTCAACGCCGCCACCGGCCAAGTGACTGAAGATCCTGCAACAATCAAAAGCCGTTTTGGCGACACGCTGGGCTTTAAGGGCAAGGGCGCCTCGCGCGAGCTATTTATCGGCATCAACGCAGGCAAAGCTAGCACCGAGCTGCGCAAGTGGGGCACGACGTCGACCGATTGGGCCAGCATCGCGAAAGGTGCCTTTGGCGGCGCGGTGGCGGGCCCGGTCAAGGGTGGCAAGCTTCTCGAAATCTTTATTCCGTACGAAGACTTGGGCATCGTCGCCGGTGATCCGCTCGAGATGCAGCTGGCCTTTGGCAGCGGCAGCAAGTCGGCCGACCTAGCGCCGTCGATCGATAGCAAGCCGCTGGTCGACGACCCTACCTTGGCCGTGTACGTCACGTTTGTCTGCGATGTCACTGAGAAATCGGGGATTGCCCTCACTACTTTTGGCGACCTGTGCAGCCTGCCGCAGCCCAAGGGCTCGGGTATCGTCTACATCGCCGGCAACGACCCGAAACTAGGCATGAAGGCCAAGTGGGTACCCAACAAGATCGCCCTGCGCGACGATGGCAAAGAGGGCGACGCGGTGGCCGGCGACGGCAAGTGGTCGATTGTAGTGCCGTTTAGCAAGGGCACGGCGCTCAAGTACAAGTACACCGTCGGCGTGCCCAGCAACGAGGGACAGTGGGGCTGTACCGAAGAATTCCCGTTGACGGAGCGCGGCTTAGATATCACCAAAGACCCGACCAAGAATAAGATGAAGGTCGAAGACATCTTTGCCGACCGGCCGCAGCCCACGGGCTTGCCGGGGCCAAAGACCATCGTTACGCTGCAGTAATTGCCAGAAGATTCAATATAATCAACGAGTAGAGCGATGCTGCTTCGTTCGGACCAGCAGCCACCCGAGCGCGCCGAGCAGTGCGAGCAGCCCCGGCGGCAGCCCACGCGGCCCCGCTTGGCACCCCGTGTCACTCCCAGCCGTCGCCGCCGTCGCCTTGGTCGCTGCCTCGGGCGCAGCCAGCGACTTATCGCCCACCACCGGCGGCGGCGCCACCACTTCGGTGCACGAGCTAAGCGCCAAGTGCTGGGCGATCGTCTCAACCTTGGCATTGTGCTTGGCCACGACCTCTAAGAAACCCTTGAACTGCTTGGGACTTACATAGGCATCACTGGGCGGCGCGATCGCCGAGCGGTGGAACACCAGCACCACCCAACCGCCATCGACGTGCTCGGCCCGCTTGATCAGGTCTTCGAGCTCGCCAGCAGTCGAAAGGTTTGTTAAAACATGGCCATTGAGCGCCATCAGGTTGTAGGGCGGCTGGTTAATATCGGGGTGCAGCGTGCGCAGGTAGGTGTAGAGCTTGCTAGCTTGTGCTGTAATTTCAGGACTATACGAGCCATACGGCGGTGCCACCCCGTAGCTAGGCGTGCCCCAACTCTGCAACGTCTTTAGCGAGTTGGCCAGTTCAAGCTGCCATTGCTCGGCCGGCAGACTCACCAGATCCGGGTGCGTCACGGTGTGGCTGGTCACCTCGTGGCAGCGATCCATCAGTGATTTGATGTGCTTCGTCCCGATGTAGTCCGACTGGTAGCCCGGCTTATCGGGATAGCTACTGATAATGAAATTCGTAGCCTTCCAGCCGCGCTCGTCTAGCTGTGGAATCAACATGTTGTAGGCCGAGAGCCAGCCGTCGTCGAAGGTAAAGGTCACCGTCGCTTGGTACTGGCCCGGCCCCAGCGCGCTGCCATCTTGGCCCACACACACCACGTCGTCGATCTCTAAGTAGCCGACATTGTGGATAGTATGCAGCACGCGCATGCTCAGGGCGCCGTCTGGAACCGCAACATCGGCCTTCGCTTCGGTCCACGTCGCCGCCGCGGGCAAGGTGGCCACGGAGAGGTAGGCATAGCTGCCATCTGCATAGGCTGTATACAGAATTAGGTCGGTGGGCACGTCGCTGCGATACCAGTCGGATACGCGGTAGTGAATGTCGCTGCCGTCGCTGTCGAACTCGGAGCCCAGCCACTTGGCGTCGCCGTCGCCGCTGCTGCTTTTGACGTCGACGCGCGCGCCCCGGCCCGTATGTCCGGTCGTTGTCCAGGTAAATTCAGCGCTTATGTTGCCCCAGAAGTCGGGTTTCCAGTCCGCCGGGCCGCTGCCGCCGTCGCCATTGGCATTTTCGAAGCCCGCATTGGGCACCGCCGCCGCCCAGGCCTCAGTCGGCACCAGCAACACGAGCACTGCGGCGATAAGTAGGCGGCCAAGCATCTACGGGTCCTCGGCAAAAGCGGTCTTGAGCGCGTAAAATAGCAGCTTTTTGCGCTCGGCCCAGTGGTCCACGCTGTTCCACATCGGCCAGGTAAACAAGGGCAACTTGCTGCCGTCGATGATTGCGCCCGACACAGCCGCCCGCGGCGCCGCATCGATCAGCCGATAGCCCGTGGGCGAGGTCTCGGCCGTGGCCACAAAGATCCGCATACCTTCTGTAGTCTTGATGTCCCATGCCGGCGTGGCCGGGTCGTCCCACAAAATACTCCGGCTCGACGGGTCGGTGAACCACAAGGCGTGCCACGGCAAGCGAATTTCGAGCTGCCCGCCCTGCCCCACCTGCATGTGCGTCAGACTGTCTTGGCTCCAGTCGCCGGTGCGCAGCGTGCCCCAGGCGTGGAATTGCTTGGGCGGAATCGGCCACGGCTCGCCGCCAATCATGATCCCCAGTGATTCGTACTGCGCATTATTGTTCACTAATTGATTTTCGAGCACGAACTGGCCATCGCTCGTCGCGGCCGGCACCCCGCCGTTCTTGCTGGCGCCATTAACCTTGGGCATCGGGTCGTAGGTCGCATCGACGCGCAGCTCGCGGGTGGCGCCGTCGAGCAGCACCATCGACTCGAAACCCAAGTCTTGGCTAGTCGTTAGCGTCGTATCGCCCGGCGTGTGCAGCGCACCCAAGCGGTGGTTGCCCATGGGCCCCTCAACGGTCGAAAGGCCAATCAGAATAGTTAGTTTATCTAGGTTCGGCACGGCGTTGTCGGCGAACTGCACGCGTAGGTACAAATACGCCGGATCGTAGGCCACTTGCACCGACTGCAGCGTGCGCGCGGCGTCTTTGCCATCGCCCAGCGCGGCTAGCGGCGTCGGCGACTGCGGCTTGGCCAGCCAGAAATCCTTGTCGTTCCAATCGGCTACCTGGCCATCGATGATCTTGGACCAGCCCGGCAGCGGGTAGTAGCTCAGCACACCAAAGTTCTCTTCGGGGCTCATCACATCCAGCCACAGCGCGCCGCGGTCGCCCGGCAGCATAGTCGGCGTGGTCACCCAAGTGCGCTTGAACCACTCGTCGATCCACTCGAACACCACCGTGCCGGCCATACCTGCCTCGCGGCAGTTGTGGTACAGATCATAAACAATATCCGCCTGCTCCGCCTCATTGTAACCGCCATGGTTGTACGCATACGGGTTCTTGTGCGCGTTACCCTGGCTCGACGGAATGCCGTACTCGGCCACCAGCACCGGCACGCCCGGATGGTGGGCCTTCAGGTCCTTCATGTAGCCCAAATAACTGTTTACTTGGCCAAAACTGTCGATCACGCTCTGGTAACCCGGGTCGTAGATGATGAACTCGGGGTTAAACGGATAGATGTGGTAGCTGGCAAACAGCCCGTGATCGAACGGCGGCACCAGCTCGAAATTCGCGAAATTACAATCGACTACATCTTGGCCAAAGTTCGGCGCCTCGGTCGGATGGTGAATTGGATCGAGCGCCGGCCAGCTCGACCAGCCGATCGGCCGCAGCACCCCGTAGCGGTCGTACTCGTAGGCCAGCACCGTGTCCATCTCGTGGGCGATCCAGCCCTCCATGGGCGAGCCGCCTTTGGGCATGTGCAAGAAGCGGCCGTTGTACACGTTGTAACCGGCCCAATCTTGGTTCGAATTCGCCACGATGTGGCCGTCCATCTCGTCGCCGGGCAGCCAGCACATCAGCCAAGGCGAGGCGTCGGCGGCGTAGTGGCCCGAGGCCTTGCCAAAGCGCTCGCCGATCACCACGTTGCCATGCAAGGCGTCGATATCCAGGCGAATTTCTTTCTCAAAGGCCTCGGTCGAGTCGGTCATGAAGTCGCCTTCTTCGCGCTCGTCGAGCCACACGCCGTGCATCAAGTAGAGCGGCTTGGTTGGGTGATTCAGATTCCAGTCGCGAAACGCCTGATAAAACACGGGATAGTGCAGCGTATACACGCGGATCACATTGGCGCCCACCTCGGCGATACCGGCCAGCCAGCGATCGTAATCGGCGCGCGTCGCCGCCAGCTCGCCCGGATAGCGCCCCGGCGTGGCCACAGCTAGGTCGACGCCCTTGACGATAAACGTCTCCCAGCCCCTGCCCTGCTGGCGATCGATCTCGAAGTAGTCGCCATGTGTGCGGAATTTGGGCGTCGGCGGCGCTTGCGGCGGGCGCGGACCGATGTAGATGGTCTGGTCGGTGCACGCCGCACTACCCAGCGCAAGCAGCAGCACGGTTAGCACCGTCCGCAGCAGCCACTGTTTGCCAATCCACCGCTGCATCGCGCCTCGCCTCCGCATCACCATAGCGCACGCGGTGCTACGTCGCCAACTGCCGAGGCGAAACCCGCTACTGCGGTTGCGCAAGCCGGCGGGGACCGGTACAAGCAAGGCACGGGTCGTGGCGACCAACTCAGTAAGTAGGACCGGTGAAGACAAGCGGCCGTACGGCACTAAACTCCTTAATTGTCTTAACGATTAGCGCCCTAAGCTATGGGTGCGGCAGCAGCAACGACCGGGTTGTCAGCGCGTTCGACGTCGACGACACCGACTGGAAGCCGACCCCTAAAGACGCGCTTGCCGCCGACTACGCCGCCAGCGATGCTGCAGCCGATGCCTCGCAACCACTGGATACGCAATCCGATACCGCACCGGCAACCGACTCGCAGGCCGACAGCGGTCCCGATGCCGTGATCGTTGCCGACGTGGGCGGTGGGCTGCCTTCAGAGATCACGCAAATTGGAGCGCCCGCTAGCTTTTTTGATGTGGCGGGCATTCATACGGTCAAGCTCAGCGTCGATGCGACGGAGTGGGCCGCCTATATGGCCGGCGTAAACCAACCCGACGGCCTGAAGGTGTACGACTGGCATCCGGCAACGGTCGAGATAGACGAGAAACCATACGGTTCTGTGGGCTTGCACGGTTTTGGCAATGGCAGTCAGCTCGACAATCCGCAAAAGCCGAATATTCGTATCAAGTTCGACCAATACGACGGCGCCAACGTGGGGCCAGATGGCGAAAAAGCCTTTCGTCTCAAGGCATCGGGGCAAGATGCGACCTTTGTGCGCGAGCTGCTGGCCGGTGCGCTGCTCCGCGACATTGGCGGCAATGCTCCGCGTGCAGGCTGGGCGCGTGTATGGGTCAACGGCCAAGACTTTGGTCCGTACCAGCTGCAAGAGTCTGTAGACAAACGCTATTTCAAGCAGGCTTTTGGCAACAACGACGGCGACAAGTTTGCGACTCTGTATGGCTGCTACGGTTTTGATTGCCCGGAGGGTGGCTGCGACAAGCTAGCCGCCGCGTGGGAGGGTTCGCCCGGCAACACTCAGACAATCGCCGACCTGGCCCAGGCGATTTCGGAGGCGACCGACGCGGACCTCAAGCAAGTGCTAAATGATCACTTCTATCTTGGCGACTTGCTTGCGAATTATGCTGTGGATGCGCTTTTGTCGAATATCGACGGGCTGGCGTCGGCCGGGCAGAACTTTACGGTCTACAACGACATGAAAACCAAGCGCTTGCGTATCATTGCCACAGGCACCGACCTGACGTTTGGCGGCTTTGACGCGTGGTACGACCTGCAGACGCCCTGGGGCAAGCCCAACGCCTGGTGCCCGGCCCGCGTCGACCAGCTTTACGCCCGTATTTGGCAAGTGCCCGAGCTCAAGGCCAAGTTACTGAATAAGTTCAAAGCATTGCAGTGTGGCATGTTCCGGCCAGAAGTGCTGTTGCCGCTGGTCACGTCGTACAAGTTGGCCCTGAAGCCATTTTTGTCGAGTGATCCCAAGAACAAACAATCGGCGGCCCAGATCGAAGTGGCCTACGGCGCCCTGGCCAGCTATATCCAAAAGCGGCAGCAGACGCTGACTGACCTGCTCGGAGCATGCCCGTAATGACACGAACTTTCTTACTGAATTGCGGCGTCGGCGTGCTTGTGGTAAGCGTCGGATGCTCGGCTCCGGCCGGCACTAGCGGCGGCGCGGCCCCGGTGTACTACGACCTCGCCAGCGGCGCGCCAACCGATGCGGTCGTCGCCGCCGAAGACGGC
The DNA here is from genome assembly GCA_903883645.1 of uncultured Myxococcales bacterium. Classification (GTDB taxonomy): domain Bacteria; phylum Myxococcota_A; class UBA9042; order UBA9042; family UBA9042; genus SXRM01. The sequence continues at coordinate 11,831 of CAISBR010000200.1, read as the reverse complement.
ACTGCGCCAGCCGATACTCAAGGCGCAGCGGGCACTTGCTCCCCATGTGTCTCAAACGACGAATGCCTTGCCGGCTTCCGCTGCGCCCAGGCCGCCGACAGCAGCTACTGCCTTGCCGAGTGTGGCGGCGCCCTGCCCGCGTGCCAAGCCAGCGAGCAGTGCAGCCTCGTCTCCGACACCGAGGGCAAGCAGGCTCAAGTCTGTGCATCTACAATACAAACCTGCGGCGGAACGCCAGTCGTCGGCCCCGACAGCGGCGCCACCGACCCAGCCGATGCCGGCGTCGATACCGGCGTCGATACCGGGCCAAGCCCAGGCAACTGTGCGGGCTTCGCCGACCCCGCCACCGCCGCGTGCTGCGTCTGCGGCGCCGGCAAGACCTGCGCAACCAACGGCTGCTACAACGGCTGGCTCTGCAACCTAGCGAGCTGCAAGTGTAATCCGGCGCCCGCTACGTGTGACAGTGCCGACGCCAGCCCCCCTACCGACACCGCCGCCCCAGATGTGCCGGTCAGCAACCCCGGCGACGACGTGGTCGACAACAGCGGTGGCGTCCTCAGCAGCTTAGATTTTGCTATGGTCGGCGACACGCGGCCGCCTACTCCCAACAGCATTGCGCTATATCCAAAGGCAATTATTGGACAAATTTGGGCTGATGTTGAGGCCGAGGCGCCCCACCTCGCCTTCGCCATGACGACGGGCGACTATCAGTTTTCGACGGCCAAAAGCACCTCGGGCGCTCCCCAGTTCGACTTGTATCTTGCGGCGCAAAAAGCCTTTACAGGCAAGGTCTTCTACGCCCTGGGCAACCACGAGTGCACCGGCGCGACGGCCTCAAATTGCGGAACGGGCAATGCCAACGGCCTGACCGCGACCTACCTGTCGTTCCAGCAAAAGCTGCTGGCGCCGATTGGCCAAACACTGCCCTATTATACTCTGAATTTTAAGCATAAAGATGGCAAGTGGACCGCCAAGTTCGTTGTCGTGGCCGCCAATGCGTGGGACGGGGCGCAGGCAGCGTGGCTCGACGCGGAGCTGGCCAAGCCGACCACCTACACGTTTGTGGTGCGCCACGAAGGCGACCTGACCACCGAGGCGCCCGGTGTGGTTCCTAGCGGCAACTTGCTGAAAAAATATCCATTTACCCTGCTGCTGGCGGGCCACACCCACACCTACGAGTACTTCCCGGGCAAGAAGGAAGTCATCTTGGGCAATGGCGGCGCGCCGCTGGCGACGGCGATCAATTACGGCTACGGCGTGATGCGCCAACACGCTGATCTGAATCTTGAATTTAACGTGTACGACTACGCTTCGCACGCGGTGCTCGGTCACTTCGTCGTCAAGCCCAACGGCGTGCCGGTACCGTAAGGGCCCCAACGATGAAGAAATCCTTTGCCTTGCGCTGGGCTGCCGCAATTTCGGCACTTGCGGCGCTCATGGCGTGCCGGCGCCCAGCGACCGTGGGCACACAAGTCCAGGCGACACCCCCCGTTGCCACCCCAGCCGCGCCGCTCGCTGGCAGCCCTACGGCCACGACCGCGCCCGCTGCTCCGGCACTGCAGGTGCCCCGCGCTTCCACAGCCGTCGCAATCGAACAGCACGACGACGACCAACAATGGCTGCGGTCCGTGGCCACCGAGCCGTTCTTGCAGCCCGATTCGAGCGAAGCCGCGCGGCCCTACTCGATTGCGCGCATGTTGTGGGACGACGAGGCTCTGTATCTCTCGCTCTACGCTGCCGATCAGAACATTGCCGCCGATGCCACGCCCACCGACAGCCCGCTTTGGCTGGGCGACGCCTTTGATGTGCGCATTCAGGGCGATTCACCGACCGCTCCAGTCTACGCAATCGACGTCGCCCCCAACGGCGCGCTCAGCGATGCGCGGATCGCCAGTGGCGGCTCGCCCGATCGCAGCTGGCACAGTGGCGCCCGCCTCAGCATCGACATCGACGGCAGCCTGAACCTGGCCCAGGGCGAAGACGACGAAGAGTGGGTGGCCTTTGTGGCAATTCCCTGGAAGTCTCTTGAGTTAACACCCCATGCCGGGCTGCGACTGCGCACCCGCATCGGTCGCTGCGACACGTTGCGCGATGGCCAGCGGCGCTGCGGCCAATGGGGTGGGGCCATCGACAAACTGGTGGGCACCGTAGAACTGGCGAAGTAGCCAACCAGTCCACGGGCTCGCAACCGTCTGAACTTGCTAGATTACTTACACTGGGCGCAGGTAGAGCCGGCGCAGGTGTTGCCGGCGGGCTGGCCCGTGGCGTCGCAGCAATCGCCATTCGTCTTGCAGGACGAGTCGCACCAGCAGCCAGAGGGCGCCTGCTTGCCGCACGCCGAGTCGCAGGGATTGCCGCCGCCGCCACCGCCGCAATCGCTGGGGCAGCTGCTGGCGGTCTCGCCGCTTTCGCAGGCGCCGTTGCCGCACACCGGGGTGCCCGTGCCGCCCGTGCAGCCGCTGCCCTGAATGCAATCGCCCATCGTGATGTACATCTGCGTGGCCGCCGAGCCGGCCGTGGTCGCACAGCCCTGAGCGCAGGTTTGATCGTTGTTGCAGTTGCCGATGCATTGCAACATGCCGCCGCAGCTGCTGTCCGTCACGCACGACATAACCGAGTCGCTGCACGCATTCATGATGCAGATGGTCTGCGGGTCGCAATCTTGGTTGCACGTGGTGGTGTTCTCGCCCGCCTCGCAGACCAAGTTGCCGCACTGGGCGCCGCCGCCGCCACCGCAGTCGGCCGCGCAGCTCGTGGCGGTCTCGCCGCTCTCGCAGGTGCCGTTGCCGCAGACCGGCTTGGCGGTCCCGCAAGTCTTCGAGCTGCTGCAGGTGCCGCCATTGGCACACGGGCCCGAGCACTTGCCGGTGCAACCGTCGGAGTCGCCGCAGTAGGCGCCGGCGCAGCTGGGCGTGCAGGTGGTGCCGCCGCAGTCGCCGGGGCAGCTGGTCTTGGTCTCGCCGCTCTCGCAGGTGCCATTGCCGCATACCGCAACCGTCTTGCAATCTTGCGGGCAGCTCGAGGTGGTCTCGCCGCTCTCGCAGCTGCCGTTGCCGCACACGGGGCCGGTCGACTTGCAGTCCATGGAGCAGGTGGCGTTGGTCTCGCCGCTGTCGCAGGTGCCGTTGCCGCAGATCGGCGCGCCGGCTAGGCAGCCCGACGACTGACCACAGGAGCCAACCGAGGCAAACAGGCTGAGCCCGACCTGGTCCTGCGACTTGATGCAGGTTGCCGTGTCGCATGTGCCGCCGCACGCCACCATGCAGTCTAGGGTCGACTTGCAGATGGCATTGGCCTGGCACGCGCTCCATTGGCTCGCGCACTTGCTCTGCATGCACGACAAGATCGCTTGCACGCTGATGTCGGTGCCGCCGCCGGTGGTGGTGTCGCCGCCGGTGGTGGTGTCGCTCTTCGTAGTGGTAGTCGAGTCGCCGCCCACCGTGTCGGTGCCGGTGGTGGTCGAGGCTGCCTTGCAGGTCGCGGTCTTGGTGGTGGTGCCCGGGGTGGGGTCTTCGATGCACGCGGTGGGCGGCAGGCAGTCCGCGATCTTTTGCCAGGTGCCCGTGGTCGGGTCACACTTCATGGCCGTCGAGCCGTAACAGCCCTGGTAGAGATAGGACTTGTCGCAGGCAGAGCCCTCGGGGCCACCTACCCCTGCAAATCCGCCACCACCGCCGCCGCCACCCGAGGTGCAAGCAGCCGCGAGAATGGCGAGCGCAGTCGAAGTCAAAATGCGAGAGAAGTTGAGGTTCACAGTGCCCTCCGTCGGGCAAACGGCGCTTGCGCCAGCACGGGTTAATAGACGCGTTCAGACCCCGAAATCCGGGGCTAAGGGCCCAAGAGAGTACGAAACACGCCCAATGCACGCAAGCGGAAAATGCGCATAGGACGGCGCGGGCCAGGCCCCACAGGGCGGCAGCGGGCGACGGCAACTGCCGCGGACTCGCTCGCTTGTCCATCCGGGACTTGCAACCCGCCCCGCGCTGCCGCAAAGTGCCGCAAAGGGGCGACGGCGCCAGAGCCGGAGACACCCCAATCAGGAGTGCTTGTGCAAGTCAGGGATCTCACTATGCCACAGACCATAGCCCAACTGCTGGCGATTTTGATGCTAGTCGGCTTGAATGCAGCCACGCGCACCGCCCGTGCGGATGACGCCGTGGCTCCTGCCAGCGCGGCGAGCGATGCCACGGTACACGCCGCCGGTCAAGTGGGGCAAAAGCACGCTCCGCTGCGCGGGGGCCAGGCCGATGGCAGCGCGGATCGCCAAGCCTTACTGGCGCGGGTCGAAAGCAAGATCGCGTGTGTCTGCATCGAAAACGGCGACTTGAAAATCGACCCAAGCCGCTCGGTCGCCCAAAGCGAATGCGCCTGCCCGCAGGCCGCCAAAGTGCGCGCCGATCTGAGCGAAGCGCTGACGGGCCTGTCGACCGCCCAACTTGCCGACAAGCGCAGTGTGGGCGAGCAGCTCGAGGCCGCTTTTGTGCCCATGGCCGCCGAATACGAGCGCGTGTTTCGCTACCCGCAGGCCGACTTCGACTGGTGGATGGACAACGTCCGTTGCGTGTGTGACGGCTGTAAACCCACCGTGTTTTTTAGCAAATGCCAGATCACCTGCCACCCCGCCATAACCTATAAGCTGCGGTCGCGCATCTTCTTCGCCATGGGCTTTAGCCGCGACGAAATGCTCGACTACTATCTGGCCGAGTACAATTCAGACAAGGCTCCGCGTGACCAGCAGACCCGCGATTGGCTGCTACCCCGCAAGCAACGCGAGCGCGGCTGGGTGGTGCCGGCGGTGGTGATGTTCAGCGTACTGCTTGGCCTTGGGCTGTCGCTGCGGCGTTGGGCACGGCCCAAGAAGGCGGCAGCGCGGGCAGCAGGCGAGGCGGCGCCGGCCGAGACTGTGGTCGATGCCAAGGCTCGCAACCGGCTACTCGACGAAATGGATCGCGACGACGAGGGATTTTGAGCCCCACCTTCACCATGTTGCGCAAGCGCGCCGGCGGCGTGGCCATTCAAGGCTTTTTTGGCGGCCTGGCCGGGCTGGGCAAGCTGCACCCACAGGCGAGTCCGGCGCGCCATGGCGTCGAAGTGCTCCACAATATTCGCTATTTGCCCGGCGACAACCCCAAACACTGTCTTGATGTCTATCGCCCGCTGCCTGAGCGTGGTCCGACGCCCGGCAAGCGCCCGGCGCTGCTGTATATTCACGGTGGCGGCTTCCGCATCCTGTCGAAAGACACCCATTGGCTGATGGGCCTGGCCTTTGCCCGTCGCGGTTTTGTTGTGTTCAACGTGGGTTATCGCCTGGCGCCGCAACACCCGTTTCCGGCAGCGCTGCACGACGTAACGGCGGCGCTGGAGTGGCTCGAGCACCACGCGGCCGAGTACGGCGCGGACTTGAACCAACTGGTCATCGCTGGCGAGTCCGCTGGGGCGAACCTAGCGACATCGCTGGCGATCTCGACCTGCTTTGCTCGCCCTGAAGATCATGCCCAGGCCGCGTTTGCGCTCGGGCGCGTGCCCAAGGCGGTATTGCCGATGTGCGGCGTGCTGCAAGTAACCGACCCTGAACGGTTTCGCCGGCGGCGGCCCGAACGTGTGGGCCAGTTCGTCCAAGATCGCCTAAACGAAGTGAGTCTTGGCTACCTGGGCGCCGAGCGCATGCAACCTAACATCGCATGGCAACTGGCAGATCCGCTGCTTGTGCTCGAAAGTGACGCCCGGGCCGTGCGGCCTTTGCCCGCATTCTTTGCTGGAGTGGGCACTGCCGATGTGCTGCTCGACGACACCCGCCGCCTGCACACGGCGCTCTGCGCGCGGCAGGTGCATAGCGAAGTGCGGTATTATCCCAAGCAAGTTCATGCATTTCATGCCATGACCTTCTTGCCGGCGGCGCGCGATTGCTGGGTCCATCAGCTCGAATTCTTGGAGCGGGTGCTGCAACGGCCACTGCCGCTGATCTAGTCGCTACGACGCAGGAACCAGCGCCAACACCAAGCGATAGAGCAGACCTAACACCGCTAGCGACGCGCCCACAATCCCCAGGCGCAGCCGCAGCGAGGGCTGGGGCGCCGGCGGCAGCTCGCGCGACAGCGCCGCCCCTGTCAGCAGACCGACGACCAAGCCCCCCACATGGCAGGCGTTATCGACCACCGCCAACGAGAGGCCAAGGCCAATATTGACGATCGTAAAGAATAGCCCGCTGCGCACCAGCGACTGGTAGACCTGGCGCGGCACCGCGTCGCGGCGGGCCCAGGCGAAGCCCAAGGTCGCGCCCATAATGCCAAAAACCGCCCCAGAGGCACCGACGCTGACGGCCTCGGGCGCGTACAAGCTGTGCCACCCCAGCGAGGCGATCGAGCCGCCCAAGGCCGCCAAGAAGTAGACAAACGTATAGTTGAGCGAGCCAAAAAGCCGTTCCGCAGTGTCGCCAATTTGCCGCAAAACCAGCATGTTCATGCCGATGTGGACTAGGTTGCCGTGCAAGAAGGCCGCGGCCACCAGCCGCCACGCCGAGCTAGGCCCGTGCGCCAGGTTGGGCGCGTTGCCACCCCAATCGGCCAGTTCGCCCAGCGGAAACCCGCCGATGACAGTGGTGAGCGGCGATGCATCGGCGTGCCCCTGGCGGTACTGCGATGCCAAGGCCACCATCACCACGTAAACCAGCGAATTTGCAACGACAAGTACCTTCGTCACCGGCAGCCCAGGCGCCGACCGCCGCAGCCGCTCGACGAATACCGCCGGGTCGCGCGGATCTCCCAGCGCCGCCAAGTGCTCAAGCGGGTTGATCACCGCAATCTCACTGCGAATCGCCGGCTCGAGCAGCACGGCCACGGTGTCGGCGACCTCGGTCCCCAGCACCTGCGGCGGCTCAGCGCTGCACAGCACCAGTTGCACGCGCTGCTGCCGCGCCTGGGCGATCAGCCAAGCCGGCCCATCCAAGGCGCGATCCGACGTAAGTACAACCACATCGGGCAGGTCACCGAGCGCGGCTTGGCGCTGCAGCCACATCTCAAAATAGCTTGGCGACGGCGCATCCCAGCTGGTTACGAGCCAACGCCCCGGCATAATTGGTTTACCAACAGGCACTTGCAGCAGCACGGGCACCAACTTCCAGTTGTCTTCGGTCACCGGCTGCAGGTGCCGCCCGCCATGAAACACCAAGAACTGCTGCAGCAGCGCCGACAGGTCACTCGCATCGCTGGGCCAAGGATTCGTCATGCGCTCACCATAGCATCGCCCCAGCGGCAGCGGAATTGGCAGGCGGCGCGCAAAAATTGGCAAATCGCGCTATCGTGGTGGCGCCGGGAAGTTCCCGTTCGAGTGCTGCCATGTGCGCTGCCAAGTTTCGCATTCTTCTTATTTCTACTCTCTTTTTTAGCCTCAGCCTCGCTAGCTGTGGCGGGTCGTCGGGCTATGTTGTTCCCGACCAGCCTGTCGCGGCCAAGCCGGCGGCAAATACGCCCAAAGTGCCTGATGTGTATACTGATCATCGCGGTGAACATGTCAAGACGGGCCAGCACTTTCGCCTAGCGGCCAAGCCGATCGCTGTCGACGGCCCCAACCTGGTGATCGAGCTGGTCAAAGTCGACTGGCAGACCATGACGGCGCCCAGCGGCAAAGAACTGCGCGAGGCCTCGGCCAGCTTGGTGCTGCGGCGCGGCCAAGACAGCCGGCAGGTGATGATCCCGCAAAAAGACGAGAAAGTGGCCATGGGCGCGCGAATCCAAGTGCTCGACGCGGGCGAGGATTACAACCGCCAGCGCATGACGTACGAACCGTGGGTCGAGCTGCAAGTCGACGCCGCTGCCGAGTAGCACCAGTTCGCTTTTAACTTTGGGGTCGCCCTGTTGCGACCGTTGAGGAGACGTATGACCACGCCCGTGCGCCCCCGTTCGCTGTCTGGCATCAAACCTACTGGCCAGCCGCACTGGGGCAACTATTTCGGAATGATTCAGCCTGCTTTAAAGTTGGCGGACGATCACGACGCCATGTATTTCATCGCAGATCTGCACGCCCTGACCTCGGTGCGCGATCGCGAGGCCATGCGCCGCGACTCTTTGGGGATCGCTGCGACCATGCTGGCGGCGGGCCTGGACCCACAGCAGACGATCTTGTGGCGGCAGAGCGATGTGCCCGAAGTGCTCGAGTTATCGTGGCTTTTGGGCTGCGTGACTAGCTTGGGTCTGCTCGAGCGGGCGCACTCGGTCAAAGACGCGCGCGCCAAGCAGAAAGACCTGAATCTGGGCACGTATTCGTATCCGGTGCTGATGGCGGCCGACATCTTGGCCTTTGACTCCGATGTGGTGCCGGTAGGCAAGGACCAGTTACAACACCTTGAAATGGCACGCGATATGGCGACCTATTTCAACGTGGCGTTTATGGGCCACAAAGCTGGCGGCACGGTCGACGAAAGGGCCCCCTGGGATGGCCATAGCCTGAAGCGCCCGACCGCGCTGATCCAGGAGCAGACGGCGATCGTGCCGGGGCTCGATGGGCAGAAGATGTCGAAATCGTATGACAATTACATTTCAATCTTTGCGACGCCCAAGGAACTGAAGAAGGCGGTGATGGCGATTGTCACCGACGCCAAGACGCTCGAAGACCCTAAAGATCCAGACACTTGCAATGTGTTCGCTCTGTACAAGCTCTTTACCACCAAGGATCAGCAGGCCGAGCTGGCCGCGAAGTACCGCGCCGGCAATTTTGGCTATGGTCACGCCAAGTTGGCGCTGCTCGAAGTGGCCGAGGCCCATTTTGGTCCGCGCCGCGTTCGCTACCAAGAACTGATGGCCAACCCTGCAGAACTCGAAGCGATCTTGACCGATGGCGCGCGGCGGGCCCGCAACCTGGCGCGACCGGTACTGGCGCGAGTGCGCGAGGCGGTGGGGCTGCCCGCGCATCCGTACGCCGAATTCAACCCTTAGCCGATAATCAGGTCTATTGTGAGCGATCCGCAGGTCGACATTTTACCGCCGGACCCCGACTGGCAGCCGCGGCATGGGCCGCCGCCGGTGACGTACGAGGTAGAACCTCTGCGGCCAGGGGTGGTTAGCGATGTATACGAGGCCAAGCTGCCGCCAGGTGCGCGCCGCGATGCCCGGCCCGAAGTCACGGGCCAGCGCGGTGATCCCGCTGTCTTCAAGAGGTTCTTGTCGCTGAGCGGCCGGCTAGCGCTGGTCATCGTGATTGCGGCGGTGCTGGTTTGGGCGCTAGAACCCTTTGGCCCAGGGTGGTTGCAGCGCATGGTCGACTGGCTGCGGGCCGAACCGGTGCTGGGTCGCGCGCTGGCAGTGCTGCTGGTGGCCAGCGGTGTGCCCTTTTTGGTGCCCGTGGGGCCGATGGCGATGATCCCAGCCTATGCCTGGGGCGCGACCGAGGGCGTGGCGCTGGGCCTGGCTGGCGCCGTGCTGGGAGGGTCGCTAAACTACTGGGTCTCAAAGCGATTCATCGGACCGCACCTGCTCGCGTGGATGGATGGCAACGACCTGATTCGCTCGCTGTATCTCACCGTCGACCGCCGCGGCGTGCGGGTGCTGCTGGGCATGCGCATGAGCCCGGTTATGCCTTTCGGTCTGCTATGTTACCTGTCGGGTCTGACCTCGATTCGCTGGCCCGTCTTTGTCGCAGTGATGGCGGTGGGCGGCCTGCCGTGGACCACCGTGTACGCTGTAGCGGGCGGCATGCTGGCCGAGAGCCACCGCGCTATGGACCTAGGGGTCGCCGCGGATGGGCCATTTGCCAGTCTTTTGCGGTGGGTAGGACTGGGTGTGACGGTGGCGCTGGCGATGTGGATTGGCCGGGTGGCCCGCCGCGATCTGCTCGACATGCGCGCTGGGCGGGGTCCGCAATGAAGACATGGATTTGGGGATTGGCGGCGCTGTTTGCCGCGTGTGGTAGCGGGAGCGCGGCGTCAACCGATAGCGCTGTCTACGATGTGCTGTCGGATACCCTTGCCGATGCAGCCACCGCGACCGACGCCAGCGGCACCGGCGATGCCACTGGCAAAGACTTCGCTTGGGAAGGCGATGTGCCCATGTTCGGCGGAAAATCGTTAGATTTCGAGCTATTTACTGGCACCATCGACACCGCCGCCAAGACCCTGACGGTCGCACATAGCGGCGAACCCAGCCCGCGCGCAGTCGTCGACTTGGGCGGCTTGCGCTTTGGCCGGGTAACGAGCTTCGACGCCAAATATAACTACGATCCCAGCAACTTACCAGGCAAGGCGCCCACCGACCTCAGCTGGTGCAGCGTAGTGGCAATCAAGCAAATTCCCCAGCCGAATCCAACAGGTGAGTCTCTGCTGGCCGGCACGTTCTGGCAGCTCGATACCCAAGACGCGGTGGGCGCGCCCTGCCCGGCCTGGGTGCTGCACTGGAGCTACCAAAGCAACGTCGGTTTCTACTTACAAATCAATCCACTAGACCCCAAGCTGGCTGAAGCGTGGGGCAAGGACCAAGGCGAGCAGCCGGTGGTGTTTGTCGAGTTCAGCCACACTGCGCCCGAGGGCGAGGGCTACTACGGACTGGGCGAGTTTTTGGATACGCCGCAACACCGCGGCAAGGTGCGAAGCCTGCAACTTCAGGGGCAATTCGACCTCGACGGCTCGAGCAACGAGGCCCACGTGCGGCTGCCGCTGCTGGTCGGCACCCAAGGCTGGGGCTGGTTTGCCAAGACGCGGCGGCCCGCGAAGGTCGATGTGGCTGCCAGCGATAAGACTAAGGTAATCGCGACGTTCAATGCCAGCGAGCTCGACCTGTATCTGCTTTTGGCCGACGACCCGCTGGACGTGGTCGGCCGCTACTGGAAGCTGACCGGCTCGCCGCAGCTGCCGGCCCCGTGGGCGCTGGGTGGGCTGCTATGGCGCAACGAGAACAAGGATCAGGCCGAAGTGCTGCAAGATGCTGCGGATTTGCGCAAGTACGACCTGGCCATCTCGGGCATGTGGGTCGACCGCCCCTACGACACGGCCGTGAACGATTTTGGCTTTGAGCCGGCGCAATTCCCCAATCCCAAAGCGATGATCGACGGCCTGCACGCCCAGGGCCTGCGGCTGGGGCTATGGTCGACGCCCTACCTGGACCCGGGCAGCGGCGGCAAGCCCAAGGCCAAGCTCGCCGACGAGGCCAAATCAAAGGACTATTTTGTCCACGGCCAAGGGGCCGGCTCGTCGATCCTCAAGTGGGGGCCGCCGATCGACTTTACCAAACCCGACGCCAACTTGTTCTGGCGCGGCTTGGTCAAGAAGTACAACGACTTGGGCATCGAGGGCTTTAAGCTCGACTACGGCGAAGACATCGTGCTGGGCCTGATGACCGTTCGAATTCCTTGGCTTTTTGCCGACGGCAGCGACGAGCGCACCATGCACCGCGGCTTTGAGCTTGGCTACCACGCGGCGTATGCCGACAATCTGCCCGAACTGAAAGGGCTTGCGGGTGGCGGCTGGATCCTGGCGCGCAACTCGACCTGGGGCGACCAAGCCAAGACCTCGATGATCTGGCCGGGCGACCTCTGCTCGGGCTGGGTCAAGCACGGCGAGTGCACACCGGGCAAAAGCATGTGTCATGCCGGCGGGTTACCTGCTTCGGTCAGCGCAGCGATCTCGCTACCCACCGCAGGTTTTCCGCTGTTCGGCGCCGATACGGGCGGCTATCGCCACGGCCGCGCGCCCAAGGAGCTGTTCCTGCGCTGGCTGCAACACACCGCGCTTACAGGTGTTCTGCAGATCGGCGGCGGCTCGAACCACCACCCGTGGCTAGTCGAGAAGCCAGACAACGACCTGACCACCGGCTCGCCCTTTGACCAAGAAACGCTCGACGTGTCGC
>CAISBR010000199.1 GCA_903883645.1 uncultured Myxococcales bacterium | reverse complement strand
GCGGCAGCGACGCGGACTGCAGTGCGGCCGGCAGCGGCGACGTGTGCATCAAACTGGGCGCCGGCGGCAGCTTTTGCGGCATCGCGTGCGGTCAAGTGAGCAATTGCCCCAGCGGCTACGAGTGCATGCAGGTCAAAAGCACCTCAGGCTCCCTAGTTGCGCAGTGTCGCCCCGCCGGTGGCGGCGCCTGTGGCTGCTCGCCCCGCGCCGTCGACTTGGCCCTAGCGACCACCTGCACGAGCGCCGCCACCCCCTGCGCCGGCACGCGAACCTGCAGCTCTGCGGGCTTGGGCAGCTGTCAAGCACCTGAACCAACAAACGAAATCTGCGACGGCATCGACAACGACTGCGACGGCCAGACCGACGCCAGCGGCCTGTGCAACGACCAGCAAGCGTGCACCAGCGATGTATGCGCGCAGGGCGGCTGCCAATTTGTGCCGCTGGCCGATGGCGCTACCTGCGACGACTTGCAACCCTGCACCAGCGGCGACGCCTGTATGGCCGGCGTGTGCCAGTCCGGTGGCCCCAGCGACTGCGACGACTTGAACCCCTGCACCGGTGATTCGTGCGACCCCGCCAAGGGTTGCGTGCACTTGGCTCTCGACGTCACCTGCAACGACGGCGACGCCTGCAGCAGCGGCGAGGCCTGCCAAGAGGGCGTGTGCCAAGGCGGCAAAGCGGTCGACTGCGGCGATGGCAACCCCTGCACCGACGATAGCTGCGACAGCATCAAGGGTTGCGTAACGATCGCCAACTCAGCGCCCTGCAGCGACGGCAATGTGTGCACCCTGGGCGACGTGTGCGACGGCGGGTTTTGCACCACCGCCGGCCCGCTGGATTGCGACGACAAGAATCCCTGCACCAGCGACACGTGCGACGGCAGCAAGGGCTGTCAACACAGCGCCGTGGCTGGCCTTTGTAGCGATGGCGACGCTTGCACCGATGGCGACACCTGCTTTGATGGCACCTGCCAACCCGGCAAGGCCGTGGCGTGCGTCGACGGCAAGCTGTGCACCGACGACGGCTGCGACAAGCTGAAAGGCTGTGTGTTTACGCCCAATAACTTGGGCTGCTCGGACGGCAATGCCTGCACCGGCGGCGACCAGTGCAGCGGCGGCGGCTGTGTGGGCGGCCCAGCCATCGCGTGCGACGACGGCAAGCTGTGCACGGCTGACTCGTGCGAACCCAGTCAAGGCTGTGTAAATTCAGCCAATACCCTACCCTGCAGCGACAGCAACGCCTGCACCAGCGGCGACGCCTGCAGCGGCGGGGCGTGCCAAGCCGGCAGCGCGGTTAATTGCGACGACAAGAATCCGTGCACCGCCGATTCGTGCGATAAAGTGCTAGGTTGCGTCAACCTGGTCGACACCGTGCCGTGCAGTGATGGCAACGCGTGCACCAGCGGCGATACCTGCGGCGGCGGCGCGTGCTTGCCCGGCGGGGCGGTGGTCTGCGACGACAACAACCCGTGCACCGACGACTCGTGCGCCCCCACCAAAGGTTGCGTGTACTTGGCCAACACCGCCAACTGCACCGACGGCTCGGCCTGCACCAGCGGCGACGTCTGCAGCGGCGGCACATGCAGTGGCGCGACCGTCAGCTGCGACGACAAAAATGGCTGCACCAGCGATGCTTGCGACAAGGGCAGCGGCTGCATTAACTTGCCCAACAGCGCTACATGCAGCGACGGCAACGCTTGCACCAGCGGCGACCTGTGCAGCAGCGGCGCGTGCGGTGCCGGCGGGGCGCTCACCTGCAGCGACGGCGCCGTCTGCACCGACGATTCGTGCAGCCCTACCACGGGTTGTGTCAACTTGGCCAACGCCGCGACCTGCAGCGACGGCACGGTCTGTACCAGCGGCGATATCTGCAGCGGCGGCAAGTGCGGCGGCACGGCGATCGGCTGCGACGACGGCAACGCCTGCACCACCGATAGCTGCGACGCGGTCAAGGGTTGCGTCCACACCGCGCTGGTCTGTGGCGTCGGTACGGCGTGCCAGTTCAGCACGGGCAGCTGCAGCGCCAAGGTCTTGATCTCCGAAATGGCGGTGGGGGGCGCAACCGCTTCAGACGAATTTGTCGAGCTCTATAACCCGGGCGACGTGGCGGCCAGCCTCAAAGGCCTGCAAATCCAGTACCGCTCGGCCAGCGGCAGCGCCTGGGCCAACGTACTGCCTACCGGCGGCGTGACCGACTTGTCGATTCCGGCCAAGGGCTTCTTCCTTATCACGAGCGGCGGCAGCAGCTATGTGGGCGGCCCTGCGGGCGACTTTGTGGCAACCGGCGCACTGGGCTTGGCCGCACCGGGTGGCACCATTCAGACCATCACCGGTACCACATCGCTGGATGTTGTAGGCTACGGTACGGCCAGCATTTTCGACGGCAGCGGCCCGGCCACCGGCCACACCGGCACTGGCAGCATCGAGCGCAAGGCGAAGGTAACGAGCACTGCCGTGAGCATGGCCAGCGGCGGCGCGGACGAGCTGGCAGGCAACAGTTACGACACTAACGATAATGCTAATGATTTCATAGTCAAAACGGCCAGGCAGCCGCAGAATAGCGCCGGGGCGGTTGAGCCTTAGGCGGGGCAAGGCGCGCAGCGCGGGCTATACTGGCAGGAGCGCCACCACCGCGCCGCGCCCCAGGAGCCCCATGCGTCCACTCCTACTCGCCTGTTTCTGCGCGCTTCTCGCCGCCTGCGACACCACCCCAGCCAACGTGCCCGCCGGCAGCAGCCAAAGCGACACCGACATCGGCACCCTAAGTGATGCCAAAGGCGACGACACCGCCAGCGACTCCCAAACCGATATCAGCTGCAACACCAGCGACATATGCGGAGCTGGCCAGTTCTGCAACGCCAAAGGTGCCTGCTGCCCCGGCCTAGGCTGTGCGCCGCAATGCCCGAACGGCGTCGCCCTTGATCAGAACGGCTGCGACACCTGCCAGTGTGCCCCCAAGGCCTGCAATCCCCTTAGTATGAGCGCAGTTGCGCAGTGTGCGGTCAACGAATTCTGCGCTTCGCCCAGCGGCCAATGCAGCAGCAGCCAAGGCACGTGCACCGCCCAACCCGGCGTTTGCGCTACCATCTACCAGCCGGTCTGCGGCTGCGACGGCAAGACCTATGCCAACGACTGCGTACGGGCCACCGCGGCGGTATCGGTCAAGGCCGCGGGCGAGTGCAAGTAACATACTGAAACTTTGTTGCTTACCAGTTGCCGCCACACGCCGCCGTAAACACGCCCAGCAAGTCGATGCCGCCCCTAGGCACGCCGCAGCCCACGTCGCCAAACTCTTCGACGCTCAATGGCTTGTCGCCGCGCAGCCAGGTGACGGTCACGTGCAGGTGGTTCGAGCACTGCTCGCCTTCGCCCGCGCGCCAGGCGTGCAACAGGGCATCTACGCGCGGCAAATCGGCGGTTGCCAAGTTGCTGGCCGAGCAAAGGCGCGGCGCCAGGCGGTCCAACGGGCTAATCATGCTGGCTGCCGCGGTATGGCCCGCGTCGAAAACCTGCCAGGCACCGCTGGCCATATCGTAGTGCAACTCTCCAGAAAGATGCGAAAAACAACTCGCCGACTCGAAGGCAAGAATCAACTTGTCGCCCGGCCGCAGCTGGGTCAGGTGCAGTTGGGGCGCGCGCACGGTGGCGTCGGCATCGGTATCGGCCGGGATCGTCAGGGGATGCTCGCCGGCCCACTGCACCGCACCGCGCTTGGTCCGCAGCCAGCGCGCCAGGGCGTCGAACCAGTTGCGCGCCTCGGTGCCCACAGCGACGGGTTGGCCAGTCGGTAGGCCCACTTCGATGCCCATATGCGCAGCCACTTGGTGCGACTCGCGGATGCGGTGCAAGGGCTCGACGGCGACGGCGGGCGCGGCAAAGGCAAGCAGCACGGTCACAGCGAGCAAGCGGCGGGCGATGGGCAGGTGGGTCGTAAGCATCGGAATCTCGGCGCACAGCGGGCGCGTCGCAAGTTGGACGCACGGCCGAGGCGGAGGATCTAGCCGCCGCTACTTCAGCACGCCGATCAGGTCGTGGCGATCGTCGCGCCAAGCCAGCAACCCGGGCTGCACCGCGGGCTCGGCGCCCAGCTCATCTTCATGTAAGTCACTGATCAACTTGCTATTGCTCGTCACCAACACCCAGTCGGAGCGCGACAGGTGAGTGTCTTTGTTGGGCTCATCGCGCACTTGCCAGGCCTTGAGCCCCGCGGCGTCGGCCAGCCCGCGCACTACCGGCGGCAGGTCAAGGTAGCGATTGCTCACATGAAAGGCGATCACACCGCCTGGCCGCAGATGCCGCTGGTACACCGCCACCGCCTCGGCCGTCAGCAGGTGCACAGGGATCGAGTCGCTCGAAAACGCATCGACCGCCAGCACATCGAACTGCTGCGGCGCCTCGTGCTCAAGCGACAGCCGCGCATCGCCCAGCACCACGTGGTGGTCGGCCTGGCATTGCGACAGGTAGGTAAACTGCCGCTGCGCCAACTCGAGCACCGCCGGATTCAGCTCGTACATGCGGTAGTGGTCGCCCTTGCGCCCGTAGGCACTCAGAGTACCGACCCCTAGGCCGATAAGACCAATCCGCTGTGGCTGCCCAGGGTTCTGGTCGCGCAAGCGCAAAATGGCGAGGCCCACGCCCGAGGTCTCGCCGTAGTAGGTGGTCGGCTTCAACTTGTCGTCGCCGTCGTTGCGCTGCTCGCCGTGCAAGATGTTGCCGTGCACAAGCCGCACTAGGCCGTGCTCGTTGCCCGTGGGACCGGCGTACTTTACGCGCAGCTGGCCGTAGAAATTGCGTGTCATCTCGACTACATCACTGTGTACATGCCCGGCGTAATCGATGGTGAGACCCAAGCAGGCCATCGCCGCCACCGCCCCCACCACGCGCTGCCAGGGCCGGGGCGATAGGGCCGCGACGAGCACGGCGACGCCCAGCAAAGCCAACGGAACCTCCCAATACGCATCGAAAATCAGCGGCGCCACCAAGCCCACCAGCACACCACCGATGGCGCCACCCAGCGACACACACAGGTAGAAGCGCGTCAGGTGCGCCGGCGCGGGCTTGCGCTCGACCAGCTCGCCGTGCAGGAACATGGTCGCCACCAGCAGGCCCACGGCGAATAGCGGCCCGGCGACATGCAGGTGCAACACCCCATGTTCTAAGCTAAAACTACCCGTTTTGGGCTTGTACGACAGGGCAACGATCATCGCTACCGACAGCAGCGCCGCGGCTACGGGGTAGAAACGACGCCAGTACCAGCCCTTGCCATCAAAACATAGAACAAAACTAAGCAGATACAGCCCCAGCGGCAACACCCACAAGAATGGCACGCTGGCAATATTTTGCGTCAGGTGGGTCGACAGGCCGAGCAGCAGCGCCGAGCCCAGGCCCGCCAGACTGAGCCAGGTGCCCTGCTGCAACCAGGTCGGTGGGGGCGTTTCTTCTTCTACTGTCTGAGGTTGCGAGGCATCCACCACAGGCGTCACCACCCCGAGACGGGCATTGGCCCACGCCACCGCCCCGACCACCAGCGCAAAGACCCCGTACAGAGCCGACCACAGCCAGGCCTGGGCGCGGTTGGCCAGCAGCGGCTCGAACAGCAGCGGATAGGCAAGGAGCGCCGACAGCGAGAACAAATTCGACAGTGCATACAAGCGGTACACGCGCGTGCCGCCAAAGCGTCGGGCAAACCACGCCTGCACTAGCGGCCCCGTGGTCGACAGGGTCAGGTACGGCAGCCCCACCGACAGCGCCAGCACGGCCAGAATGCGCAGGGTCGGCGCGTCGGCACCCGTAGGCTTGAGGCACTCGGGCGGGGTCAGCGGCAGCACCGCCAGCGAGGCCAAGAGCAGGCAACTATGTATTATCGCTTGCGTCTTGGGCTTGGCCTTGCGCACCAGCACATCGGCGTAGAAGTAGCCGCCCAAAAGAGTCACCTGAAAGAACACCAAGCAAGTCGACCACACCGCCGCAGATCCGCCAAACCACGGCAGAATCTGCCGGGCCATCAGCGGCTGCACCAAGAAAAGCAAGAAGGCCGACAGGGCGATCGCCAGACCGTTCCAAATCATCGCAAACCCCTGCATGGCAAGACAAATTTAGCTCTGCGCCAGCACTGCGGCCGGGTCGAGCGCCATCGCCCGCCGCGCCGGACCTAGGGCACCCAGCACCGTGCACACCACCGCCACCAGCACCGCCACTGGCAGCGCCCAGGCAGGGAAGGCAAAGAAACCATGCGGAACTAAAGGCACATCGAGCAAGAAGCGCGCCGCCAGCCGGTCGACCAGCTCCGCCGCGGCATAGGCCAGCCCCGAGCCGAGCAGCCCGCCCAGCACGCCGATCGCCGCCGCCTCTCCGAGCACCAGCACCGCCACATCGGCCCGCGCCGCGCCAATGGCTCGCAATACTGCAATTTCTTTACGTCTTTCGTGAACGAGCATAGCAAAGGTCTGGGCGATCTGAATCGCCGCCACCGCCAGCACCAGCCCGGCCAGCAGAATCAGCGCGAGCGAGGTGACCAGCACCACCGTGCCAAAAGTGCGCGCCGCCCGCGACTTGCGCGACAGCTGCAGGCCCAGGCGCTCGGCGGCGACGATCACGGTGGGCACAGCCTCGTTGCTGGCGGTGTCGAGCAAAATTGCGTCGTAGACTTGCGCAGTTTGCACGTCTTTGAAGTGGGCGTTGAAGTGGCGCACCACGCTGAGCGGCAAAGCCACGCCAAGCTCAGGGGCCTTACGCGAAAAACCAATAATCTGCGCCTGTTTAATCTGCTGCCGGCTGCGCGCCGCATCTTTGCTAAAGTACGAATCGCCCAAAATCACGTGGATGCGCACGCCGAATAGCACTGCGAGCGAGCCGATCGGCGCGGCGCCCAGGCTGCGGGCCATGTCGGAGTTAAAAACTTCGAGCAAAAGTGGATTGATTACAGCGGGCAATGGCACTTCGCAGTGGCCCGACTTGCTGTCGGGGTCGTCGCTGGCGCAGTAGCTGCCGGATGGGCAGGTGGTGCCGTCGATGGGGCACAGGCCGCTGGGGCACACCTTGGCCAACACGCCAACTTCGCTGTCGAATTGCAGATCGCGGCCAGTGCCGGGTGCGGCGGGCAATAGGCAGCGCGGCAACGTCTCGGCGCCTTGGCAAAAGCCCTGTTGGCAGGTAAGTCCGCTTGGGCACACTATATCTTGGCTACACGGCAAGGCGATCGCGGGCATCTCGACGAAGCGGTCGGCCCAGATGATCGGCTCGCACACGCCGTCGCGGCAGCCCTGGCCCGAGCGGCAGTCGAGGTCAACCTCGCACCGCGCCGACTTGGCGCTGGCGGTGTGGCGCCGCTTGGCTGCAACATCTTCAAAACTCTCGAGTT
>CAISBR010000198.1 GCA_903883645.1 uncultured Myxococcales bacterium | reverse complement strand
GCTGCGTGGGCCCTTTGGCGGGGGCGCTTGCGGCGCGGCACAAGATGCGCTGCAATCGGCAGTAGCCGGGGCCCGTCCCGCGGCCAAGCGAGCCACCGATGAACAGTTTGCCCACCCCACGCCGTCGGGCAATCGCCGCAGCGTTTTCGCTTGTTGCCGCGCTTGGTTGTGAGCGCGGAGCCGCAGTTGTGCCGGCCATTGCTGCCGACGTTGCGGCGGCAGGGGCGAAGCAGCCGCTGCACCAACAAGCCCTGGGTCGCGACCCCGAAGCCAACGACGAGGCGCTCTACGACCTACTCGATGCGCTAAAAGACCGCTTTGCCTGTAATTCTGTGTCGGGCTGTCCGGCTCACGCGGCGCTTGTCGCCTACGGCTGGGGCGCGCGGCCTCTACTTGAAGCGACGTTTGCTCGGGCCCCGCAACAGGCGAACTGGCGCGCGCGCACCATCGCGATCATCGCCGAGCTGGCTGACCCCGAGGGGGCGCCGCTGCTGCGTCATTTGCTCGACGATCGCGACCCCGAGGTGCGCGCGCACGCCATCTTGGGCCTAGGGCGTATGGATGCCCAAGAACAGCGCAGTCGGATTCGGGAATTGGCTGAGACTTCCGAAAGCATTTGGGCGGCGCCGGTCAAGCTAGCAGCGCTGTATACCTTGGCTAATTGGGGCGAAGCGGGGCGGGCCGAAGAGTTCACCGCGTACCTGGGCGAGTTGGCGACCAAGCAAATGGCCATGACGGCGCTGATGCTGGGTGCGCACCTGTGCGCCGATCCGGGCGCGCCCGATTGCCGCGCAGTGCTGCCGGCGATGGCCCATCACCCCGCCTTTCAAGCCCGCCGCGATACTTTGCGTACCATGCAGCGCGAACTGCGCCCGCAATTTGCTCGGGCGCTGGTGGGTTTGACCGGCGACCCGGCCCAGTCGATCCGCCGCGACGCCGAAAATGCGCTCATGGGCATTAGTGGCCGTACGGATATCAAGGGCTATTCGGCCTGGCTGCAGTGGTGTGACAAGGGTGGCTGTGTCAAGTAACCCGTAAATTCAAGCACGTTGCAGTGGCAAGGTCAGGCAGCGCGGCCCCCCGCGCCCTCGCGACAACTCAGAACCAGGCAGCGCGACCACCCAGCGCCGATCGCCAAGCATCAGCAAATCCGCGTTGGCGATAAACTCATCGGGTGATAGCACCTGATAATCGCGATGATTTAGCTCGCGCAACGTGGCGCGATTGCGGCCGTAGAGCACGATCCGTCCCGGCCCCAGGCACACGGCATTGGCACCATCGGACCATTGCTCGCGCGCGCCCGCTCGAGGGTCCGCACCGCCGCATGGGACTAGGTCGAGCGCTCGCCCATGCGCCTCGAGCAGCGCGCGCACATCGCGGCCCAAAGGCCGGCCTGCGTCGACCAGATCAATCACTTGGGCCTGGTCACCGCCCAGCCCAGGTAGCCACGCGAGTGCTCGCCCCGGCTCAATCCAGGTCATTACCGTATCGAGATGCATGGTCGCGCGCTGATGCGGCAGCCGCACGCCCCACACGTTGGCGATGCCGCGTGCCTGCAGCGCCGCAGCCAGCAGCCGGCCGCCAAGCTCGCTGGTTCGCTCGCCCAGGCCCACCAGCACCAAATCCTTCGCAATGACCAAGATGTCGCCGCCCTCGACCGTGCGATCGTCGACCATCTCGCCCTGGCCCGCGTCGCCGTGGCGGATATCGAGTAGGTGTGCACCGCGCAGCCGCGGGTGGTGGCGGGCGATACCCCGGGCGATGATCCCATCGCGTTTGCGAGCCCGCGCGCGGGGATACGAGAGCACCAGCGCGTCGCCAACCACCGCGGCTAAGTCGCGAGCAAAAAGCAGATTGGGCGCCGGCGCCGCCAGCAGCGCACTATCGTCATCCGGGTCCAGCCCTGTGACGAGTGCGGACGTCAGGTCCACGGGCGTCAGGCCTTCGAGCCGCCCGCGCGCCCTCTGCAGCTGCGGTGCGGGCGTGCCCAGCTGCGCCTCCATGTCGAGCACCTGGCCGACGATCTCGCCGCGGGCCAGCGGGTCGGCCAGCACGGTAGTCAGCATATCGCGCAGATCGAGGCAGTTGCGCTCACCCGTCGCCGCCACCACCACCGAGCGCAAGATGGCGTGCTCGTGGCGCAAATGGTCGAGTAGCACCAGATCGTCGAAAAGTAGATAGTCGGGATTGGGTTCCCAGCCATGGCGCCCAAGCCGCAGCGGTGCGATGTGGTCGGGTACCATCGCATCGAATTCGCTGCCCGGTCCCCACAGGGCACAGGCGCGCAATTGCCCGGTTTCGCTGGTTACGTGCAGATCGAGCTGGGCCATGGCGCCCCCGCGAACTACTTGGCGGTGAAGGTGACTTTGATCTGCGGGCTGTAGGCATCGGTGCCCGTGTCGCTGATCAATTGCAGCTGGCCAGAGACCTCGTAGTCGCCCGCGACATCGGGAATGACCGATAGGTTTGCCACAGCGCTCGTTCCCTGAAATTCCACCGGAATCCAAGTGGCCGAGCCTGCGGGGCGCTTGGTGATTGTCCACCAGTAGTACTTGGTCGCGTCGGCCGCAAAGCCTCCCATGTCGGTCGCTCCCATGCTGATGTTGACCGGCTTGCCGACCACAATGCTGTCCGCAGGACTGGTGACGCCAATGTTGGCGGTAGGCACCTTGGGCGTGGTGTCGAAG
Organism: uncultured Myxococcales bacterium; assembly: GCA_903883645.1. Classification (GTDB taxonomy): domain Bacteria; phylum Myxococcota_A; class UBA9042; order UBA9042; family UBA9042; genus SXRM01. Next base: position 18,860 of record CAISBR010000198.1, on the reverse strand, counting down.
GCGACCGTGCCGGCCAGGCTGATGACGCGCGACGCGAGCTCGACGCTGCAGCTGCCGGCGTTGTAGGTGCCTGGGCAGTATTGGATGAACAAGGCGTCGTTGATGGTCTTCTTGTTGCCGTTGGCGGGCTTGAAGTTGACGTCGACGGTAGTGAGACCGTAGCCCGCAAGGGTGGTGGTGGCAAAGCCCTTGGCCAGGGCGAAGTGCTTCGACGGCGCCGAGCAGGGATCCTTGCCGGTGTAGCCCGAGTCGTAGGGGCAGATGTTGGTGACGGTCAGCGCGCCGCAGCTCTGGTTGGCAATCGACAAGGTTGTCGAAAACGTCTCGCCCATGGCGGCTTGCGCCCGCACCGGGATCGGCCCGAAGTCGGGTTGCGGCGTATCGCACGCGCCGGGCACGATCGGAATCGAGCCCTCGTTGCTGATCCCCACGCTGCTGTAGGTAAAGGCGACATACGCATTGGGCCCGGCCAGTCCGCCTTGCGGCGTGTAGCTCACCACCACATCGATGCACTTGTCCTTATTCAGGGCGTACAGGGCCTGCGGATTGCCCGAGATATCAATCATCTGTGCCTTGTAGTTGGCGTCGACCTTGGTTTGCACCGCTTCGGTATACGCCTTGACTACCACGTTCTGAATCTTGAGCGGCGGCGGGCCCTCGCCGCAAATTTTGCACTTGGCGCTGCCGGCGATCGGGTCGGGGAACGAGTAGATCTTCTTGCCCGTCGCTTCGCTGCAGCTGATGTTGAAGTTCGCTTGCGCCTGGGTCTGGGCGTCGAGCGACGACTTGCACTCGGCCGGCTGGCCGCTGGTCAGCACGACTAAGGTCGCCTTTTCGTTGCTCGCGTCGCTGTCTGGCGTGTAACGCACGCAAATCTTGAGCGACTTGCTGCCGTCGATGTTGTCGGCGGTGCCCATGCCCGCGATCACCTGGTCGGCGTTGGGCTGCTCGGTGATGGTGTACTGGCTGTTGGCCGGGTCGACCGCCGCGCCTTTGAACGAGAGCGAGGCGTTGCCCGAGTTGCGCAGGCTAAAGCACGCGGTCTGCGGGTTCGCGGCGGTAACGTTGGTAAAGGTAAAGGCCGACGGCTCAAGCTGGCACACCGCGCCCAAGCTGGCGATACCAAAGCACAAGGTCTTGGTCGGCACCTTGGGGTCGTTGGTGGTGAAGGTAATGGTGACGGGGGTGATGTCGCCGCTCTCGTTGGCGGAGTACTCAATATCGAAGGCGATGCCAGGCGAGTTGATGGCTAGGCCGGTCTGCCAGTCGGCGCCACAGTGCGAGTCGGTGGGCAGGTTGAGCGGCGGCGTGATCTTCAGCTGGCTGTTGTTGTCTTTGACCGTCCACTTGACGCAAAGCGGCGCCGGCGTCGTCGTACCCACAGAGGCGGTGTTTTTTATCAGGATCACCTTGTGGTACTTGGTCTGGCCGCGGGTCGCGTCGGGCGTAAAGTTGGTGCACGCCGCGCCGGTGGGCGGGGCCTTGCCTTCGACCTGCAGCGACAGGCCGGGGTCGCCTTCGGAGCTGAGGGTACCGGTTGAGCAGGCGCCAAGTAGCAGCGCCCCCGCCAACATCGCATTCTTTAGATAACGCATGACCGTCCTTGGTTCAGACCCGGCGCGTCGCCGCGGCGCCTTGGGTAAGTGTAGCTGCAACCGCACCCCCGAGCCAATGGGCGGCTGGGCTACGGAAAGCAGAGCATCTTGTAATGGATATCGACTTTGTCACCCTTTTGCGGCACGCACTTGCTGCTGGGCGGGAAGATGACGGAATTCGACGCCGCGTCGTATTGCCACTCGCCCGCCGGGCACGGGGTGCCGTTGACCTTGACGTCGATGGTCGAGGCTTCGGGCGTGCGCGTCAGGAAGAACTGCTGCGACAGGCCGAAGGCGACCTGGCCGATGTCTTTGAGCGTATTGACAAAGTTGGCGTCGCAGATCGAGCCGGTCTTGCCGCCGGTGTTGTTGGCGACCTGGATGTAGCGCTCGCCGGCTTCGGCGTCGCCATTGGCGCTGGTGCAGCCGCCGCTGGGGCCCGTGATGGCGTGGAAGTGGAACAGAGACTTGTTGGCCAAACCCTTGATCGAGTAGAAGAAGTTGGTGTAGTAGGCCACGGTGGCTGCCGACTGGTCTTCTTCATCGCTCATCACCACTACTTCTAAGCCTGCAGTTTTGCGCAAGAAGGTGCGGTTGACGCCGCCGCACATGGTCGTGGCCGGATTGTCGGCGTTGGGGATGCAGTAGCCGCCGTCCGTCTTGCAGTCGCCGTCGACCTTGCACGCCTTGCCGCTGTCGTACACGTTGGGCAGGGTCAGTGCGGCTTCGGCAGCGCCCAGACCCTGCTCGGTCGACGAGCCGTTGGTGCCCTGATTGGCCAATTTTACTAGCAATGCCGGTCCACCTGCGGTCGTCGGCGTCACGACGCGGATGTTGCCGCTCGATTGCAGCTTGCCCGTCATGTTCCCCGCGTCCATGTCGGTGGTGGTCAGCCCGATGTGGTAGTTGTTCTGCCACAGGTCGGCAATCTGGGTAAACGCCTTGAAATTGTTCGCCAGATTCTTCTGCTCTTCGCTCATCGAGCCCGAGTTGTCGACCACGAATAGCACATCGACTTGCTTGCCCACGCCCTGCATATAGGTGTCGGTAAACTCGGTATCGAGCGTGCCCTCGCCATTGATAGGCACGGTAAACAGCTGCCCTGCGCAGAACTCGCCGGCTTGACAGTCGCCGTTCACGTTGCAAGACACACCCGATTGCGCATCGGTCACCGCGTTCTGACACACGCCCGACAGGCTGGTATAGACCTCGAGCTGGCACTGGTCGTTGCCGACGTTCTGCGGTCCGTATTGCAGCTGGAATGTCACGGGCTTGGCCTGCGAGATCGCCAAACCGGTCTTGGGGATCGCCGGCCAGTTGACTCCCTGCACCTCGAGGCCACAGTTCTTGAGTGCCAACTTGTTGACGTAGGCGTCGGTCGTGCCGGTGTTAAAGACGCTGACGTCTTTGGTCGGCGACTTGCAACCCACCGTCACTACGCCAAAATCAAGCTGCCCAGGCAGCACGGTGACTTGCGCTTTGCCCACCTTGGCTTCTAGATCGGGCGCTGTGGTGGCGGCCTTGCTGACGTCGACCGGAAAGCTTTTGATGGCGCCGCTCGACGAATCTTCAAAATCGGCGATCAGCAGCGCGCCAAACGGCGTGACTTCGTTGGGTTTGCCAAGAAGCATGCCCAGATCGTCGGGCGCAGCAAACGTGACCAGCACCTTGCCTTGCTCACCTGGCCCGAGCTGGAACAAGCTGGCCGACGGCGCGCCTGCGGAGAAGGTCTTGCTGCCCGTAGCCTTGCAAGTCAGCGGCCCAGCAGGGAAACCGGGCAGCGAGGTGCCCGAGCAGTCGAGCACCTTGACCGACTTAAACACGCAGGGTCCAGTGCCCGTGTTCTTGAGAATAAAGGGCAAAGTCTTTTGTGAGCCGTACGGCAACAGACCGAAATTGAGCACCGGCGGCACCAGCGACACTTTGCACACCAGGCCGTCGGCGCGCTCGGCATACATCGGCAAAATGGCTTCGGGCAAACCCGGGTCGTTGCTCTTGATGTGCAGCTTTGCCTGTACTTTCTGATTGATCGGACCCTTGGCCTCAAATTGCACCTGGAAGACCGCGTTCTTGCCCGGCTGCAGCGTCGCCTGGGCTGGGGTAGCCGAAGCCGGCGGAAAGTTGCCCGGAATAATACTGAACTCGCTGAGGGCATCGTCGGTGATCGACACCGGATCGACAATGAGATCGGCCGTACCGCTGTTGAAGAGCTCGATCGTCCGCTTGGTTTTGCCGCCCTTGCCAACCAGCGCAAAGTCGACGTAATCGGCGGGGGTTAGCAGCAGCTTGGGCGAGTTGGTCTGAGCGAAAACCGGCAGAATGTAGGTGGGTGTCGCCGGATCGTTGCTGGTAAAGACCAAGCTAGCCACCGGGCTACCGTTGGCCGGCAGCGATTGGACAGTCTTCGCCGTAATCGTAAAAACCACGCCAGAATCACAGGTTTGCGCCACGCCGGGCGCGCCAATCGACAGCGGCGTCTTCAGCGAAAACTGCATGTCTTGCAGCGCCGACACGGGCGACACTTCCAGCTTGGCAATGTCGAGCTGGGCCAAGCCAAAGTTGCAAACCTTGATGTCGCGCGTGAGCGGCACACCAAGCTCCATCGGCCCCAGGTTCAGGCTATCGGGTGGCACTGTGCCAATATGCGGAGCAATTTCGGCACCTTTGACGTCGACGGTAATCTTCTTCTGGTCGGCAGTCTCGATGGTCAAGTGCGAGAGGTCCGCATCGCCCCCCTGTGGGGAGTAACTGACTGTAATCTTTACCGTATCCTGTGCCGGAATGACGTCGCCCGCTTTGGGCGCATCCACGATAGCGAAGTCGGAGCTCTCGCTCTTGTTCAGACTGATCTGGCTGATGGCGATCGGCACGGTGCCCATGTTCGCCACGGTGGCCGTCAGCTTGGCGGTAGTGGCCGAGGCGACATAGCCAAAATCGATCGGATTGGGTTGAACATTTAGCATCGCCATGCCGGGCGAAACGGTAATCTTTACCGGGAATTTCCGGTTCGATGCGCTGATATCGTTGTTGTTCAAGTACAGGGTGAGCGACTTCTTGCCGGCAGCCTTGGGCGCATAACGTACTTTGATCTGGACCTTATCGCCCTTCTTCAGGCTGATCGGCGCCCAGTCGACAATCGTGAACTCGTCGGTGGCCGGCTCAAAGCTGTACGAGTCGACTTTCAGCGTGTCGCTATTGCCCACGTGGGTAATCGTCAGCGCCTGCTCTTGAGCGCCACCTGCCGCCAAGTCCGCGTATTGCAACTTATTTGGCGAGACGCTGATGCGAATATCGGAGTCGACGCAGAAGCCGCCGGTGCAGGTTTGACCCGTGCCGGTGCCGTTTGTGTTGCTGCCGTTGGTGCCGCCCGTCGAGTCGGAGCAGCTGCTGAAGACCGTGCCGGCCAGCAAGGGCAGGGCGAGCCATGCCGCCGCGCGGCCGAGACCCAAGGTGGTGCGCATCCAAACCTCCAGCAGAGTCGAGTTGTTCGTCGGGGGGGACCGCGTACTCGCCCGCGGTGGCTTCAGGGTCGGTCGTTACAGGGCTATTCGAGCGAGGGCGCCGGGTACTTGTGGGTAATAAACAACCCGGAACCGCCGCCGCTTGCCGCGTCGATGCTGGCGTCGGGCCAGCCGACAAGCGCCACGTACCACATGTCGCTTTTGACCAAATTCGTCGAAGTCACTTCGTACTGCAACACGCCGTAGATGTAGACGCGCACGGTGGCAACGCTCGGCCCAAGGCCAAAGTCGTTATAATAATGCACACCCACTGAGTAGGTGCGGCCGTCTTCGGGCAGCGTCAGGTTCAAATTCTCGGGGCCGGCGCCGTCGGTATCGTCGCGATCCAGATGGGGATCATCGTCGATGTTGGGGTCGTACGAACCCCACTGCACCGAGTTGCCGTTGCCGCAATTGAGCCAGAAGCAATCGTACTGACCCGCAAACCACGGATCCGGCTTGCCATCCTTGTCGTAGTCTTGGCCCGCAGCGTACTGGTGGGCAAAGTGCAGATCCAAGTCTGAACCGGCGCCCGGGCCCGAGTCGCTTTCGTCTTTGTCGCCAGGGGTCTTCCACAGCAATTCCACGTGGATGGCCTGGTCGGGGATGACCTTGACGATCTTCTCGGCCGGCGCGCAGCTCGACTTGCCCGTAGAGTCCTTGATTTGCAGGCGGAACTTGTAGTTGCCCGCCACATTGGGCTGGAAGCTGACGGCCGCCGCCTTGTCGTTGGGCAGCAGCAGGCCGACTGAACCCATGGGCTGCTCGACGCTCCACTGGTATTCGGTAATGCTGGCCGTCTGCACCGAGGCGTAGCTCTGTTTGCCGTCGATATGCAAAACAGTCTGGGGAGTTACGGTGTCACCTTCCATGATGGTGATAATCGGCACCGGGCAATCCGACGCTGCACCGTAGCCTTCGAGCGAGGCCTTGCTTGTCACCGCGGCGATGTTGCTGGTGAACACCAAGTTGGCGAGATCGCTGGCGACGGAGCCGTCGGGTTGGACCGTGGCCAGAGACGCCGGCGTATAGAGCACGTTCAGTTGCAGCACGCCGTTCACCGGAATAGTCAGGGGGTTGGCCTGGCTGGGCGCCTGGTTGTTGCCCGCGGCAAAGGTGGCCCAATCGGGGGCAAAGTTGCCGGCCGCAGGCGAGCTGTCGAGCGCCACATTGGTGATCACCACGGGCTCGTCGCCACACGACTTGAGCTGCAGCACTTGCTTCTTGGTCTGGCCAACCGGCGTGGGCCCGAATACCACGGCTTTGGGGCTCAGCAGCAGACACGGCCCCGTCGAGTTGACCTTGACCGCCACGCGCTTGATCCCCGGGCCCGGCTGCGCGAGCGACGGATCGTTGGTCTGAAAGAAGATCTCCGTCGAGCGTGGCTTGTCGTCTTTGGCATTGAACAGCATCGAAGCATTCACGATATCGCCGGGCTTAATGGTCAGCGGCGGGCTAAAGTCGACCTTGCCGCCCGCGGGATACTCTTGGCCGCTCAGCACGAACTTGAACAGATCGCCTTCTAGATTCGCCAGGTCTACAGAACTCACCACCAAGTCGGCGTTGCCCAGATTCAAAATCTGCAGCGGCACTGGCGTGTTCGAACCAACCTGCACCGGGCCAAAGTCGATGATCTCGGGATTGACCTTGATCTTGGCGGCGCCGCTCGAGGTTGTGAACTCGACGCAGTATTTCTGCTTGGCGGGGGTTACGTCGTTGGTCGCAAAGCAAAGCGTGGCCTTGCGGTTGACCGCGTCGTCGTAGCGCAAGAAGTGCACCTGCAGCGACACGATACCGGCCGGCGCCAAGTCGGGGAACGCCATGGCGTCGCAGGCTACGTCTTGGCCATTCGTCTTGCCGCTGCACGTAAAGGCGGGCTGATCACCTTCGGCTGGCGAACCTGGGGTATACGAAAACGTGGCCTTGCTAATCCGTAGCGCGCCGGTGCTGCCCGAGTTGCTGAGCAACAGTGGGATGCTGGTTGTGCCCGCGATCGCCACGTCGGACGCTACGACCAACACCTTGCCGTTATTGTAGATATTGGCGTTTGTTTGGCCGTTCTTGACGAGCAGGGTTTGGGTCGTGTCGACGCCGAAACCGCCAGTCGCGCCCGTTCCGCTGCCGTTGCCGTTGCCATTGGCGTTGTCGCCCGAAGACGAACAGCCCGCGGCCAGGGCCAGCAGGGCGGCGGTGGCGAGCGAGGCCCGACGGCGCAGGTTGAAAAGGTGGGGCAGCATAGGGGCCTCCAGAGCATCGAACAAAGAAGGAAACGGCACGCATCGCCCAGCCAGGCGACACCGGCGAAACGCGACAGAATAGCGAAGCTGAGGCCTTGCAGCAACAGCTTTCGTGACCGACGCACCAGCTGGCGGGGCAGGTCGCTCTTGACGGCCGAAAAACGACCAGCGCCGCGGCCAGAGCTCAAGTCCCCGTGCCGCGGCGCCGCGTACGTGCTTGGATTGCTTCAGATCACTTGAGCTGTCGCTCTTTGGCGGTCTCGATCATGGCGGGCCGGAACGACTTCTTGAGCTTGAGCAACTTGCCAAACTTGGCGCGCTTGACGCCTTCCATGTAGAGCTGCGTGGGCTTCTTGATGTCGCCGTCGATGAGCTGGTCCGAAAAGTCGTAGAACTTCGACTTCTCTTCGGCCGCAAAGCCCAAACTAGCCGCGCTCATAAGCAGTGCGGTCAGCACAGCGCCAAAGGCAATCTTCTTGGTGGTCATCGCTTTCTCCTCGAACCTGTGGCCGTGGGCCGCACCTCAGCGTACCTGCGCCAGCCGGGCCGCGCAAGCGCTATCGCACAAGGACTATTTCGGAGCTGAATCGGGCTGCTTGGCCTGCTTCTCGAGCGTTTTGGCCGCCTCGATTTCTTGGATTCGCGACACGATAGCCACCAAATTCTTCCACTTCACGTCGAGTTCGTCGCATTTCTTGATGAGCTCGGTGCGCTTGGCCGCAAAATCCGCACCGCCCTTCTTGGCCGCCGGCGCCGCTTTGATGAGCACCAGCGTGGCGGCCCAATCGGCGCCCGGCTTCTTGAGCGCTACGTGCGCCTTCAGCGCCTCGCGTGCGGCGTCGCGATCGGCCTTCAACTTGTCGGCGGTGGCCGCGGCGGTCTCGGGGTCGGTGTTCAGCGCGTCTTTGAGGTACTGCTTCCACAGCGACACGGCCTTCTCGCCGTTGTTGAAGTGCTTGTAGTAGATGATCGCCAAACGAATCAGAATTGCATAGCGCTGCGGCTCCTTGGCCAGCACCTTCTCGTAGGTCTCAGCGGCCTTCTTGGGATCGCGGCGGCCCTCGAGGGTCAGAGCGTAGCCCGTCAGGGCTTCTAGGTTATTGGGCTCAAGCTCGAGCGCCTCTTTGTAGACCTTTTCGGCGTCGCGGTAGTTCAGGTATTCCAGGTAGATCGCGCCCAGATTCATCCGGGCCGATACGGCGCCGGCGCTCAGTTGCACCGCGTTTTTAAACGCCTTTACCGCGCTCGGCAGGTCCTTCAGGCTCACGTAGGCCATGCCCAAGTTACCCCAAGCTTCGGGGTTAGCGGGGTCGATCGTCAGCACCTTCTCTTCCAGAATCCACCGCGCAATCTCGTACTTGCCTTGCTTCAAGTTGATCAGGCCGCGGATGTTCAGCGCGATGGTATCTTCGCGGTTGACGCGCAGGGCCAAGCGCAAGAAATCTTCGGAAATCTTCAAGTCGCCCGACTCGAGCCAATACATCGCCAACGCCACGTTGTTCATCGCGTTGTCGGGGTCTTGGGCCATGATCGAGTCGCAGATGCCCTTGGCCTGCTCGCGGATCTGCTTGGCCTTGTCGGTTTCGCCGGCGTCGAGCGCGCGGTGCGACTGAGCGAGCAGCGAGCGGGCGATGTACGCACCGGCCGACAGTTGCAGGCTGCGATCGCGATCGTCTTTGGGCTCAATCCCTTTGGCGGTCTCGTACGACTTGCGTGCTTCGTCGAACTTGCCCAGGCGCTCTAGGGCCATGCCCAAGTTAAAATAGGCCTCGTAGAAGCGCTTGTCAGCGCTCGCCGCCTTCTGGAACTCTTGCGCCGCGCTCTGGTAGTCGGGGCCGCATTTGGTGCAGCGGCCGTCGTCGGTCTTGCACGCGCCCGGGCAGCCGTACGCGGTGCACTTATTGCTGCTAGGCTCAATGTATTCGCCCACTTTGCAAGGGCCGGCGCCGTCGGACGCGCCCGACTCAAGCTCCTTTTCGCTGCACTCGCGTGGCACCAGGTCGCAGTTTTCGGAGCCGGCCTTGCAGCGCTGGTACTTGAAGTTGGGCGTACCGGCGACCGGCTTGCCCGCTTCGTCGGCTGCGGGCATGGCCTCGACCTTCTTGATCCAGTCGGCGCACCACTTGGGCGGGCTGCTCATCAGCTTCTTGTCGCAGGTCTTGGTGTCGAGCTCGCACGCCAAGTCGCGGACGCCCGCCACCCACGGCTCGCAAGGCACTTCGATGTCCTTTTCGACCTCTTCTTCCTTGCCGTCTTCGGTCTTGATCTTCTCTTTCTTCTTTTCGGTGCGCGAGTACTTGGCGCACTGATCGAGCGAGCAGCCGGCCGGATTTTCGATCGCCACCGACGCGCACTGATTGGGAGCGATGCGCGCGCAGCTTTTGCCGAGCGATACAAAGCCCGCCGGGCAGCACTGGCCGTCGTCGAGAATCTGGAACGGGTTGCACTTGGGCACCCGCCGCAACGCCGCCGAAAGTCCAGCACGCATTGCGTCTTGGGCCTTTTCGTCGACACCGGGCAGGTACTCTTGCTCAGCGGCGGTAGCGCGGGCCACCAGCAGGTCGCTCTGGGTCATCAGGGTTGCCACCGCCAGCACTGGCAGGGCCCACCCGAGCACGAGCTTTTTCATCGTCGTCTTCATGGTCTTGGGGACTCCTTTGCGCTGGGCGGGCTACTTGCCGCCGTTCTTGGCTTTGTCGTCGGCCTTGGGCTTGACGAGCTCGGCCTCGGTCTTGGGCTTGTACGACACGGTAAACTTGCCGCGGCGCACGTTGGTTACAAACGCAGCCGACGAGGCCGGGTCGGTCGACGAATCCGCGCTCACGGTCGCCGCCGCTTTGGGCAGGTTCGGGTCTTTCTCGACGGTGGGGTACTCGTCGGGGTTGACCTTCGCCGCGTAATCGCCGGCTTCTTTCGACCACTTATTGTACACGCCCAAGTTATGGGCGATCTGGATCGCGTTGCGAAGCGCGGCCAGCGACTGCTCTTCGATGGGCGCTGCCTTCTGCTCGATGGCCAGCTTGTACTGGTCGGCGAGCTCGGGGAAGCGCTCGACCTCGGGGGGCACCGGCGCGTTGAACAGATCTTCTTTAAAGTTGTAGTACAGCATACCGACGCGGAACATCGATGCCGCTGCCCACGCCTTGCCGCCGCTGGCCGCTGCCTGCTCAAACACCTTGAAGTAGTTGCTTTCGGCCTTCTTCAGCGCCTCGGCTTTCTTTTGCAGGGTGGGCAGCAGGCCCTTCATGTTCTTCACGGCTTTCAGCGTGATGGCATTGAAGTCGTCGTAGTCGTACTCGGTCTTGTAGAACATCGCCTGGGCGACGTAGTACGCGGCCGGGCCCTTGCGCGCGCCTTCCTTGTCCCACGACTTGATGGCGCCATCGGCCGCACCGACCACATCCTTGCGATTCTTGACCGCATCGGCGCCGCGCAGTGTGTCGACTTTGCGGCTCAGCGCCTCGACATGCAGGTCGGGCCGGCCCGGGTACTTGGTGACGACGTTGTTGTAGAAGCCGGCGGCCTGCTTGGCGCCATCGGTTCCCATCTTGTCGTATACGTGGCCTTTTTCCATCTCGGCGTCGGCAACCAAGTCTTTTAAGCGCTTGGTCTCGTCGTCGGTGCCCTTGAGTGCATTGGCCACGGTGATGAACTTGTCGTAGGCCGCCGCCGAGTCCTTGTACTGCTGCAAAGCATTGAGGATCTGGCCTGCATTGATCAGCGCCTGCGCCGCGTCGGCGTTGTCGCGGAACTTCGCCATGTCCAAGAACGCATCGGCCGCTTCTTTGAACTGGGTCATCGCCTCGTACAGCATACCGACCTGGAACTTGGCTTCCGGGGCGATCTTGCTCTTGGGGAACTCCTTCACCACGCGCTCGTAGGTCTCGATCGCGACCTTGTCCATCTTTTGGAACTCGTAGAGCCGCGCCTTGTTGTACAGCGCTGTGGCGGCCATCTCGGGCTCCTCGGTCTTGAATTCGCGCAAGATCGTGTCGAATTTGGCGTGGGCCGCGTCGAAGTCTTTCTTTTCGTACAGCTCTTGCGCCTGCTCGGCGACTGACACGGCCACGTACTTGCGCAGGTCCTTGACGGTCAGCAGCTCGAGCTTCTTGCGCTTGAGCATCAGCCGCGACCACTCTTCAATCTTTACCCAGTCTTTGTGGCGGGCGAAGATGTCGATCAGGCTTTTGACCGCGATCTCGGCGACCTTGCTCTCTTCTTGGTACTTGTACACGCGCTCGTAACCGTCGATCGCTTCGGGATACTGGCCGCGGTCGTAGTAGGCCGACGACGCCAGGTACATGATCTCAGGCACGCGCTTGCCCTTGCCGCAGAGCTTCTTGACGCCCTTGCCGCAGTCCTCTTTGGCCTTCTCCATCAGCTGCACATACTTGTTGGCCGCCTTGACGTAGCTGACCTCGAGCGGGTGCAGTTCTTGGCGCTTCTTGGGCACTTGCGCGGCCTTGATCTCTTCCTCGCTCAGCTCCTTCTTTTCCTTGGTCTTGAATTTGGTGACCTTGACGCCTTCGCCCTCGACGGTGGCGACCAGGGGCGGGCAGTCGGCGCGCTCGTCCCACTTGTTGGCCTTGTCGTTCCAGCAGGCGTGGGTCTTGCGCATCAGCTCTTCGGTCGCGTAGACGGTGCCCAAGGCGGCGTCTTCGACAAACTCGCCCTGGGGATCCTTTTCGATCACGAACTCGTAGGCCTTGACCGCGCCCACGTAGTCTTTGAGCTGGTCGTACAGAATTTCGGCGTAGTAGAACGACACCAAGTAGGCCTTTTTGGCGTTGGGCCAGCGGCGCATAAACTCTTTGTAATCGCCCGCAGCCTTGGCGTAATAGGCCGTCGCCTTGGCCTCGTCCTTGGTCTCTTCTTCGGTCTTTTGCGCCAGCTGGTGGTAGTAGTTCGAGATGAAAAGCAGGTAGTTCTCGCCCATGCGGTCGGCTTTATCCAACGCCTCGGCCGACTTCGACTCGCTTTTCTTGCCGCGCTGCGCCGCTACCCAGGCCGAGCTGCGGTCGTCGGTAAAGGCCAAGAAGCGCCGCATCGACGCCTCGATATCTGAGAACGCGCCCAGTTTCTTGTACACGTCGACAATCGTCTCGTGCCAATCGACGCAGCGCGGATCGGTGGGCTTGTTTTCGATGAAGAACGACGTCAGGTCGATGGCGTCTTTGTCCTTGTCGACCGAGATGTAGATCTCGGCGAGTTTGTACATGCGTTCCCAAGACTTGGGCTCACCCTCGACCGAGATGAAGTAATCGCGGGCCTGCGACCAAGCGCCGTCGAGCTCGGCATAGGCCTGCACCAGGTCTTTCAGGGCTTGGTCGCGGAATTCGATCTTGCCGCGATCCGATTCCTTGCCGATCTCTTTGACGACCTGCTTAAAGGTCTCGATCGTGCGCTGGAATTCGCGCAAGTTGTAGTACACCCAGCCCAGCTTGTAGAGGGCGTAGTTGAACATCGGCGTGTTCTTAAAGTTCTGGGTGATCTTCTCGTAGTGAATCTTGGCGTGCACCAAGTTGTTCGACTCGAAGTAGTGCTCGGCCAAGGCCAAGTGAGCCTGCGGAATCAGCGGGTTGGCCGGGAAGTCTTGAATGAGCTTGTTCAAGTACTGGGAGCCGCGCTGGCTCAGGACCTTGTCGCCGCGCGCTTTGCCCTGTTGCAGGCAGGCCTTGCCCAGCCGGTACAGAATCTCAGGCAGGCGCGGGTACTTGGGGAACTGCTGCAGCACCTTTTCGTAGTAGCCAATCGACTGCTCGTAGTTCTCGATCGGCTCGACCGGCTTTTCGGTGAGCACGCCCTTGCTGAACTGCTCTGTTTTCTTGTCGAAGTCGGAGCGCTCCATCAGGTAGGCAAACTTGGTCTCTTCCCACCACGCCTCCGCCAAGCGGAAGTAGTAGTCGGGCACGGCCGGGTCGCGCGGATTGCGCTCGATCAGCTCGAGCAGCGTCTTGATGGTGCGCTTGCGGATCTTCGACTTCTCGATCTGGATCTGCCGCTCTTTCTCGGTAAAGCCGGCTTGCTCCAAGCGCTCGTACTCAAAGCCGCCCTTGACCAGGTCGTCTTCGTTGCGCTTTTGCTTCTTATCGGGGGCCTTCTTGACCACCTCTTCGATAAGCGAGCCTTTCTTTTCAACTTTCTTGCTTGCGGCGCCTTCTACGTCGTCAGCTTCTTGGGCCAGGGCCAGCATCGGCAAGCACAGGGCCGTAGTGGTCAGCAGGGCCGCTGCCCGGGCAAGCCGGGGGCTGATAATCCGCTGCATCAAACTGGTTTTCATGGGGTTTCCTCGCTGGACCTGCATCAGCTGCGCCGGTTGGGGCTTGGCCGCGGGTGGTCAGTACTTCGGCGGGCGTGGCGGCAGTGCCAGCACCAGGGTGCCGCTGCCCAGGGTCACTTCTTCTCTGCGTCCACGCCCAGGGCTGGCGTGTCGGTCGATTTGCACTTCGACTTCAAGAACGAGCGGTAGGCGCCGATTTCGTCTTTCCAGAACTCGCCCTCAAACGGCCACGACATCGAGTCCGAACCGGCAATGGCGACGGGGCCTTCGCTGGCGACATCCTTGCCGGCCACCTTCTCGCCGCCTGTCTGTTCGGCCTCAAGCTCTTGGGTGCGCAACTCGTCGATATCGAGGATCAGCTGCTGCAGCTTGGTCTGGTAATTCTCGATTTCTTTCTGAGCAGTGCGCAGAGTCTGCTGCACCACCACGCCGGCTTCAGACACGCGCTCGGTCTTGCGCTGGTCGAGCTTGCGCAGCAGGTCCTCGCCAAAAGTACCGAGCTGGCCAAGGTTGGCGCGGATGATCTTGTCCTCTTTGTCGATCTGCTTGATGGTATTGTACAGATTGTAGAATTCCACGTTTTGCAGCACAGGCGACTGCAGCTGACGCGGCAAACCGCCGGCCGCCTTGGGGTTGTTCACCGCGGCGATAAAGCTCTTGTAGAACTCCTCGGGCTTGCGCGAGCGCTTCAAGAAGTCGCGCAGCGCCGGCGCCAGCACCAGCACGCGATCTTCGAACATCTTCATCGCGGCCTCGGCCGGCTCGATGCGGCAGAGGTTCACGTACGCCGTCGCCTCTAGAATCCACAGCTCGGGGTAGAAGTGGTGAGCGAAATAAGGGCTGTGCAGCGCGTGGAATGTGCCGAGGGCACGCGAGACGTCGCCCTTCAAGAAGTAGGTCCAGCCCGACTCGTAGAAGGCCGAGGCTAGCTTGGGCGAGTTCTTGCTGATCTTCTTGTAGTAGAAGATCGCTGCGTCGAATTGCTGGATATCGTAGGCCAAACGCGCTAGCGCCAGGTAGCCCAGATCGACGAGCGGCCGGCCTTCGGGCAGCTTCTCAGCGGCGAGCACGGCGCGTTGGAAGGCCTCGGAAGCGGCCTTGACCTGCGCACCCGACAGCGACTCCACCTTGCCCTCGTTGTCTGGCGGCGTGTCGGGGATTTCCATCAGACCCAGCAGATACTGCGCCTTGGGGTAATCGGGCGAGCCCGCCGAGACACGCTCCAAGAACGGCCGCGCCTCGTCTTTGACGCCAAAATCGTTGAGCGACTCGCCAACCATATAGAAGTAGGCGTCTTGGAACGACTGATCAAAAGTCGCCACGGCCAGCTTGGTCAACTCTTCCATCTCTGGCGGACGGTAGATAATCTGCCGGCGCAAGTCGCGCAACTGGCTGACAGCCGGCACAAAGAACATCTTGTCGGAGCCCGACTTGACGACATCGAGCAGCGTGTCGGCCGCCGACTGGATGAGACCGGCGCGGGCCAGTGCATTGGCCATGCCGTAGCGGGCAATGTAGGCCTCGTTGCTATCGGGCGCGTACGGGATGCCACCCACGCCTTCCTCAACGAACTTGTTGAAGATCTTGATCGCCTTCACAAACTCGCCGTCGTTGGCGTAGGCCTGACCTTGGGCCAGCACCTTGCCGGCAAACGCGCGCCGCTGGGCTTCTTCGCGCTTGCGCTGCTCTTCGGCCAGGCGCAGCGACTCTTCTTTCAGCCGCGCCTCTTCGGCCGCCTTCTCGGCGTCGCTCAGCTCCTTGTCGGCCTTCTCTTTCTTGTCCGCGCCCTTATCGACGGGCTGCGGCTTGGTCGAGCTGGTCGAGAGCATCAAGCGGATCAGCTTGTCGGTGCCGCCACGCTTCTTGAGCTCCATGATCTCTTTGGGCGTCAGCGCGAACTTGCTGCCGTCCTTCTGGATCTTCTTGATGATCTGGTCGTCCGTCGCCTCCGCCTCGAGCAGGACATACACCTGGTCGAGCGTGAGCGCCCAGGCCTGTGCCGAATGGCCCACCCCAAACAGCAGGGCCATCGCTGCCATCGGCCCGCGGGCGTGGCGTTGCAACCGTTCGAGCATGCTCGCTTTCTTCATCTCGGGCTCCGTCAGGGCGGCTCCGCGGCCGGGCCTGCATGGGCAATGGACGCACCACGGCGTCCTAGGTTGCGCGGCGGGTCGCTATTGTGGCGGCGCCGTGAAGTAGGTCAGCGCAATGGTCGTGGCCAGCGGGTGAGACAAGCCACCCGTGGGCGTATCTTTCTTGTCGTCGTACGCCGGGTAGAACAGCTGGTGGAAGTCGATGCGGAACGCGAGGCGCTCCGTCAGATAGAACTGGGCGTAACCGCCCACATTGCCACCGGGATCTACGCGGGTCTTGGCGTCGACGGCGTTTTGCACGGTCACCTTGGTGGCGATCGCGCCGATGCCGACACACAGGGCGAGGTCGAATTCGAAAAGCCGCGTCGAGAAGAAGCGAATCTTGCCGTGCATCAAGTTCCAGTCGGCGCCGGCCGAGGCGTAGCCGAGCAGAGTTTGGGGCAGTCGGACCTTTAGCCCGTAGCCGCCGTCGTCGATCGGGCGCTGCAGCTTGCCCGGCAGCGACGAGGCGATATCTGCGGTGTACGCACCATGAACCGCGAGTGCCAAGTCCTCAGAAACGTAGTAGTTGTAGCCCAGGCCGCCGACGACGTAGGTCCAGAAGTCGTCGTTGGGTACCACGCCGGTGATGAGCGAGAAGCCATGGCGGCCCTCTTTGATCACGGCGCGCTTTTGCACGACACGGATGTCGCGGCGCACGGCCCACTCCATGCGGCTGCCGGGCGGGACCACGTCGTCGCCGATGCCGTAGATGTCTTGGTCCACGCCGCCGGCCGTGCCCAGGTCGGGCATATCTTCGCCTTTCTTGGCCTTGGCGGGCTTGGCCACCGGCTCCGCCTTGGGTGTCGAATCCGCTTTGACGTCATCGACCTTAGGCGCTTCGGCAGCGGGTGCGTCGCCTGCCGGCGTGGTGTCGTCGGCAAGGGCGGCGCCGGCAATAGCGGCCGACGCGAGCAGCGCGGCAGCCAGCGGCAGCGTGCGAAAGAGGAGGGGAGTGCGCATGCGAACCTCGCAAAGGGTCTCGGCAAGGGAAGCGGCCGGGGAGCGAAATGCTCAAACGATAGCGGCCGTCCTGGGTACTCGTTCGGGCTACTTGGTCAACACGGCCACGCCAAGGGTGAACTCGGCCGGCGCCAAGAACGACACCGATGACTGCGGTACATACAGGTACTGCTTGTAGTCGATATGCAGGTTGAGGAACCGCGTAAGGTAGAAGCGGAAGCCCGCACCCCAGTGGCCCGCCACCTTCATCATCGCCACCGCCGGCTTGTTGCCGACCGACTCGTCGATATCGACGTTGACCATGCCCACGCCGAGCGAGAGCGACAGGTCGAAGCTGGTCAACTTCTTGTCGAAGATGCCGAACTTGCCGTGGAAGGGGCTGTAGGCCACATCGAGCGCGCCCAGCCAGTTCAGCTTGGGCACCTTTTGCGCGCCGTGGGTCAGGTCGATGCAGGGTGCGCCGCCGTTGACGCAGGTGAGGTACGAGCCGATTTTCGACGGGCTCGACATCATGTACGAGAAGTCGCCCTCGAGCGCGACCGTGTCGGTGATGAAGTAGCCGACGCGACCGCCCACCGAGGTGAACAGGTAGAAGTTGTCGTTGGGCACGGTGCCGAGCTTGACGGTGCCTTCGAAGCCGCCCTTGCGCTCGTACAGCGGGTTGTTCAGCGACAGCACGGCTTGGTCAGCATCCCAGTACTTGGCCAATTCTTTGTCGATCGGCTCTTTCGACTCGGCCTGGGCCAAGCTGGGCGCGACAAGGGCGGTCAGGGCCAGCAGGCCCGCGCACAGGTGCCCCAGCAGTGGGCGCGGGCGCAGCGTTCGGAACAGGGTGTTCAGCGTGGTCATGGTCGTGGGTCCTTTGGTCCGTCGCCCCGCATGGCAGCGACTGTCCAGCGGGTTACGCTACTTCGAGCAGGCACTGCACGAGGCCGAGCAAGTGCCTTGGCAGCAAAACTGGCCATCGCTGTCGCCGCAGCGCAGCAGATCGGGGGCATTGGCCGTCTTGCACGTGCCGCCCATGCCGCAGTGGTTGGCCGCGCACGCGTCGCTGCCGCCGCAGTCGGCCGAGGCCGCGCACGACACATTGAACATCAGGCGGCGATCGCGCAGGGCATTGCTGCCCGACTGCTGGAACTGGAAGTCGGGATTCCAGTCGACACTGCCCAGCGGCGGATTAAAGGTGCCCGCCAAGCTGGCGAAGAGCGGATTGGTAAAGCGGAGATCGCCGCGCATGGCCATGGTGCTGCCCACGGGCATCGGCGAGCTGGGGTCGCCAATCGCGATACGGTTGTCGAGCACGCCGACGCGCCACGAACCGCCGAGGGCATGGCGAACGCCGCTGACTGCGGTGCCCACGGCCTTGTAGAACTCGTCGGGATCGTCTTGCACGAACTCAACCTGATTCAAGAACTGGAAGGTGCCGTCCGAGCGGCAAGCCAGCTCCATCAGCATCGGGTCGGGTTCCGTCTGGCCCTTGCTCTGCATCTGGATCACGTGAATATGCACCGGGAATTTGGCCTTGGCCATGTCGCTCAATAGCTGCTTGTACTTGGTGGTCGCTGTAGTGCACTCGGAGCGGCACTGGCCGACCTTGCCGTCGAATTCCGACTTGGGATCACTGAAATGGAAGTTCTCCGTCTTGGTGCACGTGTCGGGGCCGTCGGTAATCAGCACGATGTGCTTGGCGTTGCCGCCGGTGGTCGGGTCGGGGGCCGAGACCTTCGACTTCAAGAATTTATACGCGGTGTCGACGGCTTCGTAGACGGGGGCGCGGCCGACGCCGTTGTAGCGGGCGCGGGCGTCGATGCCGTAGCGATTGTGCGATTTCTTCTCGCTGCTCGAGCCGAAGCACTTGGTCTTGGCGGCCTCGGGGTCCATCAGGTCGTAGTTGTCGGGTACTGCGCTCGAAAGGGTGGCATCGCAGCGGTAATTGTTGTTCGTGTCGCAGCTGTCGTCGCTGAGGCAGACTTTGCCCTTCATGCTGGGCTGCTCTTCAAAGGCGCCGGTGCCATCGTCGCGGCGGCAGCGCGCCGAGTCGGTGCAACCGACCTTTACGCCGTCGTTCTCGTCGAAAAGCATCGTCATGACGCGGTCTTGCGGATTGAGCTGGTCGATGAGGAGCTGTGCGGCTTGCACCCGGATGAAGTACT
>CAISBR010000197.1 GCA_903883645.1 uncultured Myxococcales bacterium | reverse complement strand
GCATTGGGAGCCAATAACCGATGCCAGGTAACTACCTAAAATAGGTTCGTATTCAGTCTTATGCTCGCTACGGCGGGTTCTTGAACATCGGGCCCCACTGCTCGGTGTACTTCATTTGCTCGCAGGTGGTGGCGCAGGTCGCAATGCCCTGTTTGCCGGGCAGGTTGGTGGAGCACGCCTGCGCATATATCGCTTTAGGGGGGCAGACTTCGATGTTTAGGCCGAGACAATTGCAGATATTGACGCTGCCGCAATTCTCTTCTGGGAACCAGTACAGGGCCTTGCCGGCGCACGTTGCGGCGGTCTGGAACTTGTCCTTCTTGATCTGGGCGGCAACGGGGTCGGCCACGGGAGTGTCGTAGCTTGCGCAGACCGTGACGAACGAGGAGTCGCCACCACTTATGTCGCAGAATCGCTTTCCCTGTAGCGAGTCTGGACACATGGCGTCGATGCCGCCAGCGACAGAGATCGCCGTTGGCCCGCAAACTGCCCCCCCCGGCAGGTCTTGGCACATCGAATGGACAACGGTTCCTGCGGCGTTGCTCGAACAGGCGACGTCCAGTTGGGGGCAGGCAAGCAGGGCCCAGGCAAGCTTGCCTAAATTGCTCTTGGTGCACTGGACACGATTGGGCAAGACGCACGTGTTGATCCCACCCTGGGCTTGACCATACAGAATCCACGCCCCGAACGCGCCCTGTGCTGTGCACCTCAGTTCGCCCTCCTTTAGACAGGCCTCCCCTGGCGTGGGAAGGCCGCTAGGCGCAGTCGGGCTACTGCACGGTCCCGGGCCGTCTTTGTTGTCCTCGGGCGCATCTATTCCGCTCACGGCTGTGCCTGTGTCCGCCGCCGCGCCAGCCTCTTCAGCTGGGGCCAGTATGTCTGGCGCGTCGTTGCCGGCAGACGGCGACGGCGCGTCCAAATTGGCCTGGATCACATCAGCGGCTTGATCGGCATCGGTCGTAGCTCGGGGCGCGAGATCTGCGGCGTCGGCAACATCCCCGAGCGTGCTGACGTCGGCATCCCCGCCGCCAGATAGCGGTGGGGTATCTGCCTGCACGTCGGGAGTGACGGCCGGAAGCGGCGCTCCCTTGGTGCAAGCAATGCAGCAGATGGTTGCAAGTATCAACGATTTCAGTAGCATGTCTTGCCTCATGGTTGGGTCGACAGCGGACAGCCTTCAGGTGTCTCAAAGCTGTAATTGAACAAGTTGACGTTGTCGACGCGACCGCGAAATCCTGGCTCTGAACCGGACAGCGGCATGCCAATTCGGAATGCCGTTGCAGCCAGGATGTCCACAGTTCCCATCGACTTGTAGCCGCACGATGCGAGCGAGGGATCAAACCACCCTGTGACCAGGTCACGGGCCTGCACGCTTAATACGGCGTTGGAGGAGCTTGACCACTTTACGCGGTACCACACGCCCGGCTTTACCGACACGGTCGATGCCAAGACAGGACTAGTCCCGGCGTAAACAAGCGTTCGAATCCGATCCTGGCCGTCCGAGTCGTGGGCAAGCCACATCTTGGCAAACGCTGAATCTACGACGACTTGTGTAGACTGGCCAGAACCGAATCCGCGCCAGAAGATGTCGAGCACGAACTGAAATTCATCTGTGGTCGCCACCGAGCCGAGCGGAGTTTGCGATCCGCCTTCTAAGGTAATATGGCTGTTGCCGGCGAACTCCGCTGATTCCCACATCCGCTCATCCCCGAGTGGCCCCATTGCTCCAGCCGACCGCTTTGTATCGCACGCGTGTGGCACGTTGGGTTGCGGAATGCACCGATTTTCGACCGGGTTCTGCCCCGGCAAGAAGCTGCAGTCCGCGTTCTGAGCGCAAGCGCAAGTGCCCAAGCCGAGTCCCGAGCACGACCCGCCGTCGCAAATACCCGACC
The DNA here is from genome assembly GCA_903883645.1 of uncultured Myxococcales bacterium. Taxonomy (GTDB): domain Bacteria; phylum Myxococcota_A; class UBA9042; order UBA9042; family UBA9042; genus SXRM01. The sequence continues at coordinate 240 of CAISBR010000197.1, read as the reverse complement.
AGCAGTCGTTGTCTGCAGCGCAGCTGCACTTGCCGTTGTTGCAGGTGGCGCCTTGGAGCTTGCACGTTGTTGGCGCTGTACACGCGTCTGTCAGGCAGGCTCCACCAGCGCAAGCCGCGCCAGCGGCGCACTGGTTGCGCCGATACTCGGCCTGCGTTAGAGCGACATTCGCAACCTGGATCACCTGAGATGGCCAGCCCGCGTAGTTGAATGGCTGCGTAGTACCGTTGAACACGTCTT
>CAISBR010000196.1 GCA_903883645.1 uncultured Myxococcales bacterium | reverse complement strand
GGGCGCATAGTTTGGCGTGGCGGCGGCGCGGTGGCGGCAGGTCGTCGCCCTCGGGCAAGGCGCGCTCGCGGCTGGCGCTGACGGTGGGGTCAAAATCAAAGACCGACCAGAAACGCCCCATTGTATCACGGGCTTGGACGAGGGGGCTCCGCAGCAAGTCACGACAACAGCTGCCGTGGGTCAGCAGCCAACCCACGAACTCGTCTGGCTTTTCGAGCCGGTCGGCGGCGGCAAGTAGTCCAGAGGTAGCGGTCGACTTGGGGAGTTCGCCCAAATCGGCGATAGCGGCAATGCGGGCGGTTTGGCCGCGAATGTCACTAAAGAATCCTTTAATTCCGCCAGAGTTAGGGGCGAGGAAGAAGGCCAGACCGGTGACTAGCAAGTCTAGGCCGCCGTAGCCGCCTTGCCGGGGGATGGCCGAGCGCTGGGCAAGCTCATCGAAAAGCTTGGCCTGTCGTAAGATGCTGATGATAAGCGTGAATGCAGCAATCCACTGCGGCAATGGGGCCGACTTGAGACTGCGCCTGACAACAAGAGAACTTTGCGGCATGCTTGACTCGGTCGCCGCCTCGGGACGGCTGCTTGACTCGGTCTAGCGACCTGGCGGTGACAGCACCGGGTCGCACGAGGCGGCGACCATCGCATGCTCTTGATTTGAAAACACGTATTTTCGATGTTTTCTCTATGTCCATTGAATTTTAAGTGAAATTCTGGATCTGGAACCGGTGGGCGATGGGCTTGGAGTGGTGGCGTGCGTGGGTGGATCGCGACCTGCCCGGCATGTGGCGCGGCGGAACTGGAGCGAGCGCGACGATTTTCGGTTGAAATTCAGACTAATGTGGGCGTTGAGGAGGGCCTGTCGCGGGCGTAGAGTCGTTGGTGTAGGCCGGAAAGTCCGGTTTGGGCGCGTGCGATGTGGTTGCCGGTGCGTGGCGGGTCGGTGGATGTAACGCGTTTGCGCACCGTATGCGCAGTTTGAGAACCCTGGCCTGAGCTGGCCAACTGAGGTAAAACGGATGACACGGATCGGATTAGTCTTTGTTTTGGCAGCCCTCGCAACGGCGTGCTCGTTCTACATGGTCGGCACGAGGGGCCACTTTATGGAAACCGGGCTGAGCAAGGCGTCTTTTGACATGAACTGCCCGGCGGAAAAGCTCGAAGTTGTGCAGCTTGCCCAAGGCTCCGTCGGCGTGCGCGGCTGCGATAAGCAGGCTCGCTACGAAGTGGCCAGTACTGGGGCGTGGGTGCTCAATTCAAAGGCCGACAAGTAAACTGGGGCAATCGCACAACACGGGCCGGCGGCTGCAAGCCGCGCCTACAATTGCCAAGCCCCACCACGCGGCCGCCCTCGCGGTCGGCCTGCTCGTGCGGCTTCAGGTTGAAATTCAGGGGAATTCTCACAGACTCTTTGGGCCACGTCGCACTGCTGTTGTTGGCATCGACACGCGCAAACGCCTGATGCCGGCTCTCGATCCCGACGGTCCAGTTGTCAGGCCGCGACACAAGCCGGCCGGGCC
>CAISBR010000195.1 GCA_903883645.1 uncultured Myxococcales bacterium | reverse complement strand
GCGGGTGGCTTCGCAGGCATTGGGCGCCCGCACGGCCGCGGCGAAAAAGTCGGACATGGGCGCGCGTCCTCAGGCGATCACGGTGCGGGTGCGGCCACAGGGGCAGTTACTGGGGCGGGCAGGGCAACTGGATCGGGCAGGCTGGCGGGGATGGCAGCGGGCACAACGGCTGGGCTGGGCGTTGCTGGGCCGCCAAAGCGATAGCCAATGGTCCAGCTGACCAGATCGTAGCCACCGTCGAACGTGCCGGTGTTGGCGGGGATCGCACTGTTGCCAGCGCAGCCCGCGGGGCACGGCAGCAGTGGTCGCTGGGTGTCGACCTTGCCATACTGCTCGGTAATCGTGCGCGATTCTTGGAAAATGTGGCTGTAGCCAAGCGACGCCAGCAAGTTGCCGTGCTGGTAGCGTGCCCCCAGGCCAAAGCCGTAGCGATCAAAACTGGGGAAGTCGAGATTCGAGTAATTCAGCGGCGCTGCACCCTGTTCCCATAGCCCGCCGGCCGAGACGCGCAGGTTCTCTGCCACTTCGGCCGTGCCACCCAAGCGCACCGACCACGTGTCTTGCCAGCGCTTGGGGATCGACACGGTGGGCATGTTCTGCGCCGAAAACAGGTTGATCTGCCCACTGGTTTGCACGGTAAAGTCGTTGAGCACGCGCCAGCCTTCCCACACGGCATCGGCCTCTACGTCCCAGGTCGTCTTGCCCGCGGGGTTCAAGTGCAGGTAACGCACGGCAAACGAGGCGGTGGGCGCCAGCTTCATGTCGAGCGCGGCCTTCGAGTCGGTGATCGACAGCTCGCGGCTGCCAAATTGCGCACCGGCGCCGGCCTTGTCGTTGTCCATCACCACATCGCCGGTAGCATGGAAATTTACAGGGATAATCCGCCCCGACGCCGCCAATTCCAAGTTCTTGATGGGCCGCCACCAGCCGCCCAAGATCGCCGAGAACGAGCCACTGGTGTCTTTTAGGCGAATTGTGGCGACCACGTCGTTGGGGCCGTAGTACGGGCTTTGCTGGCTACCGGTCGAGGCGTCGATGACTAAGCTCATGTTTGTCTTGGGCATACTCGCCCACTGCAAGGTGGCGCCCACGCCGAACTTGTCGTCTTTGCCGTATGCCGCCGACACGCTGAGGTAGGCCATGAGCGCGTCGAGCTTGGTGAGCATGTAGCGCTGGCCGCCCTGGGTGTTGAACTCCTTGTAACCACTAGACGACGGGCCGTAGCCGCCGATCGCGAACACCCAATCGCGCAAGCCGAAGTCGTGGCTGGCCACCAGCATGGCGCCAAGGGGGAACAAGGCGCTCTGATTGCTGGATTTTTGCAGGGCCTCGCTCGCTTGCGTGCCGGCGATGTCGTCTTGGGTTACAGCCGATTTGCCGCGCGTAAACGAGACGTTGTCCCACAGCAGCTGATGCTGATAGGTGACGTTGAGGCCCTTTTGCCGGGTCAGCGCGCCAGGGTTGAACGACAGCGCGGTGCCGTCGTCGACGCCCGAGGTCCAGGCCATGCCGCGACCGATGCCGCCGGCGGAGTTGCCAGGCACCTCGAATCCAGCAGAAAAGGCTGTTGCAGCAAAGAGTTGAGTGGCAAGTGCAAGGGCCGCTGTGCGGCGGAAACTCAGAGCTATCTTGGGCATAAGGGCCTCGCTGAGGGCGGAAGGGACGCGGCGACCATAGACGGCGGCGCAGATTCGCGCAAGACTGCAAGTAGAACGAGCTGGCCGGGCAAGGGCTAGGGGGCGCAATGAGCACGATGTGGCAACGGATGATGGGTGTAATTGTTATTGGATTGATTGGCTTAATTGCTCTTCAAGGCTGCAATACGCTGGCGGGCGCGGTCACGGGGGTCAAGAATCCGAATACGGTCGACGACGGCAAGAATAAGCTGCCGATTGCCGATGCCGTGAGCTTGGCCGACACCGCGTCGAGCGCCGATGCTGCGAATTTGGCCGATGGCGCGAGTGCCGTCGACGCCTGCGCTTGTCTGCAAAAAGGCATGGCGTTTCGCTTTAGCTCGCTGCAGATCAAGACCTTAGACGGCGGGCCGCACTTGGTGATCAAGACCCTGAACCCGCTGTGGCAAAACGACATTAACAACAAAGAGCTCAACTTCTACATCGAGATCATGGATGTGGCCGACACCGAGTTCACCATGCGCATCGTCAACGGCGCGCGCACCGATGCCGCGGGCAATGTGTGCACCCTGCCCGTGACCGAGAGCACGGTGGTGATGCACCGCGACGGCTGCAAGATGTGGAACACCGTGCCAACCGGCCTAAATGTCTACGCCGGCACCACTGCCAATCCCAAAAATTGCACGACCGACCTGGCTGTGCCCAACTCGATCCCGGTGCGCAACGCCAACTTTGAGGCGCAGATTGTGCCGCAATGCACCGGCATTACCCAAGGCGTGCTGGTCGAGGGCTCGATCGGCAAGGCCGCGCTCGACGGCACCTGCAGCTGCCTGACCCTGGGCTCGAGCAAGGCTGAAGACTGTGGCACCCTTGACCCCAGCTACCCCGGCTACCCCAGCACCAAGAACAAGGACGGCCAGCCGCCCGAGTTCTGCACCGAGTGCTGCAAGGGCTGCGTAAAAAATAAGTACACCAATCTCAAAGAGTTGCTCGTCTCGTTCGGCAAGCTGAACTACAAATGCAAAGACGAGAACGGCCTGCCCGCCGTGTGCTTATCGGCCGCCTTTGAAGCGCCGCGCGTCGAGACCATCCCCGTGCCGTGCCCGTGACCCAACCGTCCGAAATTCTTGGCTGTATTCTGGCTGGTGGCCGGTCGAGCCGCTTTGGTCGCGACAAGGCCCGCGCGCTGCTGCATGGGCGGCCGCTGCTACTGCACGCTGCGGAATGGCTGCGGCCGGTGTGCCGGCTTGTGCTGGCGGCGGCGGATAGTCCCGGTAAATACCAAGACTTGCAGATTGAGACCCTGGTTGACGACCAACCGGGGCAGGGGCCGCTGGCGGGGCTCGAAGCGGCGCTGCAGCAGGCCAAAAGCCGTTTGGGCGAGCAGGCTTGGGTGCTCTTGGTGCCCTGCGACACGCCGGGGCTGCGGCCCGAGTGGGCGCGCCAGTTGCTCGACGCCCGTCAAGCCGATGATCTTGCACTGGCTTTTCGCGATCAAACCGCGCCGCCCGCGGCTAAGGCCCACGGCTGGGAGCCCATGCCGGCGCTGGTGAGTGTGCGCGCGCTGCCTGCGGTGCAACTGGCCTTGGCGCAAGCGCAAACGGCGTTGTGGCGGCTGCTAGAGACCGTGGATGCGCGGGCAGTGGCGCAGCCGGCCGATTGGCTGCAGCACGTGCATCGCCTAGACACGCCCGACGAACTGCATGAATTGCAAGAGCTTACCCAGCCAGCGCGCGACGTGCCGGTGCGGGTGCAGCGCTGGTCGCTCCAGGATGTGGCGGCGGCGGATGACTGGCTGGCCAGCGAAGAACCGCTTGAGATTCGGGTAGAACACGGCCCCTTGGGGCAGCGGCGCAGCGTGGTGGTGGGGGTCGTGCTGCGCACCCCGGGCCACGAGGTCGAGCTGGCGGTTGGGCTTTTGTACAGCGAGTCGGCGATCGAGCAGGCGACCGACGTGCTCGATGTTATTGTAAATACAGGAGAACACGCCGCGGCGACCGTGCGGCTGCGGCCGGGCTTGGCCTTTGATACGGCGCGGCTGAGTCGGCATGTGGTAACGAGCGCGGCCTGTGGCGCGTGCGGCGTGCGGCAGCTCGACCTGGCCCTGCCGGTGGGGCGCGGTCAGTTGCACGGGGTGGGCACGCCGGTGCCATGGCATATCCTTGCAGAATTGCCCGAGAAATTGCGGGCGCTGCAGACGACTTTTGCGCGCACGGGTGGCCTGCACGCCGCGGGCCTGTTCGACCTGCACGGCCAGCCGCTGCGGGTGCGCGAAGACATCGGCCGGCACAATGCCCTAGATAAGCTGGTCGGTTTTGGCGTGTTGTATGGCCAGCCGCCCGGGATTCTGGTGCTGTCGGGGCGCATTGGCTTTGAGCTGGTGCAAAAGGCGGCGCTGGCCGGGCTGCCGCTGCTGGTGGGGGTGGGTGCGCCGACCTCGCTGGCGGTCGACCTGGCCGATCGCGCCGGCATGACGGTGGTCGGTTTTGTGCGCAGCGGCCGCGGCAACGTGTATACCGCGCCGTGGCGGGTGGTTTCCGACACCGCCTGCGACACATAGCCCCCTTGTGTCAGAACCATGATTATTCGAGTGATTTGGCGATTTCGCGGTCACTTCAGTCGCAAAACGTGACGGCCACGGCTGCTTCGCGTTAGGCTCTGCGGCGCGGGGCGCGTGCCCCAAACGGTAGTGCCCATGCGTTGGTTTACCCGCGGCGACCTCGACGGCTTCTTTGGCCTCGCTCTCGACAACCTAGTGCAGCTGCTGCTGATCGACGCCCTGTGTCGCTTTGTGCTGGGCATGAGCCCCGAGCTTTTGTACGGCCGGGTGCTGCCGGGCGCGGCGATGTCGCTGCTGGTGGGCAACGCCTTCTACGCCTGGCAGGCCATGCAACTGGCCAAAAAGACTGGGCGAACCGATGTGTGCGCGCTGCCCTACGGCATCAACACCGTGTCGCTGTTTGCCCATGTGTTCTTGATCATGCTGCCCGCCAAGCTCGCCGCCGAGGCCGCGGGCCATCCCGACCCGGTGCGCGTGGCGTGGCAGGCGGGCTTGGTGGCGACGCTGGCCTCGGGCGTGATCGAGCTGGTGGGCGCCACAGTAGCCGAGAAGATTCGCAAGCTTACGCCCCGCGCCGCGCTGCTATCGACGCTGTCGGGCATCGCCCTGGGCTTTATCTCGCTCGGCTTCTTGTTTCGCACCTTTGCCCACCCCATCGTGGGTCTAGCCAGCCTGGGCGTGGTGCTGCTGACCTACTTTGGCAAAGTAAAATTCAAGGGTTCGCTGCCCGGCGGCGCCGTCGCCATCGGCCTCGGTACGCTGCTCGCCTGGGCCACCGGCCTCGCCCCCGTCGGACCCGCACCCAGCACCGCCGGCTTGCACCTGCCCATCCCCGTTATCGGCGACGTGATCGACAGCCTCAAGGGCGGCCACATGCTCACCTACCTCTCGGTCATCGTACCGATGGGTTTATTCAACATCTTAGGCAGCTTACAGAACATCGAATCGGCCGAAGCCGCCGGCGACTTGTACCCCACCGGCCCGTCGCTCGCCGTCAACGGCATCGGCTCCATCGTGGCCGGCCTCTTTGGCTCCGCCTTCCCCACCACCATCTACATCGGCCACCCGGGCTGGAAGGCGCTGGGCGCGCGCGCCGGCTACTCGATCCTCAACGGCCTTTTCGTAACGATCGTCTGTCTTACCGGCACCTTGGGTATCATCGCCTGGGCCATCCCCATCGACGCCGGTATGGCGATTGTGCTGTGGATCGGCCTCGTTATCACCGCTCAGGCCTTCCAAGCCGTGCCGCGCGAAGAAGCGCCGGCGGTGGTGGTCGGCATCTTGCCCGCCGTGGCCGCGTGGGGCGCGCTCCTTGCCAAAAACGGTATGCGGGCCGCTGGTTTAGGAGCCCCTGGCAAGCCCTTTACTAGCGCCGTCGTCGCCTCGTTTGAGCGCAGCGATACCTGGATTACCGGCGCCTTCGCCTTGGAGCAGGGCTTCATCTTTTCGGCCATGTGCCTGTCGGCCTGCACGGTCGAGATCATCAAAAAGCGCTTTCGCCACGCCGGGCTATGGTGCCTAGGTGCCGCCGCAGCTTCGTCGCTGGGTCTATGCCACAGCTGGGCGTTTACCCCGGGCGACACCACGTTTGTGCTCACGCCGGCCTGGCCGCACGCTGCAGGCTATACCGCTATGGCTTTGCTGCTGTTTTTGGCGCCGTGGCTGACCGAAGAGGGGCCTAGCCACTAGCGGCTACGGCTTCTTCACCGCCGCCACCGGCCCGTCCCACAGCGTCGTCAGCTTCTGGTCGACCACACAGGCGGCATCGCCCCAGCACACATCGTCGAGCACCTGCGTACCCAGCGAGTGGAAGTAGGTGACAATCAGATTCCTGTGGAATTCCGTAAAGGTACCCAGATACGGCGTGGCCACGCCACTTTTCATGGTCGTGCCCGGCACCGGTGGGAACGAGTCGGATTTGTCCGATTGCGCAATGTATTCATGGTGTCCGTGCACGTCGGCCAGGCACACGCCCGACACGCCGTCCGGCTGCCCCGGCCCGGTCGGGATCAAATTGCACAGCTTTTGCAACGGCTTCTCGGCATTGGGCGAGATCAGCGGCGGTGGCACATCCTTGCCCGCCAGCAGCCCCGAGGCGATCGCCTGCTCGAACCAGCTGCGGTAAGGCGCGTCGGCACTGCGCAATTTGTCGCGGCCAAAAAGGCCCGTCGCGCGCGCCAGTGTCACCCCGGTGGTAAAGGGCACCGTATGGTCGTTGACCGCCAGCATCATCAGCATATTCGTGCCGTTACTACCCTTGGGCGGATCGAGCAGCACCTTGTCGGCGGCGGTAATGGCGTCCGCCCCCTCGAGCACGTTGGCAGCCAGCTGCACAAACTTGCGGAAATCAGGGGTATTGCGCTGCTTGGCCAAGCCCTCTTTGGGCGCCACCGCGTCGACTGTGGCAAACGGCGGGCTGCCGGGCGTGCGCAGGGTCAGCTGGATTGGATCGCCCTCGTCCGTGGGCACCGCCACCGCAAAACCGCCATCATTTGAAACGGTTTGCTGGATCGTATTGCCGTTAGCCAAGTTCTTCAGCACCACCTCGGCACCCGCCGGCATCGTCACTTCTTTGAACCACGTCGGCACATCCACCGGCGTGTCCATGCAGGCCTGCGTCTTGGGATCCCGAAACACTTGGCGGGTTTGCGCGCTGCAGTCGTCCGAGTCGTTGTTCCAGCTCAGGCGCACCTTGCCCGTGGGCTTGCCGTCGCTACCCAGCACGGGGCAACCGATCACCTTGGGCCCACCCAGCGACAAAAACAGCGCAGTTACGCGGTCGTGCAGCTTGGTGCGCATAAAGATGTCGGCCAGACCGGCTCCGGGCACCACCGGCGCGGCCGCCACAATGTAGGGCTCGAGCGGCGCCGTCAGCGCGGTATGGATGCCACCCAGCGACACACCCATCATAAAATAGGGCACATCCGGGCCACCCGCGTCGACCTTGCCGTCCAAGTCGAAGTCGCCCGCCAGGTAGCTGGGCATCAGCTTGTCGGGCGTGGTCGTGTGCGGATTCACCAGCGGCGCGGTCGGGCTCACATCTTCCGAAAGCCCAGGCGGCGCAGGCACTTTAGCCTGGGTCAGCGAGCGCAGCATCCGCACCGCCACAATGTAATCCAGGGTCGTCTGGCGCATCGCATCGCGCAGGCGGAAGGCGTTGGGCGCGTAATAGGCCTCGCCGCCCTCTTTGTTGCAGTCGCCATTGTCGTCGGTGGCGCGGCCCTTGACGGCCAGCTGCTCGATAAAGCCATTCTTCATCAGCTCTTTGAACACATCGACATTGCTCATGCTTTCGGGGAAGCGGGTCAAGTAGTCGGGGTAGACCATCTGCGGCAGCAGCTTGCGGATGAGCGGCAGGTACGAACTGCCCATATTCGCCAGCATTTTTAGCGGATCGGTCAGCACCGGCCCGTGGCCCACCGCGTCGATCGAAAACACCGCAATGCCGGCCTGCGCCAAGCGATCGGCCATCAGCAGGCACTCGATGCGCGAGGTACCCGTGGCGTGCGCATAGACCACCACCGGAAACGGCGGCTTGTGCTGCTCCGTCGTCTTGGGCACGATCAGCATAAACGGAACTTTCTCGTGAAATTGCGCCTTGTTGGCCTGAATGGTGCCGGTCTGGACATCCAGCTTCCACACGTTGTCGGGCGTGGCGCGCAGGTTCACGGTGTCAAAGTCGCCGAATACCAAGTGGCTCACATGGTCGAAGCCGCCAGCCGGCAAGATTGCGCCGATAATGCCAACGATTTTCTTCATGTAGGCGCCCTGCAACACGAACGTACTGTCCCAGGCGACGGTGGGAAAGGGGGCGCCGCCCATGGGCCCGTAGCTATTGTCGCCGTCGAACGAGATGCCCATGTCGTCTAGGGCGCGGATACCGGCCGGGAACTCTTTGTTTAGCCACGCAAAACTGCCCTTGCCGTACAGACCATCGCGCAGAGCCCGAAAGGTGCGCGACAGGTCGCCGGTGGTCATGGTCCAGGCAAAACCGATGTCTTTACGCTCGACTCCGGCCTCTTGCAGCGACGGCAGCGCCCGCTCCAGGTCCTTGGTCTGCACGTCGTGGTTCACAATCTCGAACGGCGAGCGGATCGGGCCGTAATTACCTTTCGAATCCCAGCCCTTGATCCCCGTCGTGACCACCACCGCGTACTGCGCGCCCGACTGCAGCGGCATCAGCGGCCGGATATCGAGCGTGTGGGTGGCCACCTCGTAGTGGTAGACCCACTTGTCGGGCGTGCCGTTGCCGTCCGTGTCGACCTTGTTGTCGGGCGGCAGGATAAAGCTAGTAAAATCCTTGAGCTCGTCGCGGGGGAAGTAGGCGTGCGCCACCGCCTCGTGCGGGAACCAGCCGCGCCCCAGGTCCAGCGGCAAACGCTCGCCAAAACGCGGGCTACCGGGCTGAATGTTCACCACATACACGGTGTTATCGGTCACGGTGGTCAGATCGATCGGCCCATCGAACGAAATCTGGATCGGCGACAGGCCCGAAAAACCGTCGATCTCGTCTAAGTGCTCGCGATCCAAGCGGTCGACCCGCGTCTCGGACTGATTGCTGACATTGACGAAGGTGCCGCCATCGCTCCGCCGCCGCAGCGCCAGGTCGTTGGGGAACGGAATCTCAGGCTGGGGCAAGCGCAAGGGGTTGAACACCACCTGCGGACCCGGTTTGCTGCTGTCGGTGCGGGCCAGGCCGTAGGGCGCGCTCGACTCGGACTCAAACAGGTCCGCACAGCCGACAAGCGTGACGAGCAGCAGGCCAAGGAGGAGGTAAGTGCGCATGATGAGGGTGCTCCTAGCAATGACGGGCACGATCGTTTGGGTGACTTAGCGTTGGCTTCGCAGCATTAGCGTGCCCTGCCAGGCGCCCACTGCGGCCATCGACTGGCCCGCCGCGTCGTTAAAAGCCGCGCCTGGGAACCACACGCCCATGTCGACGCGCGCTATCAAATTCAGCCAACGCCCGAGGCCGTGCACGGTTTCGAGTCCGGCGTCGAATTCCATGCCGAGATCGCGCGAACCGGCGCCACCGCGCGGCCCTGTCGGCTTGCCGCCCGCCAGCCAAGTGCGGTACGGATCGGCCACCGCGGTCGGCGACTCGGCCCATACGCCGCCCAGCAACACCGCGGCCAGGGGCGACACCTGCCAACGCAGCACCGGGTGCAGATAGGTCGCCTGCGTCACCGCGCCGCTGGTGCTCAGGCGCTCGATACCCGCCGGCGGATAGGCGCTGTACTGCGGATCGCCCAGGTTGCGCGCGGCGTTATTGGCCATCACCCGCTGCACTTGCGGAAACAGCACGAGGCCCACGTGGTAATCGCTGGCAAAACGGAAGTTGCGCAAGGTGCCGTCGAGCGGCCGGCCATCCGCGCTGGCGGTGCCGGCTTCGAGGCGGGTGGCCCAGTACGGCGAGCCGAATTCGACCCGTGCTACGCCACCGTATTGGGCGATGTCGAGGCCACTGGGGTTGCCAATGGTCTTCATCCAGCCCGTGCTGCCGGTGATGTAGGCGCCCTCGGCGGCCAAGATGGCGTAGCGGCCCTGCGGGGCGTCGACGCGCCAGCGGGCAAAACCGTCGAGAATCTTGGCCTCGGTGCTGAGGCCCAGGGCGTCGCGTTGGTCGCGCAGCACGCCGTACACACCCGCGTGCAAGATGCTGCCTTGGTACAGCAGTGCGGCCACGGCGTTGTGAGCGGTGTCGCCGCTGCGGTTGGCCAGGTCGTCGCGGCCCACCCAGTCGTATGCCACGGCAATGGCAAGCGGAAAGGCCTTGGTCGGGTCGCCGCTCTGCCACAGCGCTGCGGGCAAAAATGCCCAGCCCAAGCGGGTGACGACGTGGCCGCCGCGCTTGCCGCCAAATTGCATCGGGTCTTCGCCGCCGTCGCTGGCAACGAGCCCTAAGCCCCATTGCGACAAGGTGCGACCGACGGTAAAGCGACCGATTGTCGTGGTTAATTCCACCCCGGCGCGGCGCACGAGCGGGCCATTTAGGTCGGTCTCTGGGGTAGCGGCGTCGCTGTGGCGGAGCTCGAGCTCGACGCGGCCATCGGCATCGCGCACAAAGCCATCGCTCAGCCAGTAGGCTCGCCCGCCGGCGCGGCTGCGGTAGTCGATCTGCGCCGGGCCGCTCACTTTGCGCGCGTCGCTGGCTAGGGGACCTAAGGTCTCGATTGCACTGACACCATCGGCCAACAGGCGTGACGATAAATCGAGCGCACGATGCCAACCGAGCGCTTCGGGCTCCGCTTCTGCGGCCACGCGCGGCCCAGCATAGTGCGAACCCGGGTGCGGTGGTTCGGCCGAAGCTTGGGGCGGCGCCTCAAAAGTAGGCGAAATTTCTGCCGGAAGCGCCGATGGTGTGGCGGCTTCTGCAGCATCAACTGCGACTGCCGGCTGGGCGTGGGCGGTGTGCGGCAAGGCCGCCAGAGCGACTGCGAGCCAGCCGGCCATGTGTGCAAATCGTGCCATGTCTCCTGCCCTTGCTGCTTGGCCTGCTGCGCCAGGTCGGCGG
>CAISBR010000194.1 GCA_903883645.1 uncultured Myxococcales bacterium | reverse complement strand
GCCTTGAGCACGCACAGCGAGCCCTTCTGCGAAGGCGCCATCGTGCGTTCGAGCGCGTCGATGATGTACGAGTACTCTTCGGGGTTCTTGCTCGGCCCCGCGGCCTTGCCAAGCCCATATGCGGCGTAGAGTTCCTTTGCGTTCATGGTTCCACCGCCCGCGCGACCTTCACGGCCACCACCGCACCCACGGCCAGCACCGCGCCCACCAGCAGCATCTGCGGTGTCACGGTCACGCCAAGCACGTCAAAGCTCAGCGCAGCGCTGGCCTTTTTCTTGAGCTTGGCCACGTCTTCGTCTACGTTGCGCTCTTCGTTCGTGGTCTGCAGCCACTGCTGGCCGTTCGCCTTGGCGTTGACCAGGCTGGAGAGCTCGGCGTCGAGCTTGCCCAGGCGCGCCACGGTCGCGGTCACGTCTAGGTTGCTGTCGCACGCCTCGGGCGCGGTCTCGCGCCACGTGTAGTTGATTGGATTCCAGCCCTTCAAGTGCTCGGCCGGCGCGCCGCCCAGCCAGGCGCCCACCACGCAGGCCTCGGTATCGGTCAGGCCGGCATCGCGCATAGCATCTTGAAACGCCAGCACTTCTGCGCCGCCCTTTACCGGTCCGGAGCCAAACTTGTCGGCAAGAGCTTGCGCGCGCGACGCCATGCTGCCTACCCCTTGGCCCGGGTGTAGATGATGGCCGTGGTCACCGTCGCCACGGCCGAAAGCGCCAGCGCAGCCGCCAGCCAGGTCGCCGGCTCGCGCCAGACGTTGTCGGTGATGTGGATGTGCTTGACGTCCCAACCCTGCGGGCCTTTGTCACCGGGATGGTCCTGCGGGGTGTCGCCCTTGCCGATGGTATTGGGCTTGGGCGGTGCCGCGGATGGCGGCTCTTCCAGGTACCCGGTGCCAGCGTGCTTTCCGTCGCTGGCTACCTCGCCAGCCCGGGCCTGGAGCCCAGCTGGGTGACCAGCCTTGGCCGCCACGCGCCGCGCGAGCTCCTCGTGGGCGTCGCTGGTGTCGCCCATCCGCTTGGGGCCGTGGTTCATTTTGCAAGCTGTGCACATGTCTGTTTCTCCTACAGCTGCAGCGGGTTACTTGAGTTTGACGGCCTTGGCGATGTACCAGGCCGTGCCCAGCGCCACGAGGCCGCCCACGATGCCCCAGCCGGCCATGGCGACGGTGTTGGACTTCTTCACCACGGCAGCCGGGGTACCTGTGTCACCTTCGCCACCACCGCCGCCCAACTCGGTACCGGTCTTGGGCTTGATGCCGACCTTGCCGAGCTCAGCGGTCGCGGCGGCCTGGCCACGTGCAACCATGTCGTCAATGTCGGTGCCCAGCATCGCGGCGTTCTTCACCGCATCCTGGATAGCCAGAAACTGCTTGTTGGTCAGCGGGTAGCGCGACGTATCAATGGTGTATCTCGTTCCGTCCATGCCAGGCCGACAACGCGACCACGTATTGCCGGGCAGCTCGATGTCGGACGTGCAGCTGGTACCAAGCAACTGGTACGAAATGGCCCTTGCTTGGTCTTCGTGCTTATTTTTCGCCGCGTTAGCTGGGTCACCAGCCGGCTGCGGGCCACGGCCATCTTTCATCGTTCCCACCGTGCCGTCAGTCTTGATGCCAAAGTCCGATTGCTTGGGCGGCGTTTGCCCAAAAAGCTCAGCCAGTTGTACGGCTGTGCGATATTGCGTGTTTGGGTCTTGCGAGCACTCCTTTGCCTTTTCAGCCAGAAGCTTGAGCATCGCTGGGTATCCGCCAGAGGCAGACGACCCGAGCTCAATCCAAGACGTCTTGTCGCGGATGCACTGGTCGAGGTTCGACCACAAGTCTTTGATGTTTCCGAACTTCGACGCCATGGCCCACCTCGCTTGCACCAAAACAACCACCAGCTGGGCCAGGCAGGGAATCAACCCGGCCCAGCTGGTCACCGCCCGCCGGCGCCTATTCACATAGAGCGCCGGCGAGCAAGATACTTACGCGCCGCAGGGCGCCGAGCCGGTGGCTTCGGGGGTAAAGACCTCCTCGGGCAGCCAGGCGCGCAGGTTCTTGAGCACGTTGGGGTCGATGCTCGGCATGCGGGCGGACACGCGGGTGACGCGGTCCAGGCCGGCCGGGGTCAGGTTGCCGGCGCCCGGGTAGACGGCCGCGCGGCACTGCTCGCCCTTGGGCGATGCCACGGTGACCACATGGAACTGCGTACCGGAGGTGCCCGAATTGCTCGACCAGTGCAGGTTGAGGCCGCGGCTGATGGGCCGGTCCAAGATGCTGTACTTGAACGGCTCGGCCACCACCAGCACGGCGTCGCTGAAGCTGCGCTCGCTGTCGGCCGGGAAGTCGCCGGGCACGATGCCGGTCAGCTTGTTCAGCTCGGTCACCACGGTGCCGTTGTTCAGCTCTACGATGGTGTGCTTGCCGTCGAGCTTGGCGACCAGGTCCACGCCGGCAATGCTGCCGCTGGTGGCATACATGTGGTGCGCCAGCAGGCGGTCGCCGGAGAAGCCAATCACGTCGTCGATGACGTTGAGTTGCGCGCCCTGGACAAAGTGGCGGGTGCGGATGCCGGCGTAGAAGTTGTCGACGCGCTCGCCGATGGCGATGGCTTCGACGGTGAAGCTATCGACGGTGAGGTCGGTGCTGCCGCCGGATTGCACGTCGTTGGTCAGCTGGATGTCCAGCTTGCCCAGGAGCGACAGCGCCTGGCTGTAGTCCACCGGCTTGCTCGCGTTGGGCCGCGCCAGGGGCAGCATGAAACGGAAGTCGACGTTTTGGGTCCCGTTGCCGACCGCCGTGATGGCGCGGTCGCGGACTTCCTTCTGGAAGCTGCGGCTCACGTCGCCGATGGCGCTGTACGCACCCGCCGTTCCCGAGGCCGCCGTCGACTTGGCGTACTCCACCGGGTTGCACAGGTAGTTGCGGGTGGTCTGCTCAAAGATGCGCTCCACGGCGACCAGCGGCACGGTGTCGTACCACTTCATGCCATCGGCATACTCGTACTTGAGCTTCCAGTTGTGGCCGACGGTGATGCCCGACAGCGTCTGCGGCGCGGCGTTGCTGTTCTTGATGACCGCGCGGATTTTGATCAGCACGGCATCCACGCGGAATGTGTGATCATCGATGGGCTGTTGAATCAGCTGAAGAGTGCCGCTGCCGGTGTTGGTCTTGCGCGCCAGAGTACGAATCGCCATGTCTTTTTCTCCTAGTTGCGACGGAAAGAGGCCGCGCAACTTGGCGGCCGGGTACCGTCACACTAGGAGCAGCAAACTGGGCAAGTCCATTCAATATATTGAAGAGTACGCGGCTTGACACTTTGCGACCGCAGCTAACACGCAGCACATTCAATCAGTTGCGTAAGGGAGTGTGCACCGCTGTCGCGTCCCGCAGCCAAAATGCCCAGCGCCACGGCCACATCTACCAGCACTTGCCACCGAACTGCGCGACCTTGCTCAAGTCTCCAGACCGTGCCCGGTGCATAGCCGGCCTTCTCCGCTACGGCCTCAATCGACAGGCCGCGCGCTTGCCGCACGCTCCGCAGGCATTCCGGCGTGATCATCGCCGAGCTCCGCGCGCTGCCGTTGCCGCGCTCCATTCCGGCACCCACGGGTAAAACAGCCCGTCTGCCTCGTCCCACACCACCGCGTAGCCCGGCGGCAGGTGCGGCAGCAGCTTCAAGGCCTCGGGCGTCATGCCCGCCAGGTCGCCGATGCGCTCCAGGTCGTGCTCGTCGATGGTCCTAAAGCAGACGACGCGCTTGGCCTGGCTCCACACGTCGGGGTGGATGTGCTTGGCGCGCTGGGTGCCCAGCAGGGCCGAAGTGCCATAACGGCCCGTATGGCGTCCGCGAAAGGTGATTTCTTGCAGCACCTTGCTGCCCCCGCCGCGCAGCCCGCCCGTGCCCAAGAAGCGCTGGGCCTCGTCGCACGCCACCAGGCTGAACTCGGGCCGCAGCTGCTCGGGCGGCTCGATGCACCAGGCGCTCGCCCAGTAGGCCAAGTGCTTGTACGACGGCCGCGGCGGGCTCACCGCGTCGATAGCCAGGCTGTGGCCGCCCACCTGCTGCCGCCACAGGGCCAGTACCAGGTTCATGTAGCTGGTCTTGCCGCTGCCGGCCTTGCCCAGCACTACCTGCACCCAGGCGTGGCGGTCGCGCATGATAGGGTCAAAGGTCGGTCGGGTCATGCGGCCTCCTGCTTGCGGCGCATCGCGGCGACTTCGTCCATGTCAACGCCCACCGCGGCCCAGGCGTCGGCCAAGCTCTCTTGCGCGTGTGGTGCCGGCTGCGGAGCTGCTGGGCTATTCACATTGGCCGCCGACGCGGGTGCCGCTGCAGCCCGGGCTGGCTCGCGAGCTGGGGCAGCTGCAGGCGCGGCCTGGTCGCCGGTGAGTTCGCTGATCACGCGGTCCACGCCGGCGTCAAACAGGCGGCCCATCGCGTCGGCCACCTTGGGGTGAGTCAGCAGGCGCGGACCAAACACGCCGGCGATGATCAGCGCGGCGCCGCTGGCCGGCCCAGGCTGCCAGGTGATCACGGTGCGCAGCAGCTCGCACTCTTCGTCGGTCAGCGGCCCGCCGCCTTCCCAGTCAAAGGTGCGCTTGCTCAGCACTTGCATGACCTTGACCACGTCGACCGCCGGCTTGGGCCCGTCAACGGTGGCGAGCTGCGCACCAGGTGGCAGCGGCTGGCCCACAGTGGCGACCGACACGGTGCCAGCGGCGCCGGCGAGCTGGGCCCGGGCCGGCGGCGGCTCGGCGTGCAGCGGCTCCAGCTGGTTGGGGAAGGCGGCAGTTGCATGCCACTGCTCAAGAGGCACGCCGCCCGTGCCCGCCGCGTTGTTGGGCAGGGGCATACGCGGCACGTACTGCGTCTCTTCGGCGGCCTGGGGCGGCGCCGGCGGCGGCGGTGGCACGTCTACGTGGGCCACAAAGGTTGGCGCGGCCACAGGGGCAGCAGCGACCACCGGCGCGGCCTCGAGCTCGGGCTGTGGCACCGGCGCTGGCTTCACCGCCGCGACAAACGACGGCGCGTCCGGCTGCTTGCCCACCACCTCTTGGCGAGCTGGGCAAAAACGCAGGTGGCCCCGGACTGCATGCAGGCTGGTAAAGGCCTTGTTGCAGCCGGGGCAGGTGTTCGAGGTGACCAGGTTTGGCTTCTTGCTCATCGGTTCTCCTGTTTTCAGGTGGTTATGGGTGTAGGCTCAGTTTTGGCTGCCTACACCCCTAAGCTGTTGGCTTTACTGCTAATATCTATATGGGTGTAGGAGTGTAGGGCTGCGCGCACGTCTGCGCGGACACGGGCGCACGCTCCCCTACATGGGAATTCCCTACACTGCCTACACCGTGAACGATTTCAGGTGTTTAGGGGTGTAGGCTCCCAACTGCCTACACCCGGCCTCTTTGATTTTCGGCACTTCGAGGTGTAGGCAGTCGCGCAGACCCTACACGTGTGCTCGAGGAGCTATTCACATAAGCCAGTACTCAGGCCCGCTGGGCCCGCCGCCGCCGGCACTTCGCCTTGCGCGCCACGTGCAGCCGGTTGGTCTTCTTGGCCGGCCTGGTCGAGCTGGTGCGCGCGTTGAAGCCGGCCCACATGGCGCCAGTCGTCGACCAGCTCGTCGTCGGCGCGGCGCTCGTCGGCTGCAGCACGTAGGGGATGCGCTGCTTGCGACCCACCGCACGCTTGGCCTTGCTGTCCTCGGTCCTCTCTTCGACCACGGCCGGCTGCTTGTCGCTCGCTGGCTCTGCCGGCGTACCGGTCTCGACCACAGGTGCTGCAGCATCGGCCGCCGCTCCACCCGTGATCGCCATCATGGCCGCGGCGAGCAGCCCCGCTTTAACTGTGCTGATTCGTTTCACTTGTCACCCCTATCCTGCAACTCTGCGCAGCAAGTACTTCATGCCCAGCTTGCCGCGCTTCTTGTGCACACCCATGTCGCGCAGCGCGTCCGTCACGCGGCGCATCTCGGCATTGCTCGGAAGTCGCTGGGCAAACTGCGGCAGCGCCCCGCAGATTTGCGACAGCGGCCGCCATTCAAAGTCGCCCACCTCGTGGCCTGGCTGGATGACCGCCCAGTACTCGTCGAGCACGCCCGCCATCACGTCTTCTTGCTCGTGGCTGTGGTTGGCGTTGTTGAGCTGGTCGACCTCGGCCTCGCTCAGCCACCAGGGCGCCTGGTCGAGCACAACTTCGTGCAGCATCTGCGCCCACAGCTGCTGCATATCCACGCCGTGGTTGGGGTTGCAGCGCTCAACCGCGAGCGTCCACCAGCGCCGATTGCCCGAGCGGTCGACCAGGTACTGCTCGTCGTTGACCGAAGCCACAAAGACCGTGCGGCGCATCACGCGCTCGGCCCGCCGCGCATAGGGCGAGCGGTACATATCGTCGGTCCGGGTGACAAAGGCCTTGAGCGCAGCAACGTCTGCCTTGCGAAAGGTGGCGTCGACCTCGCCCAGCTCGCACAGCCACACCGACGTGGCGCGCTGCGTCGAGTCGCGGTTGTTGGGGTCCAAGCTCTCGCCCGACAGCAGCCAGCTCCGCTCGTGCACCAGGTTCTGCAGCCATCTGGTCTTGCCATGGCCTTGCGGTCCTTGCAGCACCAGCACGCCTTGGGCAGCAAAGTACTGCTCAAAGTCGGGCCAGAGCGCCGCCGCCGCACCGCGCAGCCAGCGCCGCAAGAGCAGGGCGCATAGCTCGGGGTCGGCCGACTCGGCCAGTTCCAGCGAGTCCATGAGCTGAGGCACGCGGTCCACACCGTCCCACGGCTTGCCGTCGACCCAGTCGCGTACCGGGTGGTACTCGGTCGCTAGCTCCTGCAGGTGCTTGATGATGGGCGCGCGGCTCAGGCCTTGCTCCGCGGCCCGGTTCTCGACCCAGTCGACCGTGCAGTTGGCGCGGCGCTCGCTAGCGAGCTGGCGGCCGGGGATGGTCACCTCAAGGTCGTGGGTCATGAGGTTGTAGCGCACCTGCACCTCGTGGTAGCGCAGCAACGCCTTTGTGTTTTGCACGTGGTCGGCGACGGGCTTGCCGCGGTCCTTGTCCCATGCCGGAAAGCTCAAGCGCTGTTCAGCTGGGGCAGGCGCATCCGCCTCGTCGGGTGGGTAGTCGACGCCTTGGTCGACGGCGCGCAGCACGGCTACCACCGGCCGATGGGGCATTTCTCGGTAAGTAGGCGGGTCTTCGCCACAATGACGCACCCACAGTCTTCGTGCTGGCACGTCAGGCCTGAGCGCAGCAAGCAGGTGTCGCACAGCGACCGGCGCCTCACTACAAATGACGGCGGCGCCAGCACGTCGCGGCCGCTAATGGCGTTGTCGGCCACGCGCTCCATGGCGCCAAAGAAGTTTCCAACTCTATGAAAGATTTTCATGTTGTGCTCCGTGATGGTGGTGTTGTGGTTCAGGCGGCCCGGCGCAGCTGAGCGCGGGCCCACTCGGGCTTGAGGTCTCGGTGGCGTAGGCGGTGGCCAGCGGCGACCGCACGTGCGCTTTGGCAGTCGCTGCAGCCGCAGATGTTGTTGAAGGCCACAAAGGTGAAGCTGGCGAGCTCGCAGCAGACCTCGCAGCTGCAGATGCGGCCCACATCGCGGTCGGCAAAACCGGTCAGGCGCCACAAGAAGCCGAGCTCTTGGCCCAGGCAGCCGCTGGTCGCAAAGGTCTTGACCGGCTCGCCCATGGGCTTGCGCTCAAAGCGCTTGAATTTCAGGTGGCGAACGCTGGGGTCATTGGCGACGGCGGGCTTGACAGCGGGTGCCGCGATGGGCAAACTCCGCTTCGCAGGGTTCAAGTCCCGCTCCTCGCACTGCCCATCACAGTTCCCCTTTGACTCCGTACGCTTGAGCGCCACTGGCCCCACAGTCGCGCAAAATAGCGGTGCGATGTGGCCATGCCGTGCCGTGGCCAGGGCCGTTTCGCCATGC
>CAISBR010000193.1 GCA_903883645.1 uncultured Myxococcales bacterium | reverse complement strand
AAGTGGCGCTGTTGACGACGCGCTTGCCAACGCACTGACGGTGGCAGACTCGGCGATCGGCTTAGACTTTGCCTTTGCCTCTGTGGGGATGCAGTCATTCAGCGGCGCTGATCTCGCCCTGTCGACGAACGCGGGCTGGCGGTCGCTGGCCAACGCGGGCGACCTGGGCTGGTTGGTGGGCGACATCAACGCCACGGCAGCGGTGGGGCTCGAGGCGATCATTCCTCTTAAGACGCTGTATCCTAACGGGATACCTGCAGCTGGCGCAGTGCTGAAGCTCGCGGTAGCCCTGGGCAATGGCAGCGGCGCCGTGTTTTCGAACGCCTATCTGCCCGAGCACAAAGGCAGTGCGGCGGCGCAGTTGTCGGACTTTGCGAGCGTGCCCGTCTTTGCCGTGCAGCCCTAGGACGGCAAAAGCCTGTAAAATGCCAAACTTGCGTGTCGTTCTCATCGACAACTACGACTCGTTCACCTTCAATCTAGTCGACCTGTTTGAGCGGGCGGCGGAGCACCTAGCGGTGGAGCTCGATCTGCAGGTGCGGCGGCCGGATGCGACGTCGGTGGCGCAGATCGAGGCGGACGACTTCGATGCGGCGATCCTGTCGCCCGGCCCCGGTGCGCCGCAGGATGCCCATCTTTGTCTTGCGCTGCTGCAGTGTTGGCGCGATCGCAAGCCTGTATTTGGCGTGTGTCTGGGGCATCAGACGATGGGGCTGGCCTTGGGCGCGACCATTGTCAGGGGCAGTAAGCCGGTGCACGGCAAAGTGTTTCAGGTCTTGCACGCTGGCCAAGGCTGCTTGGCCGGGCTGCCGCAGCCGCTGATGGCCATGCGCTACCACAGCTTGTGCGTACAACACACGAACCTTCCTAGCGAAATTGAGGTTACCGCCGCGCTGGCCGACGGCACCGTGATGGCGCTCCGCGGTGGCGGATTCGAGGGCGTGCAATTTCATCCCGAGTCGATTGGCACACCCGATGGCCTGCGGCTGGCTCTCAATGTTCTGCGCGGCTGGCTGCCAGCCCTGCGAGCGAGGTAGCGAATGCCGATTGGACCGCCCGACTTGGGCATGGGCAAGGCAATGGCGGTGGCGGGGTCGCTGCTGATGGCGATTACGATGGTGCGCGGGCTGCGGGCGTGGTGGGCGCGGCGCAAGCGGGCCAAGGCGCGGGCAGAGCAGACGCCAAAGAATGCCAAGAATTAGCTAGAGATCGAGACCGATGCCGTGGCCGTGGTAGTCGATGTAGCCGACGCTGACCACCAATAGCCCTGCGACACGGTCGAGCCGGCCGCCTTCAAAGGCTGCGCGCAGAACCCACCCGTGGTCGCGCGAGCTGCGATACGCCACGCTCGCCTCGGCCCGTGCCACCAGGCCTACGGAACTGCTTGTCTGAACGGCAAGTACTTGGGGCCCCGCGCCCACGGCTAACGACGGGATCCAAGTAAGCGCATCCAGTGTCCAGCGCGCATCGGCCGTGGCGGCGGCCATGTATCCGCTGAACAGGGCTGGGCGCGCCCGCAAAGCACCGCCAAAAGCCCAAAAATCGCTGGCGTGGTGCAGCCATTGGCCGTCTAGAGCGACCAGCACCGGTGTGCCGGCACCCGCCTTTGCGGGTTCGTAGCCCACGGCGAGACCGCCTGCCACGCTGCACTCGCTCTCGCCTGCCGTCGCCCAAGCGGCGCTCGGCATGGCCAAGAAGAATAGGGCACCTAGCCAAAGCCAAGACGCTCTCATGCTCGCCCCTCGAGGTCGGCCCAAAACTCCGGCTCGCTCACGATCCGGATAGTGCCGCCTTGGCTCTGTAACTTTCTAGCTTTCTTCAGCTTACTTGACGGTGTGGGGCTGTCGAACTCGTCGCCACCCACCACCAGCACCGTGGTCTCGCTCGTTACCGTGTCGCCCGCCAAGCCGCCCAGCTTGACCACCGCGGTTTGGGCATCGCGCCGGCCCATCTTGGCTAGCGACCCCGTAAAAACCACAAGTTGCCCGCTCAGTGGCCCATTCGGGCTGTCGCCGCTAGGACGCTCAACCAGCACCTCGATATGTTGCAAAAGCCTGTCGATCAAAGCACTTCGCTCGGCTAGGCCGCCCACCACCTGCTCGGCGGTCTTGTCGCCCAGGCTGTGTAGTGCCGCGACTTCGGCCACGGTAAGCTGCCGCAGCGCCGCAAGATCGCCGCGCGACACCAGCAGCCCCGCCGTTTGCTTGCCAAGCGACGAGATCCCCAGCGCGCACAAGAATTTCTGCAGGGGCACCCGCCGGCCTTTGTCGAGCTGCGCAACGAGGTTGCTGGCCATCACCGCGCCCATCCGCGGCAGCTCTTGCAGGTCGCCCGCTTGCAGCGTGTACAGGTCGGCCGGGTCCTGTACGAGCCCGGCTTCCATAACCAAGTCAACGACTTTATCGCCAAAACCCTCGAGCTCAAGCGTTTGACAGTAGTGCAGCACGCTGCGGCGGCGCGCGGTGGTGCATTGGTCGGGCTGGCTGCAAACCAGAATCTCGACAGGGGGGTGCCGCTCGTCGCGCACCAGCAAACGAGTGGGCGCGCCGCAGCTCGGGCAATTCGTTGGCACCGCGATGGGCTCAGCCTCGCTGGCCACAACCACGCGCTCGATGTGCGGAATCACGCCGCCGCGCCGTACAACCTCGACCTGATCGCCGGGCCGTAGCGCCAAACGCTTCAGATTCGACACGTTGTGCAGCGTCGCCCGCGTCACGGTCGCACCCGATAGCAGCACCGGCTCGGTCAGCGCTACCGGCGTAATGGTACCCGTACGCGCCACGCTCCATTCGACGTCGACGAGCCTGGTAAGCCCTGAATCGGCATGAAATTTCCAAGCGACCGCCCAGCGCGGATGGTGCGACGTCGTGCCCAGCCGCTGCGCCACCGCGACGTCGTTCAGTTCGACGACAATGCCATCAGCCTCAAAATCCCAGGTAGTGCGCGCCTCAACGGCTTGGGCAAAGGCCTCGGGCACTTGCGCCAGCCCCAGCAGCTGGTGCGGCGGCGGCACGAAGCCCTGCTGAGCAGCCCACTGCAAACGCTCGCGTTTACTCGCAAAATCCATGCCCTGCACATCGTACGCGAAGAATTGCAGCGTCCGCGGCGCAATTGCGGGATTGTCTTTTGCCTTGAGCGTCCCGGCAGCCAAGTTGCGCGGATTGGCAAACTGGGCCGATACCTTGGCAAACTCGCCCAGACTCAGATAGATCTCGCCCCGCACCTCGACCTCGCCCCGCGGCGCATCGGCCAAGCGCCCGGGCACGCCACGCACCTGTCGCGCACTGTGGGTTACGTCTTCGCCCACCTGACCGTCGCCGCGCGTCGCCGCGAGCAGCAACTGCCCGTCGCGATAGCGAAAGGTACAGGCCAGACCATCAATTTTTGGCGTCAGCACCACCTGGGCCGTCGCGGAGTCCGCCCATAGCTGGGCCTCGTCAAGACTGCGCACCGGCTTGCCGGTCACTGCGGCGGCCAGCCCGCGCACCCAAGCTTGAAACTCCTCGAGAGTATTGCACTTATCGAGCGACAGCATGGGGACGCGGTGCTGCACCTTGTCGCCAGCCTCGACCACTTGGGCCGGCGCACCGACCTGCAGCAGCAGCGGATGGTTGGGAGCCAAATCGCGCAACTTCTCGACCATGCTGTCGTATTCGGCATCGGGAATCAGCGCGGCGCCGTCGGCGTAATACCGCGCGTTATGAAAGGCCACGGCTTCGGCCAGCTCCGTCGCACTCATCTGCGCGATCGGTTGGCCAGCGTAAGGAAAGGGAGGTTGCAGCATGTGCTTTTCTCGTGTCTATCGGCGCTGCTACAGAGCACCGGCCGGCGGCGCGCTTGTGCGATGGCCCGATTCCTGCTAACTTGCTGTCGGTTCCGGGTCGAAAGTGGCAGGTTTGCCGAGCCGCTGCGACGCCGTCCTCGTAGCTCAGCAGGATAGAGCGTTCGCCTCCTAAGCGAAAGGTCACAGGTTCGATTCCTGTCGGGGACGCCGGCTAGCGCGCGGTTGGATCGCGCATGGCCTGGGGCGACGTGCATTTGGCCGTCGCGCTCCGCGGAACCGCACCATCGCCCTCCGCGGAAATGCCGGCGGGCGTCATTGACCCCAACGGACGAGGACATGGAAAATACCGAAGAAGTTACCTACGACGCCGGCCCTTCGCTAGCCGAACCCCAAGCCGAAACTCCGCGTAGCCGCGGCCCGACGCTCACCGAGACTGAGTTTGCTGATCTGCCGATTCCTGCGCCAATTCAGCGCGGTCTGGACGATTTGGGCTTTGCCCGGTGCACGCCGATTCAGTCAAAGACGCTGCCGTACTCGCTGCAGGGCCGCGATGTCGCCGGCCAGGCGCAAACCGGCACCGGCAAGACCGCGGCGTTCTTGATCACGATCTTCAAGGAACTGCTTGAGACCGACCGCAGCCACGCCACTGCCCCGCGCGCTGTGGTTGTGGCGCCGACCCGCGAGTTGGCTCTGCAAATTGCCAAAGATGCCGATAATGTAGGCAAACACTGCCACTTCCGCACCGTCGCCGTCTTTGGCGGCATGGACTGGGAGAAGCAGGCCAAGGTCCTTGAGGGCAAAGTTGACCTAGTGGTGGGCACGCCCGGGCGCATGATGGACTACATGCGTCGCAAGATGCTGGATCTTCAGCATGTTCAGGTGGCCGTCATCGACGAAGCAGACCGCATGTTCGACATGGGCTTTGTAGACGATATTCGCTACATCTTGCAGAACTGCGCGCGCGATCGGCAGACGCTGCTGTTCTCGGCGACACTGAGCTACGATGTGATGACCTTGGCGAATCGCTACTTGCGCGACGTGGTCGAGATCAAGGTCGACCCTGAGCGCGTGGCGGCCGAAACGGTCGAGCAGACCCTGTTCCACGTGGCCGAGCGCGACAAACTGCCGCTGTTGCTGGCTATTCTTGAAAAGTACAAGCCAAAACGCGCACTTATCTTTGTTAACACCAAGCGCGCTGGCGAGTGGCTCGATTTCAAGCTGTACCACAACGGCTGGGAAGCGCAGCTGATGAGTGGCGACGTGGCGCAGAAGAAGCGCATGAAACTCGTCGAGGACTTCCGCGCGGGCGACATTGAAGTGCTTGTGGCAACGGATGTGGCGGCGCGCGGCTTGCATGTGGATGACGTCGACTTGGTTGTGAATTACGATATTCCGACCGATGCCGAAGACTATGTGCACCGCATCGGCCGTACCGGTCGGGCCGGGCAGAGCGGCCGGGCGATCACGCTGGCCGACGAGGGGCTGGTCGAGTATCTGCCCGCCGTCGAGAAGTATCTGGGCAACAAGATCCCGGCAGAATTCGCGTCGCCAGACATGTTTATCGAGGATCTGAGCCCGTCGTTTGCTGCGACGATGCGCCTGCAGGCCAAGCACGGTGCCAAGAAGCGTCCGGTGCGTCGTCGCAATTAATTGCAGCGGAGGCGCCGAGGGTGCTTGACATGGGGAAGAGGCTGCGCCAGACTGCTGCCTCGTTGGACGGCCTGCGCGGCCGCACCCCGAAGCGAAAGTGGCGGAATTGGTAGACGCACTAGTTTCAGGTACTAGCGGCCGCAAGGCCATGGGGGTTCAAGTCCCTCCTTTCGCACCGCAGCTGACCAGCACCCCGAACATGGTTTGTCCCGTAAATGGAACAGCCGGAACGGTAAGGCGCTGCAGGCCCGCAAAAAGCGCCACGCTCGGACATTCCGAGGTGGCGCTTGGCGTTTTTGGCCCATTCTGTCGAGCAGTGTCGCCCAGTCAGTCCGGTGAACTGCCCGCGAGAGGCGTGCGGATATGCCAAAGATCCTAAAAGTACTGCTGCTTGTGGCCTTGAGTGGATCGACCGCTTGCGGACATCGCGAGTCGGATGCGGTGGTCGCCGCGGGCATGGTGCACTTGCAGGCGGCTGAGAAGTTGCTGCACGACCACAGCGGCGACGAAAAAGCGTTGGTAGTCGCCGTGACGCAGTACCGCAGCCAGCATGGCATCGACTTCATCCATCTGAAGCAGCGCGGCGAAGCGGCAGTGGCGAAGCTGAGCGAGTCGGAGCGGACCGAAGTGGTGACCCAGGCGGCGCACCAAGCGGAGCCGATGCTGGCGCGGATTCGTATGGAAGCCCAAAAGTATCCGGATTCGCGCAAAGCGCTGATCATCGTGCTGCCCCTAATCACGGCGGGAACGACGCGGGCGGTGGCGACCACGCTGGCGACCCCACGCGGCAAGCCGAATGCGAGCACAACGCCGCAAGTGGGCATGCCGGCTGACCTTACCCCCGTTCGCCCCTGAGGTAGCATGGCGACCGCGCTGCCGCGTTTGTTGGCGTTGCTGCTGGCCTGTGCCGGCGGCGTGCTAACGTTTTTGGCCTTTCCGAACTGGAATATGCACGCATTGACGTGGCTTTGTGCCGTGCCGGTGCTGCTGGCGGCGCGCCATACCACGGTGCGGCAGGGCTTCGGCCTGGGCTTGCTAGCTGGGACCGTAACCAATGCTGGTGGCTTCGGTTGGATGACCGAGATGCTCCGTGAGTTCGGTCACTTGCCCGCCGTGGCCACCTGGGCGATCTTGGGATTGCAGGCGGTAACGCAGGGCCTGACGATGGCGGTGGCGATCGCGCTGTGGCGGTGGCTGGTGCGGCGTGGCGCGAGTGAGGCACTGGCGGCGTGGCTGGCGCTCTGGGCGGGCGAAGCGGCGATCCCCATGATCTTCCCGTGGTTCTTGGGCAATTCGCTGGCCTTTGAGTTGCCGATGATCCAGATCGCAGACCTGGGGGGCGTGCACCTGGTGTCGGCGGTGGCGTGGGCTGGCAATGCGGCGATCTTCGCCGTGGTTGTCGCTGTGCTTGATCGCAAGTTGCACGCCTGGCGCTTCGTGGCTGCGACCGGTCTCGCGGTAGCGCTTACCTATGGTTACGGGGTGTTGCGTATCGGTCAGGTCGATGCGGAGCAAGCGGCGGCCAAGAAGCTGAAGATAGGACTCGTCGAAGGCAACATTGGCATTTGGGAAAAAGAGGCGAGGAACCTCGACCCCAAGGCGCGCGCCTACACGCTGCGGCATAATCTTCTAATTCATCAGCAAATGTCGGCAGATCTGCAAGCGCGCGGGGCCGAATTGATCGTTTGGCCCGAGAGCGCCTACATGCCCTACGGCGTGTTGCCGCTCCAACATAGCCTGGACCACTTTGCGCTGGTGGGCACCGGCGGTGCGATGTTGCGCGACGATGGTCAAGCGCTGCGGGCGGAGGCCCCGGATCGCCTTGGTTTGCCTCGCGATTTGGCCCTGCTTAGCGGATTGTCGTCGCCGCGGGGCGACCTGTTGCGGCTGGTGGATGGCGGGCGGCGGGTTATTACGGTGACGGCGGCTGGAGCGATCGTGCGCGACGCGCCGGCTGGCGAAACGCTTGTGGCAACTGCGAATTCTTCTGTCGATTGGTTCGGACGCCTGCCGAATGGACTCGTGGTGGCCCGCAGCGGCAAGATGTGGTCGCTGCCTTGGCCGCAGGCTGCGAAGCCAGGCGTCGCCGAGTTGGGCGGGCAGGGTGTGCAACTCGTTGAACTAAAGAGCGAAGTGAATGGTGCGATCGACCTGACGGCGGCGGCGTGCGGTGCTCAGGACCGCTGTGCCGCGGTCGGTCGCCACGGGGCCATTCTTGGCGTGCGCGAAGGCGTGGTGCGCGGCGAAGTATCGCCAACCACACAAGACCTATGGGCAATCTCAGGGGATGGCCGCAGCGAGACCCTAGCCGCCGTGGGCAGTGGCGGCGCGGTGCTGATCGACGAGGGCAATGGCTGGCGCGCCGAGAGCCGGGGCCAAAAGACTTGGTTTGCTGCGTGGTTCTGCCCCAATGGCGACTTGTGGGTCGGCGGCGAAGCCGGCGAACTCGCGCGCCGCACCAGCAACGGCGAGTGGCGTGGCGAGCGCAGCGTGCCTACAGACGTAATGGCCGGTGGCTGCGATGCGGAGGGCCAGGTGCTCGTTGCTGGTCGCGCCGGCAAGGTATGGCGCCAAGGCAAGACCGGCTGGACCGGGGTGCAAGGGGCGGGCGACGGCGAAATTACTGCGATCCTGGGCCTGCAGGCACACGACAGCCTCGCCCTGTCGCGGTCGGCCAAGCGCATTGTGCCGGCCCGCGCCGCCTTGCCCAGTCGCGATGAGCACTACCCCGATGATGTGATTGGCGATATGGGCCTAAGCGATGCCGAGCGCTCGACGCCGCGGCGTGGGTTTACGGTGCCGATGCTGTTTGGTGCGTTGACTCACGGCAAGCCGCTGCAGCCGGGGCCAGGACATTGCGAGGATTGCTATAACTCCGCAATTTTGCTTGGGTCATCCGGCGAAATTCAAGCGATTCACGACAAGGCATTTCTGCTGGCCTTTGGCGAGTACATGCCGTTTGGCGACCGCTTTCCGGTGCTCTACGAGCTGTCGCCCGAGACATCGCACTTTCAGTCGGGCACGCGCACAACGCCGATTGACCTGTCTTTGGCGGATGGTCGCCACGCTAGCCTGGGTATGCTCATTTGTTACGAGGACTTGCTACCCCGCTTTGCGCGACAGGTGGCGGTGCACAACCCCAACGTGCTCATCAACTTGACGAACGACGCGTGGTTTGGCCAGACCGCTGAGCCCGAGCACCACCTGAACCTTGCGCTGATGCGGACGGTTGAGTACCGCAAGTGGCTGGTCCGGTCGACGAATACTGGCATCAGCGTGTTTATCGACGCGGTGGGCCGGCGCGTGGCCGAGACCAAGCTGACCGAGGCCGAGACGCTGCTGCGCGAGGTGCCGCTGCTTGAATCGACTACGGTTTACGCCACGCTGGGCGATTGGCCGCTGGCGGTGCTGGTGCTGCTACTCGCGTACACGTGGCTGCGTACGCTAGGTGGTTCAGCGACAGTGCCGCGCGCCGCCGGGCCGAAGGCTGTTAAGTCTAAGAAAGTAAAGAAGAAGTCTGTAGATTAGCGCTCGATCAACGCCCGCCCGCCTCGCCAGGTTGTTCGGGCGGCGGCATCGTCTGCGGTGGCACTTCGATCAGAATATGGCGGTCGGCGTCGGGATCGGCTGCGCTCCCGGCGGCCCTTGGCTTGCCGTGGGCTGTGCCGCGCGTGGCCATAGCAGCTGGGGCGGCCACCGCCGGACTGCCCGTAACAGCACCTGCTTCGTCGCTTTGTGGGGTCACAGCGTGTGGAGCCGCCACTGCTTGGGTCGGCTCGAGCGACATGATGCCGCCAGTGTGCCGCCAACGTTGACCGGCCCGCACCACGGTCGTCGTCTCGGCTAGCGGCGCAGTCGGGTCATCGGCAGCATCCACGCGCACGGCGCCCTCGCTCACCTGCACTTGGCCGTCGCTGCCGTCGCTGCTCTGCCGCACCCAGAACCGTGTGCCGACCACGCTAGCGCGGAAGCCGCCAAACATCACCGCAAAGCGCTGACCAGGGTGCAGCTTGCTCACCTGCCACTCGACTTCGCCATGGCGCACCCGCAGATCCGCATGGTTCACACCCAGGCCGACCACATCGAATTCCGAACCCGCCACCACTTCAACCTCAAAGCGATTCGCGACCGTCAGCCGCGCCCCAGTGGTCGACCGCACTCGGGTCCCGCTGTTCAGCTCAAGCGAGCCGCCCGCGCGCTGCCACAGACCATCGGCGCGCGCCACTTCTACCTCGCCCTCGATACTTGCCTGCCAATGCAATGCCGCGATCGCCGCCACCGCCGTGTCGCTCGTGTGCTGCTTCTCGCTAAATGGCCGTACCACTACGAGCGCAAGTGCCGTCGCAGCAGCCAAGGCCGTGCCCCAAATTAGCCATGGTTTCATGCGCCTTGGCCCTTCCCAAAGCCCAGCTTGCAGGCGAATTCGCTCGTCAAGGCTCTGGCGTTGCTCCAGAGTCAACGCGGGCGCCTTGCCGCGCTGCAGCAGGCCCTGAAAGCGTCGCACATCACTCAGTTGCGCCGCGCACGCCGTACAGGCATCAAGATGCGCCAGTTGCTCGCTTTGGTTGAGCTCCGCGCCTCCATCCAGCGCCCAATTCAGCCATTGCTCGCGGCTCGGGCAGGCCGTAAGCGTCGTTTGCGACGAACTCATTTGATCACCTGCAGGGCGTGGGCGGGCAGTGCGCCGCGCTCGCGCGCCATCTCGAACACCTCGCGTCGGGCATTGAACAGCCGCGACTTGACGGTATTGATTCCGATATCCAGCGTACTGGCGATCTCTTCGAGGCTCATGCCTTCGAGCTCGTACAACGTGAACACTAGGTACTTCTTCTCGGGAAGTTTACCTAAAATGTCATATAGTTGCTTGCAAAGGTCTCGGGCTTCGATGCGGCTTTCGGTGCCGAAATGCGCCTTGGCTGCCTCGCTGGCCTGGTCAAGCCCCACCCACCGCAGCCAGCCCTTGCGGCGATTGCGGCGCAGGTGCATGAGCGTCACGTTCACCGTAACCCGATGTAACCATGTGGTAAAACGTGCCTCGCCGCGAAAACTAAACAGGGCGCGCTGCAGCTCAATAAATACGTCTTGCACAACGTCTTCGAGCTCCGACGACGGCCCGGTCAGGTTGCGCGCTACCGACTCGACGCGGCGCCCGTGGCGGCGGTACAACTCGGCCAACGCATTGCCATTGCCGCGCTGATAGGCCGTGACCAGGGCCAAATCTGCGGCATCCGCATCGGCGCGCTCGTCCGTTTCAGCTGGGGCCATGGTCAACATGCAGTAGGCTCGCCCGCACCCGTCTTGGGGCGCATCTGGACCTAGGTTGCCACGGCACGTCGTAAGGTTCACGGCAAAAAGCGTTTGCCGGGCGCCGGCTGCGCCAGTACACTACCCTGTTGCGTCGCCGGGTCTTCGCGCCCGCGCCAAGGCCGCAATGCATCCCCGCTTTCTGTCGCCGCTTGTTTGGGTAACTCCGGTTCTTCTCTACTGTTCTGCTTGCTCCGACGATTCGGTAGCAGTGGGCGCGGTGGCCCCCGATACGGTGGCAAGCAAATCCGATACCGCGATCGCCGCAGACGTTGCCGCCGGCCCCAGCGCTACGATCGCAGGTGAGCCGCACAAAGCCGACCCCTATGTCGAGATCTCGGGGAAGTGGGACGGTGCCAGCAAGCATGTGCTGTTGACCGTCTGGATCGGTGGCGTCAAAGACTTGCTGGGTATTGCCGCGCACTTGCAGTACGATCCGACGGCTCTGCAGCTGGTGAATGGCGAAGTGTTGGCGGTGGCGCAGGGCTCAAGTACGCCGGGCTCGTACAAGACGCGGTCCGTGTACAACGCCGCAATGCCGGGCCGCGTGCTGCTAGGCAGTGCCCGCTTCTCGGCGAACCCGCTGCCCTTTGCGCTGCCCACCGGTGCTGCCATAACGCGTGAAGCTTGGGTAACGCTTGAGTTTATACCGATCGCTGCGGGCAAGACTGCCATCAGCTTCGACCCACACTCCACGCTATTGCGCGCGGCGGACGGCACCGAAGTCACCGCAGAATGGCATGGCGCCAGCATCGACGTTCCGGCCGCCGTCGTCAGCGCCAGCGTGGGGGTGCCGTGATGCGTACCCTGCAACTCCTTATGATGTCGGTGCTTATTAGTGTTTGGGCGATGCCAGCGCAGGCCGGTCGCTTCTACGAGACCCCCGGTCTGCAGCCGCTGCCCGGTACCGAAGCCGCGGTCGCCCAAGCGCACCACCAGGCCGAAGCGAGCCGGCCGCAGCGACCGACGCCGCCGGCGCAAGCGAGCGCGTGGTTGGCCGCCAACTTCCAGAATCTGGCTGACGCGCCTTGGGAAATTACGCACCAGGACATTACGGTCGATCTGCAGCCCGCGAGCTCGAAGCTGAAGATCACCATCGTGGTCGACATCTTGGCGCATCAGAACACGACCACGCTGTCGCTGCTGATGGGCGGGGTCGATTCGGCGGCGGTCAAACTCGCAGGTGTTGCAATTCCGGTGCAAAATCAGGCGGTATCGACCTATTCGATGCTCCAGATCGCCTTGCCCGAGGCGCTGACGCCTGAGACCGCGACCCAGCTGCAGCTCGATGCCGAGGCCACCCTCGACTGTGGCGCGGTGGGTATCGGCCTGCATCCTTGTGGCATGGGTGCGGTCTTTAACTACGTGGCATTCTTTAACTATTACCTTAGCAATGGCGAGGTGATGCATTCGCCGTTTACCAGCGATCTGCACGTGGTGACGCCAGCAGGCCTAATCGCGGCGGCGCCAGGCGCGCTGATGGGGACGGAAAAGCTGGCCGACGGGCGGGTCGTCACCACCTTTCATCAGATTGAACGCACAGATAATGCAGGATTTTCGCTGGCGCCCTACAAGCCAGTCGACGGCAAGCTCGATACGGGAGCGCCCCTGCGTGTGTACGGCACGGCGGGTTACGCCAAGTATTTGCCGGCGATGCGCGACCTCGCCATCGATGTGATTGCCACCTACGGCAAGCTCTTTGTGCCCTTCGCCTGGTCGAGCCTCAACGTTATCCAGGTCGAGAACGACTTTAGCGGTGGTTATTCGCCTTTGTCGGGCGTGTTCATGCTGCGCGATGAGTTCGTTGGGAGTCCCGGCGATAATGGCTGGCAAGGGGTCGTTGAGCTAGCCGCACACGAATATGCGCACCAGTGGTGGGGCAACCTAGTGGCGCCGCAGACCAATGCGGATGTGGCGCTGTCGGAGTCGCTGGCCGAGTATTCGTCGTGTTTTTACACCGAGCAGAAGTTGGGCAATCGGTCGCAGGTAATTCGCGACAATATCAGCTACATGTACCAAGTGCCGGCCAAAAGCGACGTGGCGCTGGGCGCGCAAGGTGTGACCCAGTCCGAGTACTATGTGCAGATCGTCTACTACAAGGGCGGGGCGGTACTCGACATGCTGCGGCACTTCCTCGGCGACGACGTCATGGCCAAGGGGCTATCGATTTATGCTACTGATTTTGGCCGCGACTTCGCCAAGATCGATGACCTGCGGGTCTCGATGGAGAAGGCCTCGGGGCAGGATCTTGCGTGGTTTTTCTCGCAGTGGTTTACCAAGAAGCTGTTTATTCACGCCGAGTTATCTGGGCAAATCGTCGAGGTGAACGGCAAGCCTGTCTTGCGGCTCAAGGTCCACCAGACCGAAAAGGCGCTGCGGTTCGTAGTGCCGGTCAGCATCGATTACCGTGCCGGCAAGACCGTCGTGGTGCCCGTGGATGTGAACGCGAAGGTCGACTTTGTGACCGAGCTGCCGCTGACCGATTGGCCGGTGCGGGTGCGCTTTGATGTGCAACGGACTCAAATTCGGCAGTTTGCTACGGGTACTCCCGCCGATTTCAACCTGTCGGGGTTGGTCGATGGGGCCGACTTGGTCGAGCTGGCGCTGCGCCACGGCCGCGCGGTGGTGGTAACGATGAAGCAGGGCGGCGGCGAGCACTTCTTTGCCGACACCAGCTGGAACGAACTGTACGACCTGACTGCGGATGGTCGGGTCGATAACGATGACGTAGAGGCCCTGCTGGGCGCAGTGGGCGGCGAAGTGGCGCCGTTCTAGCTGCGTCGTTAAACTAGCTAAATTGATAAGGAACATATGACGCGTACCGTGCACTTGACTAGCTTGGGCTGCCCCAAGAACCGCGTGGATAGTGAGCTGATGCTCGGTCAGCTACAGCGCGACGGCTGGGAAATCGTGGCCGAGCCCGAGCTGGCCGATGTCATGATCGTGAACACTTGCGCCTTTATCGACGAGAGCAAGGCTGAAAGTGTCGATGCCATCTTGGAGCTGGCCGACATCAAGCTGGCCCGGCCGGGGGCAAAACTGGTGGTGGCCGGCTGTCTGGCCCAGCGCCACGCCGACGACTTGGCCAAAGAAATGCCCGAGGTCGATGCCTTTGTGGGCACGGGCGAGTACCAAGAGCTGCTGCAGCGGCTGGCCAGCGTGACGCGCACCGGTACGACCAAACGGCCGCGGCCCGCCTATATCGCTGACCACCTGGAGCCGCGCTGGACGGCGCCTGCCAGTTTTTCGACGTACTTGAAAATCGCCGAGGGCTGCGACCAGGCCTGTGCCTTTTGTATTATCCCTAAGTTGCGCGGGGTGCAGCGCTCGCGTACGGTGGCCGACTGTGTGGCCGAGGCCCGCCAGCTGGTCGAGCGCGGCGTGGGCGAGATCAACCTGGTGGCCCAAGACTTGACGCATTATGGTGCGGATATTGGCGACCCCGACGCGCTGGCCAAGTTGCTGCGCGAGCTTGGGCGCGTCGATGGCCTGCATTGGGTGCGGCTGCTGTACGCCTATCCCCACAATTTTACAGATGATTTGATTGCAGCGATCGCCGAGACGGACAATTGCGTGAAGTACGTCGATATGCCGATTCAGCACGCGTCGGACCGGGTGCTCGCGGCGATGAAGCGGCGGGTCAAGCGGGCCGAGATGGAGGCGCTGCTTGCTAAAATGCGTCGTGAGATTCCAGAGTTGACTCTGCGTACCACGCTGCTGGTCGGTCACCCTGGCGAGGGCGAAGAGGATTATCGTCAACTTTTGCAGTTTGTAAGCGAACAGCGCTTCCATCGCGTCGGATGTTTTGCCTATTCGCGCGAGGAGGGTACGCTGTCGGCCACGCTGGGGAATCAAGTGCCCACGGCGGTGAAGAATGCCCGGCGCGACGAGGTGATGGCCATGCAGCAGCAGATCTCGTCTGAAATACTGCACGGCTATATCGGACGCGAGTTCGAGGTGTTGGTCGAGGGGCTTAGCGACGAGACCGACTTGCTTTTGCAGGGTCGGTTGCAGGGCCAAGCGCCGGAGATCGACGGCGTGGTCTACATCAACGATGCGCCGCGCGACATTGGGCGTGGACAATTTCGGCGTGTGCTGGTGACCGAAGCCGGCGAGCACGATGTGGTGGGCCATGTGGTGGCGTAGCGCGAGTGCAGTGGTCGTTGCAGTGCTGGTCACGCTGGGTCTAGTGGCCTGCCAAGACCCTGGACTTACTGTTGAATTGCCGGCACCGGTTGCTGGCTTGGCCCATCCGCAGACCGTGCGGGTTGGTCAGACCTTGGTCATGTCGGCGGCGCCGACCGCGGTGGCTCTGGTTACAGACCGGCCAGACTTAAGCGCGCGCATTGCCCGCTATCGCTTTGAAGTGTCAGATGGTTCGCCGGTTTATGAGACGGGCGCCCCCGAGTGGACGCACACGTTTGCCCAACCAGGGTCGTACGACATCTTGCTGGCGGTGCAAGACGACCACGGCCAAGGCTCGACGGTGCGCTCGCATGTGGATGTGGTGGCCGACATGGCGGCGGCGTGCACCGGAACCAGCGATACCGGCTGCGAAAGTGGCCTATGCGGCGGCGAGGCTTGCCTGACCGTAGCGTGTGCTGGCGCGGCAGCTTGCCCGGCCAGTTGGTTGGGCCCGGCGGCCGCGTGTACCAACAACCGCTGCCAGCGCGGCAAGTAGCGGGGCAATGCAGCCATGCTGGTGCGCACCATAAGCAACATTGCCCGGACGCTCGTGTGGCTCGGGCTGGCTGTGTCGGCTTGCGCCTGCGGCAGTGCATCGAGCAGCACGGGCACAACCCCTTTGGCCGTTGGCGGCCAGCCCGGGCAGGCATGTAGTTTTGCCGCCGGCAGCACCGCCTGCTATCAGTCGACGGCGGGCGCGCTGGTAGTGGCGTGCGAGGCGAGTTCGTGGAAGCTGGTGTTGGCTTGTCCAGCTGGGCAATATTGTGTAGAAATTACCAATGGGCCCACCATCCAAGGCAGCTGTCAGGGCACCGCGCTGGCCGGTCAAGATGTGGCGATTGGCCAAGACAGCGGGCCCGATACGATCGACGCGGCAGATGGGACGCAAGCTACCGATACGGCTGCCGAAGACGCAGCCAGTGGAACGGACAATGGAGCCGACACTGCGGCCGACACTGCGGCCGACACTGCGGACGACGCCGGCAGCGACGCCGCGATGGCGGACTTGGTCGACCCCAACGCGGCCTGCGGCAATGGTGTGTGTGAAATTGGCGAAAATACACTCAATTGTCTGGGGGACTGCCCCAACCCAAAGTGTGGCAACGGCGTCTGCGAGGCGGGCGAGTCGGCCACGAGCTGCATCAAAGACTGCGGCAGCAACTGCCCAGGCGGCGCGAGCTGTACATGCACCGGCGACGCGGACTGCACAATCGGCGTGTGCCACACCTCGGGCTCGAACAAGAAGGCCTGCCCGCAAGAGTGCATCGATGTGTGCCCAACCGACTGGACATGCACCGAAGTCCAGAATGTGAAAGGTGATTATGTCAACGTGTGCGTGTCGAAAGCGGGCTACGTATGCGGCGACGGCAAGTGCGGCACCAAAGAGAACGCCGCCAGCTGCCCCAAAGACTGCAAGAATGTCGCCGTGTGCGGCAACGGGACCTGCGAAAACGGCGAAACGACAACGCTTTGCCCCAAGGACTGCCCCAGCACTCTGCCCGGTTGCGGCGATGGTATCTGCGCGATTACCGAGAATTTTAAGAGCTGCGCGGCGGATTGTGCTGTTAACACATCGGGTTGCAAGGGGCGCTGCGGTCTAACCGCCGTCGACGCCGCCGGCGCGCTTTGTTACTGCGACAAGTTGTGCACATCGAGCGGCGATTGCTGCGACGATTTCGCCAGTTACTGCACGTGCACCCCCATTTGCACCGGCAAGAAGTGCGGGTCCGACGGCTGTGGCGGCAACTGCGGCGTCTGTGCGACCGGCAGTACCTGTGACACAACAGGCACTTGCGTGGTGCTGCCCAAGTGCGGCAACGGCGTTTGCGAGGCCGGCGAAAGCGCCACGACCTGCGCCAGTGACTGCAAAGCGCACCCCTGCGATGCATTCTGCGGCAAGCAGAACCTCACTTTCGGCTGCTGGTGCGACAAAACCTGTGTGCAAAACAACGACTGCTGCACCGCGAGCGGTGGCAAGGGCGCGACCTGCGCGGGCTCGACTTGCGCACTTTGCCTGTAAGTTTGCTACTTTGTGCCCAGGTCCAGAACAGCTTGCCGCAGCGTCGGCAGCTGCTCGGGGGGCGCATACCACACGAAACCGCGCTCGCCCACGTTGGCAACGTCGGCCTGCCACAGCACCGGCGCGTGCGTATTGAGCAGTGCTTTGCAGGCTGGATGCAGCCCATTTTCGCCCAGTTGCGGGGTCTGTTGCGCCAAATGCGCCCAGCAGCGCACATCGATCACACCCAGAACCCGCTCGCCCGGCCGCAGCTGTCCGGCCTGCCAATCGCGCACTGACAGCCAGCGATCGCCGGGCTCGAGCAGATAGTTGGGCCAGAACATGTGCACACCGTGCGCCGGCTCGTCGTCGTAACTGCGCACTACTACAGCGGTTGGTCGCCCATCGTGGGCCAGCCGCGCGGCCTCGGCCATCGCGACTTCGCTGGCGTCGGACAGCTGTGGCCGCAGCACCGCGGGCGCCGTGGCTAGACTGCTCGCCAGCACCAGCGTACCCCCTGCGAGGCGTGCCCAACGCTGCCGAATCTGCGCACCCAGGCGAGCCGCCACCAGCGCCGCAGCCATCACCACGACCATGGCCGAGGGGGCGTGCAGGCGCAGCTTCGACGTATCGTTAAAATCGATAAACATGGGCAGCGCCCACAGCAACGCCGCCGCCCACAACCGCAGCAGCGGACCGCGGTTGGGCAGCGCCAGCCCCAGCGTCGCCAGCAGCGTTGCGCCGGCCGGAAACCAGTGCGGGTCGAGCACCAACCAGCCCTGCACCACCCGCCGGGGCAGGTCGCCAAGGCCGTCGCTCAGGCGCGGCAAGTTGCCCATCGCCAGGTCTTCGGCTGTGCGTTCGCGCAAAAAGGCCAGGTCGGGCAACCAGATCAGAGCCACCAGCATCGCCGCAGCCAGTACGGGCCACCACGCTTCGCGGGGCAATTTCTCTGGCCAAGCGACCAGCAACGCCGTGGGCAGGGCCAGCAGCAGTGCGTCGGGTCGGCAAAGACCGGTAAGGGCCAGCAGCACTACCGCACCCGCCAGTGCCACGGGCTTGCGATTGCAGAAATACGAGTCGAGAAGCAGTGTTGCCGCCGACCATGCCAGCAGCGCGGGCACTAGCATCGACTCCGAGCCATGGTCGAGCCACGAAAACGGCGCCAGCGCCAGCAGCAGCCCCAACCAGAGCGCCGCCGCCGACCCTCCGATCCGCCCCACCAGGGCCGCCAGCGGCAGCAGCGTCAGCGTGCCCAGCGCCACATGCAGCCACTGCACATGGCTATGATGGGGCCCAACAAGCTGAAACCAAGCGTGATCGAGCAGAGTCGTCGCCGGCCCATAGCGCGGCAGCTCGGCGAGCGTATCGGCCTGGTCCACATGCAGATAACCAAAATGCACCATCACCAGCCGATGCGGCGCCAGAACCCGCGGCAGCAGCATCAGCGCCACGCCCAGCACAATTTGCCAAGCAGGAAGCAGGGTTCGCAGCTGCTGCACCGCCAGCCATAGCCCATACGGCAGTGCGGCGGCGGCCAGCGCGAGCAGCAGCCAGGTCAGCGTCATCAGCAAGGCCGGCGGCGGCGGGTGCTGGGCCCGCTGAAGAATCTCTTGCGAAAATTGCCCGTGATCGTGCGAAGTTAAGTGCAGTTCCAGGCTGCTGAGAGTGGGCTGCCACTGCTCGCCAGGCTGCCGCGGATCCGTCATCCACATCAGCGAGGGCAGGGCGTGCGCACCCGGGGGCAGCCCCGCAGTCGGCCGGCGTGCCACCAGTACGCGCAGACTTTGATCGCCTTGCTGCAAGAGGACGGCAACCGGATCCCCTTTCTGCACCTGAACTTGCGTGCCCTGCGGCGCCAGCCAACCCTGCAGGACCTGCACTGGCTCGTCGGCAAGGGCGTCGCTTGTGGGCGTGCTGAGGGCAATCAACACCACAAGAATAAACAGTAATCTGTAAACCGAGCCGCGCCAGTGCATTGCCTACTCGCTCGCGTCCTCAGCGAACCGCTGCGCCGCAAAGTTGGGTTTCAGCGTGAGGTCAGGCACCTGCACCTCCACTGCCGCGCCTGTCGCCAAGAACGAACAGCGCAGCCGCTTCTGGTCCAGCGTCGGGTGGCACTGCCACAGCCCCTCAAGGTCAAGCAGCGGCAACGCAGCCGTCCATGCCTGTACCCCCGTGTCGCCTAAGTGCCACAGCTGCAAATTCGCAAGCTTGGCCCCGTGCTCATCCCCTTGCCGTGCGAGCCGCTGGCTAATCCACAGGCCCGGCAGATCCGTCAGCTGCAGGGTGTCTGCCGACTCGCGCTTCAGAGGCTGGCGCACCTCGCGACTGCGCGGCAGCGGCACGCCCCCAAACAAAAGCCGCGCCGTCGGCGCACCTTGCGGCCCAAACAGCAGCAGCAGCCGCTGCGGCAGGCGACTGAGCTCGGCACTTTCTTCGGCCTCAAAGGGTTCAAGCTGGGGCAGCCCCCCGTCGTTCGTCCACTGCACCCGCGGCAGCCAGTCGAGCTGCACGAGCCAGCCCAAGCGCTGCTCAAGCTGCCATGCCGGGCGTTTCTGCGACAGATCCGCGGGTTCCAGCGGCCAAGTCGGCCGGGCATCGCTCGACGGCGGCGCGGTGGTGGTCTGCTCCCCCTCAAGGCGCACGCCATACACCTTGGCCACGCGCCCGATCACATCGACCTCAGCCACCAGCCGCACCGCCCGCACCACGCTCTGGTTCGACTTGCGGCAGATGAGTTCCAGGCCCAGGTCTAGGCGCCCATCCTCAAAGCCCCACAGCGGCTCGGCCTGAATATCCAGGCGCAGCATGGGCTTGGCCGCGGTCGGGCAGACAAGCTCGCTCCAAGCTAGCGTCGCGGGGAGCAGCACCTCGGTGCCGGGCTGTCGCACAAGCGTCAACACGCTGGCTTCGCGCTGGGTCAACGGGTGGTTCAGCGGCGTGCGCGCGATCTGCTGCGGTTGCGCCGCCTCGCGAAACTGCCGAAGCCAGTGCCCCAGCCACGCCGGAGCGTTGGGCGCGGCCACCGCAGTCCCTGTACCCGTCTTGGCCGCGGTCATGGCCCCGCCGCTCAAGTAGTCGACACGTCGTTCTGCTGCAGGTTCAAGGTCTTCGGCCACCACGCGCTCGCCGGTACGCACTTCGCCGGCGGGGCGTGTTTGGGCCAAAGCGGTCGGAATCGACCATGCCGCCGCAGCGACCAAGCACGCCCCACGCATCGGCAGCCGTGTCACGGACGGGCGGATGGCCTAGCGCCGATTCAGGTAGATCTGGTAACGTCGCGCCAAAGCCTCAAGGCGTGCGCGCACTTCGGCATTGCCGGCATGGGCGGCGCTTTGCAGCATTGTCACCGTGTCGGGGTGCTCGGCCATCCACAGCGACTGCCGCACCTGCTCTAGGGCATCCGCATCGCTGTACGTTGCCAGCGCCCCCACGGCAGCCTTGGCCACGGTCATGCGCACATCCAGCGCCATCGCAGCCTTGCTCGGCCCCATCGCCTGCCACGCCCACGCCGACGCCACACGGCCCATCGCATCGGCCACGCCCGCCAGCTGCTGCCCTTGCGGGTGCTTTGCCAGCAAGCTCGCCAGGGCTACGGCTGCTTCAGGCCGCTTGCACTCGCCTAGACCGCTCACTGCGGCCGCCTGACGCGGGTTGTCCGTGCCAGCCAGGTCGACCAGCGCGTGCGTTTCCGTATCGCTGCCCAGCCGGCCCAGGGCATTCGCCTCCGACTGCCAGAACGCCGAATTGCCTTGCATAAGGCCGGCATACATGACCTGCGCGGTCTCGGCTTGGCGGAAGCGACCCACCGCCTCGATGGCCGCCTTGGTGTACGCCTGCTGCTCTGCCGCCGATGCGTACGGCACATGACCGTCGCGCGTGTGCGGCGCTTCAAACACCAGGCCGCTCAGCAGCGCCAGCGTGTGCTCGCGGCCCAGGTCGCGCAGCTCCGTCATGCACTGCGGCTTGGGGTTGCGCTTGCCCGCATAGCCTTCGGTCGTGCAGCCCTTGACCGCAGCCACGGCTTCAAACCGCTCAGGATGCTTGGCTTTTTCTGCCGTTACCGCGCTCAGCAGGCCCGCCCGCGTCGCCGCCGACAGCTGTTCCGGCTTGAGCAACAGACCACCCGTTTGGGCGGCAAAGGCACTGCTCGCGAGCAAGCTGCCCAGCGCAAGTGCACCCATCTTCATCGCAAAAGTATTCATGTTTCCTCCAGTTCTTTGGGGCACTCGATTAATGAACGATCTTCCACCACGCCAGCTTGGCTGACGGCGGCTGCTCGGGGTTGGTGCCGCAGTGGACTTCGCCCATGTTCAGGTGGTAGCCGTACCAATCGTCGATCAGGTGCACTTTCATGCCCTTGCCGTCGCTACCCAGGCCCAGCTTGTCGGTTCCTAGGCGGTCTTGCAGGTCTTTGGCGAACACATCGGCGCCGCCCACAATCGGTCCGTACGTATTCGGCACCATAATGTGATCGTACATCACCAGCGAATTCACCGTGCCGGGCTGCCAAGCAATCATCTCGTTGGTGCTAAGGTCCTCGGTCAAGAACGGAATCGGCACCAGCTCGT
Organism: uncultured Myxococcales bacterium; assembly: GCA_903883645.1. Lineage (GTDB taxonomy): Bacteria > Myxococcota_A > UBA9042 > UBA9042 > UBA9042 > SXRM01. Next base: position 50,535 of record CAISBR010000193.1, on the reverse strand, counting down.
CCTCGGTCAGTCCAAGCTCGCCTTTGACCAGCTCGACCGCCGCGTCGGTCTTGACGTGCGCCGCCTGCGACGACTGGATCAGGTCGGCATCCGCCATGACCGTGTCGATCGTCGGCTGGGTCTTCATTTGCGCATCGCCACGATAGACCGTGCGCCCGGCGAAAAGCTCGACCGCGCCATTGCCGTCTTTCTGCAGCTGGGTGAACATCTCGATCGCCATTTTGTCGTTGCCATACAGCAGCTTCCATCCGCGGGGCGTCTTGGCGGGCACATAGCTCAAGATCTCGTCGCAGTGACCGACAGCGAGCCAAGTCGTGTTGACCACCACCACAGGCGCTTGCACGCGCTGAGCGGCGTAGAAGTCCATGGTTTCAGGAAGAATGCCGGAGCCGGTCAGGATGCGACCCAGCGGATAGCTCGCCGTGCCGTTGGTGTAGCCTGGCAGCAAGTCGTGGTTGCCGTGCGAGTCAAACGATGAGCCCGAGTTGTCTTTCCAGTAGACCTTTAACGCGATCTTGTCGGGGCCCAAGAACTTGTCTTTCAACACGACGATCGGCATTTTGGGTGCGCCGTTGTTGGCGAACGGGCGGGCGTTGTAGACCCGAGCGCCGCGCACGGTGCCGCCGGGGCCGGGAATCTGCACTGTGCCGGTCTGGTACCAGTCTTGGGTCCAGCGATCGATATAATAAGTGTAGGTATCGTAGCTTACCTTGTCGCCGATGGCCTTCTTGGCCGCGACGAGGTCGGTGTTGAAGGCCGCCGAGTTGCCCTTGCCGCTAAAGCTCATCGACTTGAAGTTGTCGAATTCAGAAAGGTTGCCGTTCTGCAGCCACGGCGCCACGCGCAAGACCACCTTGTCGGTACCCTTATCGGTGCCAGCGGCGGTCGAGTAGGGTAGGCCGTTTTTGTCGTATACCGTAAGAGTAACCGTGACTTGGCCGTCCCAGAACAGCGGATCGGTGTCTTTGGTCGAGGCCGACATGCGGAACTGCCGACCTTCGAGGCCGAGTTCGGCGCCGCTCTTGAGCAGGTCGATGGGGAAGGCGACTTCGCCCACGCCATTGCACTCGGCGGAGCCGTCGCACACGCCCTGCGCGCCAGCCAGCCAGCCCCACGTGCCGTCGCTGAACTTGGCCCAAATACGCGCTTTGTCCGACGGTTCGACGGTCAGCTTGGCGGTCGCACCCTCGGGCACATCCTTCCATGCCTGCACCAGCAAGGGTGCCAAGTCTTCCGCGGCCTTGTCATTGGGGATGGTCTCGTCGTAGAAGTCTTCGATCCTGTTGCTGTCGTCGTCGTCCAAGTTCGGCAAGAACGACGCGCCGTGGGTGGCGTCGAACACCGTCTCGAAGTCCTCGTCGTCTTTGTCGCCGGCCTTGGCCACGCCATCGCGGCTCGAGTCGACCGTCAAATTGATGACCGGCGTTACAGCCACGGTGGTCGTGTCGGTCTTGCTGCCAAGATCGCTCGACGCATCGGTGGTGACCGTGGTGCCGCCGCTAGGGGTCGTGCTCGACGACGAGCAACCGAGTGGAGCGCAGCACAGGGCCGCCAGCGCGGCGGGCACCGTCAACGCCCGCAAGGCAGCGTTTTTAGAGAGAGAGCGCATGCAATCACCTGGTGCGGCCCGGCCGCGAAGTTGGAATGGGGTCGATAGGCGACCGGTCTGCACCCTAGCGCGGCGGTCGCCACTTCGCAACGCTGATTCGCCACCAATTCACCACCACGGCGTACCACAGCAGAGTTGCCGGGCCACTGTGCGGCACATGGGGCAGAAAGCGCTGCTAACGTGCTCGCTTACTTCACCTTACCGCGCAGGTAGGTGTAGCCGCCGGTGTTGTCGATCTGCTGCACATCGATCGCCAGCTTGGTGCCGGCCGGAATCGCGGGCGACAGCGCCGACAGGTCGAGCTCAGGCAGCGGGAATGAGCCGAGACCACTGCCCAGACTGCCCAGAAGCTTGGGCACCAGCACGGTCTTAATCAGCGTACCAAACAGGTTCTTCAGGCCCTTGGCTTCGGCATTGATCTGCGTGACCTCGAGCTCGAGGAAGTCGACGGCCTTCAGCGCAAAGCCGATCTTCTTGCCACCGGTGGCCGGGTCTGCCACAGCCGACAGCTCTGCAGTGGCCGACAGCGAAGCAAACATGTACACATCCACGGGCTTACCACCCATCGTCAGCTTGGCGTGCACGCCTAGGTCGCCCACTTGCAGCTCGAGCTGGCCGTTCGCCGCGACACAGGTGTTCACTACCGGCTGCAGCCAGAAGTCCGTGTCAACACTTAGGTCTTTGATGCCGTACGAGCTCAGGTCTACGCTGCCCAAGTCGGCCGCGCCAATCTTGAGCTGCAGCAGCCCGCCATTCCACAGCGCGTGCAGCAATTCGTTCACAAAATCATCGGCCAAGCCCACTTCGAGCGCGTACTTCAGCGCCGGATTGAACACATCCTTGGCGCCCGACTGCAGGCACGCCGCCCGGCCAAACGAGCCCAGCACCGCGTGCTCGACCTTCTTGGGTGCCGTCATCGACGCGTCGAGGCCGACCAAGATGCCCTCAGCCGCCTTGAAGTCGAGCAGGCCAAGTGCCGAATTCAACGCAAGATCAACGGACTCGCCGGTGCCGATGAACGGCTTCATAGGCAGCTTGGTGTTGATAGCCAAGGCCTGGAACGCACTGCCGAGCGCGCCACCCAGCTGCTGCTGAATCTGGTCTTGCAGAATGCCCTCGATCAGGCCGGTCAGCGTGCTGCCAACCCACTGATTTACCGTGTCTATCAGCAGGTTAATGGCCCCCGAGACCAGCGTGTCGAGCGGCTTGGGCAGGCTGTTGCCGCCCAGCTTGATCACGAACGACTGCATCTTGATCTTGGTATTCGCCAGCGAAGTCAAAGGCTTCTTGGTCACCGGGTCGAGCGACATCATCAGGTCGCTCTCAAAGGTAATCCAGTCGCTCGTCGCGACGAACTCTTGCCAGCCGCTCGCGCCAAAAGTGTCGACATTGAGCTGCAAAAGCACGTTTAGATTGTAGATCTTGGCCGCGATGTGCAGGCCGCCCTTGATGATGGTGAAGCTGAATTCGGGGTAGCCGTCGTTCTTGGTCTTGTCGCCAAAGGTCACGCTTTTGATGGCGATGTCCTTGATGGTAAAGATGCCCGAGATGCCCTGGTTGATGGGGAACGCGGCCGCGCCGAGCAGCGACTTCAGGTCGAGCGTGCCGATGATGATCTCGGCCACCGAGGCCAAGTCCTTGGGCGTGGTGTGGTTGTGCGGCGGGCCGGCGTCGACGGTCGACTGCGCCATCCAAAAGCCGATTCCTGAGGTGACGCGCGCGTCTTCGGGCTTGGTGGTGTCGTTCGGGTACCACTTGGTCGAGTAGTACCAGGTCTGCACGCCGTTCGACTTGTTGCCCCATTCGTCTTCGGCTTCCCACACAATCGGGTTCATGCCCGGCTTGCTCACTTGGGTGAGCGAAAAGCTGCCGTCTTTGGCCACGATCACGGCATTCTTGTTGATAGTCAGGGACTTGAATGCACTCATCTCGTCTGCTGCGGTGCCCTTGATGGCCACGTTGGCGTCGCCGTCGCGGGTCTCGCCGCGCTTGGGGCTGCTGAAGTAGACGAGCGGTCCGGTCGAGTCAACCTTAATAGTTTTGCTATCTTGTGCGCTGCCGGCCTTGGTCTTGAGCGCGGGGTGGGTGTACGTAAAGGTGACATTGCCGTCTTGATTCAGATCGTAGCTCGCGCCACCGCCATTGACGGTCACCGCGCTGGGGGGATCGACGGCGACGCCGCTCTTGACCCACACTGGCGTCACGTTGCCGTATTGGTCCTCTTCGTTGGCCATCGTCTTGACCGTGTCGCCCTGGGCGTAAATCTTCTTGTCGGGCGAGATGCCAAGCGACCATGCCACCGAAGCTGCGGCCTTTACAGTCAATTTTGCGGCCGTATTGTCTGTCACGCCGGCGAGGCCGCACTTGATGTCGTAGCTGCCGGCCTTGGTGCTGACGACTTTGCTGCCCTGCAAGCTGGTGCCAACTGGCGGATCAATCGTAAAATCGCTGGTATCGACCTTGTTGCCGTAGGCGTCTTGGGCCTCGCAGGTCACGCTTGCGCCCGAATCGCCGGCGGTGATCTCGCCGGGGTTCACCGTGGCCACCGTCTTGGTGGGCTTGCCGGCAATAACCTCGAAGTTGGCGGGAACTACGTTGGTATCCGAGGGCATATTCGGCACTTGGCAGCGCACATCGCCTTTGCCCGCCTTCTTGCCGGTCACGACCAACGCGGCATCGACTGCGCCCAGCTCAGGAGGCGTAGTAACCGCGCTGAACTGCTGGTCATCTTTGCCCAGCACGTTGCCAAACGCGTCTTTGCCGCTGCACGTGACTTGCGCGGTGGCACCGGCGGCGACCTTGGCGGGATTGACCGTCGCCGTTATCTCTTTGGCGGGACCGGCCACAACTGTCAAAATGACCGGAGTCGTGTCGACGAGCTTGTGGCTGTTCGCCAGCGTGCAGGCCACGGTGTACGAGCCGGCTTTGCTGGTCTTGATCGTGTCGCCCGTAAAGCTGATGCCGTCGGCCGGGAGCAGCGAGAAGGTGGGCTTGGGTACCACCACCGAGCCCGGTGTGGCGGTGCAAGTGACCTTGACGTCGGTGCCGGCGGCGACCTTGGTCTCCGACAAGCTGGTATCGATGTCGGTGAAGGTATTGAACTGGCCGGAGGCTAGGCCCGTTGCCGCGGCGGGGTCGGCTTTGCTTCCGCTACCGCTTGAATTGCTGTCGCTGCACGCGCTCAGCCAGGCCAAGGTGGCGAAAACAGAGACATAGGGCACAATAGATCGCAACACGCGCATGGGCGGCTCCGGACAGGCGCAGCAAGAAAAATTAGCGCCGTATGGAGCGTAGCAGAATCAAGCGCCCAGGAATAGACCGCAATGTCGTTGCCAGGGCAGGCACTTGGCGTCGCTGACTGGGCTCACCGCGACCTGGCTGCGCCTGCCGATCTACGACAGGGTCGCGCAGACCAGCACCACAAAGGTGCCCAGATTCCAAAGGCTATGGACGATGATGCTGGCCCACAGCGAGCCGACCCACTCGTAGACGAGGGCGAAGGCTAGGCCGAGGACGACATACGGCAGCATCTGGCCGGGCGAGCCGTGCATGGCGGCGAACACGACCGCCGAGATCCACAGCGCCGAACGACCACCCAGCCGCTGGCGCAACTGCCGATAGATCAAGCCGCGAAACAGCAGTTCTTCGCCGATGGGCGCCACCACGACCGCGGCTAGGCCCACCACCGACAGCGTCACGGGGTCCGCCTTGCCCAGTAGCAGGCCGGCGACAGGGTGCATGTGGCCGCCATCGCTTGCGAAAAGCGCGGTCAGCAGCGAAGCGACCACCATCGCAGGCAACAGGGCGGCAAGGGCACGCAAGGCCGCCGTACTGGCGCGCCCCAGCGGAATCGCCGGATCGCCGCCGAGTCGCGCCGCATTCAACAGGGGGATTCGCGTGGGCGATAGATAGGTTACGGCCCATTGTGCCGCGGCCAGGCCGACCATCGCCCCCATCAGCAAGCCGAAGGGCGAGTTCGCCGGCAACCCCGGCAGGGCCAACAGGGGCGCCATTGCGAACTGCACCGCGATCCAGCCGCCAAGGGCCAACCACGGCACCAACAGGTCCGAGGCATACGGATTGTCGTTGGGCAGGCCCGGGTAGCGACGGCGCAGCCACTCCCAACGCGGCAGACCGCGCGACGCTTGCACCGCGGCCCGCAGCCACGACGATAGCCAAATTGAAACACCCCATAAGCTAGCCAAACCAGCGAGGTAGACAAGGGTCAGCGTGGTGGCGGCCACCGAGCGATCGTTTTCGATCATCTCGCCCGCGAGCGTCGATGCCCCGCCGGCACCCGGTAGGCCAAACAGGCGCAGGCGCAGGCGGTCGCGGGTCCAACTGCTCCAGCCGCGGCCAAACGAGGGCTGTTGGCCAGCGAGCTCAGCCGCCAAGGTCGCCGCCGTCGCCGGCTCCGCGAGCAGCACCATGATGGTCTGCAAGTCTTGCGAAGGTTTGTGAATTTGCGGTGCCAGCTGCCGCGCCAGGGCGTCTTGCTCGGTGCTAAGCAAGTGCGCCATCACCTCTTCGGCAAGGGGCTGGCTGGCTGCCGCGCCATCGGTCTCGGTCGCGAGGCGAAACAACTCGAGCGCCTCGGCAGTGCGCATATCTGCAATCGACGAGGCCTGTTGCGCGACCCTGGCCGCGGATTCGCTCGACTTGGCCTTGGCCGTATCGAGCCCAGACCACCGCATTAGCCGCCAACTGAGCGACGACAGACGCACCGCAAAGCGGACGGACTGCCGCTCTTGGTCGGGCGTCGCGCGTGTACCGACCGACATGGCGACCGAGCTGCCGATCAGGGCGCAGCAAATCAGCCACCACAGGGCGCGCGGCCCCGGCAACCTTAAGCGAGCGACGGGCTGGCCTTCGTCGTGAATTAGCAGTGGCGAACGGTGGTTTGAGTCGCTCACGCTGTCACCGCTGCTGGCCGAGGCGGCGTAGGGCGCCCTGGCAGGTAGTGGGCGAGACGCGCGAGACGCGGGTGCGCCATGTTTCGCAGATTTCGTCGGCGTTTTTGGCGTTGCTCATGCTGGCCTGTTCGCACAGTTGTTCGGCTAGACGCGCGCACGACCGGTCGCAACCCGCGCTAAACAGTGCGAGCGGTGCGGCGGCAACGGCGATAAAGCTACGAGCTAGGCGAACGCGCATGGACCCATTGAACCACACCCAGCCTGCGGCGCAAGCGGTCATGGTCTGCGCGCACCGGGTGCGACTTGCGCGAGTTGCTGCCAACGCCGGCTGGCGGACCGCGCCAACTCGAGCACGGTTGGAAAAGCGGCGCGGCTGGCCACGACAAAGCCGTCAAACTGCGGTCTGGGTTGGTTAAAGCGCAATGGCCGGCCGTGGGCGTCGGCCGTCATGCCACCCGCTTCGGAAATGAGCAGGTCGCCCGCCGCCGCGTCCCATTCGCTGCGAGGGGTGGGCGTGGCGTGGCCATCGCACTGGCCGGCGGCTACCAGCGCCATCTTGTAGGCTAGACTGCCCACGCGGCGAAACGCGCCGTTCCCGGCCACATCGTCCCACAGCCCCAGGCGAGCGTCGGAGCGTGATACGAGCAGATCAATGTAATCATTAGGTATTGCCTCGCGCACCCGCAGCAACTGCCCAAGCTGATTGCGGGCGCCGTGGCCGCGCTCGGCGCTCCAACGTTCAGCCGTGCTGGGGTTGCCGATGACGCCCAGCATAGGGCCGATGCCGCTGTTTACTAAGGCGATCGACACGCAGAACTCGGGCTTGCCGGCGATCAGCGAGCGCGTGCCGTCGATCGGGTCGACCACCCACAGCCACGGATTGTCTAAGCGATCGGGCTGGTCGGCAGTCTCTTCCGAAAGCCAACCGGCGCTAGGCATCAGCGGCCGCAGCTTTTGATGCAAGAAAGCGTCGATGGCGAGATCGATGGCCGTGACCGGCGACTGGTCGGCCTTGTTGCGGCTGTCGAGCGGCTGGGTCAGCAACTCGCGCACCAGCGCGCAAGCGGCGTCGCACACGGCCTCGACATCGGCGAGTTGGGGTAACACGGTTTGCCTCACGCGGCCGCCTCAGGCGCCCCTACGCGCCGAACTGCCACATAGTCGCGCAGTTGTTGGACCATGGCCGCCGCCGTGTCTGCCGAATAGCCGCACCAGCGACACATGCGCGCGGCCAGTGCATCCGCCGCCTCGAGCAGCCGCTCGCCCGCCACGTAGTACAGTTGCGTGCGCCGCACCGTCAGATCCAGAAGATCGAGCGGCACTTCGTGGGCCGTCAGCCACGCCAACTCGCCCCAGGTCCACGGCAAGTCGGCGATCACGGGCTCGTCGCCCTGCGGCTCTTCGCGACTTTGCTCCAACACGGCCAACGCATCGCTGCCATAATTGCGAGCAAGGTGGCGGGCATACGACTCGGTCTGGCCTTCGCTGCGCACCAGTTCGATCTGCAGTTGCTCGAGCGGTCGGACTCGACTCGAAAACTCGGTGGCGCCCGGCAGCGGCAGTGTGATTGTCTCGCACGGCTTGCACTCTGCCGCCCGCGTCGCTGGCAATAGCTTGAGCGCCGCGTCGACCGTTTGCTCGGCCATGACGCGGTAGGTGGTCAGCTTGCCGCCGGCGATCGCCACGAAGCCGTGCGGGTCCGACACAATCAGGTGTTCGCGCGACGTCTTGTAGACCGAGTGACCCGCTTGCGCGACCAGGGGGCGAATCCCCGCCCAGGTACTGACGATATCGCTGAGCTGCAGCGGCTGTTCCGTTGCGGTCAGGCAGCCATTGGTCGTATTAATCAGGTACTCGGCGTCGGCGTGCGTGCAAGCTGGCTCGTCGAGCGGCCCCGTATAAGCGGTATCTGTCGTGCCGATCACCGTCGCCTCGGGCCAGGGCAGGGCAAACACGACGCGGCCGTCGATCGGCGAGGTCATCATCACGGCGTGGGTCAGCGGCAAACGCGCCCGCGGCACCACCACGTGCACGCCTTTGCTCGGCATTAGCGCGGGGATCGGCGAATTGCCTTTGCAGCGCCGCATGACCTCGTCGGTCCACGGTCCTGCCGCCGTTACCACCACCCGCGCTGCAACGGGCAGGCGCTCGCCAGTCCGCCGGTCGCACACGTCGGCGCCCACCACTTTGGCGTCTTTGCCCAGCCGCGGTTGCACAAATTCGAACTGCGAAAGTGTGACCGCCCCCGCCTCGTGCGCACCGCGAACATTGGCCATCACCAGCCGTGCGTCGTCGGTCATGGCGTCGAAGTAGCGCACACCACCCGACAAATGCTCCGCCTGCAGAAGGGGTTCCATGCGCAGCAGCGCCTTCTTGCGCACCGCGCGGTGTGGCATCACGCCCGAGCCCGCCGCCAACATATCGTACACAGTAAGGCCGAGATCTAACTTAAAAACACTATGTTTAACGTGCTGTTGCACCGGCAAGACAAAGCTCTGGGGGCGCGCCAGGTGGGGTGCCAGCAGCAGCAGCCGTTGTCGCTCGCGCACGGCCTCGAAAACCAAGGCCACATCGCCCATTTCTAGGTAGCGCAGCCCGCCGTGAATCAGCTTGGTCGATCGCGACGAAGTGCCGATAGCGAAGTCGCCTCGCTCGATCAGCGCCACTTTTAGACCGCGCAGTGCAGCGTCGCGGGCAATACCAGCGCCGGTGATGCCGCCGCCCACAATCAAAAGGTCAAAAACTTCGGTGCGCAGGCGCTGAATCAGCTCGGGACGCTGGGTAACGGAAAGACTCATGAATTCCTGCGGCACACGACCGTGCCCGGCTAGTCAGCGTGGTGAACCTTGGTGCCTACCATACCCAACTTCTCGAGACGATAGCGAATCTGATCGCGCGTCAGCCCCAGCAGTGCCGCCGCGTGCGTCTGGTTGCCGGCGGTGCGCTCAATCGCCTGCACCACCAAGTCGCGCTCGACAGCGTTCAGATCGACGCCCCCGGGCGGCAGAACCACCACATGCGCCTGCGGTTGCGCGTCGGGCGGCGTCATCATCAAGAAGTCTTCGCTGCGCAACATGTCGCTATCGGCCAGCAGCACCGCGCGCTCGACTGCATTCTTGAGCTCGCGAATATTGCCCGGCCAACGGTAGCTGTGCAGTGTCGCCAGGGCATCGGCCGATATCCCGCTAATCGGCTTATGGAATTCGCGGGCAAACCGCTGCGAAAAGTGCTCGACCATCTGCTGCACATCGCCGCTGCGCTCGCGCAAAGGGGGCAGGGTGATGGGCAACACCCGCAGGCGATAGAACAGATCTTCGCGAAACCGCCCCGCTCGAACCTCGCCGTCGAGGTCGCGGTTGGTCGCGGCGATGATGCGCACATCGACCCGCACATCTTGGCTGCCGCCGACACGCTTAAACGCCTTGTCTTCTAGAAAGCGCAGCAACTTGGACTGCAATCCCAGCGACATCTCGCCCACTTCGTCGAGGAAGACCGTACCGCCGTTGGCCATCTCGAGCAGGCCCTTCTTCTGCTGCTTGGCGTCGGTAAAGGCGCCGCGCTCGTGGCCAAAAAGCTCGCTCTCGAGCAGCGTTTCTTGCAGCGCCGAGCACGTAATATTCATGAACGGCTTGCTGGCGCGGTCGCTGCAGCTATGGATGCACTTGGCCGCCAAGTCTTTGCCGGTGCCGCTTTCGCCCAGCAGCAAGATGGTCGTGGCCGGTGTGCGCGCCACTCGCCCCAGCAAGCTGCGCAGGGCCTGCATGGTGACCGAGTCGCCCACGATCTGGTCCAAGCCTACCGACTGCGCGGTCACTGCCCGCAATGTCTGGACTTCAAATCGCAATTGCCGGGTCTCTAGGCCCTGCTGCACCAGCACCGCCACCTCGTCGAGGTGCAGCGGCTTGCGCACATAGTGCCAGGCGCCCAGCTTCATCGCCTCGACCGCCAGCTCGACGCTCGCGTGCGCGGTCATCATAATAATCGGCGCATCCGGAGCGATCTTGCGCAGCCGCGGCAACAGGTTAATGCCGTCGGTATCGGGCAAGCGGTTGTCGAGCAAGATGAGATCTACGCCTTCTTCCGCTGCCTTGATGGCCTGCGCCGCGTCGTTGGCTTCGACGATGCGGTGACCGTCGTCGCCCAAGCGTTGTCCGAGCGCCCAGCGGATTAGGTTTTCGTCGTCCACAACGAGGACGGTGGCATTGCCCATGGGGATCGCAAGGCGCGGGCCTGGGTGACCCAGTGTGGCACGGTGAGCACTGGGGCAGACCGTAGCGCGGGGCAGTATAGGGAGCTTGCTGGGCCCTGTCGAACCGCCGTCGCGATTCTCACTGGGCCCGCGGTCCCGTCAGTTGCCGCAGCCATCGGCACACTTTGTCGAGATTCAGTGGTTTGTCGAGCAGTCCGCGGGCGCCAACCGCTCGGGCGCCAGTGCATCGCTCACCGAGTTGGCTTCAAGGACATGAAACCCCTCAGCTATCAAGCGATTATGCAGAACCCACCTAACTAGGTACGCGTCGTCGACGATCAGCACGGTGGCCGTCGGCTCGCTCACTCGTGGCCTCTGCTGCGGGCGGCGACGGTCATCGGCTTGCTGTACCGCTTTGGAACTGCCGCAGCAGGGGTTTGTCGCGAGTGCGGAATTTTACGCAGTCACTGTGGAATTTTGCGCACCTTTGGCCCGCCGCGGCAGTTCGCCGGACGCGCCTGGTGGTTCGCGCGCCATAAAAGGGGTTGGAGGTGCCGGCTGGTCCCTCGATCCAACCGGCAACCTCCCCCTGCACGCCGGTCCGCACGAGGCGGTGCCGACGGGTCTCGCCCTGCCGATGGTGGGTCGGCGGTGTCGTAGTGTTCGGCCGGCCAAGGATTGCAGAGCATCCACCGGGCCAACCCCATTGCGCCGCTGCAAGTGACGTGCCACTGCGGGCCATCTCAACCCGCCGGCGTCACGGTATTGTCTGCAGGGGTGCCCGTGCGAGGCTGTGACGAAACCCTTGCACAAGCGGCCTTTGCTTCCTGCCCTTCTGGCACATCGCTTGCTAATCTACGCATCGCGCAGCGTCGCCGTACGAACTCGTTGCTGCATCTGTCGAGGCCAACATGGGCAAGGTAAACTTGGACACAGCCAGCGCACAGCGCTACCGCACCCAGCCGACCCGTATGCGATGGGCCCGCTGGTTGGCGGTCGCTGCGAGCTTGGCTGTTTTGGCAGGCTGCGACACCGCGCGCACTGCGGTCACGCCGGTGGCAAATACCAGCGCCCTCAGTGCCGACGAGGTGCTGAAAACCACGGAATGCCGCGCTTGCCACGGCTCGACCAACAACGCGGCACCGCCCCGTGGCCTAAAAGGTCAGACGGCGACTACCGATGTGGGCGTGGGCGCGCACCAGCAGCACTTGGCCTTTGGCCCGGCCCACGAGCCGATTGCCTGCGAAACCTGCCACGTGGTGCCGACCAGCAAATACCAGAAGGGCCACCTCGACGCCGCCGACGAGCGCGCGACCGTCACGTTCTCGGGCCTCGCCCTGGCCAACAACGCCACGGCGAGCGCATACGACCCCAAGGCCAACACTTGCAGCGTCTACTGCCACGGCAATACCTTGAAATCGCCGGGTAAAGACAGCAAGCCGCTGTGGACCAAGGTCGATGGCAGCCAGCGCGGCTGCGACTCGTGCCACGGCGCGCCGCCGCCTGCACCCCATCCCAAAGACAACAACTGCAAAGGCTGCCACGCCGCCACGATGGGCGAGGGCATGGTCATCACCAACCGCTCGATGCACGTGAACGGCAAGGTCGACATCGTGCTCGGCCCCGATGTGAACTGCGCGGGCTGCCACGGTGCACCGCCGCTTACTGACAAACACCCAAGCAAAGCAGGGAATTGCGGTGATTGTCACGCCACCACCGTCAAGGGCACCCGCGGCATTATCGCCGGCGGCACCCACATGAACGGCAAGGTCGACGTGGTGCTGCTCCCCGCGGGCAACAGCTGCGACGGCTGCCATGGCGCGCCGCCCACGGTAACGAAAGACGGCAAGCCGCACCCGCAAAAGGCCCAGTGCAACGACTGCCACGCGAGCACGGTCGATGCGAACCAGATGCTGATCGTGGGTGGAACGCACCGCAATGACAAGGTTGACGTCAAGTTGGCCGCCAAGCCGCTCAGCTGTGACGGCTGCCACGGCGCGCCGCCACTCGTCGCCGGCAAAGACAAGAAGCCGCACCCGCAGCAGACCCAATGCAGCAACTGCCACTCGACCACGGTGACGGCCGACCGCACCATCATCGACGGTGGCACGCACATGAACGGCTCGGTAGAGGTAAAAGTCGCATTGAATGCAACGGCTTGCGATGGTTGTCACATGGCGCCGCCGCAGTTCGTTACCGCGACGGGCAAGCCGCACCCGCAAAAAACCCAGTGCAACGACTGCCATGCCAGCACCGTCAACGCCGACCGGACGCTGGTCGACGGCGGCACGCACATGAATAACAAGGTCGATGTCAAGCTCGCAGCCGTACTTACCTCGTGTGACGGCTGCCACTTGGCGCCGCCCGCCGTCATCAGCGCGACCGGCAAGCCGCACCCGCAGCAAACCCAGTGCAACGACTGCCACAGCACCACGGTCAAGGCCGACAAGACGATTGTAGAGGGCGGCACGCACATGGACGGCAAGGTCGAAGTCGCGTTGGCGCCCAGCCCCACGAGCTGTGCGGGTTGTCACTTGGCGCCGCCGAACGTCACCTCGACTGGCAAGATCCACCCGAAATCGGACGTTTGCGGCGACTGCCACTCGACCACGGTCGATGCCAACAAGAAGCTTGTCAGTGGCGGCACGCACATGGACGGCAAGGTCGAAGTTGTGGTCGCGACCGCGCCCAGCTCGTGCACCGGTTGCCACGCTGCGCCGCCCAAGACCACCGCGGCCGGCAAGCCGCACCCGCAGTCCGACAAGTGCAGCGATTGCCACGCCGCCAGCATCGACGCCGATAAACACGTGGTTAGCGGCGGCACGCACATGGACGGCAAGGTCGAAGTCGCTATCGGCCCGGGCACTTGCACCCTGTGCCACGAGGCGCCGCCCAAGAAGACGGCCGGCGGCCTGCCGCATCCGCAGACGGTCAGCGACTGCAGCAAGTGCCATGCCACCGCGATCGACGCGAACAAGACGCCGATCCTGGGCGGCACGCACTACAACGGCAAGGTCGACACCAAGTACCCCGACAACTGCTACACCTGCCACGGCACCGAGGCCAGCAAGGGCGCGCCGGCCCCCGATACTACGGGCAAAAGCGACCCCAGCCTGCCCATGGTGGGCGCCCACGCCGCGCACTTGAACGGCAAGCAGTTTAGCGCGGGCGGAATCACCTGCGAGACCTGCCACAAGCTGCCTGCTACGGTCGACGCGCCGGGTCACTTCCAGGGCGAAAATACCGTCTTCTTCCCCAGTGGTCTGGCCACGTACTTTGCGTCGAAAGCCAATTACGACCAAAAGTCGCAGACCTGCTCGCAGGTGTACTGCCACGGTGCAACCCAAGACGGCGCCGCCAAGCCAGCCGTGACCTGGACCGGAGTCGACAGCGTGGCGTGCGGCGATTGCCACGGCTTGCCGCCGTCGATCCTAGCCGGGCACCCCTTTGTAGGCGGCAACGGCACCAAGTCGTGCGCCGCCTGCCACACCAAGACCATGAACGCCGACGGCACGCTCAACGTCAAGGGCGGCTACCACGTCAACGGATGGGTGGACCCATGATTGCTACGCGCACCCAACGCGCCCGGGTTGCGGCCCTGGTGCTTGCAACCTCGGCCCTGCTAGGCGGCGGTACGGCGGCGACGGCCCAAGGGGCTGAAACCGGCGATATCCATGCCAGTTTAAAGACGATTGGTCTGTTTACCGGCCAGTTGCGTCCCGGCACGACTCCGGCGACGGACACCAGTGCGCCCGGCCTGGCGCTGCTGTCGTTCGATGCCACCAATGCCGGCGGTACGGGCGTATTTGCCTCGGCTTACGGCTACATGCAGCAGCAGTTCGCCAGTGGGCCCGCCGGCCACGCTGCCGACTTGATGCTGGGCAACGTGGGCTGGGCGGCCAAGAAAGACGAGATTCGCTTTCAAGTTGGCCGTATCGCCGTGTTTACCGGTGGCGCGCAGTACCAGTACATGGACGGCGCCGCGTTGATCATGCACTTGCCCAAGGCGGTGCGGGTCGACGGCTACTACGGTACCGGCGTGTACGAGAATTTTGATAATATTTTCAAGGCGCCCACCTACGGCGGTCGTGTCGCTTGGACGCCTTGGGAGCTGGGCCACATTGGCGTAGGGTTGCAGGCGATCGACGATGTGCCGGTGGCGAGCAGCACGCTCGATTACCACAACCGCCGTTCGCTGTCGGTCGACGGCTCGCTGCGCATGTTCGACCCGCTGACCGCGGTGGCATTCTACGCGCACGACCTGATCGACAATCGGCTGCAGCAGGCTCGGCTCGACTTGAACTACAAGGTGAAGGATTTCTTGATCTTGCACACCAAAGCCGAGATGCGCGATCCGCTGGCATGGATGAGCAAGACCTCGATCTTCCAAGCCTTCTTGCAGCGCACCGACGGCATGGTCGGCGGCAGCTTCGACCTGATCACTCCGGGCGCGCTGACGGTGACGGGCGGCTACGACCGCTTTATCAAAAGCGATCTCGCGGTTGATGGTTACCGTGGCTTCTTAGAAGGCCGCGTCAAGATCGACCCCGCGGGCCGCAATCGCGCCGGCGTGCAGTACGCGCGCCTGTTCAACGGCGACAATGGCTACGACCAAGTGCGCGTGTTTGCCAGCAGCAAGGTTTTGGATCGCTTGACGATTTCGGGCGACGTCGACTGCTATGCCTTTATGCGGTCGGTGCGCGGCGAGACCTTCTCGGTTCGCGGCGGTGCTTCGGCGCGCTACCAAGTGATGCGCGGGCTGGATACCGGCCTAGATGCACAGATTTGGCGCAATCCGTACTTTGATGCCCAGGCGCTGGCGATGCTGACGATCGCCGTCAACGAGGGACTGCTGATGGCGCCGCGCGCTGTGCCGGCCGCGCTGGTGTCGGGGGCGGATGCCACTGAAGTGGCTGTTCCGGCTGCAAAAAAGGCCGAAGAGAAGAAGGGCGACGACGAAGGCGAGGCCAAGCCCGCAGACAAAGCGCCCGAGAAAGCCGACGACGCCACGCCCGCCGGAGGAAAGAAATGAAATCCTTGAAAGGATACGCAATTTTGCGCCTAGTGCTGGTGCTGGCGGTGGCGGCGACCCTGCCGGCCTGCGCATGGCTGCTGGGCTCGTGGGGCGGCAGCGCGCCGGAGCGCAATGTGCGCGACAACGTCAAGTTCTCGCACAACTGGCACGTGACCGCCGCTGAAGACGAAGACTGCCTGCCCAATAGCAAAGGCGAAACCAAGGCTTGCCAAGGGTTGAACTGCACGGACTGCCACGACAGCATTGCGGCGTCGGAAGATCTGAACAAGAAGCGCGAGATCCCGACCGAAACCAAGTGCATGGATTGCCACGACAAGGCCGAGGGCACCTGCGACAAGTGCCACGCCAACCCGGCGATGCCGACCACGTTTGTCGACGACCGGCGGGTGTTCGACGTCAACTTCAGCCACAAGAACCACTTAGAGCGCGTGACCAAGGCGGGTGACAAAGACACGTGCGTGCGCTGCCACTCCGACATTCGCAAGCACAACAAGGTGTCGCAAGACATGCGGCCCAATATGTTGGTCGCCTGCACTAGCTGCCACGGCCGCGACTTCCGCAGCGAGAACTGCTACACGTGCCACAAGAGCTTGAAATCGATGACCGACAAGCCGGTGCGCGACTTCGACCACGGCGCCGACTGGCTGCGTCGCCACGGCGCGGTCGCCAAGGGCCAAAGCAAGGTCTGCGGTCACTGCCACCAAGAGACCAGCTGCGCGGAGTGCCACGCCAAGAACAACGCGATTCGCCCCGACTTGTTGCACGCCGATCGGGTCGACGCCTCGTTCCACCACCGCGGCGACTTCTTGAGCCGGCACTCGATGGAAGCCAAGCTAGACAGCAAGGCCTGCCAGACCTGCCATACGCCGCAGACCTGCATGAAGTGCCATGAACGCATGGGCCTTTCGCAGCCCAACGCCGGCGGCGGCCCCAGCCCGCACCCGGCCGGCTGGATGGAGCGCGGCGGCGTCGACAATCACGGCAGGGCGGCGCGCCAAGACGTGTCCACCTGCGCGGCTTGCCACGATCGCGGGCCAGCCACCAACTGCGTCAAGTGCCACAAGGTCGGCGAACCGGGCGGCAATCCGCACCCGGCGGGCTGGTCGAGCAAGCAAGATCCCAAGACGGCACCGGCCTGCACGCCGTGCCACACCTAAGGCGAACCGCGGAAAATTCCACAGGGGTGTGGAAAATTCCGCAGTCGCGCCGAGCCAAGCGCTGAAACGGTGCCGTAGCAATCGCATCAGGGGCCAGAAAAGGGCCAGAGTCTATGGAGGTAGGGTGATGAACGCATTCAAGTGGAGCCAAACGGGCATGGCCACACAGTTGCTCGTAGGGGCGTTCGCAGCCCTGCTGACCGTGGCCGGGTGTGAAGCCACTGGACCGGTGGGCGCGACCGGTGCCGCGGGCCAAAACGGCACGAACGGCGGCAACGGCGCCCCGGGCGCAAACGGCAAGTCGTGCGCGGTCAAGGCCAACGCCGACGGCAGCGCGACGATCGCCTGCGAAGACGGCACGACCGTCACGGTTCCAGCCGGCAAGGCAGGGCTCGACGGCAAGAACTGCAGCGTCGCCAGCAACAGCGACGGCAGCAAGGTCATCACCTGCCCAGATGGCAGCAGTGTCACCGTCATCAACGGCAAAGACGGCCAGAACGGCGCGCCCTGCACCGTGGCGGACGACGGCGCGGGTACCAAGACCATCAACTGCCCCGGTTCGCCAACGGCTACCGTCGCGGACGGCAAAGACGGCACCGACGGCAAAGACGGCGCGCAGGGCCCCAAGGGCGACAGCGGCGATCCGGCCTCGGCCAAGGGCACCATTAGCGGCAAGATCACCGCGGCGGCCGATGGCTCGGTGCTGGTCAATGCGGAAGTCCTCAGTACTCCCATGGCCTTGACGGCCAAGACCGGTGCAGACGGCACCTTTACGCTGACGGGTGTGCCGATCGGTTCGTACCAGCTGGCGGTGAGCCTGGCGGGCTATGCACCTGCAACGATTAGCAATGTGGGCGTGGTAGCGCTGAATACGACCAACGTGGGCGCGGCGCTGACGGCGGACAGCAAGACCGGCGGTGCTCCGGCGATTGTGGTGGCGAGCGACCTGTTGGCGGGCTACGGCGCGAATGTGGCGCTGAAGGCGACCGTGACGGACCCCGATACCGATGTCGCCAAGCTGACTTACCAGTGGGCCCAGACGGGCGGCCTGCCGGTGACGCTGACCAACCCGACCGGCACAACCCTGACCTTTACCACGCTGACGCTGCCCAAGAGCAAGACCTTTGCGGCGCCGATTCGCTTTGGCACGGTGGGAATTTCGCCCGACGAGGCCGGACATTACACCTTTACGCTGACGGCCAAAGACCCGCAGGGCCACAGCACCACGGCGAACGTGACGGTGATGTCGGCCCCCCAGGGCGCTGGCCTGCGCAATGTGACGCTGGGTCTGCCCGTCTACCTGCAGGGCGACGCTACGGTGACCAGCTGGAACTGGACCTTGGATGCGAGCGGCGCGCCCGGTGCTACGGCGAAGTTGGTCGATGCCACCACGCAGTTCCCGCACTTTACCCCAGACGCCAAGGGCGCTTACGTGCTGAACGAGACCGTGGGCAAGATGACGCTGACCATCTACGCCGGCAGCTGGGCGGGCGTGTACAACGGCACGGACGTGTGCAAGGCCTGCCACAACGGCACAGTCGCTCCCGATCCATTTGCCGCGTGGGCCAATACCAACCACTTGAAGGGCAGCATCGACAAGTTCAATGCTGTAAAGGGCGGCGCGTTCTTTGGCCAAGCGTGCTTAGAGTGCCACACGGTGGGCTACTCGCCGTTCGCCGACAATGGCGGCTTTGACGATGTGCAAAAGAACGACGGTTGGGTCTTTAAGCCCACGGCCGGCAACTGGGATGCGCTGCAAAAGGACCACCCCGACCTGGGCAAGCTGGCCGGCGTGCAGTGCGAAAACTGCCACGGGCCGAACAATTCGCAGGGTCACTCGTCGTCGGGCCTGGGTAAGAGCACTACGGTTGTCAACGACTTGCACTTTGCTCGCGTGTCGATGAGCGCTTCGGTTTGCGCGCAGTGCCACCAAGAGGGCCCGCACCACTACAAGCCGTCGCAGTGGCAGACCAGCGGCCATGCCAACCCGGCCCTGGCCGACCGCGGTACGTTTGAGGCGAGTGGTACCAATGCGGCGCACTGTGGTCGCTGCCACTCGGCGCAAGGCTTTGTGCTGTATGCGGATCAGCTGAATGCGGGCAATAGTGGCCTGATCGTCAAGCCCGATGGCAGCGCCGCCGACGAGGCCTATCTGCGGGCCAACGGAATGCAGCGTTCGACCATTGAGCCGCAGACTTGCCAGGCTTGCCACGATCCGCACGACGCTTCGCACCCCGCGCAGATGCGCCTGTACGACAGCGTGGCCGCACTGCCCAACGGTATTACCGGCATCAGCGGTGCGGGCACAGGCCTGACCTGCATGGCGTGCCACAACACCCGCAACGGCGAGCACAGCGACTTTGTGGCGGCCACGACCTCGACTTCGGGCCCGCACGCGCCGGCGCAAACCGATGTGCTGTATGGCTTTAACGCCTACTTTATGCCGCGCTACACGCCCAGCAAGCACTTGGCAGTGACCGATACCTGCGCCGCTTGCCACGTAAAGATCCCGACCGCGGCCCAGACCGCTGCGGGCGAGACCGGCAACCACAGCTTTAAGCCCGACGAAACGGTGTGCGCCTCGTGCCACGCGGTCAACGTGGATGGCAAGGCGCTGAAGGGGGCGATCGCGATGCAGACGACTGAGATGGGCCAGAGCATCGGCGCCGCGGCCAAGGTGCTGATCGGGCAGGCTATTGCTGCCAACGGCAAGGTCTCGGTGCGGGCGAGCAACGGCGTGTTGTATTCGTCGAGCTCGAGCACCACGTACAACATCGACCTGACCGACGTGCCCACCAGCATCGAGGCCAAGTATGTCGGCACCTCGTTCTTCTTGTGGTTCACTATGCCCAAGGCCATCAGCATCACCTGGACGGACGGCACGACCACGAGCACCGCGCAGTTCGGCGTGGCGTGGACGGCGGTGCAGACCCCGGTGGCCGGCAAGAATACGGCAGTGATTACGGCTGGTTCGACGGTGTTTAAGGGTATCTGGAATATGCAGTTGCTGCATAACGACAACAGCGGCGGTATCCACAACCCGACCTTCTATAGCGCGACGATCAATGCCACCAAGGCGGCGATGGCGACGGTGAAGTAGCGGTTTATTCAGTGCGTTGCGCGGCCCCCGCTGGTGCTGGTTCGCCAGGTAGCCAACGGGGGTCGCGGCGTTTTTGGCGCAAGCTCGTGTCCTTACGGCTGACTCGCCGCGCCGCGACCTAGAACCCGTCTGGTATCCAGAGTTTCGGGCGCGGGTGTGAGTGGCCAGGTTTTGTGTCATACTCCGCGGCGGGCGGCATTTTAATAGAGAGGACGCTATGTTGAAGATTTTTGGTTCTTTGGTGATCTGTGCGGCACTGAGCATACCGGCGCTGGCGCTCGCGGATGGCAAGGCGGTCTTTGTGGCGCAGCGGTGCGTCAAATGCCACACGGTCAGCTCGCAGGGGCTGACGGCGGAGAACAAAGACGGCGTGGACCTAGCGAAGACGCAGCCGCGCGACGCCAAGTGGGTGTCAAGCTGGCTAAAGAAAGAGATAGACAAGGACTCCTCGCTCAAGCCCGGCGAGAAGGTGAAGCACAAGGTCGCCTGGAAGGGCACCGATGCCGAGCTGCCCGAAGTGGCGGCGTGGGTGGCAAGTCTGCATGGCGGCGCGGCTAGCAAGCCCGAAGCGGCCAAGCCGGCAGAACCTGCCAAGGCCGAGCCAGCAAAGGCCGAGCCAGCAAAGGCGGATGCGGCAAAGAAGCCAGCCAAGCCAGCTAAGAAGGCTAAGGCTGCGAAAAAAGCTAAGAAATAGGCCGCGATTTGGGCTGCCGAAGACTCTGCGGCCGGCGCTTGACGCTCTTGCGCCATCGTGCGTACCTTGCGCGAACGGCCTGGTGTGCCGGGTGAGGTCTCTATGCCATGCTTACGCCCGCTTGACGGCCTTTGGACTGCAGCTTTGCTGGTGGCCGGCCTCGGTGCTGTAGCTTGTGCTGCGGACGCGGCCTGGGCTGAAATGCCGTCCCCGCTGGGGGCTGTAACCGTGGAACCGGCAAGGGCTGCGACGCCAGTTGCCGCAGACTCGACGCCTAGCGCAGCCGACCCCTCACCGACCGCAGTGCCCGCCCGTCCGGCCAAGCTTGTAGCGGCGGATCTTGTCGCTGTGCACCGCGAGGCGGCCAGTGCGCCGGCGTGGCACGCCGATGTGGCGATGTTGGCTAGCGCCACGCAAATGGGCCAATTTGCTGTGGATCGCGGCGGAGTGCTGTCGCCCGCTAATGCGGACTTGACGGGGCGGCTGCACGCAGGCGTAGCCGGCCATAGCGGTCGCTGGTTGGGTCGGCTGCAGGTGCGCGGTGCCATGAGTGGCGAGGTGGCGAGTGGGACGTGGGCTGGTGCAACCACTTTGCAGGGCGACCGGCTGCCGGCGAGCGGGCAGGGCAAGCTAGAGCCGACGGAGGCTTGGCTGGGTGCGTCGTGGGGTCAAGTGGTCGACGTGCGCGCCGGTCTGATGGGCTCGAACTGGGGCGTGGGCCTAGTGGCGCGCGACGGCAAGATTCAAACTATGGATACTGCTTGGTTTTATGTGCCCAAGGTGGGTGACCGAGTGGTGCGCGGGGCGCTGACGCTGACGCCGTTTCGCGGTACCACGTCGCTGTTGCGCGGGCTGGCCGTGTCGGTGGCGGCAGATCGCGTGTATGCCGACGATGTGCTGTATGCCGGCGATTCGGCGACGCAAGTGGTGGGTTCGGTGCGGCTATTTCTGGCCGAGGATGAGTGGCTAGGGCTGTATTATGCGGGCCGCAATCAGACCTCGACCTCTGGGCGCGGGTTGGATGTGAGCGTGGTCGACGCGGCCTTTGACGTAAAAATCGCTACGCGTGTTGCGCCCTTGCGGCTGCTGGGCGAGGCGGCGCTGATTACCGGCACGACGAAGCTGGCGCCGACGGTAGAATTTCCGACCCATGACGTGCTGCAGGGGGCGGCGCTGCTGCGGGCGATTGCGGATTTCAGCTTGGGACTGCGCGGGCACCTGGACCTGGCGTGGCTGTCGGGCGATGCGAACTACGGCGACGGCACTGCGACTGCGTTTAAGGGCGACCCGAATGCCAAGCTGGGGGTCGTGCTGTTTCCTCGTGTTATGGCTTGGCAAACGGGGCGGGCGCGGCTCGCGGCCTCGGACCCCAATGTAGTGGGCCAGGCGCCGTATGACCTGAATCGCATCGGCACTGGTGGCGGTTTAAGTAATAGTTACATTGTATTTCCCAAAATCGGCCACGCTTTCTTAGAGCGCGGCGAAGTGTATGGCGGCGTGCTGCTGGCCTGGACCTCGGTGCCGCTGGCCGATCCGCGTTGGACGATGACGGATGGGGGCGGAACTCCGCGCAACTTCTTGGGAAATAAGGCGACTAGCTCGCTGCTTGGAACGGAATTCGACGCCGGTGTGCGATGGCGGTTCCCGGTGCCGCATCAGCCGGCCCACCTGCTGCTGAGCGCCGAGGCGGGTCTGCTGCTGCCCGGCGGCGCGCTGGTAGGGCTGAGCGACCCGATTCCGGCCGGGCGGGTGACGCTGGCTTGGCTGGGCCACGAGGCGCGGTAGCACGCGCAGGCTCAGTGCGCCTCGGCCGCGCTGTCGGGGCGAGCGGCAATCTGCAAGTAGCGAATCACCAAATCTTTATCGGGATCGGCGAGCTTTGCTTTGCCGGCCATGCGCTCGACGTAGCCCTGCCATGCACTCGCGCCGAAGCGCGCCGGCGGCACGGCGGAATGGCAGCCGCCACAGTGCACCAAATAGGCGCGACGCCCCTGGTTGAGCTGCTGTTCGCTGCTATCGGGCCAACGGGCCTGGGCGCGCGCCACATCGCCCGCGGTGGCCTGCGGAATCGCACTTGGGCCGCACGCCGTCAGTATTACGCCAGCGAGCAAAAGCGCGCGCATTACAGGTGAATTCCCATTAAAATGCGGCCTTGAAAACGCTCGAACTCGTCGAGATTGAGGCCGCGGCCGCTTGGCACCGCGCTGCCGTATCCCACCAACTGGGGGAGCAGCGACACCGCCAGCCAGGCATTGCCGCGCGACCAGCCCAGAACGGGGCCGGCGAACACTGCGCCGTGCATCAGATTGCTGGCGGCTCCAGGTGACGCGGGCTCAAAGACGTTAGAATCCATGGCTTCTACACCCATGCTCAAGTTTTCGCGCACGAAGTAGGTGATGCCGGCCATGGCGTGCAGCTTGTGCTCGTCGATGTTTTCGGCGGCATTGCGCTCGAACTCGTACACCGCGTTGCAGGCCAAGTGTAGATTCCCCATACGCTTGTCGAGGAGCAGCTTACCCTCGAGCTCAATTTCGTCCGCTGCCAACGTCCCTTCGACGTAGACCGCAGAGCCCACGCTGTCGGCCACGGCATCGCTGAGCTTGTACTTCCACTCGGACGAAATGCCTTTGTGATTTGCAGTACTGGCTATGGTATTGCCGGCGCGGATACCCTCGACGCCGAAGTTGACGTACAGCGCCGTCTGCAGATTTTCGGCCACGCCGACTTCGAATTCTAGGCGGTTGTCGATGCCGGTGTAGTAGCGGTCCTTGCCGATGCGGGCCGTGGCCCAGGGCTCGACCTCGATGACGCCAGGGGCGAGGACGTTGGTCTCGTAAGTATAGGTAAAGTGGCGCTCATTCGCTTGGACGGCGCCGCTCACCGCAACCAAAGCGATGCAAACGGCCAAGCAAGCGGGCAGGTTACGCGTCATGGCGGCGGACTTAGAGGCCGCGATTCGTGCGGCGCTCCGTCAGAGTATTGAAAATGATTTTCATTGTCAATATCAAAATGGTCATGCGAGTGTCAGACTACGCAGTTGCGCTGAATTCTTCTGAATTCCTCTGATCTGTTGGTTACAGAGCTAGCTGCGCGCCACAATCTGCGCCAAGGCGCCCTCGAGCTCGGCGCGGTCGACCCAGTTGCGCAGATAATCGAGCCGGTCTGTCTCGATGACCAGGGTGGGGCCGAGATCGTAACGCTCGAACCAGGCATCGTAGGAATCTTGCAGCGATTTTAGATATTTAGGGTCTATGGCTTGCTCTTCGGGCCGACCACGCTTGGCGATGCGGTTGTGCAGGCCCTTGAGCGAGCAGCGCAAGTAGATCAAGAGGTCGGGCTTGGGCAGGCTGTCGCGGATCGCGCAGTACATGCTTTGGTAGGTGGCGAAGTCGCGTTCGCTCATAATTCCAGTGGTGTGCAACGTGCGGGCGAAAATCTCGGCGTCTTCGTAGATGGTGCGGTCTTGCACGAACACTTTGCGGGGCTCGGCGACCAGCAGCTTGCCCAGCTCGAGGTGGGCGCGGAACTTGGCCGACAAGAAGTACATTTGGCTGTGAAAGCCGTACTGGCGCATGTCGGCGTAAAAGTCTTTGAGATATGGGTTGTTATCGTTGGGCTCGTAGAAGGGCTCGATGCCAAAGCTGTCGGCGAGCAGCTTGGTCATGGTCGACTTGCCGGCGCCGATATTGCCTGCGATAGCGACGAAACGGGCGCCGCAGCTCGACGGCTCGCCTCGAAGCTCGACTGCGTTGCTGGGTGTTGGCCTGGGCTTGCGGCTCTTTTTGGGCGCGGCAGACGCGGCGGGGCTCAGCCCAGGGTCGCCGGGTTGGTCGCCGGGATCGAGCCACAGAGAAGACGAGTTGTTTTGCCAAGTTTCAACTTCGACGAGCCATTCCATGTGCGTTGCCGCCGGCGAGCCAAGCCTGCTCGATCACGGGCGCGAGAATAGCGCGAATTGCCCGAAACGTCGAAGCAGTGCGCCGCGGGGCGTTGCGGTTTTGGTCGCCTGCGTCACACTAGCGGCGGTTGCGAGGCCGGATTTGCGCCCATGGGGGGCCGCGGCTATGCAACGACGAGCGGCGAGCATGATGAAGAAACCCCCTCATATTCATAAGGGTAGGCCCCATCTGCTGGTGATCGCCTTGGTGATCGCGCTGGTACTGCTGGCGACGGGTTGCCGCGAACCCCCTGAAACCGTGCTGCAGAATGCCCGCGACGCGCTTGGGGCGCTGGGCAAGATCTCGTGCGGCGATAAAGAGCGGCTGCAAGACGGCCTAGATGAGCTGGCGCGTTACGTCGAACCCAAGGCGGCCAAGCTGCTTTTGGCGGCGCCCGACGTGGCACGTACCTCGACGGGGCAGTTCTCGGTATTTGTGACGTGCAAACCGCCGCCGACCGTGATCCCGGTGGGCGAGGTGGTCAAGGTCGAGGCCGAGGCGACGGTGGCCAAGGTATGGGTAAAGGGCAAGGGGAGTAAGGGTAACCTGCTGATCCCTATGCAGCTTGTTGACGGGCGCTGGAAGATCGCGCTGCTCGACATGGACTCGTTTGCCGCGGCGATCCGCGTGCGCGAGAAGTAGCGGCGGCCGCACAGGCCCGGGCCGAAACTGGAGTTGCGCGTGAAGAAGGTCTTGATCGCCATCTTGGTGCTTTTGCTGCTGATCGCGGCCGTGGTCGGGCTGTGGTACTGGCGCTATGACGAAAAGCCCGACCAGGCGCTGCTGCGGACCGTAGCTTGCGCAACCCTGGGCGACGAAGAAGGTTTTCTCGACGGCTTCAGCGACGACTCGCGCGGGCTGGTGTCGGCGGTGATGGCGCTGTCGCGGGGCGAGGACCTGAGCAAAAGCCCGCGACATCCCTACTACTATCTGGCGACAGAGAACATTGTGAGCGTGGAGCACGATGCGGTCGGCGAAGCGCGCGTGCGGGTGCGGCGGCCGGGCGATGACAAAAGCAAGGGCTACGACATTCCGATGGTGCGGCAGTGTGAAGCGAAGTATCTGATTCTAGACAAATACTGTTTGCTGCCGCAGTGGAAGATCGACGCCAAGCGCTTTGACGCCAAGCCGATGGACGCCGCAAAAGATCGCTAGCAGAACGGGGCGCGTATGCAACACCTAGACGAACGTGCCGCGCGAGTGCAGCTGGCGGAAGTGGCTCGCGAGATCTATGCGCGCAAGTTGTCGGGGGCGATGGATGGCAACCTCTCGATTCGGCTGGGTAAAGACCGCTTTGTGACCACTCCGTCGGGGGTGCACAAGGGGCGCTTAACGCCTGCGGACATGCTGGTTGTGGATGCGGCGGGCCGGGTAGTCGGTACGCCGGCGAAGGGGCCCGACGGCAAGCAGCTCAAGCCGTCGAGTGAATTGGGTCTACATCTGGTGAGTTATGAGAGGAGGCCGGATATCGGCGCGGTGATCCACGCCCATCCGCCGCTTGCGATTGCTTACACGTTGGCGGGCGGCTTGCTGTCTGAACCGCTTGTAAGTGAAGTGATTTTTGCCGTTGGGCAGATTGCTACAGCTCCCTATACGACACCTACGACTAAGCAAGTGCCCGATGTTCTTGCTGAATATGTCGCATGTTACGATTGCATCATCATGCCGCGGCACGGCTCGGTCACGGTGGGCGCAACGCTCGACATGGCGCTGGCGCGGTTGGATGCGCTGGAACACACGGCCAATATCGCGTGCACTGTCAAGATGTTGGGTGGTGCTCCTTCGATCGTGCCGGCTGAGGTTGATCGTCTGTTTGACCTGGCCCGGCCAGTGCCGCCGCCGTACCGCTGCGAAGGGAACGCGTGCCCGCCCCCTGAGCCGTCTGCCGCGCGGCGCCTAGACCCGCCTGTGATCAGTGACTTGGAGGCTAGGCTAGTGCAAGAGGTGCTGCGCGCCATGGGCAAGCTGTTGTGAAGGCCGCGCGTCCAGCTGCCGCAGCGCAACTGCAGACCTTGCGGCACGAGCCGTGGGGGCGCGTTAGCTTGCTGGACGCGGGGTTGGGCGGACCGGCGCAGCTGATCGAGAAGTGGGCGGTGCCCGCGGAACTGCGCGCGACGGCGGTGGCGCTCTCCGAGCTGTGGGCCACGTCGACGCAGCTAAGTCTGCTGAATTACCAAGGGTTAGAGGCGAATGTGGGCCATTTGGCGCGCGTGGCACAGTCGCCGCGGGGGCCGACGCTGGCGGCGCTGCTGCACAAGTCGCCCCCAATGACCGAGCGTGCGGTCGCGGCGCTGTTTGTCGACTTGGGCGAAGCCCTGCTCGAGGCGCACGCGCGCGGTGGCGTGGCGGGTTCGATTGCCCCAGAATGCTTGGTGATTTGCCCAGTGGGTGATGAGAAGCAGCCGCCCCTTACATTGCTGCACGCCGGGCTGACCCAGTTGCTGCAGGCGGCTCGGGTCAAGGTTGCCGTGCAATTCCCGGCAGCTGGAGCGCACTCTGCCCCAGAGGTGACCCGAGGCGAGTGGCCGGGGCCGGCGGCCGATGCGTATCAGTTTGCGGCGTGTATGGCGCGATGCCTCGGCGACGACCAAGGCGAGCTGGGCCCGCTGCTGGCGGCCTGCCAAAATACGGTGCAGGAGCCGCGCGTTGTGGCCTTGTCGGTCTTGGTAGGGGCGTTGCGCGAGCGGACGCAGGGGCTGCCCTGCCTGCAGCTTGGCGACCCTGCCGGTGCGCGGCCCGTGGTTGCGGCCTGGCAGCGAGGCTCGCCGCTGGTGGGCTTGGCGGCGTGGATGCCGGCGCAGCCTTGGCACAAACACGATGAGATGCTGCCGCTTAGCCCCACAGCAGGGCTGCCTGCCATGGCGGCGGGGCCCGCGCCGGTGGCGGGCGCGGATGCGGCTAAACTGCAGGCGGCTCTTGCGCAATTGCGAATGTCGCGGCAAGAGCCCAGCGACGAGCGACTGGGCCTGCGCCGCGTCTCGCTGCGGTCACTTGTGGCCGTGCTGACCGTGCTGGCGGCGGCGACGGCATGGTTTGTGGCGCGGCAGCTGGCGGAGTTGCACAACCGTGAAGCGGCGATGCAGAACGAAATCGAGCAACAGGCCCTGCGGCCGCCGCCACCACCGCGACCGCAGCCGCGCTTGTTGTCGCCCGAGTAGGGGCCACAGTCCCAGGAGCCTATCGTGAATATTCCAAACGAAAACCAGAGTTTTGCTGAGGCACTGCAGCTTGCCCAGACCGACCTGTTGCAAGCTGCCGAGGGCCTTGCGTTGCCCGACGCGGACGACAGCCTATGTGCGGCGGCGCAAGTTGCGGCGGTGCGATGGTGCTCGGCGAACATCTTGACGGAAGCCGCGGGGTTGCGCTCCGCGTGCCAGCGCCAAGCGACAGCGGGCGATGCCGACCAATGGCAGCAGCGGGCTGGGGCGGTCGAGGCGTCTGCTCAGACAATTCGTAACACCTATGCTGGCTTGCGTGAGTTGCCGCTGCAATTTCCCGGTGCCGACGAACTGGTCTGGCGGCTGGCGACGCAGACCCAAGGGCGCTTCGCGGTGGCCAAATTCAGCAGCCAGTGGGCCGAGTTCGCGCTGTTCGAGCTTGTGCAGGCGCTGGTGCGTTCAGCGCTGGTGCTGCGGCAGTTGACTCATGACGCTGAGATTATCGGTCAACTCGTGGGCGTGCTGGCGGCACAAGACCGCGCCATGGCTCGTGATTCGGTGTCGGGTATGGTTGATGCCACCGGAGCGGCCCTGCAAGCGGCCCGCGCAGCGTTTGCCGGGGCTCGCCGCGAAGTCGAAGCCCTGGGTGCTTAGCCGCCACCCTCTTTGGCGAGCTCCGTTTCGGCAGACCGCAGCAATTCCTTGAGCTTGGCATTGTTGGGGTCGAGCGCCAGTGCCTTCTTCATGTACATGACTTTGAGCGCCGGCTTGGCCGCCCGCTGGGCCAAGGCTGCGAGTTTGCTCGCCTCTTGCTGCTGCGGGGTCATCGTCTCTTCTTGGATCGAGTCGAGCGGCGGATATTCGGCCGGCTTCAGCTTGCTCAACTCGCTGCGAATTTCGAAGGCTACGGCATCGCGTTGCCCAGCCACATCCGTTTCTTTCCAAGCCCTTTCGAGCATTGCGGCGGCGAGATCGCGGTAGACTTTCGAGCTCTCGATCCAAGCTGCCTGTTGCCCAGGCGTGTCGAGCGCAGCGGCCGCCGTCGACTCGCTCGCCAACGCCAACGCCAACCGGCCCTGCCGCAGCGAAGCCAGCTTGGCCGGCGCCAAAGCTTTGTACTCGCGCACTTTTTCGAGCAACTCGATGAGTGGGGTGGTCTTGGCGGTACGGGCTTCTTTGAGCGGGCCTACCACAGCTTCTTGCCACGATTCTAAGGCTTTGCGAGGGTCAGGCACCAGTTTGCCGCCCTCGACCAGCTTGCGGGCCAGCTCGCGGGCAAGCTGCGGCTCGAGCAGTTTGAGCCGGGCCTCTGCGGCCAACTGGGCCGGCGGTGCGCCATCGCGAGGCAATCCCAAGGTTTCGAACCAGTCGACGAGGCGCTGCCGAGTGTGGCCAGCCGCCTTCGCATCGCCCTTGGAATCTTGGATTTGTGCAATCCGCACAAAGGTTTTTGCCACCTCTTCGGCGGCGGCGCGATCGCGGCCCTTAGCCTTGACCACCGCTTCGAGCAGGGTGACATCGCCGGCAGAGTCGGCAGCAGGCACAGCAGGCACAGCAGGCACAGCAGGCACAGCAGCTTCGGCCGCAGTGTCGGCAGGCGCCGCGCCCCAGCCTATGGCCGGGGTCATGAATATACTTGTCAATAAAGCGAGCAGTTGGAAGCGAGCGACCATCGATCCTCTTTTGCCGCTGGGCGCGGCAGGCTGGCCAAGGCAGGGGGCGCCGTCTAGAGCAGCCACGTGACACGGTGCCGGAAAACGCCAGGGCGTCAAGATCCCGCAGGCGCGACGCGGGCTACTGCCCCATTCAACGTGCGGTTGCACCGGCGATTCGACTTGGACGACTCGCGACTGGGCGAGGCGGTAGACGGCGAGCGCGGCCCCGGCTAACCTGCCGCGCAGGGAGGCGGCGGTGGCCGAGTTGCGCAAAGGCTATTGGGTGCATTTGTTGCCGGTCGAGCGGCCGAGCGGCGCGTTGGCGATTGCGCTGATTGCGCGGCGAACCTATAGCATTGCCGCCGACAGCGCCGTGCTCGTGCCTTTGCCCGACGAGGAGCAACCTCCTATTCTTGAACAGGATCGCTGCGACGAGGGCAAGCCGGAGAAAGCGCCACCAACGGTCGAGAGCGAGCTGGTGCCCGAGAAGCTGAAAGTCGATGTGATTGTGCTCGGCAAGGCGTACGCGCCGGGTGGCAAGCCTCTGGCCAGCTTTGAGTGTGCGGTGCAGGTGGGCGAGCGGCGCGAGCGGCTGCGCATCTGGGGGCCGCGCAAGGCGCTGTGGCAGCCGCCCAAGAAAGAGAATCAAAAACTGGTGCCGCAGCTGCCGAAGTTCAGCGAGCCGGAGCCGATCAAGGATTTGAACTTGTCGTATTTGCACGCGTATGGCGGCAAGTCGTGGTTCATCCAAGACGATGGGGAGCTGAAGCGGGCCGGGCAAATCCAAGAAGTCATCGACGCCGAGAACGCCGAAAAAAAGGCCGCGACGCAAAAGAAGAAGGACGACAAGAAGAAGGCAGAGGACAAGCAGAAGAAAGAGGCCGAAGTCGCCGCTCTGCTGGCCGGCAAGACCGAGTCGGCCAAGGCCGAAAAGCTGAAGTACGGCGATGGTTCCGAGGGCTTTGACGAAGAAGGCGTGCGGCTGTGGAATGCGGCGGCGAGTAACGACGGCACGGCCGTGCTCAGCTTGGAAGAGCTCGACAAAGCGGAACTGGCGGAGATGGCGGCTAAAATGCGCCGGGATGCCGAAGAACAGGTTGAGCGTGAGCGCGAGGCGGCCAAGCAAAAGCTGCGCAAGAATGCCGATGGCGAGTGGATCGAAGTCGATGACGGCGCCGAGCTGCTGAGTGATGCGGACTGGGAAAAGGCCAAGACAGAGGCCGGCGTGCAGGCCGAGAAGGACGCGCTAGCCCTGGCCGAGGCCTCGCGCAAGCGCACCAAAGAGACCGTGCAAAGCAGCGATGGCACTCAGGTTTTAGACATGGAGGCGATGCCAGACGGCGACCCCGACACGTGGCCCGATGAGCTAAAGGCCAAGCTAGCCGCGCAAGACGAGGCGGGCAAGTCGGCGCGCGAAAAGGCGGAGATCGAGCGGCAAAAGGCTATCGAGGCGGCGCTGGCGCAGTACCCGCAGGTGATGTGCCCGACTAACCCGTATGGTAAGGGTTTTTGCCTGGCCAACCAGCGGGCGTTGCTGCAGCGCCTTGAGTTGCCGCAGATTGAGCACCCCGATGCGCCGCTGACGCCGAACGACCTGATTCGCGATGTTGTACGCCTGGACGAAGTGCCGTTTGCCTATGGATTTGGCACATTTCCGCGCCATGCGCGGCCGCGTGTGCAGCAGTTTGGGCCGCCACTGTCGGCGATGGCGGGCATCAAGAAGGCGATGGCCGAGTATCAGCGTGGGCTCGACCTAGAAGATGACGAGCAAGTCCGCATTCTGCAAGCGATGGGCAACCAGGCGCCCACCGAGCCGCTCAAGGTGGGCTTTTACAATGCGGCGCCCGTGAACATGCAGTGGCCCACGCTGCGCGGCGACGAACCGGTGACGCTGACGAACCTGACCAAGAACGGCACGCTGTGGTTCAAGTTACCGGGCAAAGTGCTCATTGGTGAACTGGACCGCGGCAACGGCGTCGAGCGGCAGGACTTGAAGCTCGACACGCTGGTCATCGATGTGGAGCAGAAGCAGGCGACGCTGGTGTGGCGCACGCAGTTCGCGCTCAAAAACTGGGAAGAACTGAGCACTTACCCGCACATGGTGGGCTGGGTGCTCGATCTGGATGTGGAGCAAAAGCGCGACATGGAGTGGGCCGACCGGCTGAAGGCCGCGCAGGGCGAGGGTACGGCGGTCCTCGACCTAAATGCGATGCCGCTCGAGAGCGAGCCGTACTTGGTGCCGCAAGAGCAGAGCGTGGAGCTGGGTGTGCTAGAATTGCCCAAAGAGGGCAGTTACTTGCGTGCCGAGACGGACGAGCAGTGGATCAAGGATGCCGCAGCTGGCGTGCATGACCTGGATGCCGAAGAGGCCGAGCGCCGTGCTGAGGCGGCCTATCAGGCAAAAAAAGCTAAGGCTCTTGCTGGTTTGACAAAGGCGGACAAAGAAGAGGCTGAGCGGCGCCAAGAAGTGGCGGATGCGCTGGCGGCCGGCACGCCGGTTCCCCTTAAAGGCCAGGCACAGGCCAAGGGCGGCAAGCCCAAGAAGTAGCCCCGCGAGGAACCTGTGACCGCAACGAGCAAAATGGCGCCGCTGCACGCCGACCCGCACATCGCGCAGCGCCTAAAACAATGGCGTTATCGGGTGTTTGGCGCGACGTGGCTGTCGTATATCGGCTTCTACATCTGCCGCAAGCCGTACTCGATCGTCAAGAAGGATCTGGGCGATACGCTGCACTTTGGCGCGGCCGACTTGGCCCTGATCTATGCGAGCTATTTGCTGGCGTATACCGCAGGGCAATTCCTGGCCGGAGCGATTGGCCCGCGTATCGGTCCACGACGGATGCTGCTGGTGGGCATGGCCATTACCGCGGTCTGTGGTGTGGCGCTCGGATTTTCGAGTGGTCTTGCGGTGTTCATTGCTCTGATGGCGGTCAACGGCTTGGCACAGGCCACTGGCTGGTCGAGCAATGTGGGCACCATGGCGATGTGGTTTCGCCGCGAAGAGCGCGGTCGCGTGATGGGGCTGTGGTCGACCAATTTCCAGTTCGGCGGCGTATTTGCCAATGCGCTTGCGGCCTTCGTGCTCGTGCACATGGGCTGGACATGGGCGTTCTGGGCCGGCTCGGTCGTGATGGTGGGGATTTTAGCAGTGTTCTACTGGAATCAGGCCAATCGGCCCGAAGATGTGGGACTGCCGTCCGTGATCGATGACGAAAGTGGGGGCGGTGAGGCGGGCAGCGACGGCGATACCAAGTGGTCGGCGAGCGTATGGACGAGCGTGGTGCTGGTTGGTCTTACCTATTTCTGCCTAAAATTCATACGTTATGCCCTGTGGTCCTGGGCGCCATATGTGCTGCAGAACAACTTCAAGCTGCCAGGCGATCAAGCTGGTTATCTGTCAACTCTCTTCGATCTATGTGGAATTGCTGGTGTTATCGCTACAGGCTGGCTGTCGGACAAGCTCTTTGGCGGGCGGCGCGCGGCCGTCTCGATGTGGATGCTGGTGGCGAATATTGGAGCGACCGGTCTGCTATTTACCCTGGGCGGTGCATCGGTGACCATGTTTGCTCTGTGTATTGGCCTAGTTGGGTTTACGCTGTTCGGGCCGGACGCGCTGCTGACGGGGGCTGGCGCCATGGATATCGGCAAGGGCCGCGGCGCGGTGCGGGCGGCGGGCATCATCTCGGGACTCGGCTCGGCCGGCTCCGTGGTGCAAGAGCTTTGGATCGGCAAGGCCTTTGAGACCAGCAAGGGCGACCTGGGACCCGTGTTGGGGCTGCTCCTTGGCGCGGCGGTGTTGGCGGCTTGTTTTGTGGCCGTGATCCTGGTGCGCAACCGCCTCGGGCAGAGCGACGTCTAGGGCGGATCGCCTTGCATCCATTTTCTACTGCTTGAAATTAAGCGTGAATGGCTCGGCCGTCGACGGCAAGGGCGGCTTCGCGGACAGCCTCGCTTAGGGTCGGATGGGCGTGACAAGTGCGGGCGATGTCTTCGCTCGATGCGCCGAAAGCCATGGCGGTGGCCACCTCGGCGATGAGTTCGCTGGCGTGCGGGCCCACAATCGCCGCGCCAAGGACCCGGTCGCTGGCGGCGTCGGCGAGGATCTTGACGAAGCCGTCGGTCGAACCCATGGCGCGGGCGCGACCGTTGGCCATGAAGGGGAAGCTGCCGACTTTGAAGGCGATGCCTCGGGCTATCAAGTCCTCTTGGCTGGCGCCCACAGTGGCGATCTCGGGGTCGGTATAGACCACTGCCGCGATGGTGGTGTAGTCGACGTGGCCGTAGCCGGTTGCGAGGCGCTCTGCGCAGGCCATGCCCTCGTCTTCGGCTTTGTGGGCGAGCATCGGGCCGGCAATGACGTCGCCAATGGCAAAGATACCGGTGGCGGTGGTGGCGAAGTGGTCGCGGGTGACGATGCGGCCGCGCGTATCGAGCTCGACACCGGCCTCAACTAGGCCCAAGCCTGCGGTGTGGGGCGTACGGCCGACGGCCACGAGGACGCGGTCGCAGCTCAACTCTTGCCGCGTGCCGTTCGCTTCGAAGGCGACGTGCCCTAGGCCGGCGCTTGCCGTGGCTGCGGTGACGCGGACGCCCAGACGGAACTCAATGCCCTGTTTGACGAAAACCTTCTTGGCAGCTTCGCTTACGTCGCGATCGAGGCTGGGTAGGATGCGGTCAGCGTACTCGAGAACCGTGACCTTGGCGCCCAAACGCCGCCACACCGAGCCCAACTCAAGGCCGATAACGCCGGCGCCAATGACGACCAAATGCTTAGGAACACTGGGGTAACTTAGCGCCTCGGTCGAGGTGCCAATGAGGTCGCCGTCGAGAACTATGCCGGGCAGGGCGGCAGGCTCCGAGCCCGTGGCGATGAGGACCCACTTGGCGCTCACCTGCTCGTCGCCCACGGCCACCTGCCAACGCTCGCCATCTTTGCCGGCAATGCGCGCCGCACCTTGCAACCGCTCGATCTTATTCTTCTTGAACAGCCCGGCCACGCCCTGGGTTAGCGCGGCGACCACTTGCGTCTTGCGCTTCATCATCGCGGCCAAGTCGAGCGCAACGCCCTGTACCAGCACGCCGTGGCGGGCCAAGTCCGTTTGCGTACGATGGAAATGCTCCGACGACTCGAGCAGCGCTTTGGAAGGAATACAGCCGATGCGCAGGCAGGTGCCACCAAGAGCGCTTTCCTTTTCGATGCATACCACCCGTAGGCCAAGCTGGGCGGCCCGAATCGAGGCGACGTAGCCGCCAGGGCCCGCGCCGATCACTGCGAGATCACACGTTATCATCGAATCCTCACAGGTCGAGCAGCAGCCGCTCGGGCGCCTCAAGGGTCTGCTTGACCCGCACCAAGAACTGCACCGCCTCGCGACCGTCGACCAGACGGTGGTCGTAGCTCAGCGCCAGGTACATCATCGGCCGCAGCACCACCTGGCCATTCACGCCCACAGGCCGCTCGATGATGTTGTGCATGCCTAAGATTGCGGATTGCGGAAGGTTTAGCAGTGGCGTCGACAGCATTGAACCGTAGACACCCCCATTGCTGATCGAAAACGTGCCGCCCTGCAGCTCGGCCAACTTGAGCGTGCCGGCCTTGGCTCGCGCCCCCAAGTCAGCGAGTTGCTTCTCGATCTGCGCCAGGCTCAGCTGATCGGCATCGCGCAGCACCGGCACCACTAGGCCCTTGCCACCGCCCACCGCCACGCCGATGTCGTAGAAGTGCTGCATCACAATCTGGTCGCCGCGAATCTGGGCGTTTACCAGCGGAAAGGCCTTGAGTGCATCGACGCAAGCGCGCACAAAGAACGACATGTAACCCAGCTTGATGCCGTGCTTTTGCACAAACGACTCTTGCCAACGCTTGCGCACCTCTTGCACCGCGCTCATGTCGACTTCGTTAAAAGTCGTAAGAATCGCCGCGGTTTGCTGGGCCTCGACCAGTCGCTGGGCAATGCGGCGGCGCATCGGCGACATGGGCACCAGCTCTTGGCGCGGGTCCGCGATGGGCGCCGGGGGCAAAGTGGGCTTGATTGTGGGCAGCAAGGGCGCCACCGGCGGCGCGAGAGCGGCTGTAAGCACAGGCACAGGCACAGGCACAGGCACAGGCACAGGCACAGGCTCAGCTTCGGCAAATACGAGCGGAATCTTCTGGCCGTCGCTCAGCTTGCCCACGGCCTGTAGCGCGTCCTCTTTGAGCAAGCGACCGCCCGGGCCCGTCGCCAGCACCGCCGCTGCCGGTAGGCCGCTCTGGGCCAAGATGCGCTCGGCTGCGGGCATCACCCGGGCCTGCGCAACGCTAGCCACTGCCGAATCCGCCAATTCTAGGTAGCCGATCACCTCGCCGACACGGGCAGACTCACCGTTTTGCTTGAGGATCTTTGCCAAGATTCCTGCCACCGGCGCCGGCACATCCACATTGACCTTGTCGGTCTCGAGCGACACCACGCTTTGGTCTTGCTGCACGGCGCTACCCGGCGCCACGAGCCACTGACTCACCACAACTTCGCTAATACTTTCACCGACTACGGGCACCTTGATCTCTATTGGCATGCTCATCTCAGTCCTCTGCGCCGCGGGCCGGCAGCCAGGTAAATGCGTCGTCGATCAGCCGCGCCTGCTCCACTTTGTGTGCGCCAATCGAACCAGTCGCCGGGCTAGCCGACTCGGGGCGGGTAAGGCCGTACATTCGCCATTTGCCAAACAATTTCTTGCCGAGGCGCACATGCAGGAACACCCACGCGCCCATGTTGCGCGGCTCTTCTTGCACAAAGAACACGGGCACGCTGGGCGGGTAGGGCGCCAGTACCTCGTGCAACTCCTTGTCGCTCAAAGGATACAACTGTTCAATGCGCACGATCGCCACAACGTCGGCCTGGCGCTGCCGCCGCGCCTCGACCAAGTCGTAGTACAGCTTGCCGCTGCAGAGCAAAATTCTTTGGCATTTCTCGGGTTTTACCCCCGGATCGCCTATCACCCGCTCGAAACTGCCGTTCGCCAGCTCGTCGAGACTCGACACCGCCTCGGCGTGCCGCAGCAGCGACTTGGGCGACATGACCACCAGGGGCTTGCGCAGTGGTCGCAGTACTTGCCGGCGCAACGCATGGAAAAGATTGGCAGGCGTTGTCAGATTCATCACCTGAATGTTGTCTTCGGCGGCGATGTTTAAGAACCGCTCGAGGCGCGCCGAGCTGTGCTCTGGCCCCTGACCTTCAAAGCCATGCGGCAGCAAAAGCACGAGACCCGACAGGCGGTTCCACTTGTCTTCGCACGAAGCGATGAACTGGTCGATGATCACCTGGGCGCAGTTGTTGAAGTCGCCGAACTGAGCCTCCCACATGACCAAAGTGCCCGGAGCGTCGAGGCTGTAGCCAAAATCGAAGCCCAGCACCGCTGCTTCGCTCAGGGGCGAGTCGATGGGTCGAAACTCCGCTTGGCCATTCTGTAAATGCTGCAGCGGCACGTGTTGCGCCCCGGTCTGATAGTCGTGCAGCACGGCATGGCGGTGGCTAAAGGTGCCGCGCCCCGAGTCCTGGCCCGACAGGCGAATAGCGTGCCCCTCGACCAAAAGCGTAGCCCAGGCCAGGGCTTCGGCACCGCCCCAGTCGAGCAGCTTCTTGCCCGTCGCCATGTCACGTCGCGCGTCGAGCACGCTTCGCTGCAGCTTGGGATGCACCGTAAACCCTTGCGGCAGCTCCGTTTGCTGGGCCAGCAGTTCGCTTAAGCGCGCGCGCGGCACGTCAGTCGGCACTTCGGGCGTCTCGCGGTCGGGCCCGCCCTGATAGGCTCGCCACTGCGACGCCAGCCGCCGCGGCGGGGTGAACGTCGCCGCTCGCGCCCGCGAAAGCTCATCCTCTAGCCGCTGTTGCGCACGAAACACGATCTCGCGCCCCTCGTCAGCGCGCAGGACGCCCAGCGTTTGCAGGTTCTCAAGATAGCCCTCTACCACGGACTTTCGCGCCCGAATCGCTTGATACATAAGCGGTTGTGTAAAGGTAGGGTCATCTCCCTCGTTGTGACCGTGGCGCCGGTAGCAGTACATGTCGACGATGACGTCACGGTGGAACTTTCTGCGAAATTCCATAGCAAGCTCAATAACTTGCGTGACGCCCTCGGGATGCTCGCCGTTTACATGAAAAATCGGCACTTGCAGCATGCGCGCCACATCGGTGCAATAGCGCGACGACCGCGAGCTCTCGGGCGGGGTCGTAAAGCCGATTTGATTGTTCACGATGACATGCACCGTACCTCCGACGCGGTAACCGTGCAATTCACTAAGGTTCAGAGTCTCTTGCACGATGCCCTGGCCGGCAAAGGCCGCGTCGCCGTGGATGAGGATCGGCATGACCCGCAAGTGACCACGATCGCCCTCGCGATCTTGCCGAGCCCGCGTGCGTCCCACCGCAACCGGCCCTACGATCTCTAAGTGCGAAGGATTAAAACACAAATTTAGCCACACCTTGTCGCCCGACAGCGTCGTGTATTCCGACGTATGCCCCAGGTGGTATTTCACATCGCCGCGGCCGATCTTGAGCTCCGCGTCTTTGTCTTCGAATTCACGAAAGATCTGCGAGGGATCCTTGCCCAAGATATTGGCGAGCACGTTGAGCCGGCCACGGTGGGCCATGCCGATGACGATTTCTTCGACCCCTGACTTGGATGCCGCGTCAATCGCCTGATCCAGCAGGGGAATTAGCGACTCACCGCCTTCGAGCGAGAACCGCTTGGCGCCGACAAACTTCTTTTGCAGAAACGTCTCGAAGACTTCGGCCTGGGCCAGCTTGGCGAAAATCTGCCGCTGCCGGTCGCGATCGAGCGCTACCTGGTTTTCGCTTGACTCCATGCGGCCTTGTAGCCACAGGCGCGCCTCGTCGTCGTCGATGTGCATGAACTGCACACCAATGGGGCCGCAGTAGGTTCGGCGCAATTTCGCAAGAATTTCACGGAGCGTCGCCGTGGGCCTGCCCGACAGAGTGCGCGCCGAAAACGTCGTGTCGAGGTCGGCTTCGCTCAGTTCGTACTCGGCCAGTTCGAGCTCGGGGTGCGATTCGCGCTGATCCGACAGCGGGTCCAAGTGCGCCGCCACATGCCCGCGGACCCGGTAGCCGCGCACTAGCCGGTCGACGCGCTCCTGCTTGGCAGTAACATGCAAAAGTTCTTGACTTACATGGCAATTGGCGCAGTCCTCGACCGACCGTGTCGTCGCTTGGACCGGCGCCTGTAGCTCGGAGGCAAAGTAAGACTGCCAGTCGCCCGATACGCTGGATGGGTTGCCAAGCCATTGAATATACAGCTGTTCAGCCAGTTCAAGGTTGCTGCGATTGAGGACTTGGAGCATCGTCGTGCGTGCCGGACGCCGCCGGCTTTGGGCTTGCCAGCATAGGTGCCTAAGGGCCCTTGTCGAGGCGAGATCGCGCAGTTGCAGGTGCACGCTCGGTTTGTTGGCGCAGGACTGGCGCACTTGCCACGCCGCATAGGGGCGCTGGGTCGAAAAACACGAAGGGCCCGGAACCTTGCGATTCCGAGCCCTTGCAGCGTCTGGCTTAATGCGGGTGGAGACGACGGGGATCGAACCCGTGACCCCCTGAATGCCATTCAGGTACTCTCCCAGCTGAGCTACGTCCCCGTTTGCCAGTGAACCCGAGCGTGTCTGGTTCAGCGCGGGGCAGTGTAGCGACACCCAGCTTTCAGTGCAAGCCCCGAACGGCCACGCGCGGGGGTTTTTTTCGTGGCGTTGTGCTTTTTGCCGACGAGCGGAGTCGGTTGCGACGTGATGCAAAAAGGCCATTAGTTTCAATTAGTAGAAAATGGATGCTTCCCTGCAGGTCACCGATAAGCGCGACAGATAAGCCGTTGCCAAGTTTTTGTGCGAATTATTTGACGACTTTTGCCGGCAGGCGATGCTCGCAGTCAGACCCGCACTCGGGTCGTGCGCAATCATCTGGAGGTCTGCATGGATACGTCGGTCTTTGGCAAGCGCGGGGTGCCGTGGGTGCTGCTCGCGTGCTCGATTATCTTGAACATTGTGCTCCTGGTCGCCCGCGTGCACAAAGGCGACGCCAAGCAGGAGGCCGCGGTGCAGGCTAAGCCAGTGGCCGTTGCCGCCCTTGCTGCGCCCGCTCCGGTGGCGCCGACAGGCCCGCAAGTCGAGTGGCAACAAGCAAATTTGCAGGTCACAGGCACGTTTGAGCGCACGTTTACGCAGTTGCTCGGCGGTGGACTAGGGCCACAGGTGAGCCAGACCGTGGCGCGGCTCTTTGTGTGGGACGTAAACCTGCGCACCGAGCTGTCGCCGAACGACGCGGTGGATGTGATTTACCGCGAGCTCGGCAACAACGAGATCGACATTGCGGCGGCGCGGCTGGTCGCGGCCAAGATGGGCAAGACTTTCCGCGTGTACAAGTGGCAGGCGCCGGGCGACAAGTTCGCGTCGTGGTGGAACGAGCAGGGTATCGAAGTGCCTATGCAGCTGAAGAATACCCCGATCAAGGACTACCAGCAGGTCACGAGCCTGGTCGGCGACGGCCGTGGCCATGCGGGCATGGACTTCAAGACCCCGGTCGGCACCGAGATCACTTCGCCGTTCGCTGGCAAGGTGCTGCGCGCCAACTGGAACTGGAAGTTCAACGGGAACTGCGTCGAAGTGCAGTACCCCGACGGCACGCTGGCGAAGTTCTTGCACATGTCTGAAAATAAGGTGAAAGAGGGCGACTCCATCGCGGCTGGTCAGGTCGTAGGCCTGAGCGGGAACACCGGTCACTCGACCGCGCCGCATCTTCACTACCAGCTGAATCAGGGCGAGAAAGTCCTAGATCCAGTGGCTTACCACGGTACGATGCGTCGCGAGCTGGATGCGGCTGCCAAAGTACAGTTCAAGCCGGTGGTCGACGCGCTCGACGGCCAGCTGGTGCAGAAGACGGCGTCGCTGTAGCGGCCCGGCCCGGTTTTGACCCTGGGTGACCTTCGCGCACACTAAGTGATTGTCCGTGTTTCTAAAAACGTGCGGCCTGGTCCCTCGCAGACAACCTGAGGGCCCAGGCCGCGGCGTTTTTGGCAGGCTCTAATCCGGCGCCTTGCGAACCATCAGCTGCAGCAGCCCCGACGAAATAGTCTTTGTGTAGCCGCGGGCTTGCAGCGCGTCCAGGTCCCACTGGCGATCGACGAACGTGACGACAAACCGCGGCGGAGTGTCGGTCCACAGCCGCTTGTCGTGGTCCTGCTGCCAGCGATCGCGGTGCTCGGTCGCCAAGGTGCTATCTTCTAAGGGTAATTCAGACACGAATCGTGCCGGCGTGCTCAGCCCCGTCAGCGCATAGATCGGCAACTCGAAGCCGCGGACATGCAGTCGGTCGCCAGGCTTCTTTAATCCATTGATCGCCTGACTTATTCTCCAGTGATTGGCAAAGTCATAGTTGGCGATCTCGCGGAAGTTGCCGTACCAACTGGCGGCGTCCGTCTTGTGCGCGATCCACTTGGGCCACGGTCCTGCGGCCAGGCGCGCCGCACTGACGCGGTCATCGAAGGGCCAATGGGCGGCAGTGGCCCATGCGCCAATCGAAAGTGCCATAGAAACGCCGGCTAGCATCTTCGCGCCGCCCAGCTTATCGCTCAGCCGCCCTATACCCGAGACGATGGCGCCCACCACAATGGGCAGCATTACCACGAAATGATAGGTGAAGTACTTTCCCTGGAGCGCCACAGCGGCAAAACTGAGAGCGAGCAGACCCAGCGCCGCGGCAAAGCTGAGTAGGGCCGGCGCCGCGGTCGAGGTATACCAAAGCAGCAGCAGATCCAGCAGCAGGCCGACCGCTAACAGTACAGGCCATAAGTGGAATTGCCGATCAAAGACCAGCGACAGCCGGGGCAAGGCCTCGCCGTGGCCCATGGGTACGCGGGCGTAGGCACGTTGGTAGTCCCACAGCTCGCCCAGGGCTTGCCCAGCGCCGCGGTAATACAACCAGCCGAACGCGCCACCAACTACAGCTAAACTGACCAGGCCGACCACGATAGTGCTTGCGATCAGCCGCGGTGCACCCTTGGCTTGGCGCGGGCTGCCGGCCAGATTGCCCAGTAGCCACGGCACCATGACAACAGCAGTTGGCTTGAATAGGCCCGCGACGCCAAGGAGCACGCCCGCGCTCAACGCGGCCCACCAGCCGGGCATCCAGCGCGCCGCGGCCGCGCCGGCGACACAGGCCAAGACCTGCCAGGTTTCGGCTTGAGCGGTGTCCCAAAAGTCGAATACTGCGAAGTAACTAGCGATAGCTACCAAGGCTCCAGCGGCCATGGTCGTGCCGTTCGGTCGGCGATCTCCGCGGCCAGGCCAGGCCCACGGCAAAAGGCCGCCGATTGCGAGCCAAGCAAGGGCATCGGCGAGACGAATCGTCCACATCGCGTCGCCGCCGATCGCGCTGGTAAGACGGTAGAGTGCAAAGATTCCAGGAGGTTTAACGTCGAAGGTGTCGCGATATGGCAGCTGGCCGGCGCCCCACTGGCGGCCAATGTAGTGGAAGATCGCTTGATCACGGCCGAACGGCCACGACAGGCTGGGCGCGATCAACGCCGCCGCAGTTGCCAGCAAGGCCAGGCTGGCCGCTAGCGTACTACCCCCAGCACTCTTTGGCACAGCGCGAACTGCGGGAGAGGCCTTTGGTTTAGCGGATGACTCGCCCATTGCATTGACCCGTCGGCAGTCGGCCGCGCCAGATGACAATACGACCGCGGGCTCGGCGCGGCAACCGGGGCGAGCCGACCCCGTTCTGTCGGGCGCGTCCTACCTTGTGGCCACGGAGGACACCATGAGCAACAAGACGGAACGACAACAACAGGCCATTTCCCAGGCCATCGCGTCGCGGGGAGTGCAGGGTGTGCACGTTACGGTACTCGCTAACGACGGGACCTATCTCGATGGCGAGGTGCAGAGCGCGGACGAGGAGGCGATCGCAGTCGACGCGGCCATCCATGCCGGGGCCGAAATGGTGATCGACGGGTTGCATTATCCCGGGGCGGAGGACGACTGTGGCCACCTGGCAGAGCGCCATCGCGGCACCCCGTCCGTGACGCCGGCCCACCACGAAGGCGTCGACCCCGGCTTGCGGATTCTGCAGGCGGCGCATCTGGATGATCGACTGTTCTCGGCCTCGGGCGGCGGCTCGTTGCAGACTGGCACGCCGATCGACTGACCGGAGCACGCGCGCACCCGGAGCGCAAGTTGTGCGGAGTGGCTGCAAGGGCTACGCTTGTTAGCATCTTGCCGAGTCCGCTCGACCGCAGCCGACGCAAGTGCACCGGGAGACGTTCATGATCCAGACGAATAAGCTGCTTGCGGCCCTTGTGCTGGTTGCCTCGACCGCGTGCGGGGTGCCCATCCGCTACGCCGTCCCAGCGCACGAACTAGCTGGGCGCGAAGTGTTTTCGGCGCCGGTCCGCATCGGCGAGGGCGGCGATTTCGAGACCTACCGCGTTTTGGCCGTCGACCCGGCAGAGACCGTCGCACCGGTCGAGTCATGGATGCCCAATGCGGAAAAGCTGCTGCAGGCCTCGCTGCCCAAGGAGCCGCTGGCCGAGGCGATCGTGACGACCGACGACGTGCGGACTTGGCCGTCGATTATCGGTGCGGTGGTGCTAGGTCAACTTGGCATGTTGGTTGGCGCAGCGGCGCAGGGTAACTCGAACTCCACGTCGAACAATGGCGACCTGACCGCCGTGGGTACGGGCACTGCGCTCGGTGTTTTTGCAGGTATTGCGCTAGGTTCAATGCTGTCTGGGCGTGTCAAGACGGGGCACTTTGTGGGGCCAGCGCAGCGCGCCGCAGTGCCGCCCGCTGCGGATGCGCCGCCGCCGCCCCTGGGCCCTTTGCCCTTGCCCGCCGCGTACACGCCTGTAGGGTCGGATGGCGGAGCGCAGCCGTAGCGGGCGGTTGATGCGCTCTCGTACGAGGATTCTTATGTGCAACCCGTTAAAGTTGCTTAAAATGCTTAGGAGCGCAGCGAGGCGGAGGGGCGGCGCGGCCGTGGCTCTGCTGGCGACCGTGTGTGGTGCGACGACACTAGTGCTTGCGCCAACAGTACCGCTGGCTCTGGCGCCACGGCTCGCTGCGGCGGCCCAGCCCGCGGAAGATGCCAAGGCCATTGCCGAGCTGGCGAAACGTCGCTACCAAGAGGGGCAATTCGACATTGCGGCGCGGCTCTATCTCAAGGCGTACGAACTGGCGAAGCGGCCGCCGCTGCTATTCAACTGTGGGCGTGCGCGCGAGGCGGCCGGGCAGAAGGTCGAGGCGGTCGCCATCTATCAACAGTACATCGCGGTCGAAAAGGATGTGGCTGGGCGCGAAGAGGCCCGTGCGCGAATTGAAGCACTGGGTGGCGATGCGCGGACGCCGGAACCGCCGCCAAAGTCAGACTCCGTCAAGAAGGATTCGGCCAAGAAAGACGCTGCGCCCACGGTTGCGGGCAAGGTGGAATCGG
This sequence comes from uncultured Myxococcales bacterium, assembly GCA_903883645.1. Lineage (GTDB taxonomy): Bacteria > Myxococcota_A > UBA9042 > UBA9042 > UBA9042 > SXRM01. Next base: position 6,622 of record CAISBR010000193.1, on the reverse strand, counting down.
CCAAGTCTGATGCGGCGAAATCGGAGCCCACTAAGCCCGAGCCGGCAAAGAGCGAGGCAGGCAAGGGCCCGTGGGTGCTCGATAAAGCCGTGCCGTTCGACCGCAGCGGGGTGACGAAGGTGGGGCTAAACGCCGGGCCGCTGCTCATCACCGAAGTGCTCGCCAAGCGTGTGCCCACGGCGGGCGACATCGCCAAGGCGACTGCAGACGACCCCGAAGATACCTTTCATCCGGTGCTGCAAGTTACGGTGACGAATTCGGGAACCTCGGAGCTTGCCTTTGGGATTGCGGCGAGATTTGAAACGGCGGATGGCCGCGTAACGATTGGCTGCGATAGCAAAGACTCGATCGATGCCGGCGAGCAGAACAATCACACGACCTTGTGCACCCTGACCACCATGAAAGTGGCCGACTGGCTCAAGGTCAGCCGGGTGCGCGTGGTGGCGAATGTGCGGGTGCGGTGAGTCAACAGCTGAATACGCAGGCTGAATTGGTCGTGCGGGGTTGGCGTGGCGGCCAATGGCTGCTTGCGGTGAGCTTGGTGTTGGCACTAGGCCTTGCCGCGGGTCGCGCGTTTGGGGGCCAGGTGCCCACTTGGGTGCTGCTTTGGGCGTTGAGCGGGTTGCTCGGCACGATCAGCGTCGGCGTCGCTTGGCCGCAAACCGGTGTTTTTGCCCGACCGGTGCTCGGCTTTCGCACGTCGGCACCGCTGCTGGCGCTAACCTTCGACGACGGGCCTCATCCCGTTAATACGCCACAAATTCTTGATCTTTTGGATCGATATGGGCATCGAGCGACGTTCTTCGTCATCGGCGCCAAGGCGGAGCAGCAGCAAGATCTGCTAGCGGAGATCGTGCGGCGCGGCCACGAGCTGGGCAACCATAGCTGGCATCATCGGCCCTGGACTCCGGCCCTGCCGGCCGCGGTGCTGCTGCAAGAGCTTCAGAGTGCTAGCCATTTGCTGAAGTCCGTGGCGGGGCACGTGCCGCGGTGGTTTCGACCGCCGATGGGGCTGGTGAGCCCCCCGGTTGCGCTGGCGGCGGAGCGCGCGGGGCTCGACCTGGTGACCTGGACTGCGACTGCCCGTGATGGGGTGGCAAGTGCTCAATCACACAGTGGGTTTGCGCGCCTGCTGCGATCGCTGCGACCCGGTTCGATTCTCGCGCTGCACGATGGCGTGCCGGGGCGAAGCGGTCGTCCGCACGCGGTGCTGGCGATACTTCCACAATTACTGAGTAAAATGCAGGAACGGGGCTTGCGGTCGGTGACGTTGAGCGAGCTGATCCCCAGCCAACAGCGCTAGATGAGGCTGGCTTTCGGCAGCCGCGCCGTGGTATATGCGCCCCTGCGATGTGTCGCCTACCCGCCGTTTCCATAACAGCATATAGCGTTTGCAGTGCCCTTGGCGCCGGTGCACCGGTTCATGCGCACGCCTTGCTGGCAGGGCGAAGTGGTCTGGAGCCAGCGGCGCCGCACTGGGGCGTTGCCACGTGGGTGGGTGCGCTGGGCGAACTCCCTGCTCTTCCTCATGAATTGACACACTACGACACGCGTGTGGCACGGCTGACCGCGCAGCTGGTAGGCGACCTCGACCGCGACTTGCAGCGGGCTCGCGAGCGGTGGGGTGCGCGGCGGATTGGGGTCTTGCTCGGTACCAGCAACGCGGGAATTGCGGCGAGCGAGGCTGCCCACGCGGTCCAGCAGACCACTGGAGAGCTGCCTGACGGCTACGACTTTGCCAAGCAACATGCCTACGACGGCATCCTTGAGGTGGTGCGTTCGCTGGCGGGGCTTGCAGGGCCGGCGGTAGTGGTATCGACGGCGTGCTCGTCGGGCGCCAAGGTCCTTGCGGCTGCGCAGCGTTGGCTTGCCAGCGGCGTTGTGGATGCGGCACTGGTTGGTGGGGTCGATACGCTATGTGGCACTACGCTGCATGGCTTCAAAAGCCTCGGCGCGATTTCGCCGCGGGCCTGCAGGCCATTTGACCGCGACCGCACTGGGATCAGCATTGGCGAAGGCGGCGCGCTGCTGCTGCTAGAGCGCGAAGGCACGCCGAGGGTGCGTTTGCTTGGCGTGGGAGAGAGTTGCGACGCATATCACCTGAGTGCGCCTCATCCTCAGGGGCTGGGTGCCGAGGCTGCCATGCGTCGCGGGTTGGCGATCGCGCAGTTGGACGCCGGGGCGGTGGACTACGTCAATGCGCACGGCACAGCGACCCCTCTCAACGACGCGGCCGAAGGACTCGCGATTGAACGTGTTTTTGGTCAGAACGCCTGGGTTTCATCGACGAAGGCGTACACGGGGCACTTGTTAGGCGCGGCCGGGGCTGTCGAGGCGGTGCTGAGTGCGATCTGCCTAGAGCAAGGGCTGATTCCGGCCAATCTGGGCTGTGACACGCCCGACCCAGCCATCGCGATCGCCCTAGCGCGTATTCCAATGCGGCAGCCTGTGCAGGTGGTCGTGTCGAATTCATTCGCGTTTGGTGGCAACAATGCTGCGGTAATCTTGGGGGCGGCGTGAGTGCGGCGGTGGGGATCGCTGGAATCGGCTTATGGTCGCCGACTTGCCAGAGTGCGACTGCGTGGGTGCAACGCCAGAGCGAGACCGAGTTGGCTGTGCCGCGCGGCGGGGTGTTGCCGGCCATGCAGCGTCGGCGTGCCAGTGCGCTGACGCGTGCTGCGTTGGATGCCGCCGTTCAAGCCGCAGCGGGTCTAGCGGGAGAACCCTTGAATCTAGCGATGCCCGCAGTAGTTTTTGGCTCGGCTTGGGGCGAGACCAGTGCCTTGGGCGAGCTGTTGAGCCAGCTTCGCGAGCCCGGTAGCGAGCTGTCGCCCACGCGGTTTGCCGCGAGCGTGCACAATGCCGGCATCGGGCAACTATCGATTGCGACTGGGCAACAGGGATTTGCGACCTCGCTCGCCGCCGGGGAGGCCACCTTGGCAATGGCCCTGTTCGAGGCACAGAGTCTGCTGGCAAGCGGCGAGAAAGACGTGCTGCTGGTGGTGGCAGACGCAGAGCCTCCTAATTTCTTGAGCTCTTTGCGTTGCTCTCCATTCGCGGTGGCAGTTTGGCTGACCGCGAGTGTTCCCCATGGCGCGCCTGCGCTCGGGCCGCTTGAACAGGGCGTGATGCTGCCAATGCAAGGCGATATTCCGGTTGATCTGCAACAGAATCCGTGCCGTTTCGCGTTGGCTTTGGTCGATGCCGTGCTCGGTGGCCGGGTGGCGCACGTAGCGCTTGGCGCTAGCTGGTCGGTGAAAGTGACGCCAGCTATGGGGGCCGCATGACGCTTCCGCCCGTGGCAGACTTGGTGCCGCACGCTGCGCCGATGGTGCTGCTCGACGAACTTGTTGAAGTTCAATCTAATCAAATTGTTGCGCGGTCCATAGTGCGGGCCGACGCGCCATTTGTCGAGGCAGCTGGACTGCCTGCCCTGGTGACGTTGGAGTACATGGCTCAGGCGGTTGCGGCGTATGCCGGCCTTCAAGCGCGGGCTGACGGCGAGGCAGTGCGGCTAGGATTCTTGTTGGGGTGTAGAGATTTGCGTATTCATTGCGACTTTGTGCCCATCGGTGCCACGCTCGTTGTGACGTCGCAACGTACTTGGGGTGACTCGCAGCTCGGCAGCTTTGCTTGCACCGTGGCGTGCGACGGCGTCATTGTCGCTGAAGCGGTGCTCAATGTTGCGCAACCACATAATCTTTCGGAGGTCTTGTGAATAGCCTATTGCGATCAAAGCCGACTCGCGCGCTGGTCACGGGCGCTAGTCGGGGCATTGGCGCGGCCATTGCCAAGGTGCTGGCTGAGCAGGGGCACGACATCATCGTCCACTACAACACGCGCCGCGACGCAGCTGAGGAAGTTGCTGAAATTGTGCAAGCATTTGGGGTTCGCGCCGACTTGGTGCAGTTTGACGTGGCCGACCCACTGGCGGTGGCGGCGGGCTTGGCGAGCCTGGACCTGACCGAGCGGCCGGTTGGCATTCTGGTCAACAATGCCGGGATTGTGGCCGACGCCCCCTTTCCGAGTATGACGCTTGCCCAGTGGCAAGGTGTAACCCGCACAAGTCTAGACGGGTTTTACGCCGTGACGCAGCCGCTGGTGATGCCCATGGTGCGGCGCAAGTGGGGGCGAATCATCAACATTTCGTCCGTGTCGGGCGTGATCGGCAATCGCGGCCAGACCAACTACTCCGCGGCCAAGGCGGGCCTGATCGGCGCGACGCGATCGTTGGCGCAAGAGATGGCGAAACGCGGTGTTACGGTCAATGCCGTGGCTCCAGGGCTGATCGAGACCGACATGGTGCAAGACGTGCCGCCTGAGGCGGTGCAGTACATTCCGATGCGGCGCATGGGGCGGCCCGACGAAGTAGCTGCTCTGGTTGCGTTTTTGGCCAGCGATGCCGCAGCCTACATCACGGGTCAGGTTATCGGCATCAACGGGGGCTTGGCATGAGCAAGATCATTCAGAAAAAGCGTGTCGTTATCACGGGTTTGGGCCTATGTAGCCCCATCGGCAACAGCCTAGACGAGGTGGCGACCGCGCTCGCCGAAGAGCGCCACGGCATTGCCCACATGGCGGATTGGGACCGGGTCGGGCAACTTGCTACCCGCTTGGCGGCGCCGGTGCATGGGGTTGAACGTAGTGATTTTCCTCGAAAGAAGATTCGTACCATGGGCCGGGTGGCACTGCTGGCCGCTTACGCGAGCGACCGAGCGCTGCACGACGCCGGTCTGGCGGACATCGACCTGAGCAGCGGTCGCGTGGGTCTGGCCTACGGGTCGACCCACGGCTCAACGTCGGAGCTTGAGACCTACGCACGCACCGTGTTTACCAACAACAGCTTGGCGGGCTTGGAGTCGACCGGGTACTTGACCTTTATGAGCCACACCTGTGCGGCCAACTTAGCGATGTACTACGGGATTCAGGGGCGGATTATCACCACATGTTCCGCGTGCGTCAGCGCCAGCCAGGCCATCGGTTATGGCTACGAGGCCGTCGCCGAGGGCAAGCAAGATGTGATGGTCTGCGGTGGCGCCGAGGAGCTGCACTTCACCCACGCCGGCATCTTCGATATCATGTATGCGACATCGACAAAGTATAACGATAATCCAGAGTTGAGTCCGCGGCCATTTGATGCTGGACGCGACGGTCTGGTGGTGGGCGAGGGCGCCGCGACCGTCATTCTTGAGAGTTACGACCGTGCCGTGGCGCGCGGAGCCAAAATCTATGCAGAAATACTGGGTTATGGCACCAACTGCGACGGTCAGCACATCACGCGGCCATCGTGGGAGGGCATGGCGGGCGCCATGAAGCTGGCTTTGCAAGATGCTGAGATCACTGCAGATCAGGTGGACTACGTCAATGCCCACGGCACCGCGACTGAGTTGGGCGATATCGCCGAGAGCCAGGCCACATTCAGCGTGCTAGGCAGCAATGTGCCTGTAAGTTCAACGAAAAGCTATACCGCGCATACGCTTGGCGCCTGTGGCGGTATCGAGACGGTCATCTGTCTTGCCGCCATGCGCGACAGCCTAGTGCCACCGACTCGCAACCTGGTCGACGTCGATTCGCGTTGTGCGACGCTTGATTACGTGATGGGTCCGCCGCGGCAGAAAGCGCTGACCACTGTGATGAACAACAACTTTGCATTTGGCGGCATCAACACGTCGCTGATCTTGCGTAAAGTCTAGCTTCTGAGCGAGGTTGCCGTGAGTGCTGTGTGGGCCGTGCTGTTTCCGGGTCAGGGGTCGCAGTACTTGGGCATGGGGCAGAGCCTGCAGCGCGAGCCGCTCGCTCGGCAGGTTTTTGAAGAGGCCGACTCCGTTTTAGGCTTCTCGCTGTCATCGCTTTGTTGGGGTGGCCCAGAGGCGGAGTTGCAGCGTACCGAGTTCGCCCAGCCGGCGATCTTGGCCCACAGCATTGCGGCGTTTCGCGTGGTTGAGAGTCGTTTGTTGGATGCCGGAGTGACGATTGGGGTGATGGCTGGGCATTCGCTCGGCGAGTGGAGTGCGCTGGTGGCAGCGGGAGCGCTGCCGTTGGCTAAGACCCTGGAGCTTGTGAGGTTGCGCGGTCGCCTGATGCAGGAGGCGGTGCCTGCAGGGCAGGGCGCCATGGCGGCGATCCTGGGGCTGCCGCGTGCGGACATCGAGCGAGCCTGCCACGAGGCAGCGGCCGGTGAAGTCGTGGTCTGCGCTGCGCATAACGATGCTGCCAATCACGTAATTTCGGGGCACGCCGCTGCGGTGGCGCGGGCGGGCGAACTGTGCGTGCAGCGGGGGGCGATGCGGGCTATTCCATTGGCGGTGAGTGCGCCGTTCCATTCGCCGCTGATGCATCCGGCCGGTGTGCTGTTGGCTGAGGTCGTGCAAGGACTCGCGTTTGCGCCACTGCGCGTGCCGATTCGCTCCACGATTGTCGACGCCACGCTCGATGGCACACTTCAGCTGGGGACGTTGCTTGTTGAGCAGATGGTCGCGCCTGTGCTGTGGCAAGAGGCGGTGTCGGCATTAGCCACAGCTGGATACACACAGGCGGTCGCGTGCGGCCCCGCTGCGGCCGTGCCGGGTATGGTCAAGCGTACTGCTCGCGGGCTCAAGGTCCGGGTTGTAGCCGAGGCCTT
>CAISBR010000192.1 GCA_903883645.1 uncultured Myxococcales bacterium | reverse complement strand
GCTCGGGTTGTGCTGGACGACTTGGCCGCTCGCCGTTGTGCGCGGGCGCTCGGTCTGCAGACAACGGGGACGCTTGGCCTAGTGCTGCTGGCCAAGAAGTCAGGGAGAATTGCCAGCGCTCGCGACGTGTTGTCGTCGCTTCGAGCCGGCGGGATGTACCTTTCAGATGCAGTGGTTGAGCGCGCTTTGGGTCTGGTGGGCGAAGGTAGGTAGGCCTTTTGATCGTGCTGGCGCTGGAGCGTGTTGTGGAGTTGGGGCCCCAGTCGCTTGACCTTGAGCCGCTTTTGCACGACGCGGAGGCAATGCTGGTGACCCACTACGCGGGCGTGTTGGGGCCGTGGTCGCGGACCGTGCAGCTGCGTCAGTACGCAGATTTGCTAGTAGTAATGAGAGTTTTACCTCGCATTGTCGCCGTCGTGCCGCTGCTGTCGGGTCGCTCGGTGGCCAGTGTGCTGTGCGAGTCGCCGCTGGCTCCGCTCGAAACCTGCGCTGTGCTAAGTATGTTGCACCGCCAGCGCGTGCTGCGGTTCGGCGAGGACCGCGGCGATGTGAACGCGCCCGAACTGCTCTACCAGCCGTTTCGGCCGCGGGCGCTCGACTCGGCGTACCAGTGTCAGCACCGCTTGGCCGCGACCCTGCTGGCCTTTCAGCGGTCGGAAGCACACGACGAAACTGCCTACACCGCCTGGGCAAAGTGCGAGTTCAAGCGGGTTGCTGCACCTATGCCCGACCCGCTGGCGGCGGCCGCCGTGGTGGTGCTGGTCGATGAGCTCGAGACGCCGGGTTGCCTACAAGTCCGCAATGATTCGTGGGATTCTGGCGAGGTGCTGGCGCGGGTGCTACAGGGCCATGTTTTTCAGGTGCCGGCGGGTGCGGTCGAGCTGACGCTGGCGCCGTATGTTGGGCGTGTAGTGCGCTGGTCGCTGGAATGTGGGCCGAATCAGGTCAAGCTGGTGCGGCTGGCGAAGCGGTGGCTGCAGGGTAGGGCAGTTGGCGGCTTGCGCGAAGGGACTACGCCGTCCGATGCGCAATCCGATGGCAGGCTCTCACCGTTAGGCGTTTCGATTCTAGGCGGGCGAAGGGCGCTCTCGGTCTGGTCTTGTCGGGCCCTGGCCATGTCAGCATGCGGTGCTTGCGTATCTAGCAATCTAAGGTAATCTATCTATCATGAAGCTCCCGACTACAATTGCATGGAAGACCCTGGTCGAGGCCCCCGACGCCGCCAAAGCCCGTCTGGATGCCGGCGAACACTTGCTAGTCCTGCGCAACGACGAGTTCTTTGCGCTGCTGGTGCCACTCGAGGCGATGGCTTGGGCCTCGCAGCCTCGGCAATCCCTACAGGCGCAGTCATCCAGGGGAGCACAGGCGGCAGCGCGACGGCCAAGCGGCCTTCAGGGTCCAGGCCTGGAAGACGAACAGGATGATCTGCCGGATCTCGACGAAGCCGATGTCCTTGCCGAAGTTGGGCCGGACGACGACGCCCTGGACGACGACCTGGATCACCCCTTCTTTGCGGATGGCGAGGCAGCGAGCGAGCCGCCGAGGCGACGGGCCGCAACCGAGTTGTTTCTCCCCCCCGGTGACGAGCTAAGACCCTGGGATGAAGTCGAAGACAAAGTTCCGCAAGTGCGCGAGGCAGCTTGGCAAGCCTCACGAGCTTCGCCAACTGGAGTGTTCTCGACGACCGACGTTATGGAAATTCTGAATTCGAAATTCGCCAATGCGTCCGTCGGCACCGTTCGTGTGTACTTGATTCGCGACACGGTTAATCACACCAGCCGCAAGCACTACGCGGGCCGCGCCGACGTGTGGCAGACCGCGCCCAATGGTCGCTTCCGTCCGTGCTAGGTCGGGCTTGCTAAGTTAGATAGATAGATTTATACTGTGGGCGCCGCGGCCGTCATGGCCAGCGCGGAGCCGCCCGATGCACCCTAGTGAAACGCCGGCACGGATAGCCAGTTCCACCACCGCCACCGCCAGCAGTTGCGCCAAGTACGGCCTCCAAGAACACCCAGCGCTCCAATTTCTTAGCGTCCGTGTGGACTTGCCCGAGCTACTCCCGCCCGGACCTACTTGGTCCCGGCTGTCGCAGCCGCTCGCCATGCCATTCGGCCGCGTCCTCGACAAGCTCTTCTACAGCCCCACGGTCCGCTAGTCGGCAGCAATGTCAGTCCCGCAACCTTCTCGGAGGCTACAATGAGCCGACTCCCGTCCACACTCCGCAACCGTTCCCAGCGCTTCATCGGCACCGGCCTTGGCCTGATCCGGCCGTCGGAGCGGCTGTTCTGCCTGCGCGCCATCGC
>CAISBR010000191.1 GCA_903883645.1 uncultured Myxococcales bacterium | reverse complement strand
CTGATTGACTTGCTAACCCATGTCAGCGAGGTCATTGAAATCAAGGGCGAGTCCTTTCGCCTGCGTGAGGCAACCGAGCGCAAGGCTCGGCTTGAGGTCGAACGGGCGCAGAGTCGCCACGCCGCTGCCCAGCGGTGATGATTTGGCGGTCGGGCCGAATTCACCGGATTTGGGCTGTTTGGGGGCGCCGGTAACAGCAATCACTCTGTGCTCGTCGGCATCGGTCGTCAGCAGTTCTGGATGGATCTCCCCTGCGCCGTTCAAGGCCTCTAGAAAGGCCAGTTCCGCGTCGCTCAGCGGCAGCACCGTCGCCAGCAGTTGCTGTGTCTCGCGCACCAGGTCAGTCGTCCAGACCGCCACCTCGTGCCGCGCCGGCCGCACCGACTGCCGCAGCATCGGCACCAGCTGGGTGTCTACGTCCTCGGCCGTAGTGGTCACCACTGCCGGCGACACTGTGCGCCAATCCACGCGATTGATGCCGCCGTACACCACAAAGCCCAAGCGCAGCCGCCGGCAAGGTCGCTCGGCACGCTCTTGACCGTCAAACCCGCCCGGCCAAAGACCTGGGTAAGCGCCTGTTCCAGCCGGGGGCGCTCCGCCACCATCGTGGCGCGGTCCGCGGCACCCACGTAGTTTAGATCGATGTCGACGGACAGCCGCGGCAGGTCAAACACAAACAAGTTCAGGGCGGTACCGCCCTTGAGTGCCAGTCGGCTCCCCAAAAACGGATGGGCGCGTATCCCCTTGAGCACATGCAGCAGCACCTGCACTTTCTCAAACGACTCCACCGGATAGCCAGCCTCCGCTGCCGCACGGCCCAGTTGATCACGCGAGAGCATCGCCAGCCTCCTCGTACGCCGGCTCTTGCCACGCCCGCTGCAGCACCTGCTGGGGCACGACCAAGTTCCACGGCTTGACTAGCCGGCCCGGCAGGCGCCGTCCGTCGAGATACCTGGGCTGTTTCGGCGCCTGTTCTGCCAGCCGGGCTAGGTGCTCGTCGCGGATAAAAAGCTCGTCGCGATGACGTTCTAGGTACAGCCCCACCCGTGCACAAGTCAGGGCCGAGCGCAGTGCCAGGGCGTGGCCGACGACGGCATCTAGGTCAAAGTACTCGACCATTTCGAGCGACCGCCAGATCTCTTCCCAGCCGCCGCCCAGGTCTGGTGCGTCCAAGACGTCGACCATGGTGCGTTCTAGAGTAGTGACCCGTACTTCGCCGCCGGCATGGTGCTCGACCACGATGCCGCCTCCGAAATCCGGCCTGTCGCGCAGCGGGGCAGGGTGGGCTACTCGCAGGTAGTCGACTCCGTGAAAGTGGAGCGGACGCACAGTGCTGGGCGCCAAGACCGCGATACGCTGCTACTTCAAGGTTCGCCTGTGGACGAAGCAGGACGTCTTGGAGAACCTATTCCAGTATTACGAGAAGTTGAACGTGGACATTCGGTCGGAGCTGCCGTTGAAGCGGGTGTGGATGGTCGCTCAGCAGGACGCCGAGTGACGCCGTCCGCATCGTAGCCAAGGTCGACGAGGTGATGGCCCTGCTGGACGAGCTGGAAGGCCGGCTGCGGGAAGCCAAGGGCTTGCAGGGGGTATTTGCGGCGGCAGCGGTGCATCATTCGGATGTGAACGTGGCGACGGCTTGACCAAAATAGCGAGACTGCGGGGGCTGGTATGAAGGGTATCGCGTTCAAGGTCACGTACAACGACGGTGGTGCCGGCGGTTCGCTGTTCGGCTTCAACGGGGTTTGCTCGGACGAGAACATCATGGTCAACGTCAGGCAGAGGAAGATGACCAACTGCTCGGACCCGGATGGGCCGTGCCGGAAGTTCTCCGACGCAAACTTCACGGGCAAGCGGCCAGCCGACCCACCCTGCTACGAAAGCACCATGTTCAGCGTAGACCGACTCAGCTTCGGCTTCGGCATGTACCATCATGGCCCAAAGGCGGGTCAGCGAATTCCGGTCAACGGAGTGCAGGCGGGCGACATCGCCTTTCTGACCACCCTGTTGCCAGGCAAGGAACAGCACGAACGCGTCGTCTTCGGCTGCTTTCGGATTGCCGGCGAGCCGAAACTCGACAAGTGGGACGGATTCACTGTCGAGTCGGACGGCACGATGGACGTTCGACTTCCTGACGATGTTGCCGTGCAGATGAACTTCTGGCGGTACTTCCAGAACAAGGACGGGTCGCGGAAGTGGGCGACGGCGGGTCGGACCACACGGACAACACGCTCGCCTTGTGCCCGGCCTGCCATGTGCGGGTGCATCGTGGGACACCAGTTGTCCAGGGGCGGATCGAACGGGCAATCCTTGCCGTGAGGAACCGGCGGTAGTCACCGGTGACGACGAGAAGCTGGTTCTGACCGCTACGCCACCGACACGCAGACCGTTTCGCCTCTCCCGTGTCGTTTTGTATGCCGGTTGATATGGCGGGTTTTCCGATCTGGCGGCGAACCGGAAAAGTTTATCACTCGGTTTGAGGCCCAGCGGAGACGCCGGACTTCGGCTTCACTGCTTTGGACCGACCACGTCGGCTGGACGTGACCCGCCGGTTCATGCTCGAATCGACAACTGGGACAATCGACGGGGCTAGCACCATGGGCGACAGGCGAGAACGACGGGAGGCGGAGAAGGCTGCCAAGAAGGCCGCGAAGAAAGGCGGTGTCGTGTTCGACCCGACGCCGTTCAAGATTGTAGCGCCACCGCCACAGCTCGACCCCGACGATTTCTACCCCGCCCACTTGGCGACCGACGCGTTGGCCGAGTTCGCGGGCGTGAACGCGAAGGACGGCTACGTTGGGGAGGCCGGCAGGATCACGTCGCATTGGCAGAAACACCACGCCGGATGTGACCACGGGTTCGCGACTGGCAACTGGTGGCTGCTGATCGGCGCCGACGGCGACGTGGTCCAGGTGCCGTCCAAGTTTGCCGCGATGGCGGCTTTGCGGGAAGCCGGGGCCACCACGATCTTGCCCGTCGAGGAGGACCCGGAAGGCGAAGACAACCATCTTCTCCCGGATCCGTTCGCCAAGTGGTTGGGCCTGAATGCCGGGGACCTCATCGTCGGTGAAACCGGGCCGGTCGACCAGCCGTGGTTGGATCGGTGGGGCTACGACGCAGGCGAGTTCACCGTCGGGAATTGGTGGGTGACGACCGACGACGCCGTGGAACCAGTCGAAGCCCCGGACAGGGATGCCGCATTCAAGATCGTGTTGGCGGCTGGGGCCGTGCGAATCGTTGACGCGGACTCGTCGCCGGACGACTCGGACGACGGTGACGTCATCGACGTCGACGCGGCGGATTGACCTGACACGACCGTCCGGAGCATCGGCTTACTCTCCAGAATTTGGGCGTAGTTAGGTTGCGGGAATGACCGTTCCCGCAACCAGACCATCGCCCGGAGTTGCCCAATGTCCGACCGTCAACCAGCCCATGCCGCCGCCCAGATCGTGGCCTTCCCGGAGTCGGCGGTCAGCCTGACCGACGCCT
>CAISBR010000190.1 GCA_903883645.1 uncultured Myxococcales bacterium | reverse complement strand
TGGGTCGGTGGTGGTAGTACTCGTGGTTGCCGGCGACGTAGACGACCTCGCGCCACTTGCGGCAGAAGGAGGGGAGTGCGCGGAGCAGGCCTTCGCCAACGGCGATGTCGCCGGCCAGGACTAGGATTTCGTCGGGGGCGGCGGTCAGCTCGGCGATGAAGGCGCGGCCGCCGTCGCGGTGGAATTCGAGGTGGAGGTCGGAAAGGAGGCGGATGGGCATGAATGATCCTTTGCGGCCGAGGGATTCAGGGTAGTGACGGCTGGCGCGAGGTCAACTTGCGCATGCGGCTTTGGGCGCCAGCTAGGTGGTCACCCATGTCGCGCTGCGACACCTCAGTGCCCGCCCGCGGTAAGATGGCCCGGCTGGTGGCGTGGCTACCGGGCGCCCCCTGGCGCGGGCGCAAGCGGGCAGACGTCGCCGCGAAAGCCCAAACAAAGCGCCCCATCCCAAAGCGCTGTTGGCCAAGCCCTGCCGAGCGTGCTGCGTGGCCACATGCGCTTGGTCCGATTCCCTGCGCGTGCCGCAAAGCGACACAACCTGTCGCATCCCCGCCCGTGCGCGCCCGCTGCCGGTGTACACCGCTCGCCCGCGTGTCACACTGCAGCGGCATCGCGTTGGCCGGTGGCGCAAGGTCCAGAGCTTTCATGATCCTTGCGGCGCTTCGCAAAATCTTGTCGTTTAGCCGCAGCTTTGACAGCAAGACTGCGCATGCGGAGGCAGAGGCGGAGGCGGGAGGCCAACCCTTGGCAGCCCCAGCCAATTTCAACGCTCTGGCACCTGTACTGGACCGCCAGCGCGGCACGATGCTCGCGATTGCCCCAGGGGTAGAGCGCGGCTTCTTGGCGGTGCCGCACGCGCGCTACGTGGATGTCACCGCCGGGCCCACCGTCCGCGTCTTGGACCTGAGCACCGCTGCGCCCGGCGTGCACATTACGATTCAGCAGTGTCCGCAGCTGGTGGAGCTGCACGTTCCTGCGCAAGAGCCCGGCGCCGTGGTCCACGTCAGCTTTAGCGGCGCAAGTCCCGCGCTGAGCGTAGTTGGCTGCGTCGCGGATTTTGACGCAGCATGGGGCAGCTCAGATCGGGCACTGGACACCACACACAGCACAGCAATCAGCACCGCATTCAGCAACAAAGACAGCAACGCCATGCCTACTGCGCGCTTGACGGCAGGCCGCTCGTCGCGCGGGCCCCGGCAGAACCTGTGGCTTGGTCCGCTGGGCAGCACTTGGCCAAACGCCGAGCTGGTGGTGCTGCTCCGCACGGGCAACGGCAACGCACTGCACGTGCCGGCCGACGCGGCCTGCCGCGAGCTAGTGCTACAAGGCTTGGATACGATTACGAGTCTCCAAGTAGACCGGCCGCTCGACACACTGGAAATTCAGCTGTGCGGCGCGCTACAAGCGGTGACGGTGGCCCACGAACTGCAGCGTCTGCGCGTGGAACAGTGTCCTGCGCTGGCGGACATCGACGGCACGGGCCAAGCCGTGTCGCTCGCGCGGGGAACGGGTGCCAACATCTTGACTCTGCACGGGCTTTGGTGGGCGGTCCGGCTGACGAACTGCACGCCGACTGTGGTGGCCGCGCCCTTGGTCGCCGAGATGGACGTGATGGCGTGCCCCAACTTGCGGCGCGTGCAGCTGCTGGCGGGGTCCACGCTGCGGTGCGCCGATGTGCCCAAGCTCGACAGCGTAGATGGGCCCACTCGGCTCGACGTGGACCCCAACAGCGCCTTTGAAGGCCTGCGCGCCGCCGTGGGATCCAATCCGCAGGTGCGGCAAGCCCTGCTGGGCTCTGTAGAAGAGGCGCGCACGCCCAAACAAATACTCCGCGCGATGCAGGTGCTGGCCGAGCTGACGCGCGCCGGGCTGGCGGAGAATACCGCGTGGCAGCACCGCGTGGCCCTGTACCAACGCAGCGTGGCACGGCCGCAACTGGGCAAGTGGGCATGGCAATTCCCCGCCGATCTGGCAGACCGCGGCTGGATGTCTGACTTGCGGCTGTGGCTGATGTGCCGCAATGCCGTGCCGGAGGCCGCCGCTACCGAGGCTGCGATTCGCCGCGCCCACGGACCGGAGCACTTGGCAGCAGTGGCGCGGACGCTGCAAGGTACAGAAGATCAGCAACTTCGCCTGCTGCTTGCCGACATCCTTTTGGCGCAGCTCCGGCACGGCGCGGCGCACGGGCAGCCGCTGCATCTTGCCCGTAAGGACCGGGGCGAGGCCGACGGCATCGAAGCGCGCGTGGAGCAGCAAATGCAAGCTGTTCTGCGCACTTGCCGGCAGCTGCAGGGCGAGCCCGACATGCCCGAGCTGCTGCCCAGCTTGTGCTACTGGCTGGTGCGCTGTCTGCCGTGCGAAGAGGGCTTGCAACTGCTGGCCGCCATTCGCACCTTGGGCTGCGCGCAAGCGGTGGAGCACTTGGCCACCATTGCCGCGGCACCGGAAGTGGCGCCGCAGCTTCGACGCCTGGCCGCAGGGCTGCTGCTGGGCGGCGAAGGCGATGAGACAATCTAGCAGGCAGGAGGCACCTTGAGTCCAACGATTATCCAGCATACCTGCACACTTGAGACCGTTCGCGCCATCTTGCAGCACCACCTTACGTCGCTTTGGGACGAGCCCGCGCGTGCCACCGTGCTGCCGCCGCTCATGGTGTGGGGCCCGCCTGGCGTGGGCAAAAGTGCGCTTGTGCGCGAGGTGTGTGCCGAGCAAGGCATTGATCTACTTGATATTCGCCTGGCGCAGCGCGAGCCGGTAGACATTCGCGGGCTGCCCGTGCCGCGGGGCGACGTGGTGCACTGGCTGCTGCCGGGCGAATGGCCGCGCGACCCGCAGAGCCGCGGCGTGATCCTCTTTGATGAGCTGACCGCCGCCGATCGCACGCTGCAAGTCGCGGCCTATGAGCTCATTTTGGACCGCCGCCTGGGCGACCTCTACACGGTCCCGCCGGGCTGGTACATCATGGCAGCGGGCAACCGCACCGGCGACCGCGCAGTCGCCACCACCATGTCTTCGGCCCTCGCCAACCGCTTTTGCCACTTGGAAGTCGACGCCGATCTTGAGGTTTGGGTGCGCTGGGCCCAGGCCGCGGGCATCCACCCCGACGTGATCGCCTTCTTGCGCTTCCGGCCAGAAACATTTCTTAGTCTAGAAGCCAACTTAGAGCGCGGCTGGCCCAGTCCGCGCAGCTGGGAGCGGGTGGGCTTGGAGCTCGACTTGGCGCAGGGCCTGAGCGAAGACACGTTGCGCACCGTGCTGATTGGCTTGGTGGGCGTGGGCGCGGCAACCGAGCTCACCGCCTTTCGCTCTTGGGCTAGTAAGCTGCCAGCAATTGCAGCGATTTTTGACGGAACGGCGCCCGTCGCGATTCCCGCCCGCGCCGACCAGCGTTACGCCCTTTGCTGCGGCGTGGTGCATCACCTGTGGCGCTACGCCCACCGCGACCGCGCCCTGAACGTGCTCTTTGACGTGGGTCAGAAATTGCCCAGCGACTTTGCGGCGATGCTCATGGTCGATGCGATGAACAACCGCCCGGCGCACGACATAGTGGCCGTGGTCACGCACCCGCGCTATGCGGCGTGGAATCGCCAGCACGGCACCGCGTTTAGCGGGCGATTCCGCGCGCAAGCCGACCGCATTGCCCGCCAAGTCATGGACAATAGCGCCGATCCCATGGTGGTCAAGCTGTGACCGCGCCCGACGCAGCCGATCAGGCGGCCAAGCTGGTGGCGCGCCAAACCTGGGAGCGGGATCGCGCCAGTCTGCTGATCCAGCAGCCTTTTATTGCGCTGCTCGCGATGCACCTCGACATTGTGCCGTTGGTCGACGCGCGCCTACCAACGGCGGCGACAGACGGCGAGCGCATCCTTGTTAACCCGTACTTTTTGCAAAGGCTGACGGAAGAGGAGCGCATCTTTGTGCTGGCGCACGAGGTTTGGCACTGCGCGCTGCAGCACTTTGCCCGCACCGGGCTGCGCGACCTGGAACTGTGGAATGTGGCGGTCGACCACGAAGTCAACGCGATGCTGCGCAGTCAGCAACTGGTGATGCCAGCCGACGCCGTGTATTTTGCCAAGTGGGAGGGCAAGAACGCGGAGTTTGTGTACGCGGCGCTGGATGGGCAGCCGCCGCCCCCGCGTGGGCACCTGGCCGATGTGCA
>CAISBR010000189.1 GCA_903883645.1 uncultured Myxococcales bacterium | reverse complement strand
AGTAAACATGCGTACGATGAGGATTTGGGCGGGGTGCTTGGGCATCGCGCTCAGTTTAGCCAATTGCGGCACGGCCGAGACCGCACCAGCAACCACGAGCGGCGGCGATGCCAGCCAAGACAGCAGCCAAGTACAGACCGATACACAAGAATCCAGCGATTCTGTTGGCAACGATACCGCGGCCCAGGCCGATGCCGACCCAGTCGATGCCGGCCCAGTCGATGTCGACCCAGTCGATGCCGACCCAGTCGATGTCGCGCAAGCTGATTCGACCGTTGCAGACGCTCAGGTTGCCGATGTGGCCGCCGACTCTGTAGCCACCGACACAGCACTACCACCAAAACCTAGTGAGATGGGTCAGCCCTGCGACCCAGCCAAGCCATTGTGCGGTAACTTGCAGGTTTGCAAGGCATGGGCCGACGGCAAGAACTACTGCTTCTGCCCCGAGGGCCAACCTTATAAGGCGGGTCTTTGCGAAGGCGACACCAGCCAAGTTCAGTCGATGTGCGCCTACTTGAAGAAGGACTGCATCGGCGAGGGCTTCTGTTACGACGTGACCCAAAGCACGTGCGATTACCTGGCGCAAAAGAAGCTGAGCCACCCGGCCTGCGACGTGCTGGGCAACAACAAGTCGGTCGCCGCGTGCGTGAGCTCGATCACCGACAAGACCAGCCCGTACTTTGGCAGCGCCGAGTGCCCGCTCGTGCAGTACTGGTCGAACCCCAGCGACTATCCGATCGACTGCCGCTGCGCCGGCAAGCTCGAAAACCTGTGCAAGCGGCCGTACAACCTCGAGCCCAAGATCTCGTTCGGCGAAGGGCCGCGCATGCGCAACCTGGCCAGCACCGTGCAGGCGTGGAACGGCGTGGTGGTGGGCAGCGAGTGGCTGCTGCCGGTGGGGTGGAAGACGGCGTCGAAAGCCAGTCAAACCATGATCTTTGGCATCGACCTAAAGACCGGCAAGCGGCGCTATGTGTCGGGCTCGTACGACGACGCGGCGCTGGGCTACCAGACCCTGGGCAAGGGCGATGCCTTTGTAAACGTGATGGATCTCAAGCTGGGCGCCGATGGAATGCTCTACGCCGTGGGCGGCACGTCAGACATCGCACCGCCAAAGGTGTGGAAGATCGACCCCGCTACCGGCGACCGCACGCTGCTTTTCGACGAAGACAAGGCCGACCCGACCACGCTGTGCGCCAACGGCTCGACGCTACCTGGCAAAAAAGTGGTGCAGATGGTGCCCGAGGGCTTTGCCATGGACGCCGACGGCAACTTCTACTTTAGTTACATCAATATGCCCGGGCGCGGCGTCGTCAAGTTCGACAAGGCGTTTGCCAAGTGCTCGTTCTTGACCATGGTGCCCGACCTCAACCAGTCGACCACCAGCAAGACCGCGATTGGCGGCGGCTACGACAGCGTGCAATTCGAGATGCGCGCGCTCGAAATCGTGGGCAACAAGCTCTACACCATCGCCGACACCAAGCTGCTCGAAGTGGATCTGGGCACCGGCGACCGAAAACTCATCAGCAACGCCAAAGACGTGGGCGGCCTGGGCGCCGGCCCCATCAACGCCGAGGGCCTGGGCGACCGCTGGAGCAAGTGGGACTCCTACCGCAAAGTGCTGTGGACCCATGGTGTTTCTGGCGGATCCAGCGCTGTGGTGGTCGACCTGACGTCCGGCGACCGCACCACCTGGCCGTGCTGGCACCCCACGCTGGGCATCCAGGGCGCGTGCGGCAACACCGGCACGTCGCTCATCCCCGGCTACCTGAGCTATGGCGGTATGATCATTGACCCTTCGCCGCCGCACGATCTGTACTTTGCCCACGATCTGTTCTCGGTGGTTAAGTACGAGGTCAAGACGGGCAACTCGTATATCCTTAGCCTTTAGGAGCACGGGACCAGCCCGCGCCCTACGCGAGCCGGTGCCGGTGCGGCAGGCCTACAACCCCAAACTAAGCCACGAACCCCAGCTTTGCAGCCCGGGCAGCCACGCCGAGCCGACCCGCACCACCGCATCGATGGCATAGCCGACCTGTACCCCCAGCGCCACTTCGGCACCCAGCGAGGCCAGCCACCCCGGCGTAGTCCCCTTGGCCTGCACGCTCGCCCACGGCGACTCGCCCACGGCCGCCGCATCGACGAACAGCTGCCCAGTCAGCCGCCCAGCATAGGCGGGTAGCAAGTCTAGGGTGCGCCCAAGATCGTGAATCGGAAACGCAAACTGTGCACCACCCCACACCATTGCGTTGCCGGTTAATCCAGTTTGCAAGGGCGCGCCCCGCACGGTCCAGTCGGTCGGCCCGCCCAGACCCAGCACCGCCAGCGCCTGCAGCGGATGAATGCCTGCAATTGCATACAGTGGCGCGGTCTGCCCCGGCAGTGGGGCCATGGTCAGATGCGCTTGCATTGCCAGCACCCGCCGCCTGCCAAGTGGCCATGCGTGCGCGGTATCGGCACCTACAACCGTGCGCTGCAGCCCCGTGGTCATGCTGTCGGCCAAGGTACCCCGCAGCGTCAGGCTGTGCAGGCGCTCACTGCGAATCGAGGTGGCATACGCCTCGGCGGTGCTCCACGTCAGTGCGCCATCGGCCAGCACCTCGCCGCCCGTTACGGGTTCGCGCGGCACCAGCCCGGCAGGCTCAGTTTCTACAGCCAGATCATAGCGCTGCTCGACTAGCCAGGTCTGCACCCACCGCACCCCGGCACTGAATTGCCAGGCCTTTCGCAGGTGCGGCAGCGTCCAGTCAAATCCTAGGCGGGCGCCGATGCGCCGCTCGGGCGTGCCGTACCACCAAAATCCGCGGCGAAAACGGGTCCACGGCTCGTCGTAGGCCAGGCTCAGGCTCCACAGCGGCTCCCAGCGGCGCACGCTCAGATTCGCCACCGCCACGCGATCAGTATTGTTATTGCGCATTTGCCCAAGCAGCGCTAGCTCGGCCCAGCCCGCTGCATCCGCGCCCGCCACCTGTGCGCCGATCCACGTGCCGCCATAGCGCCAGTCGCTGCCGTCGCCGGTGCTGACAAGGATGGGCACCCACGCCCGCGGCGCCAGGGTGGGCAAGGGGTTATAACCGCTGACCAGCCAACGACTTCGCTCGCGCTCTGGCGCATACGCGGGCGGCGGCTCGACAAGAGGCTCCCTTGGGTCAGCACCATGATCAGCACCATGATGAGCAACAAGATTTGACCTATCTGGCGCGCGCCACACGTCGAGCCCATGGCCCTGCTCGCGTACCGTGGCCGTCGCGGTGGCCGAAAACGCCGCGCTGCTCAGTCCCGTTAGCGTGCGAGTATGGAGCTGCCAGCCGCGCTCGGGGTGCTGCGGGTCCAGCTCGGCCGCATCGCGCCGCCGCCCCTGCTGCACCAGCGCCCCAAGCATGGGCTTGCCGTCGCGCGCAAACGTGTGCAGGTCGCCCACCCAACGCACCGCACCGCCCGGGGCATGGGCTGGTAACAGCGGGTCGCCCAAGGCAATTGTGGACATCACCTCTTGCGTCGGCCCAAGACGTGGCTCCGAAGCTACGTTGAGTTGCGCCCGCACCAGCCGCCGCTCGCCGCCGCGGCCATAGGTCCACCACAGCGCCCCATCCAGCTCAACCGGCGAGTCGAGCACCGTGCCCAGCGCCGCCGGCCCCGTCAGCCAGGTCCACTCGCCCTCGTGCAGCGGTTGGCCCGCCTGGCCTTTTTGCAGCGCCTGCGCCAGGTTTACGGCCACCAGCGCCGTCCGCGCCCCGCGCACCGCCACGCCGTACAGCCGCAGTCCATCTGGACTCAGCGCCATACTGCGCAGCCGCAGGCCATCGGTCAGGCTAATCTCGCCAAAATCCGCAGCACTTTCATGGTCGATGGACCCCTGCAGCGGCACCGCCACCAGCTCGCGGTACAGATACACCCGCTGCCGATTGCGCGCCGCCACCAGCAGCAGCCACCGGCCGTCTTTGGTCACCATGGGCTCGTCGCAGTCGTACGCGCAGCGGTGCAGGGCCTCGATCTGCCCGTTATTCAAGTCGATTCGCTCGATGCGCGACGGCCCGTCGAACGGTGTATGCGCCACCAGCGCCCGCCCTTGCCCGTCGATGCCCAGCCGGCCGCGCCAGTGACCATCGCGCGTCAGCCGCCGCCCATCGCCCTGCAGCTCGGCCTTGTCTAAGCTTTCTGTAGCCCCTTCAGCCAGTTCTAGCCCCGTGGTCGCCCGCCACTCGGCCCACACCTGCCGTTGCACCTGCTCCCGGGCATCGCGCCACAGCCGACTCAGCGACGCGCCAAACACCTGCCGCGCCAGGCCCTGCACGCCGAAAACCAAGACCTGTTTGCCATATTCGCCCATAAACTCGCGGATCTTCTGCGCACCAAACCGCCGGTCCAAGTCGTCGATCAGCACGCTGCCGTACAGATACCACGCCGTGCCAAAGGGCCAGCGCAGCACGCCGCCCGCCAGCTCGCTCAAGTCGTAGGGCAGGGTGCCGTCGCGCACCGCCGCCCGCAACATCGCTGAAAACTGGGCCGAATCTACCCGCCCGCCCACGCCCGCCACCGCCGTCTCGTGGCCCGTTTGGCGCGTCTCGACCCACGTGGCCAGCCCCTCTAAGAAAAACCGGGGCAGCGCCGCATTGGGCATAAAGCGCCGCCCGAACAAGGCATTACCCAGCGCCGGGATGCCCGACACATCGCCCATGTGCAAAATGTGCGAATACTCGTGGAACAGCAGCGCCCGCAGCCAGTCGCCGTGATCGGCCAAATCGCTCGCCACATCGGGCGGATACGCCAGCAGGTGCACATGGTCGTAGGGCACCGGCGTGGCCCAGCCATTGGCCGTGTCGATAAAATCATCGAGCGAAATCTGCAGCTTGGGCCGGTCTCGCTCGTTAAACAGCGGCGCCAGCGCCGTGCGCGCATCGTGCAGCGTGTCGGCCACTCGCTCGGCAACATGGCGGTATTGCTCGGGGAAGTGGATGTCGGCGTCGGGCGTATGCAGGGTCTGCCAGTGCAGGTCGCCATCGCCAGCAAAGGCCAGCCCTGGCGCGAAAAGCAGCGCCAGAATCGCCAGCAGCTTGGCCCACTTCACCTGCGGCTAGCCCGCCCGCTCGGCCTGCGCCAGCTGCTCTTGCAGGTGCGGCGGCAGTTCGGCGAACACATCTTCGAACAGCGTGCGCAGCGCCACCGGCGGCACCTGCTCGGCCTCGATCAGGGCTTGCTTCAGCTCGGTCTCGCACGCGGACTTCAGCTCGGCCAGCTCATCGGCAGTCAACTGCCCTTGCGCCATCAGGTAATGGGTCAGCCGTTCGATTGGATCCAGCCCCGCCCAGCGCTTGGTCAGGCCTTCGTCGCGGTAACGGCTCGGGTCGTCCGAGGTGGTGTGCGCGCCCACGCGGTAGGTAACCGCCTCGATCAGCACCGGAATCCCGCCAGTGCGCACGTGCTCGGCCGCGGCCCGCACCACCCTCAGCACGGCCAGGGCATCGTTGCCGTCGACCCGCACACCAACTAGGCCGTACGACTCGGCTTTCAGCGCCAGGCTCGCCGCCGCCGACTGCCTTTCGATCGGTGTCGAGATCGCCCACTGGTTGTTTTGCACATACAGAATCAGCGGCAGACCCAGCCCGCGCGGCCGCATTACGCCCGCAAACGTCAGCGCGACATGAAAATCGCCCTCGCTGGTCGCGCCATCGCCGATCGCCCCCAGCGTCACCGGCCGATCCGGGGCGGTATGGCGCAGCGCCATCGCATAGGCGGTGCCCACCGCCTGCGGCATTTGGGTGGCCATCACACTCGAAAGCGTCACAAAGTTCAGCTCTTTGCTGCCATAATGGCACGGCATCTGCCGGCCCTTGGTCGACGTGTCGTCCGCGCTGCCAAAAATCTGCGCCAAATAGGTCTTGAGCGGATAGCCGCGGTGCAGGGCAATCCCGCCTTCGCGCAGCGCCGGATGCACCCAATCGCGCAGCTGCAGCCCGTGGCCGGCGGCAATCGTACCCGCCTCTTGACCCGTGGCTGCGCCATAAAAGCCAATGCGCCCCTGGCGTTGCAACCCCAGCATGCGCTCGTCGATCACCCGCTGCCGCACCATCGAGCGCAGCATCGCCTTGGCGTCGGCGTGCGACACCCCCGTGCTATTTTCGAGCGCGGCGTCGGGCGCAATCACCGCCCCATCGGGCCGAAGCACGCGAAAACACTCGAGCATCGCCGTGCGCTCGCCCACCTGAAACAGGGGGAACGCCGGCGACTGGTCTTGAGTCAAGTCGTCGTAACGGGGACTGGGGCGCGGGGTGCTCGTGTGTGGGGTGCTCGTGTTTGGGGTGCTCGTGTGTGGGGTGCTCGTCTGCTCGGTCATCGGGGCCTCCGGGGGCTGTATTCTGGCCAGCGCGGGGCGTCCTGGCAACTGGGCGGTTTGCCCCGGTTGCGGGTTGTTGAAAGGGCGGGTGGGGAGAGGTCGCCGTACCTGTCGGCTGTTTGCCTGCAGTTTGCGCGGTTTAAGTGGAGTAATGGTCTGGGCGCATCGCCGCTTCGCGTCGACCCGGCCACGAGTTTGGGCGACAAAGGTCAGGCCAAGACCGCAGCAGCCTGCGCCCAAACCGGCGTAGTACGCCGCCCTTCGGGTTCGTGTCCGTTGCGCGACTGCCGGCGTCTTGCCGGCGCAGGGACCGCGAGTGGCGCAACCGAAAGGTCCTTGGTGGCGCGGGGATCGCCGGTGGCGTGTGGCGAAACCGAAAAGTCCTTGGTGGCGCGGGGATCGCCGGTGGCTAAACCCACAGCCTACCTTTGCGGCGCCCACCGCCGTGGGCTTGGGTCGCGCAATGGT
>CAISBR010000188.1 GCA_903883645.1 uncultured Myxococcales bacterium | reverse complement strand
TGAGCAGGCGGCGCATTCCGGGGAACTGCGAGAAGGGGCCTGCCTCGACGACGGGCGCGGAGCTAAGGCGCCACGTATAGGGGCCTGCAGGAAAAGGCGCGTCGGGGGGCTCAATTGCGAGCTGTAGGGTCACGCCGCGGCCGTTCTTCCAAGGCATTTCGCGGTAGTCGGTGCGGCGCAAGCAGCGAATAGCCATATGCGGGTCCGCGGCTTAGTTGGCCAGGCTGGGGTCGGCAACACGGCCGATGAATAGCACGGTGCCAGTGCTAACATCTCGAATAAAATAGAGAAATGGGCGATCGAGCGCGACTTCGATCGGCGGCGGAGGTGCACTTGTTGTGCCGACGATGACTGCGGTCGCAGCGGCGGCTTCCGTGCCTTTCTCGTCGACCGCCGCGAACGTCTTCTGAAGCACGCCGCTTATGTACAGCTCGCCCTTGGTGCCGCCGATGCCCGAGAAGTCGGCTTTGCTCGGGTCGAAGGCATCGGACATGCCTAGGCTGCCCAAGGAACTTTCGAGAGAGCTGGCCCAGTCGATTTTCCAGCGTGGCATCGTCAAATTCACGTTGGTTGTGGCAAGCTTGGCGACGATGCTGTCGAGTTGCTTGGTGTCGAGGCTGGCTTCGACAGCGGCGAGTTTGCCGGGTTTGGGAAGCACGAGGAGCATCGCCATTTGGCCGCCGTCGTAGCGCAGGTCTACGGCCTCCCAGTCGCTGCCGCTGTTGTACGGGTGTTCTGCGGTTTGGTGCATGAGAGGGACGGTGACGTCTTTGACCGGCGCGTGGAAGGTACCGGTTAGGGTGAGCTTTGCGTCAAATTGCTTGCTCCAGGCGGCGTTGAAGTAGATGGCGTTGACGAGGACGAGTCGGGTTTGAGCATCGACGCCGCCTTTGGGGATGAGATCCTTAATCTTTTGCTCCGTCGCGGCCAGCACCCAGGAGTTGATGGCGAGGCGGGCCGTTTCGCTGGCGGTAATGAAGTCTACGGCGTTGAGCGCGGCGCCGTAATTGACTTTGAGGCCATCGAGGAAGGCAGGTACGAAGGCGTAGCCGTCTTGGCCCCAGGTGGAATTGGCGATCTTGAGGCGGAACGGCTGGCCGTCTTTGCCTGAGGCACC
Source organism: uncultured Myxococcales bacterium (assembly GCA_903883645.1). Taxonomy (GTDB): domain Bacteria; phylum Myxococcota_A; class UBA9042; order UBA9042; family UBA9042; genus SXRM01. Next base: position 11,783 of record CAISBR010000188.1, on the reverse strand, counting down.
TTGGCCGCGGCTCATGAGCGCAAGGTCGAGGGCGCCAAAGGCTGGGTGCATCTTGGCGTCGGGCAGTGAGAAGCCAAGTGTCTTGCCCATTTGTGCCAGGGTGTCGCCTTTTGCGCCTTGCGCGGTCATGGCGAGCGCGATTTCAGCGCTGTAGGGCGAGAAAAGCACGTTGCCACTTGTAGAAGTGGCGGTTACCGCCTTGTACATCTCGAAACCAAAGGCGTTGTTGGCAGCGGCGGCGGCCTGCACTTCGCTAGCGGGCACGCTTGCGGCCGTGAGGCGCGCCTTTTGGCTGGCGTAGACTTGCACCCCGGGGGTGCCGCTGGCGTCGGCGGCGCTGCTGGCCGTATCACTGCCGCACGCGGCAAGGGTGCTGGCGGCAATCGCGATAATACCTAATGATGTCAAGTGAATGCGGAACATCATGGCAACCTCGCGCCGCACGTTGGCGGCCACTTCTCTAAGGTAGGCGCCGGGCAGGTACACGACAAGGGGGCTACTGCACTCCCCAGGTATGGTGCGGATGCTGACGGGGCGGATGGTGGGCCAAGTACTTGTAGAACCTCACTTTTACCGCGTCGACCAGGAATAGATACACCGTTACCAGGCCGGCCAGCAGCGCGTAATAGTGGAGCGGTGGCGCCACAAAGCCGAAGTACGGGCCGAGCGGGGTTAGGGGCAACAGCGCACCAATCGCGACCACGCTGAGTGAGGTCAGCACCAGTAGCGGGTGCGCGCCGCCTTGGCGAAGTGGGGCACGACTGCGAATTACAAAAATGACAAGGACTTGCGTGGTCAGTGACTCGATGAACCAACCGGTTTGAAACAGGGCCTGGTCGGCGTGCAGCACGTGGAGTAGCAACCAGAACGTCAAGAAGTCGAACAGGGAGCTGATCGGGCCGATAACCAGCATAAAATTGCGGATGAACGCCACATCGAGCACACGTGGGCGGCGGAGATCAGCGGCGTCGACGCGGTCAAGGGGAATGGGCACTTCAGAGATGTCGTAGAGCATGTTGTTAAGGAGGATTTGCGTAGGCAGCATCGGCAGAAAGGGCAGGAACAACGCGGCGCCGGCCATGCTAAACATGTTGCCGAAGTTGGAGCTGGTGCCCATAAGCATGTACTTGCGAATATTGGCGAATGTGCGGCGCCCCTCGAGCACGCCGGCGTGCAGTACGCTGAGGCTGTGGCCCAGCAGGATCATGTCGGCGGCCTCGCGTGCCACATCGACTGCCGTATCGACGGAGATGCCCACATCGGCAGCGTGGAGGGGGGGCGCGTCGTTGATGCCATCGCCCAGGTAACCCACGACGTGGCCACGGCTCTTAAGGGCTCGAATGATCCGCTCTTTTTGCACGGGTCCGACGCGGCAGAACAGGTTCACCACCTCCGCGCGGCAGGCCAACGCGTAGTCGTCGAGTTGCTCCATCTCTGCACCGGTTAGAACTCCAAGGATAGGCACGCCAAGTTCGGCGCAGACATGCTGGGTTACCCGGGCGCTGTCGCCGGTGACTACCTTTACCGTTACCCCTGTGCGGGCCAAGCTGGCGAGCGCGGCGGCGGCGCTGGCCTTGGGTGGGTCCAAGAAGGCCGCGAAACCAGCGAAGATCAGGTCTGTATCGGCACCAACCTTGGCGTGGGGGTGGCTGCCGGCTACTTCGCGAAACGCGATACCAAGTACCCGCAGACCCTGGTCTTCGAGCGCGTGGCAGCGGTCGCGCAAGAGCTGCCGTCCCACGTCGTCAAGCGGTGTGCGGTGACCCAGAGCATCTTCGCAAGCTACGGTGAGGCCAATAATTTCATCTGCGGCGCCCTTTACGGCCAGGAGCCGCGAGCCAGCCCTCTCGAGCAGCACCGACACGCGCCGCCGCTCAAAGTCGAAGGGGACTTCGTCGATCTTGCACCAAGCCTGCACATCTATCGGCCCGTGGGCCAAGATGGCGTCGTCGAGCGGACTGCGCACGCCGGTCTCGAACCAACTATTAAGATAAGCCAATTCGAGAACGCGCTCGCTCGCAATGCCGCTCGCGTCGAGGTGCTGGGCCAGAGCAATCTTGGCCTCGGTCAGTGTGCCGGTCTTGTCGGTGCACAGCACATCCATCGAACCCAGATCTTGAATCGCGGTGAGTCGCTTGACGATCACTTGCTGCTTGGCCATGCGCATGGCGCCGCGCGACAGCGTGACCGAGACCACCATCGGCAAGAGCTCAGGCGTCAGGCCGACTGCCAGCGCGACGGCAAACAGGAAGGACTCGAGCCACGGCCGGTGCTGCCATGCGTTCACCAACAGCACAAAGAGCACCAGCAGCACGGTCATGCGCAAGATGAGCATGCCGAAGCGCCGCGCCCCCAGCTCAAAGGCACTCGGTGGCGGCTCGCGGATCACACTGGCCGCAATGCCGCCTAGCTGCGTCGTTTTTCCGGTATGGGTGACCAGCACGCGGGCCGTTCCGCTAATGACTACCGTGCCCATGAACACGGCGTGGGTGGCGTCGTCGAGACCCTCGGGCGGCTTCGCCGGTGGGCCGGCGTGCTTCTCGACGGGGAAGGCCTCGCCCGTAAGAAGCGCCTGCTTCACAAAGAAGTCGGTCGCTTGCAAGACAATGCCGTCGGCCGGGACCAAATCGCCGGCAGCCAGCGTCACCACGTCGCCCGGCACCAACTCACGGACTGCGACTTGAACGGGCCGTCCGTCGCGCTGCACCTGTGCCTGCACCGCTACCGATTGCCGCAGCTTCTGAGCCGCTTGGCTGGCGCGGTGCTCTTGTACGAAGTCGAGTGTGACACTGAGCAATATAATTGCTGAAATAATTATGAAATTAGTGATCTCGCCGGTAACTGCCGACACTGCGCTCGCAGTCAGCAGCACCAGCACTAGCGGGTTGAGAAATCGCGCCAAGTACTGCACAACCAGTGACCTAGCTCGGCTATCTTGCAGTACATTCGGCCCGTGGAGCGCCTGCATGGCCTGCGCTTGGGCGGTCGTCAAACCCTGGCTAGATGGCGTAACCGCTTGATTCAATTGCCACCAAGCGAGATTGGACTGAGGCATGGAGCCCGCGTGGCCGCGTTACAGCAGCTCGTTTAAGGGTAGGCCGTTCGCTGGCGAAGTCGAGCGCTGTAACCCGCTAAAAACAACCGTAGTTATTAGCCGCGTAGGTCGAGGTGCCGGCGGCTAGCACCCGGCCCGCTGTCAGACCGGCTTGGCCTGTGGACGCAGCCAGCGCAGTGCGCCCCAGCCCGACCACTCATGCCCGGGTTTTCGGCGCGCGAAAGCGATGGGTGACCGGTACAAAGTGGAGCAGGTCCATCTCAGACGTCTTGTACCCATCGGTCCAACTGTTGATGATTAGGGGCATTCCACTCGGTCCTAGCTGGTCGGACACGATGCCGATGTGGTCCGGCCCCGGCGCGCTCAAGGTATCCATGAACACCACGTCGCCGGGTAGCCAGTCGCCTGGGCGGTGCGGGTCTGCGCCTTGCGCTTGCCAATGTCGTTTAAAATAGGGCAGTAATGTCTTGACCCGGCGGTGGTCGATATTCGCATTGGCTTTGTGCACCATGGAATAGGCGGCGGGCGTGCGGGCGATGTCTTCGGCGAGCAGTTGCTGCAAGTCAATGCCAGCGTTGCGTAAAGCGCGGATCACCACGTCTGTGCAGACCCCTTCGCCGCGCGGCACGTCGCCCAGCGGGTACGCAATGCGGCGGTACGGACTGCCATACGGCGCGGCGTCGATCGCGGCCTTCTTGGCCCCGAGCAGAATGTCGAACTGGTCCGAAATGCCATCATGATCGCTATCTTGTATGACTTGGCAGATAGGCAGTGCGGGCGCGGCGGGCGCAATGCTTACCGGCACGCCATAGGCGGTCAGCCACGCCAAGGGCAGCTTGGCATCGCGGCACAGGAGCAGGTCGAGCCAGGGCGGGCGATGCACCGCAATCTTGGCATCCAAATCGCTAAAAATACCGTGATCGACAACGGGTAAGTCCGCCTGTACGGGCTCGGACCGCGATAGGCTCAGTAGCGCCGCAAGGGCGAAGAAGGCGAGTCGTGTGCACGGCCCCATCGTTGTGCCTCGGCAGCGGTGTGCGCCGCCCGTCGTGCTGCGACGCACCACCGCGCGCTTTGATTCGCAGTGGCCAGAAAAGTTGACAGCCGATTGCGCGGGGCCACCATCGCCGCATCTGCCCGCGAGGTTGCCCATGTACACGATTCGACAAGCCGCCGACCTGCTCGATATGCCGCCGCGGGTGATCCGTCGCCTGGTCAACGACGGTGATGTGCAGGGGGCTGTGCGTGCCGAGGGCAAGAACGGCGAGACTTGGCGCCTGCCCCCCGAGGCCATCGATAGCCTGCGGCAGCGCCGGCCCCTCGCGCCGACTGCCGTGAGCAGCTTTATTTCACCCGTAAATTCTGCACTTGCGGCCCTTGCCGAGCAGCGCGCCGGGCGGCCTCTAGGTCTGCCCGCAGGCGAGCATCTTGTGCCCATGTCGGTGGTGGTCGACCTGCTGCAGGGCGAGGCAGACCAGCGGCGTCAAGCGCAGCGCATGAACGAGGACCAGCAGGCGACCGTGGTGCTGCTGCGCGACGCTTTGGATCAAGAACGCGACGAGGTGCTGCGTCTTCGCTGCGAAATTGCGGAGTTGCGGCAACAGTTGCAAGAAGCGCAGAGCGGCCTGTTTCGCATCCAGCGCCGGCCGATGCAGCAGGTGGATGCCGAGCGCCCAACCCAGCCCCTCGATATGGAAGTGCTGCGTAGGATCGCTGAACAGGCTGATCATGCTAGTAAAATGGGCCTGCCACAGACTGCGTAGCCGCGGGCGGCGCTCGACTGCTGAGCTGGTCCGCGCCCACAGTGGCCACGAGGTAATTCGAACTCCATCTGCGTTAGGGCATGGCCAAGGGCGTCTCGCCGTCGAGCCCATGCAACGCATCGAGCCCCATGTCGAGGTCCGCGTCGCCCATGCCCATCGCTTGGCCAGGATCGTTTTCATTATCAGCGATTTGCAGTTCATCGGCTTCGAGCTGCGGGCCAAACTCTGTCAGCGCTTCGCCAGTGCTCGCCATCGCCACGGGTTCAACCTGGGCCACTTGAAGCGGGGTGCCCGTCGACCGCGGCGCCGGGGTATCGGTGGGCCGAATCACCCACACGGCCAGCACCGCTGCTGTGGCAAGCCCCAGCCATGCCCCATAACGCCGCATCGGAGCAGCAGTCTTGCGCAGATAGGGCGCCTGCAGCCGCCGCTCGGTCAGCTCGTCGAGGTGGGCGGCGCTAGCATCGAACAGGGTCGCAAGCTCGCCATCGGCCGGCAGATCCGCGGCGCAAGCCGCAAGCCGAGCCAGGGCTTCGCCATCTAAGCCTGCATACGAGCTGGCAAAGGCGTCGTTCAACGCGCGATCTTCGTCAGGCAGGTCGTGGCTTTGCATATCAGGCTCCTTTGGCGGCATCAGCGCCGAGCAGCGCCCGCAGCGCTTTGGTGGCTTCGAACACGAGCTGCCGCGCCGCCGCATCGGTAGTGCCCAGGGCCGTGGCGATCTCGGCGTGGCTCAACCCCGCGTCCCACCGCAACAAGGCCGCCTGGCGCCGCCGTTCGGGCAGCAGGGCCAGCGCCGTTTCGAGGCGGTCAGCTAGTTCGCGGGCGTGCAGCTGCTGTTCCGGATCCGCAAGAGTTTCAGGTGCATCACTGGCATCTTGCCGCCGCGTCCGCCGCCACTCGCCGCGCTGGCGCGTCTGGGCCGTTCGCAGCACGATGGCAAAGAAGAAAGCCCGCAGCGACGTGCCAGGTTGGTAGCGTTGCAGGTCGCGATGCAGTGTAACTAGGGCCTCTTGAACGGCATCTTCGGCCAGCCCGCGATCGGCGGTGTGGCGGTGCGCCAGGCGAAACGCGCGATCAAGGAGCGGCTGCAGCAGCTGCGCAAACGCTCGCCCATCGCCGCGCAGAGCCGCCGCAACAAGTCGCGATTCTTCAGCAACATCAACAGCATCAGCCCCGTATAGGGCTAGCGAAGGACTGGTCGACCCGCCTGCATCCACCGCGTCACCATCGGGCGCCCGTGCGCCCCACGCAGCATAGGCCGCCGCACTGCAAAACGTCAGGGCCGGCCCGCGGGTTGCCACTTACGATTGCGCTGTGACGCGGCCGCCTTTACTTCAACCCCCTGGCGGCCTATATCGAAATGCACCGGCACATGCAGCCGGGGGTGCCGATGGCACACTTAGAACTCGCGAATTTGCTGATGACCAACCTGCTGCACAGCGGCATTGCTCTGCTGTGGCTGCTGGGCCTGCGGCGTTTTGCCGGGCCGCTGGCTCCGACGCTCTGGGCCGATTTGCTAAGGATTTGCCTAGGCTTGCCACCCGCATTGCTGCTGTTGCGGGTACTGGGTCTGCCGCAAGCGCCGCTGGCATGGCGCACGCTGCGTGTGGGCCGCTGGACCGAGCTCGCGCTCGATGCTGGGCCGCTGCTGCTGACGGCACTGGTCGCGCTGCTGGCGGGGACGCTGCTGCTGTTTGTGGTGCAAGAGCTGCGGCCGGCGCTGCTGGCGTGGCGAGATGGGGTGCCGCGCGATGCCTTGCCCGACGCGCAGCTGCAGGCAGACGCAGAGAGTATGCTTGAACTGCTGAGAAATCATAATCTTGTGCCCTCTCGCGGTCGGCCGCCCGAGGCATTGCACCTGCCAAATGAGCAGCCGATCGCCGGCCTGAGGGGGATTGTGCGGCCGCAAGTGGTGGCATCGACTGGGCTGCTGACCATGCTGGACCGCGAAGAGCGACTGGCGACACTTGCGCACGAACTGGCGCACTGGGCTCGCGGTGGCAATCTGCGGCTGCTGCTTGTGTGGTTGCTGCGCAGTACGCAGGCTGTGAACCCCGCCGCGCTTATCCTGTTTCGCGAGCTGGTCGAGGCGGAGGAGCTGGCCTGCGACTTCTTGGCCGCGCGGGTGACGGGTCGGCCGGCCGCCCTGGCCTCGGCTCTGCTAAAAGCTCATGGTCAGCCAGAGTTGCAGCACAACGCCGGCCCGCTCGCGCGTGCCCAGGCCGAGGTGTTGCGCCGGGCCGAGCTGTCGTCGGTGCGGGCGCGGGTTGAGCGGCTGTTGCGGTCGCCGCCGCAGCGTGTGCCGCATTGGGCCATAACGGGTGGCGCGGTCGCGGTGCTGGTGGTGCTGCTGTGGAGTGTGGGATGAGTGCACCGGCGTTGCGCGTGGCGCGGGCCGCCGCGTGGTCGATAGCCCTGTTCGGTCTACTGCTTGTGGCGGACCGCTGGCTAATCGGCCCCGAGGTGATCCGTGGTTGGCAGAGCAGTGCCCGGTTGGCGGACCTGCCGCCGTCGGTGGGTCCCATCGCTACCCCAGCGTATCTGCCCGAGGCCTTGGGTTGGCCGCCGCATCGCGTCTATTTCCGTTTGGCCCCGGCGCCGGCTTGGTGGCTGCAGCTGGGTGGTGCCGATGGGTCGCAACTGTGGATAGGCAGTGGGGAACCGCCGGTGGAGCTGCCCGCGCAACGCTGCCTTGGCGACGCGGCCTGTCCGCCGGGGTGGCGGGCCCTGACGCGTCGCATTCAAGGGCAAGGTATCGCGGTGGTGGGCACGCTGCCGCCCTACGAGTTGCGCCGAATCCTGGACGCGTTGGTCATGAGCGTGCCCTAGCATTCATCCCCTCAAACCCTGCTTACATGTTTAAATTCAAGGTGAAGACCGCGAACGGCCGCCCGCCAGCGAGCGAAGATACTCCTTGACGGCACTGGTAAGGAACTCCACACTGTCTTGCCGGCTCCGATCCTCCGGCGTCCTCCGGCCCTTCAAGAGGAAAAGTGCCTGCACATCTCGACGAAATCCCACCTGCTACCACTGCGGGCACGACGACGTTTTCGTTGGCGGGCGAGTTCTCGCGCGAGCAGCTCGAGGCTGCGCTCCAGCAACCGACTGCGCCCGTGCCACAAGAACTGCTGCCGGCCTACGATGCCTATCAACTCACGCACTATCGCCGCTATCTCCTGTTTGTGAACTTGATCGGTCAGGCTGCCTATTTCTCGTATGCCTTTGCCGACGCCGTCATTATCCCCGATATGGCGCACGCTTCGCTGCTTTTGCGCTCGCTGCTCGTAGCCGTGACCATGCCGGCCACACTCGCGCTCTTTCGCTGGAGCAACCGCGCGCGCTTGCTCGATGTGGTAGGGCCAGCGCTGGTCTTGGTCGGCACGGTGGCGTGGTTCGAGCTGCTCGTGCGCAGTGCGCAGCCGCAAGTCGCGACCTACCAGTACGCCGCGCTAGTGTTTATCGTGCTGGCGAACCTTGCGATTCAAGTGCGGTTTCTTCCCGCTCTAGTGCTTTCGCTGGCGATTGGTGCGGCAACCTTGCACGGTGTGAACCGCGTCAATCACGGCGACCCTACGGCGAATCTGACGTTTGCGTTGGTTTACCTGCCGGTGTTCTTGTTCTGTGTGTTTATCGCGTGGAGCACGACGCTGCACCGGCGCCAAGCCTTCTTGCGCGCTGCCGTTGACGAACTGGGCCGCAACGAGCTGGCTACCACCCTTGAAGCGATTCCAGATGCGCTGTTTCGCCTTGATTTGCAGGGCAATTACCTGGGTGTCTATGCCACGCGCACCGAGGAACTGCTCGTCTCGGCCGACGCTTTTCAGGGGCGCACCATCGAGCAGGTGCTGCCGCCCGCCGCCTATACCACCGTGCTCGAGGCTATGGCCGCGGCCGAGCAAAATGGCACGGATTACGGGCGTTTGATCGCCTTGCCCTTGCCGACCGGCGAGACCTGGTTCGAGCTGTCGGTGGCGCGGTCGCGGACCCGCCCGGGCAGTCGCTCCCACTTTGTGGTGCTGTCGCGCAATGTGACCGAGCGCCAACACGCCCGTCTCGAGCTGGAGCAGCACCGCAGCCACCTTGAGTCGCTGGTGCAAGAGCGCACTTCAGCGCTCGTGGCAGCCAAAGACGCGGCAGAGGCTTCTAGCCGTAGCAAAAGCGCGTTCTTGGGCACCGTTAGCCACGAATTGCTCACGCCGCTCAACGGTATTCTAGGCATGGCCGAACTGACCGAGGCGCGTACGGCCGACCCCAAGGCCCGCGAGTACTTGGGCAAGTTGCGCAGTTCGGCGCGACGGCTGCTGGCACTGATTCGCGACATCCTTGATATTTCGGCGATTGGCTCAGATGGCCTGCGCCTTCGGCAAGTCGATATGCGCTTTGCTACAGTCGTGGCCGAGATCGAGCAGTCGCTAAGTGACTATGTGACCGGCAAGGGTCTGGTCTTGCGGGTGGAACTGGCCCCGGGCGTGGGCCGGCTGCCGTTGCTGGGCGACCCGACGCGGCTGGGGCAGATCCTGGCGAATTTGGTGGCGAACGCGGTCAAGTTCACCGACCGGGGCGCGATTGTGCTGCGGGCGCGGCTAGTCGAGCAAAACGACAGCGACGTGGTGCTGCGCGTCGAGGTCCAGGACAGTGGCACGGGGATGGCGCCCGCGGATTTGCAACGGCTGTTTCAGCAGTTTGAGATGGGCGACAACTCGTACGCGCGCAAGCAAGGCGGAACCGGTCTCGGGCTGGCGCTTTGCAAGCATTGCGTCGAGTTGATGGGCGGCGAGATCGGGGTTGAGAGTGAGCTTGGGGTGGGCAGCAAGTTCTGGTTTACGGCGCGGCTTAAGCGCGGGCTAGGGCCGGTGCCGGCGCCGACGGTCGAGGTCCTTGGGGTCAGTGCCCAGGACCCCGCGGACTAGCCCGACAGACACGACGCACCCTTGTGTCATTACCTTGAAGTTGCTGGTGATTTGCCCTATGCGCCCGCGGGTGGCACCCACACGGCTTGGGCCGGGTTCTGTGGGTCGACGAGCAGCGTAATCGCCGTGCCCGCCGGCAAGCGCGCCGGGTCGAGGCGCCAGCTATAGCCCCGGCCGCTAAACTCGCCGCTGTAGGTGCGGTAGCGGAACTGGACGAGGGTGGGGCTGCGGCGATCGATGGCAAGGCTGCGATCGATGCGGGCCTGGGTGACTTCGCCTGTGATCGCGTCGCCTTGCTGCCAGATGCGGCGAATACGCCGGCCGTTGCGGATGCTAAAGGCGAATACGGTCCAGCCGGCGCCGCCGAATACGAGCAGCACGCCACCGCCGACGAGCGCAAACACGAGCTGCCCGGTGGCCACGCCGACGCCGCCAAATACGCTGCCGATAACTGTGCCAATGCTGCCGAAAATACCGCCTAACATTAGCAAGATAAAGGTGTTGGGTGCGTGCTCGCGCATGAATCGCGCCGGCACTGTGCGCGGTGCCGGGCCGACAACTGCCGTGGCGGAACGGGCGACTGGGCGGGCCTGCGCAGCGATTTCGGGCGAAAACACGCTGCCACACGCGGGGCAATGGCGCTGGTCGGGTACGGCGGCGCCGCAATTGAGGCAGTACATCGGGTTCCTCGGGCTGGATGGCTGCCGCCGTTGTAGGTCGCTTGCGGGCCGCGGTCAAGCGCTAGCGAATCACCGCGATGGTCTGCTGGTTTAGGGCGACGAGCTGCCCATCTTCGCTCCACAATTCGCGGAACTCAACCGCGTGGCCCTGAGCGACGGCGATGCTTTGGGCGACAAACTGTAGCGGTATAGCACTCGACAACCGGCTCAGATCGCCCAGGAACTGCAGCGTAAAGGCGATGGTCGCCATAGGGCGAGCGCTACCCGCGCCTGTGAACAGGACCGGCCACCAAGCGTCGGCACAGGCTGCAACATAGGCACAATCGACCACGGGCCCGGGGTGCCGCGGCGCAATCCAGCCCAGCGTCGCGCGAGCCGGTGCCCCCACAAACGGCAGCGCATCCAACGTCCTGAAGGCAAAGAACTGGGTAAAAACAGGCCCGTGCGGTGGTCCCACCGGGCTCAGCGGCAGGTCTTGCCACGCGGCTTGCACGGGGGGCCGCAGGTCGCAGCCGTCGCGGTCGGTGGTGCGATCCCGGCCAAAAACCGCAGTGGCGTGGGCCTGCACCTCGCCCCCTTGCAGCAGTCGCACCGCCAGCACTGCCGTGCCCGAGCCTTGGCGCAGCACCTCGGTTCGCAGTTCGGCCGGGCCGGGCTGGGTAGGCCCACACAACTCGGCGGTAATACTGCGCAAGCGCTGACCGGGCGCCGGGTTGCTCGCCTCGAGCGCGCGCACCAGATACGCCACCACCAGACCACCAAAAGCGCCGCGACCCTGCTGCCAGTGGTCGGGCACTTGGGCGGCATACAGGTGCGAATCCACGGGCGTAATCTGGGTCAATTCGTCGAACGGGGCGCTCGGATTGTGCAAGGCAGTACCGCAGCGCCACGGCGGCGCCCGCCCACCATACGGCACCTGTCGTCTTGCTGCCAACTGGGTCCGCCCCCCCAAGAGATCGCTTTTTGCAGTTACAGGCGATAGTTGGTTAGATTGTTGTGTAGAGTCAGACGATTGGGGTCTCATTTAGTTGAAAAAACGCGCTTGTCGCGAAATAATTTCGTTTTCGTACTGGCTAAACGCGTACAGGTGCTCAATTTGCCCGCCGAATCGCCCGCCGCAGGGGGTGGCCAGTGGTGTGGTTGTGTGTGGAGATGGGCGACAAGTTCGCTATTTGCACTGCGGTTCGTAGCATAGTTCGCCTCGGCGGCGGTTTGCGCGCCTGCTGGCCTCGGCGGCAGTGCCTGCGAATTTCGCGCGTACTGTAGAAATTTGCTACACACTGGTGTGTGCAGCCCACACCTGTCGCGGCAGCCTGCTAGGAGTATCCCTGATGAAGTTTAAGTATTTGAGCCGGTTGTTAGCCGTGCTGGC
>CAISBR010000187.1 GCA_903883645.1 uncultured Myxococcales bacterium | reverse complement strand
GAGGCAGCGATTTTGCTGCGCGCAGGGCTGCCAGGTGAGGCGAAGGCGCTGCTATCGGAGCAGCTGAGCAAGGGGCTGCCGCGCGACGGTGTGCACCTGCTGGCGACGCTGTACGACATTGGTGGCAATCGGCGACTGGCTTTTGGCGTGATGAGCCGCCATACGCGGCGCGCGGCGCGGCCCGACGACTCGACCGCACAGGTGTGGCGGCAGTCGTTCCCCCGTGCATTTTACGACGAAGTGGATGCGGCGACGGCGCAAGCGGCCATTGGCCGGTCGACCCTGTATGCGATCGTGCGCCACGAGAGTGCGTTTGTGCCCACCGTGGTGTCGAAGGCGGGGGCGTATGGCTTGGTGCAGGTGCTGCCCAGTGCGGCGCGCGCGGTGTCGGACCTGTACGACCTGCCCTATGGCGGCACGGGGGCGCTGCTGCGGCCGGCGACGAATCTGCAGGTCGGCGCCTTGTATCTAGCCCAGCTGATGAGCTTTTTTAAGGGCAACCTGCCGCTAGTCGCCGCGGCCTACAATGCCGGGCCGTATGCGGCGCGCGACTGGGTCAAGCGCTGGCAGAATCAGCCGACCGACGTATTTGTCGAGAATATTCCGTACCCGGCCACCCGGGCGTATGTCATGCAAGTGACGGCTAGCGCTCAGACCTACGCCTGGCTGTACCCCGAGTGGCAAGAAATCAGCGCCGGGCCGCTTTTGCGTACCCCTGGCCTGCCGCATGGGTTTGGGCCATTCATGCAAAAGCCGGGGGCGGGCAGCGCCGCTCTCGTCAACTGAGCGAAGCCCCTGCTATGCTCGCCGCATGAGCGAGACGCCGCGCATCCACCTCCTCGACCCTGCTGTCGCCAACCAGATCGCCGCGGGCGAGGTGGTCGAACGGCCGGCGTCGGTAGTCAAAGAACTAGTTGAAAATGCTGTAGATGCTGGAGCAAAGCGCATCACTGTGCGCCTTGTCGATGGCGGCCGCGCGCTCGTAGCCGTAAGCGACGACGGCTGCGGCATGACCGGCACCGACGCCCGCCTCGCCTTTGCCCGCCACGCCACCAGCAAGATCGCCAGCGCCGAAGACCTTGTCGACATCGGTACCTACGGCTTTCGCGGCGAGGCTCTGGCGTCGATCCTAGCCGTGTCGCGCGTCACCTTGACCACCCGCCGCAGTGGCGACGCGGTGGGCACTCGCCTCAAGGGCGCGGGCGGCATCGACCTCGACGAGAGCCCCATCGGCTGCGCGGTCGGCACCAGCATCGAGATCGCCGATCTGTTCTGGAACGTGCCGGCCCGCCTGAAGTTTTTGCGCACGGCCGCCACCGAGTTGGGCCAAGTGGTCAAGTATCTCGACGCGCTGGCTTTGGCGCGGCCCGACCTGCACGTGACGCTGTTTTCGGGCGACCGCAAGCTGCTCGACTATCCGCCCGATGCCGACTTGCCGCGCCGCGCCGCCGCCGTGCTGGGTCGCGAGGTGGCCGATAGGTTGCACGCCGTTGAAGAGAGTCAGGAATACGTGGTGCGCGGGCTGCTGTCGGACCCCGGACTCACCCATAGCGGCCCGGGTCAGCTGACGCTGCTGGTGGGCGGCCGGCCGGTGAATGACCGCGTTTTGGCGCAAGCCGTGGCGCAGGCTTACGGTACGCTGCTCGAGCGCGGCCGCTACCCCATGGGCGTGCTGCGTATCGACTGTCCGCCGGGCACGGTCGATGTCAATGTGCACCCCGCCAAGACCGAAGTGCGTTTCGCCTCGAGTACGTCGGTGTTCGCTGCGGTGATGCGCGCGCTGCGGCCGATGCTGGCGGCGACTCCCTGGATTTCGCAGCAATTGCAGGCGGATGCCACCCTGCCTCCCGCGGATCGCCCGACGTACGGTCGCAGCGAGCCCAGCTGGTCGGCGGGCGTTCTGGGGGTGCCGCGGGCCGGGCCGGTGTGGTCGGGTGGGGTTGCTGAACCGAGTCCTGCGCGCAATGTGGCGCTGAATCTGCAAGAAATACAATCTGTTGAGCCCAAGACAGGCACAGGGCCGTGGTCGAGTCTGCGCTATGTGGGCCAAGTCGGTCGCTGTTTCTTGGTGTGCGAGTCGGCCGAGGCCATGCTGCTGATCGACCAGCACGCCGCCCACGAGCGCGTCTTGTACGAGGAATTGAGCCAGACGATTCGCGCTGGCAACTACCCGTCGCAGCGGCTGTTGTCGCCCATCGCTGTGCCGCTGCCGCCGACCGAAGTGGCCGCACTGCAAGCGGAAACCGAGCTGCTCGATAGGCTAGGTTTCGAGATCGAGCCCGGTGGCGAGCGCCTGGTGCGGGTGCGCGCCTATCCCACGCTGCTCAAGCCGACCGATGTGGCCAGCGAAGTGCGTGATATTGCTGCCTCTCTGAGCCAAGGCGGCCAGGGTCAAAGCACCAGCGAGCGGCTTGAGCGGTTCGTGGCGACGCTGGCCTGCCATGCCGCCTTTCGTGCCGGCGACCCCATGTTTGAGGCCGATGTCGTGCGCCTCCTGCAGCAGATGGACCGCGTCGATCTGGCGGCGCACTGCCCGCACGGCCGGCCGGTGTGGATGCGCGCCAAGTTCGACGAGATGGGACGCTGGTTCCACCGTACCTAGGGCAACGCTATGCAACCTCTGACTATTGCTGCAATTGCCGGTCCTACTGCCTCGGGCAAGTCGGCGCTGGCACTGCAGTTGCACGCCGCTGGGTTGCCAGTCGAGATCGTCAATTTTGACGCGCTGCAGGTCTACCGCGGCCTCGATGCCGGCACCGCTAAGCCCAGTGCCGCTGAGCGCGCCCAGCTGCCGATGCACCTGCTCGATTTGCTTGAGCCGCACGAGGCCATGACCGCCGGGCGCTGGGCCGCTACGGCGCGCCCGTTGCTCGCCGAGATTGTCGCGCGGGGTCATCTGCCGTTGCTAGTGGGTGGTACAGGTCTGTATTTGCGGGCACTTTTGCGCGGGCTGGCGCCGATCCCGCCCATTGAGCCGCAGCTGCGCGCCGAGTTGGAGCGGCAGTTTGCCGAGCGCGGCCCAGATGCCCTGCACGCCGAATTGACCAAGCTCGACCCCGACTATGCCGCCGCCACGCCCCCTGCCAATCGCCAGCGGGTGCTGCGGGCGCTCGAAGTGGCGCTGGGTACGGGCAAGGCCTTTTCGCAGTGGCATCGCGAACATCAGGCACAGCCCGCGGGGTTTCGTGGGCTTGTGGCGGTTCTCGAGCCGCAGCGGCCTTGGCTGCTCGCCCGCATCGATCGCCGCGCCGCCGCCATGGCCCAGCCGCTGCTGGCGGAGGTGGCGCAACTGCTCGAAAATGGTATCGATCCGACCGCGCCGGGTATGCAAGCCCTGGGCTATCGCGACGCCGCCGCCGTGGTGCTGGGCCAAGCGTCGCGCGACGGTTTTGCCGATCGCCTCGCCCTAGCACACCGCCAGTACGCCAAGCGCCAACAGACCTGGTTTGCCGCTGAACCTGCTAATTTGCGCCTTGATCCAGCCGCTTGCGAGCCCTTGTCGCCCCTATTTGCGGCCTTGCAAGCGCATTTTACAGCAGCGACCTAAGCCACGCCCACAGCCGCAGCGGCACCGCATCGCGCGCCATCTGCTCGTGCCAACCCGGCGTTGCAAAGAACTCGACCAGCCGTACGCCCCAAAATACCGTCAGCAGCAGCAGCATTGTTGCGCCCAGCCACTTGGGCGACTGCGGCAGGGGCAGGCCGCGCAGGCGTCGCAGCAGCGCCAGCCCCCACCAGCCCAGCGCCCAGCTCCACCACAGCGGCGCCAGCAGGTTAAAGCCCACCGCCGCGCGCCACTGCCCGTGCACCAGCGCCACCGTCGCCCGCGTCAGCCCACAGCCACCGCAGGGCAGGCCAAAACTCAGACGAAATAGGCACAGCACCGGCCCCTGCTGCACCACCGGCAGCTCGAGCCCCAGCGCCACCAGCAGTGCGAGCGGAATCGCCCACAGCCCCGGCTGCGCCTTTAGTTCGAGCCACAGTGGATTGTGCGGAGTAGCTGCGCGGTTCATGGCCGCCGGCGATTGTCGGGCAAGGGCCTAGCGCCGTCTACTCCGCGCTGAATCGACTGGGTGCGCGTGGCGTATGTGCTTGTGACGGGGGCGATTCGCCGCAGGTTGCGCCGATCGCCGCGCCGGGCTACCCTGAGCCCGACGACCCAGGCTGCCCGTCAGCCGTTCGCCCTTGGAGTCTGCCATGCGCCGCACTTTCGCAAGAATCGCCACGGTTTTCGCTATGTTGACCGCTAGTGCCGCCGTGATTGTGCCCAGCTTGCCCGCGCACGCCGAAGGTGGCGATACGGCCAAAGCCGACGAGCCAGCCGACCGCGCCGCCGAGCGCCTGAACGAAGAGGGCAAGAAGCTCGTCGTCTCGGGCAAGTACGAAGAGGCGCTCGACAAGTTTCGCGCGTCTCTCAAGCTTTTCCCGTTGTCGAACGCGATCTTCAATGTCGGCTCGATGCTGTACACGCTCAAGCAGTTCGAAGAGGCGTTCCCGTTCCTCGACTACACGCTGCGGGCGCCCCTCGACCCGCGTCAGCGCGAGATCGTGCTGCAATACCGCGAGAATGTGATCACCCAGCTCAAGGGTACCCACGCCGTGATTCAGGTTGAGTCGAGCCCGCCTGGTGCGCAGGTGGCGCTCAACAACAAGCCGCTCCCCTTTGAGACGCCGATGAAGGTGCTGGTGCCCTTTGGTGCCACCGATATTACCGTGTCGCTGCCCGGCTTTAAGGCCACTACCAAGGTGGTCAATAGCAGCCGCGCCGACCCGCCCAAAGACGTGCGGGTGCGCCTCGAGCGCGATGACCCCGACGCAGCCGTCACCGTGTTTTGCCCGCCCGGTGCCGACATTTTCATCGACGGCCTAATGGTCGGCGTCGAGCAGGTCCGCACGCGGCTCCTGGTCGGCACGCACATGGTCCGCTGTGGCAAAACGGCCAACAACAAGGCGTTCGAGCGCGAAGTGCAGGTGCGTCCTGCGCCCCAAGCCAACGCCTACGAATTCAGTACGGTCAAGCAGTAAGCCTGCCAGCCGCTCAAAGTAGCCCCCATCATGAAGCCCACCTTTCGCTCTGGTGGTGACGCGCTCGGTCTTTGCCGCGTCATCGAACCTATTGGAATGCTTCCGCAAGCTGCGGAGCGTGTCGACAACCACCTGCCGCCGTTTGCCAGCGAGGTCTGGCTCGATGTCGAGACGCTAAACATCGACGCGGCGTCGTTTGTGCAGCTCGAAGCTACCGAGAAGGCGGGTGGCGCGTCGGTGTCGCAGCAGATTCTCGATATCATTGCGGTTCGCGGCAAGATGCAGAACCCGGTGACGGGCTCGGGCGGCATGCTGCTGGGTCGCGTCAAGGCGCTGGGTCCGGATTACACGGGGCCGCTGGCGGGTGTGCCGCTGGGAACCCGCGTAGCCACG
>CAISBR010000186.1 GCA_903883645.1 uncultured Myxococcales bacterium | reverse complement strand
TGCCTTCAAGTGTCGGCACATCGACGGGCCCGCCGAGCACGGCCCGGCTCCAGGGCAACGGCACCACGCAAAGCAGGTCGCTGCCTTCGATCTTGAGCAGCGGATGGGGCAGGACCTCGACCTCGACGAGCAAGTCGCCGGCCGCGGCCGTGGCCGGAGCCAGCTCGCCCGCGCCGCGCACCCGCAACACAGAGCCGGAATGGCAGCCGGGCGGCACGTGCACTTCGATACTGCGTTCGACGGCGGTCTCGCCGCGACCCTGGCAGGTGCCGCACTCGGCCAGCACCACCGCGCCACGACCTCCGCAAAATCCGCAGGTTATGCGCTCGCGGGGCACGCCCGCCTTGAAGCCGCCGGTGCCCTGGCAGACATGGCATACGGGGTTGCGCTCGGGATGCGCCGTGCCCTGGCCGCGACAGGCTTGGCAGGCGCAGGTGTAGTGGGCGTCAATGCGCTCGACACCACCTAAGATCGCACGAATAAATGAGATTTTCTTCGACACGCGCAGGTCGATGGGCCTGGTGGCGCTGGGCAAGACCGGCTTGTCGCGTCGCAGGCGCTTGACCACCAAGTCAAGGACATCCAATGCTTTTTCGGCGCGCGGGTCGTCAACCATCCGCAGGGGGTCGCGCAAGATCAACATGCGGTCGTAGTGCAGGCGCTTGGCCGGGTCCGACAGCTCGGTCCAAGCACTGGATATCAGCTGAAAACAGCTTGTAGCGCGCCCTGAGCCGCCGTGGCGGTCGGGATGATAAACGCGCGAAAGCTTGCGATAGGCCTCGCGAATTGCTGCCGCATCGGCATGGACCGAAACGCCGAGCACACGATAATGGTCAGGGGCAGCGTGAGTCACAGGCAGAAAGCCTTGCCACTGCACAACCTACGGCGCAGCAAGCACAAACGGGGCGCGCGGCGGTTAGGTAAAGTCGCGGTACATCACTTCGGTGATGCGGAAGGCCGACTTTTCAAGCTCGCGCAGGGCATTTTGGATGAGTTGCACATCGGCGGCGTCGGCGGCGCGGCGGGCGACCTCAAGGTCCATGCGAATCTGACCAAGTTCAGTCTCAGTCAGGTAGTTGGCCGACTCGGCGAGCGAGCGTTCGGTAGTGTAGATCAGCCCCTGAATGCGGCGACGCAGCTCTTGCAGCTCAACATTGACGCGGTCAGCATCCTGAAATTGCTCGGCTTCGGCTAAGATGCGCTCGATATTCGCCTCGGTAAGTCCCGACGTGGCGCGCACGCGCACCTGCTGCTCGCGCTTGGTGCCCAGGTCGCGCGCCGACACGCTGAGAATGCCGTTGGCGTCGATGTTGAACACCACCTCGATCTTGGGAACTCCGCGCAGCGCTGGCGGAATTCCGACCAATTCAAAGCGCGCCAAGCTGGTGTTATCCACGGCCAACGGACGCTCGCCCTGCAGCACGTGGATATTGACCAGCGGCTGGTAATCGTCAGAAGTTGTGAAGACTTCGGTCAGACTGCACGGCACCGTAGCGTTGCGCTGGATGAGCTTGGTCATCATACCGCCCGACGTCTCGATACCGAGCGACAGCGGCACGACGTCGAGGAGCACCACCTCGCCCACATCGCCTGACAAAATCGCGCCTTGAATGGCCGCACCCACCGCCACGGCCTCGTCGGGATTGACCGAGCGATTGGGCTGGCGACCGAAGAAATTCGCCACCGCACGCTGCACCGCCGGCATCTTGGTCATACCGCCGACCAGCAGCACGTCGGTAATCTGCTCGACACCGATACCCGCCGCCGACACCGCATCGCGGCAGTGCTCGATAGTCGACTCGATCAGATCCTGAACCAACCCTTCGAGTTCATTGCGAGTCAGCACGCGACGCAAGTGCTTGGGGCCGCTGGTATCCGCCGTAAGAAACGGTAGCGAGATCTCGGTCTCTTCGATGCTCGACAGTTCCATCTTGGCCCGTTCTGCCGCATCTCTCATGCGTTGCAAGGCCACGGGGTCATTGTGGAGGTCTAGGCCCGTCTCGCGACCAAAATCGTCCATGAGCAAGTCGACGAGGCGCGCATCGACATCTTCGCCGCCCAAAAACGTGTCGCCGTGGGTGGCCTTGACCTGGAACACGCCCTGCGAAAAATCCATGATCGAAATATCGAACGTGCCGCCGCCCAAGTCATAGACTGCAATTGTTCCGCTGGCTTCAGCGCCAATACCGTAGGCCAGCGCCGCCGCCGTCGGCTCGTTGATGACGCGCAAGACGTTTAGGCCCGCCAGCCGGCCCGCGTCGCGGGTGGCCTGACGTTGCGCATCGTCGAAATAGGCAGGGACCGTAATCACCGCATCGGCAACATTCTGCTCTAGGTATTCTTGAGCAGCATCGCGAAGTTGCCGCAGCACGAACGCGCCAATCTCTTGCGGCGAGTAGCGGCGACCGTGCACGACCACGCCCGCATCGCCATTGTCGGCTGCCGCGATCTTGTACGGCGCGGTCAGCTGCATACGCTGCACTTCGGGCGACTTCAGCTTGCGGCCGATCATCCGCTTGGCCGCGAATACGGTGCTTTGCGGATTGGCCACCGCCTGCCGCTTGGCAATGCTGCCGACCAAGCGCTGGCCATCGGGCGTAAAGGCCACCATCGAAGGCGTAGTGCGCGACCCCTCGGTGTTGGGGATGACTTGCGCCGTGCCGCCTTCGTAGATCGCCACGCACGAGTTGGTGGTGCCGAGGTCGATACCGATGACCTTGTCCATGCTTCCTCTGCCTTACAACCGCGATCCGATGGGTAATGCCCGCACAGCCAGCTTGAACCAAGCCGGAGTTGCTGCGGGCAAAGATGTATGTTGCGCGACGAAGCCCCGCCCGGTCAACCTGCCGAGCCGCTCCCCGCGAAAGTTTTGGCGAATTTGTCCGAAGTGCAGGTGAAGGCCGGCGAGTCGGTCACAACCCTGCCCCCTCGACTAAGGCCAGTCGGGCACGCGCGGCAGCCGCCTCGCCCTCTTGCCCAAGCGCCGCCCAGGCCTGCGCCATCAGCGTGTGAATGGCCGGGTCGTAGGGATTGAGCCACGCCGCGCGCTCTAAGAAGTCGAGCGCATCGCGCCACCGCGACTGCAGCACCGCCGCGCGGCCCGCCAGCACACACAGGGGCGCATGTTCGGGAAACTCGGCCAAGGCTGGCTGCAAGTAGTCGAGCGCGTCGGCCAGACGCTGTAGGTCGAGCAGCACCCGCACGAGGCGCGCGACCACAAACGGCCCCTGCTGCGGCCCGGCGGCCAGGGCTTTGCGGTACTCGATAGCCGCGGCCTGCGGGCGACTCAAAAGCGCCAAGCGGTCGCCAAGCTGAGCAAAGCGCCGCGCTTCGACGGTGCCCACTTGCGCCGAGTCGGCGCTAACACTCCGAAATGCAAGTGGTACTTTGCGACTGGGCGTGTCGCCAACCTCGCGCAGGTCGATGTGCAGCAGGTCGCGCTTCCACGCCGCGGCGAATGCCGGCAGAGCCATCCCCGAAACTTGTTGCAGTACAGCTGGTTCTTCGAGCCCCTGGCCAAACAGAGCCACCAGCTGCCCCACGCCGCGCAACAAGTCGGCAGCCTGGCCCTGGCGCACGGCCTGCCGCTGCACCAGCCAAGCCACCGCGTGGTGCACCTCGGCAAAGGCCAACTGCGTGTCTTCTTGACTCGGCAAGACGGCCAAGGAAGGTCGCATTTTAGCTAATGGAATGAAGCGCCCGGTCTTGCGCGCCGTGGCCAGCGTGGCCCGCTCGTCGCGATCGAGGTCGAGCATGTCGCCGCCGCGCCACACCACCTGCAGCCCGCGCGCCAGGCCCTCGTGCAGCCACAGCGGCACCCGCGCCCCGCCGCGCTTGATCACAAACCAGTGCACCAGCTCGTGAACCACCGTATCGGCCCACGGGTAACCGTAGACCAAGTCTTGGGGACTGGTGATCATCACGCGATTGTGCTTACAAAGCGCGATGGTACCCGAGGTGCGAATCTGCTGAACCGTTAACCCCGACACCCGGGCGAGGTCGTCGGCGCGCGGATAGACGTGCAGGTTGATCGGCATCCCGGCGACACCAAAGGCCGTTTCGAGCTTGGGGAGCGCGCGCGACAGCACCGTCTCGAGATAGCCCAGTAGGACCTCGTCGGCCCCAGGGCGCACCCAAGCGATCACCTTGCCGCCAGCGAGCGGTCGCGGCTTACAACCGCTTAGAATATCGAGCGTTGCTTCGGCGATGTCGGCATAATTGTCGGCTTGTTCGCGTAGCCCGGCAGGTACACCGGCTTGCGAGGCGATCTTGCGCAGCGTCGCCTGGGCCTTGGCGTGGTCACCGGCAAGAAAGTCGGTTATTCCATGCCAAAATTCGCGCGAGGCTGAGCCTTCTGGCGCGCTTGCATCGATCTCGGTGAGCAGTGCCCGAGCGCAGACGGGGTCTTCGCGACCAAGACAATCCGCTGCACGTTGGGCGAGCTGGAGCCACGAGTCGGCTGGCGCGGGCGCAGCGGAAACGGGTGCGGCCACGGCTGCTTGCGCCGCGACGGTCCACAGGCACACCGTCGCCATGGCCAACGACAGCCAACGACCAGTAAGGTGCTTTGCGATGGAGGCTTTTTGGTTCACAGGCCCTGAGCGGTCGACCGCGGCGCCGGCGATCGCCCCGGCATCCTACCCGATGGCTGCAGGGGTCGCTATGGAGGCAATTCGATTGCACCGGTCGGCCAAGTCGTTTACGGTCGCCTCAGTCGCCCACCCAGGAGTTCGCCATGGCCAAGAAGATTCTGATCACGCTTGCGGTGCTGCTCGTCGCGCTGCTGGTGGTGGTGGCCACTCGGCCCGATCACTACACCGTCAAGCGTACTGTGGCGATTCAAGCGCCCGCCGCCAAGGTGTTCGCGATGCTGGCCGACCTGCACGTGTGGAGCCAGTGGTCGCCGTGGGAAAGGTTGGACCCGGCGATGAAAAAGACCTGGTCGGGCGCGACGACGGGGGTGGGCGCGATCTACGAGTGGGCGGGCAACGATCAGGTGGGCAAAGGCCGCATAGCGATTCTAGAAGTGGTGCCAGACAAGCTGGTGCGCATCAAGCTCGAATTCGTGGAGCCGTGGCAAACGATCAGCGAGGTGCAGTTCAACTTGAGCGTACAGGGCGAGCAGACCGCCGTCGACTGGGTGATGCAAGGCCGCGCGGACAGCTTGGGCCACAAGGCGATGGGCCTACTGATGGACATGGATAAGATGGTCGGCGACGACTTTGAGAGGGGTCTTGCCGACTTGAAGGCCTTGGCCGAGAAACAGCCCTAGCCGCAGCTACGACCGCGGTTGCACCGGTTGCCGTTGTGCACCCCAGCTTCCGGCGCTCGCAGTCCACACTCCAGGGCACACGGTGCCGCACTTGGGGCAGTGGCCGTCGCGCAGGTCGTAGGCGGTAATCTGGTAGCCATCGCGAGCGATCAGCACTGCTTGGCAATGATGACAATAGGTTATACTCCCTTGCGGATCGCGCACGTTGCCCAAGTACACATGCTGCAGCCCTTGCGCGTGGGCCACAGCCCGCAGGCGACGCAGCAGCGCGGACGGGGTGGCACAGTGGTCGAGCATCTTGAAATCGGGATGAAAAGCAGAGAGATGCAAGGGCACATGCCGGCCCAGCTTGCTGACCATCCAATCCGCCAGCTCGGCCATTTCGCCATCGCTGTCGTTTTCGCCGGGGATGATCAGGGTGGTCACCTCGGTCCACACCTTGGCCTCGTGGACCATGTAGACCAGCGTGTCGAGCACCGGCTGCACGTGCCCGCCGCATAAGCGCTGATAAAAGCCGTCGCGAAACGACTTGAGGTCGACGTTGGCCGCGTCGTACAACCGGCAGAAGCGGTCGCGGGCGGCATCGCCGATATATCCCGCTGTTACTGCAACCGTTTTTATGCCACGGGCGCGACACGCCTGGGCTACTGCGTCGGCGTATTCTAGGTAAATCACGGGGTCGTTGTAGGTCATGGCCAGCGCAGGGCAGCTGTGGGCCACGGCCAAGGCGGCAATTGCTTCAGGCGTGGCACGGACTTGCAAGGTGTCGTCGTGGCGCGACTTGCTGATCGACCAGTTTTGGCAGAAGCGACAGGTCAAGTTGCAGCCGGCGGTGCCAAAGCTGAGGATCGGCGAGCCCGGCAAGAAGTGGTAGAGCGGCTTTTTTTCGATGGGATCGACGCAAAATCCCGAGCTGCGGCCCCAGGTAGTGAGCACCATGCTGTCGCCCACCCGGCCGCGCACCCAGCACAAGCCGCGTTGCCCATCGGCAAGGGTGCAATGCCGCGGACACAACGTGCAAAGCAGGCGGCCATCGGCTTGGGCGGCGAAGTAACCTACCGCCACTTGCGAGGAATCTTGCAAAGAAGTTTGAGGTGTTAGGAGCGCATCCGCCATGCCGCACCGCCACTAGCATGACCCACGGTCGCAGGCAGGTGCCGCATGGCATCGTCGGCCGGGGCAAATTGAGGGTCGAGTTCAAGGGCTTTGCGCAACAGCTGCCGCGCTTCGCCCACCGCACCGCGATCGCGCGCGTCGAGGGCCTGGGCATACGCCACCAGCACGTCGCGGCTGATCTTGCGGGTCGCTTTTTGCACAAACTTGGGCGCAGGTGGCGCATCGGCCGGGCGAACCGACTGCAAGCCCTCGCGCAATCCAGCCGCCAAGCTTTGCTCGATATCCAAGAAATCTTCGAGCTTACCGTCGCTTTTCGCCGTCTTGACCAGGGCCGCCGTCTCGACATGGACCACCCGCGCGTCGATGCGCAGCTTACCCATGAAATCGCTGATGCGGCCGAGGATTAGGTACTGCGCGCCCAACAATTTCGCCAACTTGGCGGCCGTCGCCGGGTCGACCACCTTAGAATGCTGCAGCTTGAGCTCGGCCAGCACCTCTTCGAGCCGCTCGCGCTCGACCAGCGTGACGCCCGGCTGGCCCTGCAAGTCGGTAATCAGCATCTGCGCCAAGCCCTTGCGCATCGGCTGCAGGTCGGCGATCTGGCCGTCGTAGTCGAAATACAACACCGCCGCCCGCAGCGGCTGCTTGACCGCGGGGAGCGACTTGGGCGGCTCGACCGGCATTTGCAAAGACCGAACAGGAGCTTGCGGCCCCTCGATCGCTGGCGGAGCGCCCTGCCCGCCCTGCTTCTTGGTGTGCGCCGTGACAAACACGAACTCGCCCTCGCCCATCCGCGCGAACTGCGGGTGCTGCTGGGCGTGGTACTGGCTAGCCGCGACACCGGCGACGCTGGGTTTGATAAAAGCTGCTAGTTCATCAGTAGTTACCACCCCATCGCTGTTGCCATCGGCCGCGCCGCCCAGCCCTTGCAACAAGAAGTAGGTGAACAGGCCGTGGCCCATGTGCTCGTGCGCCTCTTGGCCACTGCTGCCGGCAGTCAGCGCAACCCGCACCGGCCGCTGAGTAATTTCGCGCAGGTAGTGCTTGGTCTCGGGCGAAAGCCCCACGGCGCGCGTGCCGATCGACAGGCCCGAGTAGCACGCATCGGCCACGTACAGCACATGCTTGGCGGGGTACTGCGCGAACCAACGCTGCAATTCGGCCATCGAGATCGCCGTAGAGGCCGGGGAGTCGCGTTGCGCTTCGACCGGCATCAGGTAGCCCATCGCCGACTCACCCTCGCCGCGCGAGAGGCCGTGACCCGCAAAGTAAATGAGCACGCGGTCTTGCGGCCCCACTTGCCCGGGCAGTTGATCGCCCACCAGTTTGGTAATCGCGGCGCGGGTGGCCTGGCCATTCAACAGCAGCGTGACCAAAAAGCCCTGCTCTTTCAACGCGTCTGCGACCTTTTGCGCATCGCGCACGGCCCCGCCCAGCTGCGGCAGGCTTTGGTACTGGTCGATACCGATCACGACCGCGTGCGATTTTTTGTAGACCTCGAGCGGTCCGTCGTCTTGGCTGTCGACCGCGACGGTGCCCAAAGGCTCGGCGCTGCGGGCAACAGGCACCTGGGCCCAAGCCGGCGCAGCAAGCAGCAGACACGCGAGCAGGATCGCTATAGGCAATGGGGGCAGCGTTGCGGCCATGACACCTAGCAGAACGGGCGATTGCGCCGTGGTTCTGTCAGGGTAAGCGGTGGCCAGAGTGTTGTCGAGCGCGGACTAGTACAGGCCTTGCACCGCGGCCAAAGCTGCCTCGACCAGGGGGTTGGGCCACGCGCCAAGGCCCACGGTACCCAGCAGGCACACCACGATGGCCAGCGCGAGCGGGCGCTTGACTGGCACAGGGCCTTCGATCGCGCTTTTATTGACGAAAGCTGCGCGGGCCACACCCAGGTAGTAGAACAGGGCTACGGTGGCAAATAGGGCGCCCAGCAGCACCATCTCGCCGTGGCCCGCGCGCCAAGCCGCGGTAAACACATAGAACTTAGCCCAGAAGCCGGCCACGAACGGAATACCCGCCAGACTGAGCAAGAACATGAGCAGCGCCAAAGCTAGCCAGGGCGAGCGGCGCGCCAGACCGTTGAGGCTGACGATGTCTTCGCCTTCGCCGGCCTCTGCCACCGCATGAACAATAAGGAACATGCCAATATTGGCAAACACATAGGTGGCCAAGTAGAACAGCATCATCGCCGCGCCGAACTCTGCGCCACCAAGGAAGCCGAGCAGGATGTAACCGACCTGGGCGACCCCTGAGAAGGCCATCAAACGCTTGAGGTTCGTCTGCGGAATCGCCACCAGGTTGCCGACGACCATGGTGACCACGACCAACAGCCACAGCATCGGCCGCCAGGCGTGGGCCAAGGTGGGCATGGCGATAAGAAAGATCGACGAAAGCGCTGCAAATCCAGCGACCTTAGGAGCTACCGACAGAAACGCCACCACGGGTGTGGGCGAGCCTTCGTAGGTATCGGGCACCCACATGTGGAACGGCGCCACACCGATCTTGAATGCCATCCCCGCCAGCAACAGCAGCGCCGCCACCGCGTGCAGCGGACCGGGCTCGTAGGGCACCAGCTCGGCAAAACGACTCGACCCGGCCATACCGACCAGCAGCGCCGCGCCAAAGAAGGTCAGGGCCGTAGACGCCGCACCGATGAGGAGCAGCTTGAGCGCGGCCTCGGGCGGCTTCTTGCCGTTGTCGTTCTTGCTGTAAGCCGCCAGAACGTAAATCGGAATGCCCATCAGCTCAAAGCAGACCACAAAGGCGGCGAGCTCGCGGCAGCCCGGCAGCAGCACCATGCCGGTCAGCGAAAACAGCAGCAGCGTGTAGAACTCGCCTTGCCGATAGGGCCAAACGCGCGCCACGTAGTCGAGGCCACCCAGCACGGCGAGCAGACCGGCGCTGATCATCACGCGGGCGAGGAAGGTCGACCACAGATTGCCTTGCCAAACGCCGGCTTGCACCTCGCCCTCGAGCGGAAGCAGCCACGACGCGACGAGTGTACCCGCCAGAATCGCTGCGGTCAGCCAGCCCAAAATCGGCTTGCCCGACGGCTTGATCACGAGGTCGACCAGCAGCACAAGCAGCGCCGCACAGGCCAGAATCAGCCCCAACATCAGGGGTTGCAGATCGGCGAGGCTCATTGGACACCTCCAGTCGGCGCGACACCGGCAGGCGAGGGCGACGGCGGCAGACCGGGCGGCGGCATCGGCATCGCCCCTGGGCCGAGCATCGCGGGGCGGGCCATCGCGGGCGCCATTCCAGGTGCCATTCCAGGTGCCATTGCAGGTGCCATTCCAGGCGCCATTCCAGGTGCCATTCCAGGCGCCATTCCAGGTGCCATTGCAGGCGGCATACCTGGTTGCATTCCGCGGGGCATACCGGACGGCATATCGGGGCCGGGCATCGCGGCGCGCGGCATCATGCCAGGATTGGGCAGCATACCGGGCGGCTGACCTGGGCCAGGACCAAAGGGCCGCCCCAGTCCCATAGAGTTGTGCATCGGCATCGCCGCCGCCCCCGCACCACCAAAGCCGGCTTGCTGCGGTACAAACGGCAGAGTCGGCGCCGACGGATCGATCTTGGCCAGATACGTCTTGGTGCACGGGTCGATGTAGTCGAGGATGAGCCGCGGCCAAATACCGAAGATCAGGATGCAAGCGCCCAGGACGATGAGCGCGCCGAGCTCGGTGCGGCGGGCGTCGGGTAGGTCGTGGAATTCGGCAGAGGGGCCGGGGCCCCAGAAGACGTCGCGCACGACGCGCAGCACGTAGATGGCGGTGATGAAGGCGCCGATGATGCCGGGGAGTGCCCACCAAGCGGACTTGCTCTGCCATGCACCTAGAAACACCATGAATTCTGCGACGAAGCCGGCCGTGCCGGGTAGGCCCAGCGACGACAAGCCGCCGATGGTGAAGAACAGCGCGACGATGGGCATGGGGCCCGCAAAGCCGCCCATCGACGGTACCCAGCGGGTGTGGGCGCGCTCGTAGACGAGGCCGACCAAGGCGAAGAACAGGCCGGTCATGATGCCGTGGGCAAACATTTGGTAGATCGCGCCGTTCCAGC
This sequence comes from uncultured Myxococcales bacterium, assembly GCA_903883645.1. Taxonomy (GTDB): domain Bacteria; phylum Myxococcota_A; class UBA9042; order UBA9042; family UBA9042; genus SXRM01. Next base: position 4,062 of record CAISBR010000186.1, on the reverse strand, counting down.
CGCCCTGGGTGAGGGTGGCGGCGCCCAGCATGACCACGCCCATGTGGCTAACCGAGCTGTAAGCGATGATGTACTTTAGGTCTTTTTGCGCCATGGCCGAAAGCGCGCCGTAGACCACGTTGATGGCCGCGACGACGCCGACCACGGGAATCCAAAATTGCGCGCCCTCGGGCAGCATCATCATGCCGATGCGGATTACGCCAAAAGCGCCTAATTTCATGAGGACACCGGCGTGCAGCATCGACACGGCGGTGGGCGCCGAAGCGTGGCCATCGGGCGACCAGGTGTGGAACGGAAACACGCCGGCCAAGGTGCCAAAGCCCAGCCAAACCAGCGGAAACAGCCACTTTTGCAGCTCGAGGTCGTACTTCATGTTGCCGAGGACGCTCATGTCGAACGTCTCGCCGCCGGCCGCGAAGAACATGGCCATGATGGCGACTAGGATGAAGGCCGAGCCGACTAGCAGCATGATCGTGAGCTTCATCGCGGCGTATTCTTTGCCGCCGATGTCGAACATTTTCCAGACGAATTTGAAGGGACCGGCTTCGGCGACCTTGTTGCTGGAACCCCAGACGGCGATCAGCACGTACATAGGCAACACGGCGATTTCGTAGAATAAGAAGAATACGAAAAGGTCTTGCGCGACGAACACGCCCAGCACGCCGGCCACCAAGGTGAGCAAAAGGGCGAAGAATTCTTTCTCGCGGTCCTTGAGCGTCCAAGTCGCCATCACGCCGGTGGTGATGATGATGCCGGTCAGCAGCAGCAGCGACACGCCCCACCCGTCGACCGCGAGGCGCAGCGTAATGCCGAGCTTGGGAACAAGTGGATAGTTTTCAGCTAGCTGCAACCCACCTTGCTGCAGATCGTAGTAGTGGTAGACGGCCAGCGCGCCCACCAGCGACACCGCGGCGCCCAGCAGGGCCACGAGGCGCATCGCCAGCTTTTGCGTCTGCGGAATGGGCAGCAGCAGCAGGGTTGCAATGAACGGGGCTGCGACGGTGATCGACAGCCAAGGCAGCGTGATCATCGCCAGCCTCCAAACAGTGCGAGAAGGGCGGCCGCGCCAAAGACGGCGTACAGGTAGTCCTGCACGTCGCCCGTTTGCAGCTTGCGAAGCTGTTGGCCAAGCACGATGGTCAGCCAGCCGATGAAATTCATCAGGCCGTCAACAATGTAACGGTCGGTCCAAGCGGCGGCACGCGAGGGGGTCTGGCCGCCGATCTCGTAGACGGACTGCCAGAGCTCGTCCATCACCGAGCTGTTGGCCAGCGTGGCGACGGGCTTGAACAGCCGCGGCAAGAACGCCAGCGCACCCAAGCCGTAGACCAAGTAGCCGAGCGCGATGCCGCCCAGGCCCAGGGCGATGGCGGTGTAACCCACTAGGCCCATGTGGAATTCGTAGGGCTTGCCAAAGAGCGTCGCAAACGGACCCGCGGCCCAGCCCAGCGCGATGGTGGGCACCAGCAGCACCAGCAGCGGCAGCGTCATCGACGGGCCAGGGCCGTGCGCGTGTTCGGCCGAGTGGCTCATCTGGCCTAGGAACGTCTTGACCACCGTGCGGGTCATGTAGAAGGCGGTCAGGCCGGCGGTCAGCAGCAGCGCGAACAGGGCGAAGTGATTGCCCGACTCGTGCACGGCTTCTAAGATCAGGTCTTTGCTATAGAAACCCGCCAAGCCCGGCACGCCAGCCAGCGACAGCGAGCCGAAGATGAAGGCGATGGCGACGAACTTCAGCTTCTTGAATAGGCCGCCCATGTCTGTGAATTCGTTGCTATGTACTGCATGGATGACCGCGCCGGCCGCCAAGAACAGCAGCGCCTTAAAGAACGCGTGGGTGGTAAGGTGGAAGTAGCCGCCCAGCAGCGAGCCGGCGCCCAAACCCGAAATCATGTAGCCCAGTTGCGAGCACGTCGAGTAGGCCAGCACCTTCTTGATGTCGGTCTGCACGGTGGCGATGATCGCGGCGAAAAGAGCGGTAAATGCACCCAGATACGTCATAAATTCGCGCACATGCACGGCGGCCGAAAAGATCGGATCGGCGCGCACGATCAGGTACACGCCCGCGGCGACCATGGTAGCGGCGTGCAGCAGGGCGGAGACCGGCGTGGGGCCTTGCATCGCGTCGGGCAGCCAAATGTGCAGCGGGAACTGCGCGGACTTGCCCATGACGGCTACGAAAAGCAGACCGGCGACGATCTCGGCGGTGGCGGGAGTGATCGGCGCGTCCCAGGCGAAACCGCCGCTGGCTACGGCCAGGACCATGAGGCCGAGGATCAGGCCCGAGTCGGCAAACTTGGTGACCACAAAGGCTTTAATTGCCGCCTTGGCCGCCGCAGGTTTGGGATACCAAAAGCCGATGAGCAGGTACGAGGTGGCGCCGACGAGCTCCCAGCCGATGAAAAGCTGCATGAGGTCTGGAGCAAGTACCAGCAAATTCATGCTGAACAAGAACAGCGACTGGTAGGTAAAGTAGCGGCCCAGGCCGTTTGGCGGCTCGTCGCTGAGGTAGCCCAGCGAGAACAGCTGCACGCACCACGCCACCGTGGCGACCACCAGCAGCATCGACACCGAGATGCCGTCGAGATGCACGCCGACTTGGCCCAAAGGCTGGCCGCCCATGGTGAGCCAATAGGTAGCAATCTGAAGCGATTCTGTGGGGTTGCCTAGCCAAGTCGCGAAAAGCCAGCCCGCGATACCCAGCACCGTGGTGGCGGCCAGAATCGACAGAATGGCGGCGGGCTTGCCGGTACGGCGCAGCATGGGCACGACACCGAAGAGCAGGGTCATGCCGGCAGGAATCGCCAAGGTGGCCAAAGCGGCCATAAGCAGCGGACTCATTGACGCATCTCCCGGGCCTCGTCGACCTGCACGTCGCCCCGCGACCGATAGAGAAGAAGGACGATTGCGAGCCCGACCACCACTTCAGCCACCGCGATGGCAATGGTGAACAGCGCAAAGCTTTGGCCGACGGCCGCGCCCTTGTGCTGGCCCAGCCCGACGAAAATCAGGTTGGCTGCGTTAATCATGACTTCGATGGCGATCATCACGCCGATGGCATGCTTTTGCGTGAGCAGGCCGAAGACGCCAGCGCAGAAAAGCGCCGAGGCGATGAGCAAGATGGCGGTCATTGACCCACCTCGTCGGTTGCGGCCAGGCCTTCGACGACCTGCCGCCCCAGGTTGCGGTGACGAATCAGCTTCTTGGCCGAAGGCTGACCGGGATCGCGCTTGCGCGCCAGCACCACCGCGCCGACCATGGCCGCCAGCAGCAGCAGCGACAACACTTCGAATGCAAAGGCATAGGGCCCCAGCAGCGCCAGGCCCAGGTCTTGCAGCGACACCGATTTGCCCGCGGGCGCATCGTTTAGGCCGGGCGTGTTTAGAATCGCGTGCACTAGGGCCACGAAAAGCGCCACCGCCACCACCGCTGCCCGCACCGGCCGCCGCGTCTGGCGAAAAGCCGCCAAGTGCTCGTGGTTGCGGGTCAGCATCACGCCAAAGATCAGCAAGACCACCACGCCGCCCACGTAGAGCAGCACTTGGATGGCGGCCAGAAACGACGCGTCGAACTTGGCGAAAAGCGCGGCAGTGCCGAGCAGCGCCATGCCGAGCCAGAGCACGGCGTGCACCAGGTCTTTGACCGTGACCGCCAGCATGGCAAACGCCACGGTCACCAGACCGATGAGCCAAAGCCCTGGATCTTGAAGGAACATGGCCATGTTCATGGCGTCTCCATTTGGGCCGGCTCGGCAGCGGCGGCAACAGGTGCAGTTGCGGCGGGCGCGACAGGGGCAGGAGCTGGTGCAGCCTTGGGCGGCTCTTGCATCTCCATCAGCTTCGTTCCGTTGGCCCAGGTCAGCTGCTTGTCGGCATTTGCGTTGAGCTTATCCATGGTTAGCACCAGGTCTTCGCGCACATAGCCGGGCTCGTGCGGCACCTGCAGCATCACGATCGCATCGAACGGGCAGACCTGCACGCACAGCTCGCAGAAGATGCAGGCGGTCATGTCTAGGGTAAATTCGTCGAGATAACCGCGCTTTTTGCCCGTGACCGGCGACTC
>CAISBR010000185.1 GCA_903883645.1 uncultured Myxococcales bacterium | reverse complement strand
CCGTCAGCTTCTGATGGCAGTCCTCGCAGACAACCTGACGATGCCAATCGGCCGACTGCAAGTGATTTTGGTGAGCACCTACAGCCGCTTGCGTGGTCTTGGTCTCGCCCTGCGTACCCAACGGCGGCGCCGGGTTCAGCGCAAGCGTGTCGCCATGGCACGCCGTGCACGTCAGCTCGGGCGCGTCGATTTTGCCGTCGATATGCCGGGTTGCATCCTTCCACGTCGCCTTTTGTGTCGCCGGATCGAAGGCCGCAATCACCGCGCCGTGGCACTGGGCACAGTTGGTATTTTTCGGATGCTTGCCGCCCGGAGGGGTGGTATGGCAAGCGGTGCCGCATGCGTTGTAAGTACCGTCAATCATATTCCAAATTGGCTCGCGCTCGTTACTGCCGCCGGCTTTGGCGGGTAGCAGCGTCACCCCGTGGCAGTACGCGCCCGAGCACTGCAGCTTGTCGGCCGCGTAGCTGGGGGTTGCGCTGGCAGCCATCGCTACCCCACTGAATACAAAGTCGATTTTGCCGTTACTGTGGTCTAGCGCAGTCGGAACGGTGTGGCACTCCTCGCAGGCAACGCTGCGGTGCCAATCACTTTTTTCGAGGTGGTTCTGATGCGCGCCAACGGCCCGATCTGTCGGCAGCTCTTCGCCCTTGGTGCCCAGAGGCGGCGCCGGATTGCCCTGGCTAGGGTCGCCGTGGCACGAATAGCAGGTCTGGGGCGCGTCTTGGACCGTCGCGTCGAACACCTCGGCCACCGCCGTATCACTCACGGTCTCGGGCACATCCAACGCAACATGCTGGGCCGGCGCGGCAGCGTCACTGCACGCGAGCGCAAGGCAAGTCGAGGCAATAGCAAGATAGATCTTTGAGATTACAACACTTGCTGTTTGTTGCTGGCCCATGTTGTCGCCCCTTCGCACCCCAGTGCGCCCCACCTAGAGCGTACGTTTTCGTGCGCCGGCATACAACGGCAGGGGCTGCCCACCTGTGCCACGAATACTATGTATAGTTCATGGGTTCAACGCCAACTGCCTGCGGCCAGATGTGAACTTGTGTGCAACAGGCCGACCCCAATTGCAAAGATTTGCGACCGACCTAGGGCGTGGCCGTGCAACTTGGCTGCATGTAGTCGGCATAAAGCTTGCAGTATTGATTACTTGGGCATGTTTTAAAGGTGGTCCACGCGCCCCAAATGTAGTCCGCATTGGCATACGAGCACGAGGTCGAGGTACCTGTACACGCGTAGTGCGCGTCGCGTTTTTGCATGTCGGCACCCAACGCGGTCGAGGCGCACTGGTACTGGGTGTCAGCGACAGTATTGCCACAAGGTGCTGTTTTTGAAGCATATTGCCCGTCTGCATCGCAGCAAGTCGAGCTGGGAGAACACTTGGCGTAGGGCACGCACGATGCGTATCCGTACGCGATCTCACAGACTTCGCTGACTAGGCAGGTCTTGGTTGCAGCCCAATCGCTCCAGGCATAGTTGGCGGTGGCGCACGAGCAACTGGTCGACGTGCCCAAGCAGCCGCAACTTGCTTTGCGCTCTAGGATTTTGCCGCCCTTCTCGGCGCCTGAGCACTTCTGTTCGCTGTCTATGGTGCCGAAACCACAGGCGGTGGCTTGGGCTGCGAAGGTGCCCTGGGCGGTGCAACAGGTGCTGCCGGCGTTGCATTGCGACTCGCACGTGGGCGAATAGGAGTCGCTCCAGCTGGGGGTGCAGGCTTGTAAGGCCGGGCAAATCTTGACATTGCTCCAGTCGCCCCACGCCGGGTACGACGAACTGCACCACGATGAACCGCCCGCACAGCCCGCGAAGGCCTCGCGTTTGCGGATGGTGCCGCCGAGGCTGGCCGTGCACTCAAATTGCGTGTCGACAACCGATGTTCCGCACGCGGTAGCCTGCGCGGCATAGCTGCCCTGCGCGGTGCAGCAGGCAGTGCCGGGGGTGCAGTCGGGTGCGGGCGCGCAAGTGCCGGGTTTGGCCGGGTCAGGTACAGAACACACTTCATTGTAATTACACATTTTATCTGTTGACCAGTTGCCCCAACTTGGCGAGTCGGCAGTGCAGGCCCCGGCGGCGGTGCACGTTGGGTAGCCCTTGCGCACTTGCACGTCGGAACCGGGCCCGTTGCCTGAGCATTTGTACTGAGTTCCGCTCGCGGTACTCGCGCAGACGGCGCCCACCACGACCACTGGCTTCTGACAGACGAAGCCGACACACGGGTTCTTGGTGCACGGGTCGCCGTCATCGCAGCCGGCGTCGCTGGTGCATTGCGGTGGACCACCAGAAGAACACTGCGGTTTTTGCTTGGCCGACAGCAGCACACACACACCGTCGGCGGGGCACGCACCGGTCTTTTGCCACGCGCCCCACACCGCCGAACCGCTGGAGCAACTGTCAAAGGCGACGCCATCGCAGCCCGCAACTTGGCTCCGCATCAGCATATCTTGGCCCTGGCAGCCGTATTCAATGGCGAGCGACGGGCCGTCGCAGGCGCTGCCCTCGGCCTTGGCCAAGTGCGTCAGCGCGTCACAGCAGGGGCCGGTCTCGCAACAGCCATAAAGAGGGGTGAGTACGCAACTGCCCTTTTCGCAAAGGCCTACCTTGCACGGGTCGGCGCCGGGGCACTGACTGTCGCTGCTGCAACTGGTGCCGTCGGCAGCACTTACCTCGGAGTTGCCGTCTTTGCTCGTATCGGGCGCGATGTCGAGAGCCGTGTCGACCTTGAGCGTGTCGCCTAGGCCATCCGACAAGGCATCGACCTTTCCTATCGCGATTCCATCGGCTTTGCTATCGCTGAGCTTGCCGGAGTCGGCCACACTGCTGCCGTCGAAGAACAAGCCGCCCACCCCTGAGTCGCCGCTATCGTCGACAAAGCTGCCGCCGCCGCCCGTGGTGCCGCTTGAGCACGCTGCGAGGGGTAGAGCAAGGGCAAGAATGCAACTAGATAGATAGTTTTTCACGTTGTCTCGGGAGCAGGTGGCCCGGCAAGAGCGCTGGGCCCACCGCATTGTGCGACTTGCGTTGCGCGGGCGCAAACCAATGCAACAGATTGGGACTCAAACAAAACTTGAACTTTACTCGGCGATTGCCTTGAAGCCCGCGGCGTGGTCGTGGCAGCTACCGCACCAAGCGGTGGGGTGGCTGGTGCCGACACCGTCGCGGCGAAAGACTTTGGTAGAGGTGTGGCAGGTTTCGCAGATACCGGGGCCGTAGCCCTGGCCGGCGTGGGCGAGGCCGTCTGGCGCGACCCCCTGGTAACTGTGCAAACTTACAGTAGTTACCCCACTCGGGGCGTCGACATACTCGGCGAGCAGTTGCAAGTTGCCGCTGCCGTGGACGCGGTGGCACGTGGTACATGCGGCAGTGGCGGGGTGGCTCGTTTCGCTGTGGCAGGCCGCACAAGTGCTTGACGTCTGATGGCCTTTTTCGCCACGGGTACTTTGGGCGGCGTGGCACTGGCTGCAAGCGTAGAGCAGCGCGTGGCTGGTCGGCTGCCCCCAGTCTTTGGCAATGCCCAGGTGGCACTGACCGCAAGCGGCAAGCTCACCCAAGTCGGCGCCAATACCCTGCTTGATCAAGGTGTTCTTGCTTGGCACAGGCGGGTCTTGCGCCCGCAGCGCCCAGGCCAGCAGCAGACCCACAGCCACCAACAAGATAATCCAGTGCTTATAGGGCGTTAGGTGCGGCATCATGGCACACCGCTGCCGAGTTCAACCATCCGCAGCGCGGTGCGGTGGGCGAGCGCTTGCTGGGTCAGGGTTGGGTTGAACGCCGTCGACGTTGCAAACACGCTGCCATCGACTACCCATAAATTGTCGAGATCATGAGCCCTTCCCCAGCGATCCGTGACCGATTGCTTCGCGTCGTCGCCCATGCGCGCGGTGCCCAGCAGGTGCTTGGTATCGGGAGCGCCATCTTGCTTGACGAAGTCGATCTGCATGACCTCGACCGCGCCGGCCGCCGTGGCAATTGCGTTGAGTTTCGGCATGTAGCGGTCGATCACCGCCTGGTCGTGGGCGTGACGGGTATAGGTGACCCGGGCCACCGGACGCCCATAAATATCGCGCACTTTGGGGTCGAGCTCGACGCGGTTGGCCAGTTGCGGCATGTCTTCGCCCATCATCGCCACCGCGGCAATCTTGCGCCGGTAGCGGCCGTTCACCATCAGTGATTTATGAATCGGCCAGGGCAGTTGCGCACCGTACTCGATGGGCTGCACCTGGCCACCCAGCTCGACGTAGCCGCCGCGAAGCCAGTCTTTGCTGCCGTCGGGCACCGTGTAATCGGCGAGCGCGTGGGTGACGACGCGGCTGCGGTAGGGCCGAATCTCGATGTCGAAGACGCCGATGACGCCAAAAACCATGTGAAACATTAGGTTACGACCCAGCAGGCCCGAACTATTAGCGAGACCTTCGGGCTTGCCGACGGGTGCCGAGGCGAACAATAGTCGCGGTGTTTCAATAGCATTGACGCCGATCACAATGTGTTTGGCGAAGAACTGGCCGATGGCGCCGTCAGGGCCGATGACCTCGACGCCGGTGGCATGGTCGCCCGCAGCGTTGCTGAGCACCTTCGTCACACAAGTTTCGGTGAAAAGTTGCAGGTTTCCAGTCAACAGTCCGGCGCGGACGGCGGTGACAGCGGTGGAGCCCTTGGCGTCGATCGGGCAGCCCATGTGGCAAAATCCACAGTCGACACAGGCTGGTCGGCCACCATATGCAACTGAGTTATTTGCCATTGGCATCGGATGTGGATGTAGCCCAAGCGCTTTTGCCCCCTTGGCAAGCAACGTGCTGACTTTGGGTGGTCGGCCCGGCGGCATGGGGTACGGCCCGCGCGGCGCAGCAAAGGGGTCCGACCCTGCTAAACCCTGAATACCAATTTGCTTTTCGACCTCGTCGTAGTGTGGCGCCAGCTCGGCGTAATCGATGGGCCAGTCGACCAGCGTAGCACCCGCAACAGCACCATAGGTAGAAAGTAGCTTAAAGTCAGCAGGTTGCACACGTGGCGAGTCGCCGTCGTAAAATACGGTGCCGCCGCCGACGGTGACGCCCAGGCCCTGCAAGTCGCGCGTAACCGGTGTAGCCGTCTCGCTATCGCGGTAGACGCGCGGCTCGGCAAAGGGGTCATGAAAGCCGTAGAATCTCCGGTGTTTAATCTCATCGTTGCTGAAAAGCGAATGGCGCAACACGGGTTCCGCGAGGGTGGGATAGGCGTTGCGACCCTTTTCGATCAGCGCGACTTTCCAGCCGTTTTTGGCTAAAACCGCTGCCGCCACACCGCCACCGGCGCCCGCGCCGACCACAATGGCATCAAAGGTAGTGGCCATGCTACCCCTCTTCTGGGTGCGCCATTTGCTGCGCGGTATAGCCAATCGGCTGGCGATCGCCTTCGTAATCCATCACTTTCCACCCGACAAGGTTGCGATTGCCGCCGTAGACCGGGTCGCCATAGGTGCCCTCGACCGCGTATTCGTAGAACAGCTGCACTAAGTCTTTGTCGGCCTTCGATAAAACCCCCACCACGGCCTGGCGCTCGACCTGGTGCAGCCCCAGGTTTTGCTCGGCGAGCGCTTGCTTGTCGAGAGTTGCGAGTCCGTCGAGCACCCTCTGCCGTAGCCCGACCACCGGTCCATTCCACTCGCGCTCGGCAATGCCTTGCGACCCTTCGAGAAAGGTGCGCCAACGCAGATTCTCGACGCGGGTAAGGGCTTGAAACTGCGAAAATCCGTCGAGCCCGCCGTGGCGGCCCGAGAACGGCCCACCCGCGTAAATGCGCGGCGGATCGTGCTGGAACGCGCCGAGCAGCTGATCCAAGTACCAAGCGGCACCGGCAATGTCGGCACCGGGCGAGGCCGCGTCGCCAGGGATGAGTGCATCGAACACCGCAGAAAGACGCGCAAAGTCGAGCGGTCCTAGCGCTGTGCCCGGGGGAACAGCCCACAGGCCCACCTGCATGGGGCCAGGAGCCGTTTCGGCACCGGCATCGGCGCCTGCGGCATTGGCGTCGGCGGTTTCGGCCGTGCGCGCGCAGCCGAGCCACGGGGTGGCCACGAGGAGCAAAGCGCCGCCACAAAAGGTCCGACGTGATACGTTGGGTTGCGGGGTCGGCATGGGTTCCTCGCACGGGCCCGGCAAGGGGTCGCCACATGGTGCCACAGAGACGCAGCCATTTTCTACTGCGCGAAATCATTGGAAGTGGCCGAGTGACGCGGCGGTGACGGGGCCGATTGACGCTCGCCCGACCGCGGCCTAGTCTGCAGGGGCTGTGCCGCCGTGCGCCTGTCGCCCGAGCCGCGTCGCCCAGCGCGTGCAGGGGGCCCAGATGCCCAAGTTTGTTGCGATTCTTCGGCTCTTGCTGGTGGCACTGGTGCTCAACGTACCGACGTTGGGCCTGGCGACCGAACCGGCGGATTTGCCACCCTGCCCGAGCCAAGCCGAACAGCCCGATGTTGCGGGACTTATCAAGCGAACTCAACGACTTCTAGAAGGCGCGTCGAGTACGGCCGTGATGACGATGACCATTCGCACGCCGAGTTGGTCGCGCACGCTGAAGCTACAGACTTGGGCCAAGGGGCGCGAATTGGCGCTAGTGCGGGTGCTTGAGGGCGGGCCGCGCGACACCGGCATGATGACGCTGAAGCGCGATAAACAGCTGTGGAATTGGCTACCTCAGGCGGCGCGGGTGATGAAGCTGCCCTCGGCGATGCTGGGCGACGGCTGGATGGGCAGCGACCTGACCAACGACGACTTGGTGCGCGGATCGAGCCTAGTCGACGATTTTGACGCGAAACTTAGCGGAATTGTGAAGCTGAGCGGCGGCGATGCATGGCAAGTGGTGCTGACCGCCAGGCCGAACGCGCCGGTGGTGTGGGGCAAGCTGGAGCTGCAAATTGACCGTGCGCTATGCCTACCGGTGCAAGAGCGGTTTTTCGACGAGGATGGTAAGCCGTTGCGTACGCTGCAGTTTAGTGATTTTCGTACGGCGGGGTGGCGGCATTTTCCGGCGAAGACGACGGTGATTCCCGAAGAGAAGGGCCGCGAGACGGTGCTGCAATACCTTGAATTGCAGTTTGATGTGGCGATCCCCGACGACACCTTTAGCCTGCAGCGACTGCGGCAAGGTAGGTAGGCGATGTGGCTGGCGCTGGCCTGGCGCAACCTGTGGCGCAACGCGCGGCGCACGCGAATCACGGTGGCGGCGCTGGCGCTGGGGGTAGTCGCAATCGTTTTTCTTGAGACGTATCGCGAGAGTACGTTTAGACAAGTGATCGAAAACATCACAAGTGGCGCGTTGGGGCATCTGCAGATTCACGCGGCGGGGTGGCAGAAAAGCCCCGAGCTTGAGCGGCTCATTGCGGAGCCGGCGCAGGTCGAGGCGCAGGTGCTGCGGGCGCTGCCGGGGACAAAAATCGCTCCACGGGTGCTGGGTTACGGGCTAGTCGGCGCGGGCGAGCAGTCGACGGGGGCGGCGGTGCTGGGAATCGATCCGGCGCGCGAACAGGGCGAGCTGCATTTTGTAGAGATTACCAAGGGTAAGCACCTGAGTGGCGCGGGCCGGCGCGAGGCGCTGCTGGGCGTAGACCTTGCCGAACAACTAGGGATTGGCTTGGGCGGCGAGGTGGTGCTGGTGGGGCAAGCGTTCGACGGTTCGGTGGCGAACGACCGCTTTACCGTAGTTGGCCTGGCCGATGCGGGCGGTGGTGAGCTGAACGGCAGCGGCGTGTTCTTGCATCTGGTCGATGCGCAAGCCTTTTTTGGCCTAGGCAATGGGGTGCACCAACTCGTGCTGCGCGTGCCGGGTGGCCACGAAGACATGCAGGTGCCACAGACCGTGCTGCACGGGCAGCTGGCGGACAAAAGTCTTGAGGTGCTTACTTGGGACCAGCTTGTGCCCGAATTGAAGTCGACGATGAACGAAAAGCGCAAGAGTCAGGCTGTGTTGAGCTACGTGCTGTTCTTGTTGGTGGCGCTGGGCGTACTGAATGCGATGACGATGGCGACGCTGGAGCGGACCCGCGAGCTGGGGGTACTGGCGTCGCTAGGCACGCGACCGCGGCAGATTCTTGGGCTAATTCTGACTGAGGCGCTGCTGCAAGGCGTGCTAGGGCTGGCCCTGGGCACCGGGGTGGCGCTGGCGACGGTGCTGGCGGTGGGCGACATCAGTCTGGCGGCGTTTGCCAAGCAAGATATCTTGGGGATTCGCTTTCCGACGACGGTGCACCTGGTGATGCAGTGGCACGGCCTAGCGCAAGCGGCGCAGATTGCGCTGGTGACGATGCTGGTGGGCAGCGTGCTACCGGCTTGGCGCGCGGCGCGCATGAAACCTGCCGAAGCAACGCGGAGCTACTGATGCTGCTGCGAATGGGCTGGCGCAATTTGTGGCGAAACCCTAGGCGAACGCTGATTAATTTGGCATCGTCTGGGCTGGGTCTGTTCTTGGTGGTGCTGTACGGCGGGCTGATGGGCGGCGTGATGGCCGAGGCGAAGTCGCAGCTCGACGATGCGGCGCTGGGGCATGTCGAGGTGGCGGCCACGGGATGGCACGCGCGGCGAATCCTCGGCACATGGATCGCTAACCCTAATGAACTACTACAGAAGCTACCCGTGCCGGCCGATGCCGAGGTGAGTGCGCGGGTAGTGCTGCGGGCGCTGGCGAGCGCGGCGCATGGTGCGCAGGGGGTGGTGGTGCACGGCGTCGACCCGCTGGCGGAACGCAAGATTGCGGCCTATTTGCGCGATGTTCGCACCGGTCAGCTGCTGCAGCAGGGCGACGACCGCGGGGTGCTGATTGGCGAAGGGTTGGCCGAGCGCCTGCAGCTCAAGGTAGGAAGCAAGCTGCGCCTGACCGTGCAGCAACAAGACGGCGAGGTGGGCGCGGATGTGTTTCGCGTGCGGGGGATTTTCCATACGATTTCGCCGGCTATCGGCAAGTCGCAGGTGGTGATGAGCCTGGCGGCGGCGCGCAAACTGGCCGCGCTACCCAACGTAGTACATCAGGTGGTGGTGCAGCTGAGCGACGCGAACCAGGCCCCGGCGGTGGCGGCGGCGATTGGGCAGGTGCTGGGGCCGCAAGTCGAGGCGCCGACCTGGGGCGAGCTGCTGCCCGTGCTGAAAAGCATGGATGATTTGATCAGTGTGATTCAGTGGTTAGTAGGCCTGTTTGTCGAGGCGCTGGTGGGCTTGGGCATCTTGAACACCATGCTGATGAGCGTGCTAGAGCGGACCCACGAGCTGGGCGTGCTGCAGGCGATCGGCACGCGGCCGAGTGGGATTGTGGCGCTAATTGCGGCGGAATCGTTCTGGATTGCCACGCTGGCGACCGTGCTTGGGCTGGCGCTGGCGCTGCCGCTGGTGGCCTGGGGCGAGCACAATGCGCTGCTGGATTACTCGCAGGCGATGGGCGAAGGGCTTGAGATGGGCGGCACGCTG
>CAISBR010000184.1 GCA_903883645.1 uncultured Myxococcales bacterium | reverse complement strand
GCGGCGACGCTGGGGCTGCTGAGTCTGCTGGGTCAGGCGATCAATCTGTTGCATCTTGTGGGGTTGGTGATCGTGCTGTCGATCGGCGTGGATTATGGGGTGTATCTGGCCGAGACGGCGGCGCGCCGCGAGGGCGAACCGGCGACGGCGCTGTCGATTGTGGCGGCGGGTCTATCGGCGTTTTTAGCCTTTGGACTTTTGGGGTTATCGAGCAATCCGGCGATGCAGGCGCTGGGCTGGACCACCGGTATCGGCATCTTGCTGAGCATGGTGCTGGCGCCGACCCTGTTGCTGCTGCCGAGCGGAGCCGACAAATCATGAAGCATGTTCTACTGTTACTATCCCTGCTGACGCTGCTGGCGTGCTCTGGGCAGCCGGTGCGACCGCCGCCCATGACCGAGGCGATGTACCCGTGGGCGCTGCGCACGCCGGCGGCGCTGGGCAAGAATTTCTTGTGGCAGCAGCGGCTTACAGCGCGGGTGGGCCAGCAAAGCAATTCGCTGCAAGTGGCGGTGCAAAAGCAGGGCGACACGCTGACGATGGTGGGGCTGACGCCGTTTAACACCAAGGCCTTCGTGCTGACCCAAACGGGTGATGCTATTGAATTCAAGAAGTTCGTCGATCGCGACCTGCCGTTTCCACCGCGCTATGTGCTCATCGATTTCCAGCGCACCTGGCTAGCGCTGGGGGTGCCGACGCTGGGGGCGCTGTCCGAGGCCGGCAACCCACCCGAAGAAGCCAAAGAAATCATCACACTTGATGGCGAAGTGCTGACGCAGCGGGTGCAAGGCGGCAAGCTGGTCGAGCGCAGCTTTGCGCGGCAAAGTGGCGACAAGCCGGGCGAGGCGGCGGCGCTGACGATTCGCTACAGCGGCTACCGCGCCGATGGGCTGCCGGGCAAAATCGTGCTGACAAACAAGTGGTTTGGCTACGAGCTCGAGATTGAGACCCTGGCGGCCCAGCCGCTGCCCTAGCCCATGGAGCGACCGATGCGCATTGCCTTTGTTTCTGGCAACCGCGAGCTGCTGCCCGACGCGGTGATTCCGCTGGGGCTGCTATATGTGATGGCGGCGACGCCGGCGCGGCACGAAAAGGTGTTGTGGGACCTGTGCTTCGAGCCTGATCCCCAGGCGACGCTGGCGCAGCGGCTGGCGGCGTTTCAGCCCGACGTGGTGGCGCTGGGGATGCGCAACATCCAGAACAACGACTACAGCGATACCTCTACGAATATACGCTATTACACGCAGTTGGTCGCCACGATTCGCCAGCACAGCCAGGCCAAGGTGGTGCTGGGCGGCGGTGGATTTTCGGTGATGCCCGAGAAGCTTTTGCTGCATCTGGGCGCGGACTTTGGTATCGCGGGCGAGGGCGAGGCGGCGTTCGTGCTGCTACTCGACGCGCTTGAGGCGGGTGGCGCGACAAGCGAAATCGGCAGCCTGTACACCCGGCAAGCGGGCGCGCTGCAAAGCAAAGTTGTGGTCAATGCGCCGGTGCTGGGCTGGCAAGACCTGGACCAGCTGGCCGTGCCCGACCGCAGCGCTGTCGATCCGCGGCACTACGGCACGTATCACATTGATTCCGTACAGACCAAGCGGGGTTGCGCCCTGCATTGCGACTATTGCACCTATCCGGTCATCGAGGGCCGCACAGTGCGCCAGCGCAGCCCCAAGCTGGTGGTCGACGAGATGTGCCTATCGCTCGAAAAGCGGCCAGAGATCAAACACTTCTTTATCGTCGACTCGGTGTTCAATCTGCCGCCGCGCCATGCCAAGGCGGTGTGCCGCGAGCTGATCGCCCGCAACTGGCAGGTGCCGTGGACCGCCTATGCCAACCCCCTGGCTTTTGATAGGGAATTGGCCGATTTGATGGTGGCCGCGGGCTGCGCTGGCATTGAGATTGGCGCGGACTCGGGCGTAGACGCGGTGCTGACGCGCATGAAAAAGGGCTTTCTGCGCAAAGACATCGAGCAGATGCACCAGGTCTGTGCTGCGGCCGGCCTGCGCGACTGCCATACCTACATCTTGGGCACACCGGGCGAGACGCTCGACGACGTGGCCGAGTCGCTGGATTTCTGTAGGAATCTAGGCCCGTTTGCGGCGATCTTGATGATCTGGCTCGACGACACGGAGTCGCTCGACCCCGAGCTCGCGGCCGAGCGCACCGTGTTCCGCGAGCAGGTGGGGCAGCGCGTGCTGCAGAAAGCCGATGAATTTCCTAGGTGGATCATCCCGCCGCTGGGGGTGAATTTCGACCCGCGGCTGTTCGACTTTTTGCGCGCGCTGGGCATGGCCGGGCCGCTGTGGCAGCACCTCGACCGCTTGAGCGGACAGCCGCGCCAGCGCACGCGCCGCGCAAGGCCGCCAGCGACTAGTTGACCGAAACAGCTGTAGTGTCAATAACCTGATCCGCGGCCTTGGCCTCATCTTTCTTGGCTTCGGTGGCCTTGGCGGCGTCGTTCATCGCTTCGGCGGCGCGGTCGAGTGTGGCCGAGACGGTGCGGAGCAACGCGGCCTGGCCCTTGACGGCCGACACGCCCATCGACAGGCCCTGGCGCGCCCACATCCCGCCCACATCGACGAGCGAGTGAACAATTTCGGCCTGCTTGGGACTCAGCTTGGTATAGATTGACTGCATTTTATCCTCTTTTTTCGCCGTGTTCCGGCGTCTAGTCGGCCTGTTGCGGGTTGCGGCCCGGCAGGCACGTGTCACACACAAAACGGCGCGGCCCCGGCGTCTCGCTCAGGGCCACGTGGGCGGCGATACCGGGGGCCAACGGAGCCCCACAGCGCGCGCAGTTCGCCGCCAGATTCAACACTAGCGGTTGAAAACCATAGACATCATCAAGACTTGTAAACTTGGAAACTGCGCTGCGCAATTTCGCCCGCTCGTCGCCGACCCGATTGGCCACCGTGCGCAGCTCGCGCTCGATGCCCTGACCAGCGCGGTCCGCCACCATCACCGCGTCTTCTAGGATGGTTCGCACCAGATTCGATACTGGAATTCGCAAGTTATCGGCAAAGCGCTTCAGCTCCGCCTCGAGCACCGCCGGCACGCGCGTATGCAGCACCCGCTCTTTGCGCTCGCGCTCGCTGCCAGCGGCCTCGGCGGGGTCGATGGCGACGGTCGGCTCGGCCTGGTCGGCCTGGTCGGCCACCACCTCGGGCGCGGGCTGGTCTTGCGGGGTCTCGGCGGCGGGCTCAGTGGACATGGCAACTCCGTATCACAACGAGTCACAATGTATCACAACGTCTCACGCCGTCAAGGGCCGAGTTGCACAGAACGGGACAGAATGTGGAGGGCATTTTCTACTGCTTGAATTTACAGGGCTGTCTCGATGATGGCCACCGGCGTCGGCCCCACGGCGAACGTGATGCGGCCGCTGGCATCGGCGCTCAGCAGCGGCAAGGCAGCGTCGCTCACCCAGTCGCCGGCAAAGCTCGCGAGTCGGTATGCGCGCCCGGGCCGACGGTAGAAATAGGCCGGATGGGTGGCATCGGTATCGGGCGCAACTCCAGGTGTGGCTTGCGGATCCCAGGCGATGTGCACTTGGCGCGTACCATCGGCGCGGCCAAAGGCAAACTGATACGGAGCGGTCGAGCGGCTGCGTTCGTCGGCCATAAAACCCATACTAGTCAGAAGCTTGGCGAGACGAGCATGTACCAGCGCGGCGGGCTTGGGCACGGGCGGCACATCGTCGAGCGGGTTGGGGTCGAAGTGGTACAAACCAAAATACTTTTCCCACAAGACGCCGTCCGCGGCCGGGTCGTGGTCCAAAAGCGTATACCAGCACAGCAGTTGCGTGCCCTGGCTCGCCGCCAGCACCCACGAGCGGGCCAAGAACCGCGCCACCTGCCACTCGCTAATCGCCGCGCCGGGCTTGTCGGCCGGGGCACTAGGCCAGCCAAGCTCAGTAATCCACAGCGCTTTGGGCTTGGCGCCGCCCTGGGTGTACAGCTTTTGCATCTGTACCGCCGTCTGGTCAACGGGGACTTGCGGCACCGCCGATCCGGGCGCGTTGGCAAATTCAGGTGGATTCATCGGCGGATACAGCGCATAGGGGTGCCACGCCACGCCGTCGAGCGCACTAGCCAAAGTGGGGTCGGCCGCCAGACTCGCCGCCAAGAACTTCTCGGCACTGGGAATCATCTGGCCGATGTAAAACAAACCACCAAAAGTTACGACGGCTTGTGGATTTGCAGCGTGCACGGCATCGGCGGCCAAGTGGGCGAGCTTGGCATAGGCCACCGGGTCGCCGCTCATGGCGTCGGGCGTGCCTTTCCAGAAGCGATACCCGGCGTTCTGCTCGTTCCACAGCTCGTAGTGCTGCACGGCGCTGCCCACATGCTTGGCCACGGCACCGGCGAAATTGGCAAAATCTTGTGGATTATCGGGCGGATACATGCTGTCGCCTTTCTGCGCGCCCAGCTTACTCGCCCACGGCACGCCGTAGCCCAGCAGCGCCAACATCTTGATTCCGTGGGCATTCATCTCGGTCACGGCGGTGTCGATGGCCTGCCAGTTGAAGTTGCCTTGCTGCGGCTCAGCGAGCTCCCAGCGAAAATCCCAGCGAATTTCGTGCACTCCAAGCTCTTTGCTCGCTTGCCACAAGAAGGCCCGCTTGGCGGCGGCGGTCGCGTCGTTGCCCCAGATGAACGATGACAGGCACAGGCGCTGCTCGAAGTCGGGGCCTTGCGGGCTGGCGGCAGCACTTAAGTCAACGCAAGCACAGCTATTTTGCGGATCGCGCGAGGCGCCCAAGTCGCAGGCCGTGGCGGCGCAGGGGTCGGCAACGGCGTCGGCAACGGCGTCGGCAGGTGCGGCGGAGTCTTCGGCGGTATCCGCTGCGGCATCTTGTGACACATCGTGTTGCGCGTCGGCGGTGGTGAGGGGCGCGGCGGCGGGCGTGCTGCAGGCCACGCAGAGCGCTAGTGAACAGACTAGGTTGCGCATTGAAGTTCCGTTCACCGGGCGAGACTGCGGGGTGCGCGAGGCAAGGGGTGATGGTGTGGTTGACACGATGGGCTCGAACTGTAGATGGCGACTAGGTTATGCGAGGGTGACGCGGGGGTCAACGCGACGAGTGGGCACGGCGAATTCGGGCTTCGCCCGAACCGGGTGCTAGTCGCCCTGGGCTGGCGCCCGTCGACCAGCGGCTGCGGCGGCCCTGCGGGCCGCACTGGCCACTGCCCATGCGGGTTGCGCCCCCTTTCGCACAGCCGCGCCTGCGCCGCGGCACCTGAGACCAGTATCACGGTATCACTTTGAGACCGGTGAGACTGGCACATGAGTTGTAATAGATTGCAATTAGAGATTTTTGTATTGGCACGCCGTATGCAATAGCTATCCCTGCCCCGGAGTGCCGCTCTGGGGACCGCAGTCGCTGCGTACGGGCGGCTGCGGACTACACCAGGCTCCGGCGGACACATCGCCGGGCCGAAGGCTGGCCGGGGGTTGGACATGGCCCCGGGGGGCGCCCATGGGCTGCGAAAGCGGCCGGCGGGCGTCGGTGTGGTGGTG
>CAISBR010000183.1 GCA_903883645.1 uncultured Myxococcales bacterium | reverse complement strand
TCCCGATGCGTGGCTGGAACATACGGCCCAGCAGCTGCAGGCGCCGGGCGTAGACCCCGAGCACGTGGTGCTGGTGCTGCGGCGGCTGCCCGAGGCGGTGCGGCAAAAACTGGAGCGGCATCCGGCGTTTGCGGCCCTTGCATCGCGGCTGATCGACGTGCAGCTGCAGGCGCTGGAGGGCGACCATGGCTAAGGCGAAGCAAGACCCAGTGGTCGAAGAGGCCCGGCGACGGGTCGCCCAGCTGCGCTTGCAACTGCTTAGTCTGTATCCGTTTTGGGGCTACTTGCTGGCCGAAGTGCAGCTGCTGTGGGCGCCGCACCTGCCCACCCTGGCGGCGACGGATGGCATAGGGCGGATCTGGCTGAATCCCAAGTGGATCGCCCTGCTCGACCGCAAGCAGCTGGGGTTTGTGCTGCTGCACGAGCTGGGGCACATCGTGCTCGAGACGCTGGGGCGGCAAGAGGCCCGCGACCGCACCCTGTGGAATCGGGCGACGGATTACGCCATCAACCGCCAAGTGGCCGAAATTCCGCAGAGAGGTGGGCCGTCTGGGCAGCGCGCGTGGCGCATTCCAAGTGTGGACTTGCCGGGTCTGGGGCGCTGTGAGCCGCTGCTCGACGGGCAGTTTGATCACCTGCCAGCCGAGGCGATCTATGCGCGGCTGCTGAAGAACTTGCCGGTTGGTGAAGGGGATAGCGCGCACATTGAGCTCGACGACGGCGAGGGCCACGGTCTGCGGAGCGATCCCAACCACGGCGGCGGCGTGGACTTGCACGTGCCGGCGCCTAGTGACCAAGTCAAGGTCGACCAGGCCTGCGAGCGCTTGCAGCGGGCGGCCGAGGCGGCGCAGCACGCGTTTCCGACCGACAATCTGCCGCTGGGGGTCGACCGCTGGCTGGCCGAGCTGCAGCGGCCAAGGCTGAACTGGCAGGCGCTTTTGCACAGGTATCTGAGCGAGTTTGGCGCGGCGGTCGAGCGCAGCTGGGCCCGGCCACACCGCCGCTGGCTGGCCGAGGGTTGGCTGGTGCCCGGCGCGGTGCCCGAGCGCGATGGCACGGTGGTGCTGGCGGTGGATACGTCGGGGTCGATGGATTCGCAGCGATTGCAGGCGATTGCGACCGAGCTGCAGGTGCTGGGCGAGCTGGTGCGCGAGCTGTGGGTGGTGTCGGCCGACGCGGCGGTGCAAGACGTGGTGCCGCCGGGGCAGCTGGCGGAGTTCTTGAAGAAACGGCGCTGGCAAGGGGGCGGCGGTACCGACCATCGGCCGCTGTTTGCGTGGCTGGAGCAAAAGCGGTTGAGCCCAGACTTGCTGATTTGCTGCACGGACTTGTACACCGTGCTGCCCGAGCGGGCGCCGCCGTTTCCGGTGTTGTGGCTGGCGATGCTGGACGGCGACGGGGGGCGCGGGCCGCGGCCGGGGTTTGGGGCGGTGGTTGAGGTGGGCTAAACGATTGCCGCTAGGTCGTCGCGGGCTCGTACTCCCAGATACGCGTGCCGAAATTCGGGGCGCCGCTTGGCCAGTGCAGCTCTCGCCAACTGGACTGCCCCGGCTTGAGTTTGGCGTGCTTTGCCCACTCGGGTGACGTAACTAGAAATCGACGAACCGATGGCTCCACCGGGGCCTGAGGCTCGGCAGCTTTCGGGTTGGGGCGAATACGTAGCGAAATCTCTTCTTTCATGAGTTTGCGGTTGCCGTCGGTTGGTTGCAGCACGTCGGAAACCTCGAACCACAGCTGCCCTTCCGTTGTCTCGACAACGAGATCGTGGTCAGCTTGGTCTTTTGCAGCGTTGCTGGATGTCGTGGGATGGCATGTGACGACCTTGCCTTTGCCTCCCGTCTCCGCATCGACCCACGTCAGGGCATCGAGCAACCGCTCTACCGTCGCCATTTGGTTGATCACTTCTATCAGGGGCTGTTTGCCGTCAGCCGAGTCGACTTCTACCTTGATGCGCTTAAATGCGACGCCCCAGCCGCCTGCGCTCGTGCTTGTTGACCCCTCTGCGGCCGCCCTTACGGCCTATTGCGCCTTGACGCAGATCTCATCGTGCTTCGCCTGCAGTACTTGGCGGCACTGGATAGCCGTGAGGTCGGGGTGGGTTTGACTGGAGAAGGAAGCAATGAGATGTGCCACGGGGGTCCTTGTGGGTTGAAGACAAAAGGAGACTGCGCCGCGGTCGCCGAATCGTCAAGGCGCACGACGACCTGGAGTTTCCCGCGCAGCCGCGAAGGCCGAACTGGGGCCTGCGCAGGTTGCAGTCGACTGCTAGTTGACCTCGCCCGCCCCAGCCAGCGCCAGCTCCGTCAGCTCAACCACCCCGTCCATAGGATTCGGGTCGCTCAGGTCGACCGGAATGCGCACGCCCGACCACACCAAGTCGAGGCGTGTGCGCGGGTCCTTGCCCAGCTGCAACGACACTGAGCCCTGCCAGCGGTTGCGCGGCGGGCCCCGGTTGGCGAGCAGATTGTCGTGGCGGTCGCGGTTGCGCTGGCGCCGGGCTTGCTTTTGCTGGGTCGATTGCTGGCGGCGCGACATAGGAACCTCGTGTGGGCGAGCGGATTGCGCCGTACTACGAAAGCGCGCGCGTTGCTGGGTGTCACGGTAGTGGCGGTGGTAATGCGACAGGTTGTGTCGCTTTATGTTGGTGGGTTGAGGCAATCAAGGCCGAACAGTCTAGGTCTGCTTCGTTTTTTCGCGCCTCGGGTTGGTCTAGACCCTGCGCCTCGCCCGTGCGGCAAGACTATGATGCGGCGACAGGGAGAAGACGCAATTTCATGCTAGATTCCAATTAGTTGTTCCACCGTCGACATCCAACTGCCGCCCAGTCCAGCGGACGAGATGAGCGTGTGCGCCTGCATGATCTGCGCTCCCCTCATACGTTTGAAGGTGGAGGAACTGCGCCAAGCACAACACCTCGACCCCGGAGCCCCCAATGATTCAGACCGTCTTGTTTCGCCAGCAACCCCTTGCCGCCACGCCGCTCGAGGCCCTGCTCGCCTGCTTCCCCGGCCGGCCGGACCTGAGCGCGGCGGCGCTGGTGGTCGACGCGGAACCGTATGGCCAGCTCGCGGGCCGCATGGTGTGCTGGGCCTGGCGCGAAGTGGGCGACCAGGGCCTGCTGACCGAAGAGCTGCTGGGCGAAGGCGATCCCGACGACCAGCCGGTGCCCACCCGCCGCGGCCTGGTGGTGCGCATCCGCGACGCGGCGTGGTTGGTGGTGCTGGCCGACGCCTTGGCCACCGACCAGCAGCTTGGCGCCGAGCTGCGGGCCATCACCGAGCGGTGCTTGGCAATCTAGGGCGACTCGGGCGTGCCCAAAAAGCACGGCCCAAGCAGCCACGCGCCGGCCTCAAGGTCGAACACCAGCGCGCAGGCCCGGTTCGCTTTGGGCACCGCGATGCGTCCGCCCGCCAAGGCTCGGCCCACCGCCACCTGCTGCGGGTCGTGGCCCACAAACGCAACCACTTGCGCGGGCTTACCGTGCTGCTGCAGCCAGCCTTGGATGCGCTGCTGCACCGCTTGGGCCGACGCGCCCGCCGCAAAACCTGTGCCCACATCGAGCAGCGCGCAGTCGGGCGCGGCAACTTGGGCCACCAGCTGGGCGGTCTCGCGGGTGCGGCGCGAGTCGGTGTGGCACAGCAGCTCGGGAGCGATGCCGTGTTCGCGCAAGAATCGGCCCGCGGCCAGAGCGGCGTCGCGGCCGGCAGGGGTCAAGGCGTCTTGGCCCTTGACGCGGTGGCCGTGGCGGATAAAGACGAAGCGCATGGCAGTGTTCCTAGGGGTGGCTGGCGATGGCAACTGAGGCAGACGATAGCAGGGGGCGGCTGGGATGGCGAGGGTTGCGGCGGTGGCAATGGACTTTGGGGCGAACAGTGGCCACAGATGGGGCGCAAGACTCCGTAGCCTTGGACAATTCCCAGCGCGTTGCCGGCAAACCGCGTTAACGCCGCCTGCCGGCACGCTTAGTCTGCAAGGGGCGCCGTCGGAGGAAACCGCGGCGGAGCATTGGCCCCGCTGACGAGACCGGACCTGGAGAAACACATGACTTCCAACGCGAAGCGGCACCTACTCGCCGAAATCGCACGGGCCCTAGGCGGATTGCCCGATGATGTCGGGCCCCAGGTGCTTGAGTTCTTGCGCAGCCTGGGCAGTCGCAGCCAGGTGGCCGGTGCACCGCCTGCTGTACCAAATGCCACGCCGGCAAACTGGTCGACGGTAGCGGGAACGCTGCGCTGGCCCGGCGACCCACTAGCCTTTCAGCAGCAGCTGCGCGCCGAGTGGCAAGATAGCGAGAGCGCCGGCGATGCAAGCTGACCGCGTGCTACTCGACACGAATGCATTGATTGCGCTGGGCCGTGCTTAGGCGCACGCCGCCGTGCAAGCTGGCCGCGCCCCGGCAAAAGTGCCATACTGCCAATGGTCGGGCGCCGTTGCCCGCTGCGAATGGCCATGAGTGACCTCGACATTGCCCAAGAAGCGGTCCGTCGCATCGTGGCCCAGGCCGCGCCGACCAGCGTATATTGGTTTGGCTCGCGGTCCGAAGGCCGGGGCGACAACGACTCCGACTTTGACCTCTTTGTTGTCCTAAACGACCAGCTCGACACCGCAGTTTGGCAGCGCACGCTGCGCCGGGCGTTGCTTGGTCTGCCGGCCGCTTTTGACATCGTGGCGGCCAATGCCAGCGCTTGGGCGCGGTGGGCTGCGGTGCCGGCCACACTGGAGCACCGCGTGGCGTTGCATGGAGTCAAGCTGTATGACGCTGCGGGATGACAAACTGGGCCCGGCGGCTGCGGACCCGGGAATTCGGACCTCGCACGACGCGGCGCTAGGCTGGTTGCGCTGGGCTCAGGGCGACTTTTTGGCGGCCGAGCGGTGCAGTCAGGTGCAAGCTATTCCGGCGTGGGTCATTGGCTTTCATTGCCAGCAAGCGGTTGAAAAAGCGTGCAAGGCCATGCTGGTAGCCAAGGGTGTCGAGCCGCCGCGCTCGCATGACTTGGTCAGGTTGGCAGAAGTGCTCGAAGCAGCTGGTCTGCCCCCACCGGCGCCGCCCGAGCTGTGCGACGCGCTATCGCCCTTTGCCGTGGCCGACCGCTACCCCGTGCTGTCCGCGCCCGACCGGCTGCGCGAAGAGGTCGACCCTTTGGTGCCTAGCGTAGCGCAGGTGCTGGCCAACGTGCAGGATTGGCTGCAGCGCGCGGAGTCGTAGTTGTGCTGCAATCGGTGGTACGGGGTGATGCGTTCACCTGCGCCTCGGGACGCCAGGCCGTGTTTCGGTCGATTTTGACCCCGAGGCCGGCTTGCAGACCGCCTTTTCGCTCGATTTTCACCCCAAGCCTAGGTCTGGACCCTGCCGACGGGTGAATTGTTGACCCGCTATCGGTAGTCGTGCCCGCGCTGGGCAAATCGTGTTGACGCCCAAGGCTGCCAAAGCTAGGTTGACGGAGGGTGACGGCTGGCGTCGCCACCACGAGGACTAGCCCAATGGCCACCCGATACACGGTTTCTGACGGACGCACGGTCTTGACCCTAGAGGCATGCGCCGACGGTGGATTTGTCGTTTCGTCGCCGGTCGACCCCGAGCTATCGACCCAGGGTGACACCGTAGCCGAGTGTTTTGCCCACGCCAAGGACGCTGCGCGGGCCTTGCGAGCGTCGCGGCGCAAGGTAGCTGGGCAGCTCGCCGAGGCCCCGCACCTCGACGCGGTACCGCAGCGCCGGCGCGCACCGCGGGCCGCATGAAACGGCGCGATTTAGAGTGGCATCGGCGAGACGCGGGGTGTGTGCTCCACCACCACGGCGGCGGTCACGACGTTTGGCTGAACCCGGCCAGCTTGCGCAAGTCGACCTTGCCCCGCCACAACGAGGTCAAGGCGGCGTTGGTGGTGGCCATCTGCCGCCAGCTTGGGGTATCTGCTCCCGACAGCGTAGCGTAGCGGCTGACGGGCCGAGCGCGATACACGCGTTGCCGTAGCGGCCCCTGGCTTACCGTTTGCCTACTACGCCAGAGGATTTGCGGTGGCGTGAAGGGGATCCGGGCCGACCTGGTCGGACTCGGAAATTGATGCAAAATTGCAATAGTTTCTGCCGATTCGGGGGGCCCGGCCGCTGAAGCAGCGGGCTATCATGGCGCCGTCCCTCTACAGGGACGGCTGATTCGATTTGGCAAGAAAGTCTGCGCAAACAGGCAATTACCAGTTTCAAGCGCAGAGTACGCGGCGGCTCGAGCGGCCTGCAGCCTGGGTATGGCGCGGCTGGGTCAAACGCGCCGGACCTTTGTCACGGCATCACTCGGGCCATTGCAGCGCGAACTGCAAGCACGTCGGCCGGCGCCAACTGGCCAAGCACACCCTCAACCAAGGTGTGGTCTAAAGTGAACAACTTGAAGCGGACCTTTGAAGGGGCGGGCAAGCCGGCACAGGACAAGTCAGCGATCACGACGTCTTCGGGCCACGGCAGGCGACTCGCCGAAGTGATCATGGCCATGACCGAGTGGCCAGCGGCGGTGCCAAACTCGGCCGACGACAAGACCAGCGCGGGCCGATGCTTGACCGCCGGACGGTCGGCAAAGGGAAACGGCACCCGAACGACGGCGAATTGCGGAAACTGCATCGTCTAACTCGCGCAAAATCGCTTAGAGGTTGTCGTACGCCACAGCGTCGAGGTCGTCGCCCCACTCGCCGAGCGTGGCTTCGAGTGAGCGCAGGTAGTCGACGTCGGTAGGCGCCGCCCGGCGCAGCTGCACAATACCGCCAGGCAAGGTCTGCCACTGCACGGTGTCGCCCGGATGCAACGCGAGGGCCTGACGCACTTGGCGCGGCACGCGCAGCTGGCCGTTGGCCGGAACTTCAAGCGTTACGGCCGGCAACGAGTGCGACTTGGCTGCGGCGTGTGCCATGACGTTGACCTAAGCGGCAGGGGTGGCCGCAAATGCATCTTAGCGGACGGCGGTGGGCGGCGCTAGGGTGGCGGTTGTGAACGACGCTGCCAAGGCCCTGCTGCAAGCGCGC
Source organism: uncultured Myxococcales bacterium (assembly GCA_903883645.1). GTDB lineage: Bacteria > Myxococcota_A > UBA9042 > UBA9042 > UBA9042 > SXRM01. The sequence goes on along the minus strand of CAISBR010000183.1, from coordinate 3,653 downwards.
GAGCAACCGGGCGGGCATGGAAACCCGCCACTACTCTGGCCTTAGCGGCGCCTAGGGGCGGCGGCGGGTGAACGGATGACCCGGATGCATGGTCAGAAGGCCGACTTTCGCTCGATTTTGACACCGAGGCAGGGTCGCGAGGCCTATTTGGGCTCGATTTTCACCCCGGGCCTAGGTCTACACCCTGCCTGCGGGTGAAGCGTTGACCCGGCGCCACTTGTCGCCCCTACCCGCCACCACTTCGCCAACGGGTTGATGCGCTCAGGCCGCCAGCAAGTCCGCAATGGCCTGCCGGTCCGAGATGGCGACCACATCCGACACGTCGCGAATGCGGTCGAGGTCGGCCTCGCGGTACACGTCGACGCTGTCGTCGAGCAAGGTCAGGCGCTGCAGCTTGCTACCCGGGCTGCCCAAGTCGTACCACCGGCGAAAGATTTCGTTGGCGGCGACATGGGCTTGCGAGGCGTTGCCCGACGACAAGCCGAGCAGCGCCGACTCGACCCGCGGCCCTGCGACCAAGAAGTCGACGCGCACGGCATTGCCAAAACGGCCGGGGAGGTCGACATTGGCCGAGTAGGGATGCTCAAAGTCAGCCAGCGCCTCTTCGACCTGCTCGGCAAACACCGCCGTTACGCCCGAGCGCCGGGTGAATAGCAGGTCGGCCGCCCGCACGCAGGCTTGGCCCAGGGCAATGACCGCCCCGGGCACGTCGTCTAGCGTATTCAAGGGCTTGATTAGCTCGCCTCCAACCTGCTCCACGCGGTAGAGGGCGAGGATGTCGGCGAGGAAGGCACGGCGCTTGGGCGACAGCCACGGCTTGACCTGCACATCGAGCAGCCAGGCCATGGTCTGGCCCAGGTCCGTCAGCCGCGGTTGGGGGAACAGTCCGCCACCGTCGACCACGAATAGGTCGATGGATGCGCCGTCGGGATAGAGAAAGGCGGTTTCGATGCGGACCTGGCCCGTGACAGTCTGGTCGACGTCGCGGACGAGGCTGTGGCCGGCAAGGCGGTGGCGGATGTCGTTGGTGGCGGTCATGGGGCCTCGAAGTGGCCGTCGTGGTGGATGTTGGCCATCTGGCAAAAGGCCGCAAAAACCTGAAGTAACGACTGCCCTGCCAAGTCGGGTCGGTCGATGACCCCGGCGGGCAAGTTACTGTCTGGGCACTGCGCCGTCTGCAACGAATGCTTGTGGGTGCGCCCGGCGGGACGGTGCACAGGCCCATCGACGTCGAGCCTGCAAATCGGGCCAACGCCGGGGACGTGGACATTGACGGTCTTGGAGCCGACGGCCGGATTGAACTGGATGTTCATGATCAGCTCGACGCCGGCCGTGTTTTCTATGCGAATTCCCTCGGCCGTGAGCAACGGCGCCAGTGCTTGGCGGCGCGAGAGTCGCAGGTCGCCGCGGACGACCTTACCAGGCAGGTCGCGTAGGGCTTCGAAGGTCAGTCGGTCCATTCTTGCCCTCGCTCGCACCGCTTGCGCTTGGTTGCGCGCGGCAAAGTGGTTGTCGCGCGGGAGTTTATTTCAGTTGTGGCGGCCATCCACTACCACGCGGCGGGCCGGCCGAGCGAGGCTACGCCGGCAGCACTTGGGCGTCAACCGCTTGTCGGCTGCTCGGTTTTGGCGCCGGCGATGGCGACATCGTCGGGCCACGGCGGGCGACTCGCCGAAGTGATCATCGCCAGAACCGAGTGACCGGCGACGGTGCCAAACTCGCCTGACGACAGGACCAGCGCGGGCCGATGCTTGACGGCAGCGCGGTCGGCAAACGGAAACGGCACACGAACGACGGCAAATTGCGGAAGTAGCATGGTCTGACTCCCCCGCGAGCGCCTACAGGTTGTCGTAGGCACCAGAGTCGAGGTCGTCGCCCCACTCGCCGAGCGTGGCATCAAGCGAGCGGAGGTAGTCCACGTTGGTAGGCGCAGCCCGTCGCAGCTGAACAATGCCGCCCGGCAACGTCTGCCACTGCACCATGTCGCCCGGATGCAGCTGCAGGGCCTGGCGCATTTGTCGGGGCACGCGCATTTGGCCGCTCGGCGGAACTTCAAGCGTTACGGCCGGCAAGGAGGGCTCCCTGGTTGCGACGAATGCCACCGTCTTGACCTCGGCGGCAACCTTGGCCGCAAGGGCAGCTTAGCGGACGGCGGTTCGTGGCGCTAGGGTGGCCGGCCGGCATCCCGTGCTGTCCGCGCCCCAGCGACTGCAGGCAGAGGTCAATCCGTTGGTGCCCGCCGTGGCCAAGGTGCTTGGCACTGTGCAAGCTTGGCTTGAGCGGGCTGGGTAGTGGTCAGTTCGTCGTGGCGCGTTTTGGGCTGTTTGGATGCGACAGGTTGTGTCGCTGGCCAGACGGCGCAGTTCGGGCCAAGAGAAAGGGACCGACACGGGCGAGGGGTCGTGTCGGCGGGACTGCCGGTATGTAGGCGCGCACACGACGGTGGGTCTAATTGACGTCGATATCGCTGTTCTTCAAGGCGAGTTGAGTCAGTTCGCCGACGCCGTCCATGTGGTTTGGGTCGGCCAGGTCGACGGGCACCTTGACGCCGGACCACGTCACGTTCCACACGGCGTCGGGGTGCTTGCCGAACCTGAGCGACATGGAGCCCTGCCAGCGGCGCCGCGGTTCGCCGGGTGAGGCGAGCAGTTGTTCGCGGTACAGGCGGTTGCGTCCCTTGCGGACCTGCTTTTGGTGGCTCGACTGGTTTCTGCGGGACATCCTGGGCCTTGGTGCGGTCGGAGTGCCGCGCGGCGACGGGGCCGGCTTTGGTAATTAAGGGCGGGTGGCGCGGGTGTCGTGGGGTAGGCGGTTTGGATGCGACAGGTTGTGTCGCTTTTGGGGCTGGCTGTTTGCAGGCCGAGAGGCTGCGGAACCGGCGCGCCGAGCGGCGCGCCGCCGCTCGGGCCTCCGCGGTGCAGAGCGAGTTGACGCCCAAGGCTGCTAAAGCTAGGTTGATGGTGGCTGGCGGGTGCTGGCGCCAGCATAAGGAGTATCGCAATGGCCACCCGATACACGGTTTCTGACGGACGCACGGTTTTGACCCTAGAGCCATGCAGCGACGGTGGATTTGTCGTGTCGTCGCCGCTTGACCCGGAGCTCCTGACCCAAGGCGACACCGTGGCCGAGTGCTTTGCCCACGCCAAGGACGCTGCCCGAGCCTTGCGGGCGTCGCGGCGAAAGTTGGCTGTCCAGCTCGCCGAAGTTACGCACCTGGACGCGGTACCGCAGCGCCGGCGCGCACCGCGGGCCGCATGAAACGGCGCGATCTAGAAAGGCATCTGCGTGACGCGGGTTGCGTCCTGCATCACCACGGCGGCGGTCACGACGTTTGGCTAAACCCGGCCAGCCTGCGCAAGTCGACCTTGCCCCGCCACAACGAGGTCAAGGCAGCGTTGGTGGTGGCCATCTGCCGGCAGCTTGGGGTGTCTGCGCCAGACAGCGTTGCCTAGTGGGTAAGATGGGCCGACACAGCGCTTCAGCGCCAAGCAGTTTCTGATGAGGATTCTGAGCATCGACCTGCCGTGGGGCACAGGCAAAGGGCACGTTGGCTTGGCCTGGTACGACACCGCGTCGCCTGAGCGGGTGCGGGTGACGGCGTACGCGACCAGCGGCGACAATCCCTTTGCCCAGATCGGAAGAGCACACGTCTG
>CAISBR010000182.1 GCA_903883645.1 uncultured Myxococcales bacterium | reverse complement strand
GCTGTTGTAATCCTTGCAGTACGGGCCGCCGTTGCCGGGGTCCAAGTTCCAGCCCGGGTTGCTGTTGTCGAACTGGTTGCCGGTCTGGCAGGGGCATTCGCCGTAACCCGACCACGAACCGCCGTACGCCGTGCCCGACTTGAAGTTGGTGAACCAGTTGAAGTCCGTACGACCGCAGCAGAATGCGTTGGTGCCGCCGGCCGGGCACGAGCCCTTCCACACGTCGAACACGAGGCCGCCCGGGTTCTTGGTGAACACGACGCGCACGTTGTAGGCATCGCACGCCGCGTAGCCCGCGTCGCCAAGGTCCGCGGCGTAGAACGAGAACCAGTCATGGTCCGTGCTCTGCACCACGCGCCCTTCGACGGTGGCTGCCTTGCCGTTGTCGTACAAGGCGGTATCGACCACCACGGCGGCGCCGCAGGTGTCGTTGGGCTCGTACGGGTCCATGCCATTGCACTCGCAGCCGTCGGTCCACGCCCCGTTCACATCCGAGAAGCCGCTCGCGCAGGCCGTAATCTGGCACGAACCGCTGATGCACTTGAACGTGGCGTTGACCGTTGTGGGGCACTGGTCCGAGGCATTTTCGTCGGTTACACCATTGCAGTTGTCGTCGACGTTGTTGCACGTCTCAAACGCTGCGGGGAAGATGCTGCCATTGCCGTCGTTGCAGTCGCCGCCGCCCTTGCTGCATACCGCCGGCGTACCGACCGTGACCATGGCCTTGGTGCAGTAGCCGTCGCCATCCACATTGCAGCCCTCGTCGACCGAGTTGTTGCAGTTGTTGTCGTTGCCATCGCAGAGCTCAGCGGCGCCGGGGTAGCAGGTCGGGCAAGTGTCGTTGCAGTCGGTGGTATTGCTGGCCGAGTACAGACCGCCCTTGGCGCACAAGCACTGCGACGAGGCGATGCCGTAGCCGTCTTGGTCACCGTCGAAGTACCAGTTGCTACAGCCGACCGCGCCCGCTTCGTCAATCAGGGCATTGCAGTTGTCGTCCTTGCCGTTGCAGAGCTCCGACGCGCCGGGCCTGATCGCCCCGTTCGTGTCGTCGCAGTCGCCGCCGCCACCCGTGCAGACCGGCGGCGTGCCCACGGTGGGCTTGTTGATGTCGCAGTACGCATCGCCGTCCTTGTTGCACAGCTCGTCGATGCCGCTCACGCAGTTGTTGTCGATGGCATCGCAGGCCTCGACCGCGCCCGGGTTGACCTTGTTGTTCGTGTCGTCGCAGTCGTTGCCCTTGTAGGTCGACGTATTGACGGTGGTCTTGGGGCATGCGGCATTGCTCGTTACCGTCTTGGCGGCGTCGCAGTAGCCGTCTTTGTCCACGTCGCACCCTTCGTCGGTGGTGCCGTTGCAGTTGTTGTCGATGCCGTCGCACGTTTCGGCCGCGCCGCCCGAGTTCTTGGTCGGATCCAGATCGTCGCAGTCGCCGCCCACGGTCGCCGCGTACTTGCCGCTCGCCGCGCACCGGCACTGGAAGTTGCCCGTCACGCCGTAGCCATCGCCGTCGCCGTCGTAGAAGAAGTTCTTGCAGCCCACGGCATTGAGCGCGTCGGTCGAGCCGTCGCAGTTGTCGTCGTACGACGTCGAGCAGTTCTCTTGCGCCGCAGGGTTGATGGTCGACTGGTTGTCGTTGCAGTCGTTGCCGCCCGCCGTGCAGGTCGCCGGCGTGCCCGTGATGGTCAAGCCCGCTTCGCAGTAGTTGTCGTTGTCATCGTCGCAGCCGTCGTCGACCACCGAGTTGCAGTTGTTGTCTAGGTTGTCGCAGATCTCCGTCGAGCCTGGATTGACGGTGGCGGCCGCATCGTCGCAGTCGTCGCCCGACTTGGTCGAACCGGCGGCCGGCTTGACGCTCTTGGTGCATGTTGCCGTCGAGGCCATCACCATGTTCACGTCGCAGTAGCTGTCCACATCGTCGTCGCAGCCTTCGTCGAGGCCGTTCTTGCAGTCGTTGTCCTTGCCGTCGCAGATTTCGACCGCTGCCGGGTTCACTGTGGCATCCGAGTCGAGGCAGTCGCCCGAGACCTTCGTGGGCTTGCTCAACGTTTGCGCGCACTGGCAGGTGGCCGCGCCGCCGCCATAGCCGTCGTTGTCCCCATCCGCGTACCAGTTGGCGCAGTTCGCCGCGCCGACCTCGTTGACCAGGCCGTTGCAGTTGTCGTCGTAGGTCGTGCTGCAATTCTCCGCGGCGCCGGGATTGACGGCGATGTTCGTGTCGTCGCAGTCGCCGCCGCCCTTGGGGCAACCGCTGCTGACCGGCGCCGTGCCGTTGCAGTAGCCGTCTTTGTCGCCATCGGTGCAGGTTTCGTCCGTGCCGCCCGCGCAGTTGTTGTCAATGTTGTCGCAGATTTCAAGCGCGCCGGGGTTGATGGCCGCAAGGCTGTCGTTGCAGTCGCCGCCGCCCAAGGTGCAGATGGCGGGCGTGCCGATGACCGACATGGCCGTGGTGCAGTACTTGTCGCCGTCGGCATCGCAGCCTTCGTCGGTTGCGCCCGAGCAGTTGTTGTCGACGCCGTCGCACATCTCGGCCTTGCCGGGATACACGTTCTTGTTGGTGTCGTCGCAATCGTTCTTGCCCAGTGTGCACACGGCGGGCGCGCCGACCACAGTCTTGGCCACGTTGCAGTAACCGTCGCCGTCGGAGTCGCAGCCCTCGTCCGTCTTGCCGTCGCAGTTGTTGTCAATGTTGTCGCAGATTTCGACCGCATCCTTGTTCACGGTGGCCAACGTGTCGTTGCAGTCACCGCCACCCTTGGTGCAGGTCGCCGGCGGCGGCGTCACAGTGTCCATGTTGCCGTCGCAGTACGTGTCGCCGTCGTCGTTGCAGCCCTCGTCGACCGTCGGCCCCGAGGTGACCACGAATGTCGCAAACGTCACATCGGTTGCGCCCGCGCCGAGCGATGCCCAGGTAAACGGACTCGAAGGTGCAATGAACACCGCCCCGTTGGCATAGGCATTGCCGCTGCTCTCTTGGATGGTCGTGCCGGTGCCGCTGGCCTTCCAGACAAAGATCCACTTCTCGCCCGCGAGCAGAGCCGGCTTGGCGACCGAGGTAAAGGTGTACTTGGTCATGGCGGTCGCCGTCAGGGTGACCGGCCCGATGGCTTCAGCCTGGCCCGTGGCGAGCGCCGTCGGCAGCGCGGTCTTGTACAGGTACAAGGTCACCGTCTGGCCCACCGCGCCGGCCGCGATGCTGACATCGACCGATGCGAAGTTGCCGGCATTGGCAAACACAATTTCTTGCGCCAAGTAGTTGGTGAGCGAGTTCGAAGTGCCGGTCGCGGCGTTGGTCTGTGCCGCCGAGCTGGCACCACTGCCGTTGCAGTTGTTGTCCTTGCCGTCGCAGATCTCAGACTTGCCGGGGTTGACCTGCACATCCGCATCGTTGCAGTCGCCCGCCACGGTGGCGATCACACTGCCCGTGGGCACGCACTGGCAAACCGCGGTACCCACGCCGTAGCCGTCTTTGTCGGCGTCCGTGTAGTAGTTGACGCAGTTCAACGCGCCGGGCGAGCTCAGCAAGCCGTCGCAGTTGTCGTCGTAGCTGGTCGAGCAGTTCTCGGTCATGCTGGGCTTAACCAAGGCCTTGGTGTCGTCGCAGTCGCCGCCAGCCGCAGCGGTGTAGGCGCCGGTGGGCGCGCACAAGCACTGTGTGATGTTGGCTCCGTAGCCGTCGGCGTCGCCGTCGTAGTAGTACGTGGTGCACGCGCCGGCGCCGGGCGAAAGCACGCCGTCGCAGTTCATGTCACCGCCGCCCGTGCAGCTGTCGGTCGCGCCGGGGTTGATGTTCTTGTTGGTGTCGTTGCAGTCGCCGCCGCCATTGGGGCACGCCGGTGGGGTGCCGACCGTGACCTTGCTCGACGAGCAGTAACCGTCGCCGTCCGCATCGCAACCCTCGTCGATCGTGCCGTTGCAGTTGTTGTCGACGCCGTCGCACGTCTCAACCGCGCCAGTGTAGATGTTCTCGTTCGAGTCGTTGCAGTCGCCCGCCTTGGTGGTCTTGTAGGTGGCGTCGGCGATGCACTGGCAACGGCTGTCGCCGCCCGTCGAGACGGTGCGCAAGCTGTTGACCAGGGTGGTGTTCGAGCCACCGTTGCCCGCACCGGGGGTCGAGGTCGCATCGAGCTGGTAGTTGGCGATCAGGTCGATACCCGTGATGTCGCCGGTAAAGGCGATGACACCCGTGAGTCCGTTGGTCGGGGCGCTCGCCAACTGAACTTTGGCCGCCAGGCCCAGGGCGCCGGTCGCGGCCCCGTAGCGAATCGAGTCAAGGCTCGTAGTGCCCGTGCTGCTGCTATCGATCCAGGCCACGTCGCTCGCGGCAAAGTCGGCGCCGGCCACCGTGGTGGTAATCACTGCGGTGTCGGTGGTCAGCAGGGTCAGGGTCCAATCGCCACCGGCCGTGTTGTACGTCTTGTCCGAAGTCAGGGCGCCGCCGCCAACCACAACGATGGTGCCGGCCTTGAGGGTCGAGATGCCCAGCGAGGCGATCTTGGTCTGGAACACGCCAAACTTGGCGTCGCCCGCCGCGCTCGAGTCGCCAAAGTAGTAGCTGTCAAACTCCGCAGTGGTCACGTCGGCGCTGATCAAGAACTCCATGTACTCGTTGCCCGTCGCGCCGGTCATACCATTGGTATTGCGGCGGACTTCGTTCAAGATCACCTTTTGGAACGCCGTTCCGCCCTTGCCATACGTGTCCCCGTCGAAGTCGACGTAGAAGATCGAGCAACCCACCGCGTTGATGTCGTTGTAGCCGCCCGAGCAGTTCTCATCGACGGTGTTGCCGCACACTTCGGGCGCACCGGGGTTGATGTTCGACACGCCGTCGTTGCAGTCGCCGCCGCCCTTGGTGCAAATCGCCGGCGTGCCGACCGTAGTCATGTTCGCGTCGCAGTACTTGTCGCCGTCGTCGTCGCAGCCTTCGTCGGTGGCGCCGCTGCAGTTGTCGTCCTTGCCGTTGCAGGTCTCGTTGCCGGTGGGGCTCACGGTCTTGTCGGTGTCGTCGCAGTCGTTGCCGCCGAGCGGGCAGACCGCCGGGGCGCCCACAGTGGTCATGTTCTTGGTGCAGAACTGATCGCCGTCCATGTTGCAGCCTTCATCGACCTGCGTGTTGCAGTTGTTGTCGATGTTGTCGCACTTTTCGGCCTTGCCCGGCGTCATGTTCGGGTTGGTGTCGTCGCAATCGCCCTTGCTGCTGGCGGTGTAGAAGCCGCCGGGGGCGCACTGGCACTGGGTCAAGTTCAGACCGTAGCCGTCCTTATCTTCGTCGTAGAAGTAGTTGGTGCAGGCAAGCGCGCCCGGTTCGTCGATGTTGCCGTCGCAGTTATCGTCGATACCATTGCACTTTTCGCCGATCGACGGCGAGACTTGGTTGGTAAAGTCGTCGCAGTCGCCGCCCTTGGTGGCGGTATACAAACCGGCAGCGATGCACAGGCACTTGCTGATGGCCGAGCCGTAGGTATCCACGTCGCCGTCGTAGTAGAACGTCGAGCAACCCACCGCGCCGGCATCGTTTTGCGAGCCGTTGCAGTTGTCGTCTTTCAGGTTGCCGCACACTTCGTTGGCGCCGGGGTTCACGCTCGCGTCGTAGTCGTCGCAGTCGCCCGTGCCCTTCGAGCAGACGCCGGGTGTGGGGTTGGCGATGGTGTAACCCGCATCGCAGTAGCCGTCTTGGTCGTCGTCGCAGCCGTTGTCGACGGTGCCGTTGCAGTCGTCGTCCACGCCGTCGCAGACCTCTTGGGTCTTGCCCTTAAAGGCCTTCGCCGAGGTGTCGTTGCAGTCGCCGCCGCCGAGCGGACAGATCGCGGGCGTACCGACGATCTGCATGGTCGCGTCGCACTGGCCGTCTAGGTCGTCGTCGCAGCCTTCGTCGGTCTTGCCGTCGCAGTTGTCGTCGAGGCTGTTGCAGATCTCCAGCGCAGCTGGGTTGATAGCGGCGTTGCCGTCTTTGCAGTCGGCGTTGTTGGTGGCGGTGAACGAGTTGCCCGGCGAGCACTGGCACTTGGGCGTACCGGCACCGTAGCTATCGCCGTCGGCATCGGTGTAGTAGGCCGCGCAACCGATCGCATTGGCATCGTTCTGCGAGCCGTTGCAGTTGTTGTCCTTGCCGTCGCCGCAGATCTCGGCCTTACCGGGGTTGATCTGGGCGTCGGTGTCCAAGCAGTCACCACTGCCGTTCGGGCAGATGGCCGGCGTGCCCACAATCGGCACGTTCGAGTCGCAGTACAAGTCGCCGTCGTCGTCGCAGGTATTGTCGACCACGCCGTCGCAGTCGTTGTCGATACCGTCGCAAATCTCCGTAACACCGGGATTGATTAGCTTGTTGTCGTCGTTGCAATCACCGGGATTCTGGGCGTTGTACTGGCCGATGGGCGTGCACGAGCACTTGTTGGCCGGGGTGCCCCACTTGTCGCCGTCGCCATCAAAGAAGAACGGCGTGCAGTCGATCGCGCCAAGGTCGTTGATGTTGCCATCGCAGTTGTCGTCGACGGGTGTGCCGCAGTCCTCTTTGACGCCGGGGTTGACGGCCGCGACGATGTCGTTGCAGTCGCCGCCACCCAAGGGGCAAATCGGCGGCTTGCCCGAGGTATACATGGCCACGTCGCAGTAGCCGTCCTTGTCGTCGTCGCAGCCTTCGTCGGTCTGGCCGTTCGAGTTGTTGTCGAGGCCGTCGCAGATCTCCGCGCCCGCGGGGTTGATGTCGGGGTTGGTGTCGACCGTGTCGCCCGGGCCCTTGGGGCATACCGGTAAGTTGCCGCTGGTCGGCGGCACGTAGGTCATACCGGTGTCGCAGTAGCCGTCTTTGTCATCGTCGCAGCCTTCGTCGGTCTGGCCGTTGCAGTTGTTGTCGATGTTGTCGCAGATCTCAGTGATGGCCGGGTTGATACTGGCGTTGGTATCGGCGCAGTCGCCCGGCTGGTTGGCCGTGATCTGGCCAGCGCCGATGCAGGTGCACTTGAACGGCGAGGTGCCCCACAAGTCGCCATCGACGTCGGTGTAGAAGTTGGTGCAGCCGGTCGCGTTGGCATCGTTGGTGCTGCCATCGCAGTTGTCGTCGTCGGCCGTGTTGCACGATTCGGTCGCTGCGGGGTTGATCGCGGCCTTGTTATCGTTGCAGTCGCCGGCTTGGGTGGCCTTGTAGCTGCCCGACGGCGCGCACAAGCACTTCGAGGTTCCGGCACCGTAGGCGTCGCCATCTAGGTCGCTGAAGTATTTGACGCAACCATTGGCATTTTCTTCGTTCTGCGCGCCCGAGCAATTGTCGTCTTTGGCGTTGTTGCAGGTCTCAGTCGCGCCGGGGTTGACCGTGCCGTCGGTGTCGAGGCAGTCGTTCTTGCCAGCCGGGCAGATGGCCGGCGTGCCCACGACCGTCATCGCCGCGTCGCAGTAGCCGTCGCCGTCGTCGTCGCAGCCTTCGTCGATGTTGCCGTCGCAGTTGTCGTCGATGTTGTTGCAGACTTCGACCGCACACGCGATGTCGCCACAGCACGAGTCTTTGTCGGCGCAGTCCACTAGGCCATTGTTGTTGTCGTCGGTGCCGTTGCTGCAGTTCTCGGCCGTGCCGCAGGCGATGCTCAGGTCGAACTGGGCGGCCTCGCTGGCGCCGGGCACGTCGACCACGATGAAGTAGGTGCTGCCGGCAAACGTGGCCGTGGTCACCTTGGTGCCGGTGGTGGTGGCCACGCAGGTGGTGGGGTCGCAGCCCTTGCCGCTGTCCTTTAGCACGAAGATGCGGGCGTTGGGGTTGCTGACATTGGTCAGCGTGACCGTAAGCGGCGCGTTCTCGACTGCGGTGTACGAGAAGGCGATCTCTTTGCCCAGATAGGTGTTGGTGCCGTCACAGCTGTAGGTGCTGGTCACCTGGGTCGAGGCGCCGCCGTTGGTTACCTGCTTGGTCAGCGTGCCGCCGCACGTCAAGGCCGTTTGCGCGCCGCACATGCAGGTGTTGTCGTTGGCGCACGCGCCGGCCGCACAGGTGTCTTTGGTGCAGGGGTTGCCGTCGTCGCAGTCGCCGTCTTTGGTGCAGTCGATAAAGCCGTTCTCAAAGAAGTACTTGATCCGCTCGAACATCTTTTGCTGGGTCGCCGCGCCGCTGGTCAGCACGCCGGCGAACGGCACAGAGGTGCCCACGGTGCGGTACTTGGCGCTGGGATCGTCGTGGCCGACCGCAACCCAGAACTTCTCGTTACCTTCGTTGCGGAGCAGATTGCGGGTCTTGGCGACCGTGGTGTTGCCTTCGATCTCGTCGTTCAAGTTGTCGTAGATCGGGTCTTGGCTGTAGGCCCAGCTAAAGGTGGTGGCGGGGCTGGTGCTGATGTCGCTGAAGGCGGAGTAGCCCTTGAGCGGACCGGTCACGCCGTTGCCCGCGCTGTCGAGCACGCCCTTGATCTTAAAGAAGGGATGCAGCGTCGTCGGCAGGTCGAACATGAAGGTATCGCCGCCTTCGATGTAGACCTTGCCGCCGCCCGACAAGTAGGCCTTCACCGGGGCAATCTCGGCCTCGCTGAGCACGTGATTATCGGGGTAGACACCGAGCGTGATAAACAACGCTTTGAACTTGCTAAGGTCTTGATACAGCGACAGGTCGTGGGCGATCTGCGCGTATTGATTCGTGGCGTTGATCGCCGCCTTGAAGGCCAAGGCGCTGTCGGGCAAGGCTTCGCTGGGCTGCCAGATCAAGTAGCCGCCGATGTAGGTCACGGAGATCTTGAAGGTGCAGGTGCCGTACAGATAGCCGTCGGTGTACTTGATGGTCACATCGTGCTCGCCGATGTCTTCGACGCCCAGGGGATTGATGGTCAGGGTCGAATTCCAAGTGTTATCGAGCCAGTAGTACAGGGCGCCCGAGAGCTTGACGAAGGCCGGAGCCTGCACCAGCGAGAAGCTGATGGTGTCGGTGGGGTCGGCGTCTTGCACCTTGATCGGCACGTTGAGGGTCGAACCGAGCATAACGGCCTGATTGGCCGGGCACTTGGTGGCCGTCGGCGCCGAACCCTTCACGATGCAGACATTGTCGACCGCGAAGTGATCAAAATTCAGCGAGCTCGTCGAGTCGACGCAGAAGGCAATTCGCAGACCGTTCGAGCCTGCCAACTCGGTGGGCAGCTTGATGGTCAGCGTCTCGGGGCCGAGCTGGTCCGCCGTGGTGAGCGGCGCGTCAATCATGATGGCGGTGTTCCAATCGGGGGTAGCGCCGCCAAGCGAACCGCGAATCGTGAGCGTGGTGTTGGCCAGCGCCGGCACGAATTCGCGGTCGAACTGCACGGTTACAGCCGAAGCGCCGGCAGCCTGGATGATCGGCGACTGCAAGCACGTCAGGAATTGCGATTTGGTGGGCGTCCACAGCAGCGAGGCCGCCTGGTCGGGGCCAAGGCCGGTGGCAGTCGTGATACCCCAGTTGGTGGCCGCAGTGCCCTTTACGTTGCCGGGGATCCAGCCCATCTGGCTAAGGGTGCCCGCACCTTCAAAGTCTTGGCAATACGACAGGCCCACCGTGCACGGCGTCTTCTCGACAGCCTGGCAGGTCAGCTTGCCATCGGTCTGCGGCAAGCACTTGCCGGTGGCGCAGGCGGCGTTTAGGTAAGCGCAGTCCGTCGCTTCGGTTTCGGGCGAGCAGCACAGCGTTTGGCCGCCGTCGCTCGAGGTGTGCATGCACTCGTTGAATACGCAGAAGTCGTAGGTGCAGGGCAAGCTGTCGTTGCAGTCGAACTTGTCGAGGCAGCAGCCGGCCATGGGCGTGTGCACTTGCTTCCAGATGCCGTTGATGAGCTGGCACGTGTCGGCAGTGCAGGGGTTGCCGTCGTCGTAGCTGATGGCGCTGTTCAGGGCGCATTCGGAGCAGTTGCCGCCCGACGAGGTGTTCTGGCACGAGCCCTTGCCGCCCACCAGGTTGGCGCATTTGTCGGTGGTGCACGCGTTGTTGTCGCCGCAGTCGCCGTCGGTCGCGCAGCAGCCGTTCTTGGGCACGGTGTGGCGACAGGAGTTGTTCAAGCAATACTCGATGGTGCAAGCGTTCTTGTCGTCGCAGGTGGTCTGGGCAGTGGCGTCGTCTTTGCAGCAGTTGGCCAGGGCCGCGTGCTCGCACTTGTTGGTGGTCGTGCTGCAGGTATCGGCCGTGCACGGGTCCTTGTCGTCGCAGTACAAGTCGCCGACACAGCACGTCTCTTGCGGCAATTGGGTATGCGAGCACTGGCCGCAACCGTTGACCGTGTCGCACTTGTCGGTGGTGCAGATGATGCCGTCGTCGCAGTCGATGTCGGCCTTGCACGAGTTGGCCTTGGGGCTGTACTTGCAGGTGCTGAACGAGTCGCAGTAGTCAAAAGTCGTGCAATCGCCGTCGTTGCAGGCGGTCGAGTCGTTGCAGCAGTCGGGGTTGCCGTTGCCGTTGGACTGGCACTGGTGTTGCGCCGTGTCGCACGTGTCGACCGTGCAGGCCAAGCCGTCGTTGCAGTCGACGTTGGCGTCGCAGCAGTTGGTCTTGGTGTTGTCTTTGCCGAACACACACTGGTGGTTAATGCACAACTTGACCGTGCACAACTTGCCGTCGTCGCAGTCACTGTCGGCGTCGCAGCAGCTGGGATCGGGTTTGATGTACTTGCAGGTCAGAGCAGCGTAATTGCAGGTATCGATTGTACAATACTTGTTGTCGTCGCAGTCGGTGGTGGTGACGCAGCAACCCGGCGTCTTGGGGTAACTGCAGTTACCGGCCTTTTCGCCGGGCTTGAGCGTGCAGATTTCGTTGGTGCAGGGATTGCCGTCGTCGCAGTCGATGGTGGTGACGCAGCAGGTCGCCAACTTCTGATTCTCGCACTGCCAGTTCAGGCAGACGTCCCACGTGCAGGGCTGGCCGTCGTCGCATTGCTGGTTGGTGCTGTCTTTCTCGCAGCACTTGGGGTTCGACGGGTCCTTGATGTGGGTGCACTGCATCCAGCCGCCCATGTTCTTGTCGCACTTGTCGAGGGTGCAGGTCGCTTTGTCGTTGCAGCTCGGGTTGTTGCCAGCGGAGCAGCAGTCAGGGCGAAAGTTGTTGGGGCCGGTGCGGCACTGGTTGTCGACGCACTGGCCGACCAAGCACGGGTCGGTCTGCACGCAGTCCGTGTCCGAGCAGCAGGCGTTGGCCGCCTTTTCGTGGGTGCAGGTGCCGGTGCTGGTGTTGCAGCTGTCGGTGGTGCAGCCCTTGCCGTCGTCGCAGGGGTCGCTCGCCTTGCTGCAGCACTCTTTGTTGGCCTTGACGTTGCTGCACAAGCCCTTGCTGCCGCTCAGATCGCACTTGTCGGTGGTGCACGACTCGTTGTCGTTGCAGTCCGTGTCTTTGCTGCAGGTCGAGCACTTCGAGTTGGCCGTGTTCGGCGCGACGCA
Organism: uncultured Myxococcales bacterium; assembly: GCA_903883645.1. Lineage (GTDB taxonomy): Bacteria > Myxococcota_A > UBA9042 > UBA9042 > UBA9042 > SXRM01. Next base: position 90,349 of record CAISBR010000182.1, on the reverse strand, counting down.
CAACTCGCCAACCGCACAATTGAATTTGCTGCCGCAGCAGTTGAGGAGCACGCCGTACACGCACTGGCCGCCCACACACACGTCTTGCGAGCAGGCGTTGCCATCGGAGCAGTCGCTGTCGGCTTTGCAGGGTTCGGCGACCTTGATGTTGAGCGAAACGCGCGCGCCGGTGCCGGTCAGCTCGGTGCCGCTGTTGTCGGCCAACACGCAGCTGATGGTGTGCAAGCCCTTGCCCACAGCGAGGAATTTGTAGGTAGTCGTGTTGCCGAGGCCGACGAAGTTGCCGTCGAAGTAGCAGCGGACCGAGCCGGGCGTAAAGTTCGCGGTCGAGTAGACGATGTCGACGTCGACTTTGCCGCCGGCCGAGGCCACCGCAAAGCTTTTCTCGTTTACGGGCGCAGACCCCGTGATCGTCGGTTCGGTGAGCGCGAAGCTCTGGACGCCAAACTCGGCGTCAACACCGCCCGCGTCCTTGACGTCGGCGCTGGCGTTGGCCGAAGCCGGTTCCTGGCTGGTACAGGCTGGCAAGACCGCCGCCACCGCGAGCAAGGCCGCGAGGAAGCAGCGCCAAATCGTTGACCGTGCAGAAATCCGCGTCGTCGGTTTCCGATGGCACTCGGCCGCGGCCGTGCTTCCGACACCGGGCTGATTCGCGCAGGTACTGTGCTGATTTTGCATCATAATCCTCTCGACGACGTCCATGCGGTCGCGGCGCGCCCCCGATTGCGTTGGTGCGGCGATTGCCCGGTATGTACATCGGCGGCCGGCGGGCCTGGCGATGCGAAACGGAACCGTGTCACCCATCTCCGCGCTCCTGGGTCGGACTTGAGGCCGGACTTGTGACCGGGACTCAGTCAGGGCTCGGGGATCACGATCGTCGCAGGGGACCGCGAACGACGGGCAGGCACTCCCCATTTGAATGGCCAATTTTGCAGCAAGGGTGCGGTTTTAAACTGGAACTCCCGCGTTGGTCTGCGTCTTGGCTACCGAGGGGGCGGCAACCGGATATCGACCGGAGTCCAAGCAAAACTTGGCACAATAGCTACATTTTCGACCACCCTACCGGGGTGAGCTGGCGGATCAGACCAACTGGACCCCGCAACCGACCGCAAAGGGCGGTACGGGCACTCCGTTTTGCACGGTAACAAAGCAAGGCAGGGAAGGCAAGCACTGGATGAAGTTCCGGGGTGGAGCGGAAATCAGGCGCTGGCGAGCAGGTGGCGCGTCAGAGCAGCGGCAACATCGGCGACCAGCGCAGCCGGCGGTCCACCCAGGTCGGCGAGGCGCGCATTGGCATGGCCGCACAGCGTAAGGCCGGGATATGCCGTGTTGGCAAGGACTTCGGAGTCGAGTGCGACGTTGAGGGCAAGGCCATGCAGAACTACGCCGCGCTGCACGCGCAGCCCCACCGAGGCAAGCTTGGCGTCGCCGAGCCACAGGCCGGCATCGTGGTCGTCGCGCAGGTGGGGGTCGAGGCCGCGATCGCGGGCAACCGCCGCAGCGGCGGCGAGCAAGTGCTGTACAAGTGCGCGAATCCCGGCTGAGGGCAACGGCACCGCCAAGAACACCACTAGCTGACCGGGCAGATGCAGCGTGGCCAAGCCACCGCGGTCGGCGGGCAAGACCTCGAGCCCACGCGACTGGCAAACCGCGACGGACTCCGCCAGCGTCGCTGGAGCCGCCTGAGCGCGGCGACCAAGGGTGAGCAACGGCGCTGCCGGCTCGAAAAGGAGCAGGCGACCGGGTTCACCGGCGGCCACGGCCACGGCCTCGGCCAGGTTGCGCTCGACCGCAGCGGCAAAGGCGAGGCGACCGGCAAAGTCGACGATGGGCACGGAGTTGAATATGTTGAATAAACTAGGCAATTAGCCGCCGGGGCTCAACCATGTCAGGTAGGCGAGCAGCACGGGGCCAGCGAAAAGCACACCGTCGACGCGATCGAGCAGGCCGCCGTGACCGGGCAGGATGTGGCCGCTGTCTTTGGTGCCGGTGGCGCGCTTGAACAGGCTCTCCGCAAAATCGCCGACTTGGCCAAAGAGACCGCAGAGGGCGCCCAAGAGTAGGCCGTGCCACATCGGGATCTGCGGCAACAACCAGGTCGCGGTAATCGCGCCGCCGCCAATCGACGCGAGCAGGCCGCCGATGCCGCCTTCGACGGTCTTCTTGGGGCTGACGAGCTCGTACAGCTTGTGGCGGCCCAGGCTGCGGCCCGCGAAGTAGGCGCCGGTGTCGCCAAAGAACACCATGGCGAACAAGGCGAGCAGTGCGCCTCGGCCGGTATCGAAAGGCGCGCCGGCAGCCCGGTCGTTGTGGCCGAATAGAAGCACCAGCATCGCGATCAGGTTGGCGGCATAGATCAAGGCGAGCGCGCCGAGCGATCCGCGGCGAGCGGCCAGCTCAACACTTTCGGGGCTGGCGAGGCAGGCGAATAGCCAGAGGCAGAGGGCGACGGCGATCGTAACGCTGAGTGCGGTGGTGCCGATGAGGGCGCTGCCCGCTACCGCGGCGGCCAGGGCGGCGATGACCGCGCGGTCCTTTTTGCGAATCTCTGGGAACATGCGGACCAGTTCGTCGGCACAACGGGCGGCGGCGAGCACCAGCACCGTTAGCATCACGGCCTTGGGCGCCCACAGCGCAATCCAAATTACCAAGGGCGTGAGTATTAGCCCGGTTGCAACACGCTGGAACAAATCGGCCCCCGAGCAGCAGACAACGCCAAGCTAGTGTGGCAGCAACGGCCCAGTGCTGGCAAGACGGCCCAAATGGAGCCAATCAGAGTGCGGCCACGCCGCCAAACCTGCGCTGGCGCTGCGAAAATGCCACGAGGGCATCGCACAGCTGCGGCTCATTGAAGTCGGGCCAGGCCACCGGCGAGAAGTAGAGCTCGGCGTAAGCGGACTCCCAGAGCAAGAAGTTCGAGAGGCGCTGCTCGCCCGAGGTGCGCACCACTAGATCGGGCGGACACGGGAGCGAACCGGTCCAAAGTGCCCGACTGATGGCTGCTTCGTCGATGGCAGAGGCGGCAAGCTCGCCCGCAGCCACGCGTTTGGCCAGGGTGCGGGTGGCTTGGACCAGGTCTTCGCGGCCGCCGTACGACAAACACAGCGCCAAAATCATGCCGCGACCGCGGGCGGTGGTGTCGATGGCGTGCTGGAGCGTGATGCGCACGGGCAGCGGCAAGCGGGCAATGTTGCCCAGGGCCACCAGGCGGATGTCGTTTTTGCGCATCTCGTCGAGCTCGTGGCCCAAGAACTCGACGAGCAGCGTCAATAGGCCTTGAATCTCGCTTGCAGGCCGCGACCAGTTCTGCTCCGAAAAGGCATACAGGGTAAGGACTTCGATACCCAACTTGCGCGCCATGCGAGTCAGCCCGCGCACCGTCTCGGCGCCGGCACGGTGGCCATGGCTGCGCGACAGACCGTGGGCTTGGGCCCAGCGGCCATTGCCGTCCATGATCATGGCTAGGTGACGAGGGAGCAGCCCCTGCCGCGCCAGCTCGTAAGCGGCGGGCGGGATGGGGTCGGCGGGCAAGGCCTCAGCGGCGGAAGCGGTCGAATGCGTCATGAACATACCAGGCCGGACGGTCAGCAGTTATTCCGCAGCAGCGGCGGAAGTCGGAGCCGCAGCGAGCGCCGGCCAAGCCCGACCGCGCCACAGGCACCAACCGGCCCACAGCAGCAGAGGTAGGCTAATCAGCTGTGAGGTCGACAGCAGGCCGCCGAGCCACAGGCCGCGATCGTCGGCGCGCAGATATTCGATGGAGAAGCGAAACACTGCGTAAAGGAACATAAAGTAGTAGAATATTTGGCCGTCGAAGCGGGGGCCCTTGCGATAGCGCCAATAGCAAAACGCCGAAATGAGGGCGCAGGCAAGCGCTTCGTAGAGCTGGGTGGCGTGCACGGGCAGCGAGGTCGTGGCGCTGCGCTCGATGAGGTGGTCGCTAAGGTGCTTGGACCAGGCGGGCGAATGGCTAGGAAAGGTCAGACCTACGGGGGCTTGCGTGGGTGCACCGTAGCAGCAACCGGCGAGCAGGCAGCCAGTGCGGCCAAAGACCAAGCCCTGGGCGATGGCAAAGCCGGCGATGTCGGCGAACTTCCATACCTGTACGCGGCGCCAGCGCAAGAACCAGATGCCGACGGGCACGGCGAGCAAGAAGCCCCCGTAATAGGCGTAGCCGCCGTACCAAATCTTGAAGACGCGCAGACAGTCGCGGTGTTGGCGGCACAAGCCGCTGGCCGTTTCGCACAAGTCGCCTAGGCCGGCCGCGAGGCATTGCTCGTCGCTGCCACAGCGCAGACCGGCGCCCATGCTCAGGGCGGGCACTTGCTCGGGGGCGGTGCACAGGTGCACGTAATCCCAAAACTGCCCGTCGGCGAGAACATGCAGGGCGCGGCTGCCAATAAGGCCACAAGCCAGCATAAGTAAACCGAGATCGAGGATGCTATTGCCGTCGATGCCGCGACGCATCCCCTCGGCGTGGGCCCACAGGATCGCGATGGTGAAGCCCACCATGAGCAGCGTGAAGTAGGCCGGCAGTTGGGTAAAGCCGAGATCGAAGGTGGGGTGCACGGCGGCCTTTGGTCTACGAATTCGGTGGTTGGGCAGCGGGGACCAGCGCCGCAGGCTTGCGGATCAGCGACTCGAGCGCGATGAGGATGACGCCCACAGTAATGCCGATATCCGCGACATTGTAGACCGGCCAACCGATGACGCGGCCATCGACCATGATGTAATTGTAGATGAAGTCAATCACCACCGTGTAGCGTACGCGGTCGACAAGATTGCCCACCGCGCCCGCCAAGATCGCGGCCAGCGACCAGGCCGACAGCGCCGAGAACAGCGCGCCGCGCGCCAGCCACCAGATCATCACCAGCGAGGCGATCGACGAAATGGCGACGAATAAGCCCCAGCGCAGGGCGGGCGGGGCACTTTCGAGGAAACTGAAGGCCGCGCCTTTGTTTTCGGCGTAGACAATGTCGCCGTGCAACGGCCCGCTCAATACCGGCAGCGATCGATCGAGCAAGGCCCAGGCGCGTCCGCCGGCAAAACTCGCCTCGGGGTCAAGACGATGCGCCGTAACGACGTAGCCATACTGGTCAAGAACGCTCTGGATTTGCGCAGGGTCGGTGCGCCAGAGCTCGCCAAGCACGTCGCTAAGCGGCTTGCCCACCTGATCGGCACTGAGGCGCAGCCGCCGCGGCACGGGCAGGCGCAAGCCACCCGTAACCACGATCTCGCGACCAACGTCGCTTTGTTCTATATTTTTATGGGCTTGCATGGGTTGCTTGTCGAGCCGCACCACCGCACCACTGTTGGCGTCGCGACGAATCGCCTCTTCGCCACCCCGCGCCGCCAGGGCGAGCAAAGGCGTGGGGCCGTCGGCCGCCGTCACCACGATGGGATGCACCGGCGTGGCTAGGTCGATCGTGGCCCAATGCTTAGTCAGCAGATCAGCGATCAAGACCGCGATAGCGAAGGCAAAATACATCCAGCGCGGAGTAGTGGGCGGTCGGGCAGGAGCCAACATCGATGCAACTTCCGGTGGCACAAGGGCCCGTTGGGGTCGAGTAGGGTACGGCGGCCAGAGGTTGAATTCAACGTGCGTATGCGGCAAACCGCGCCGCGGCTTGTCATTTGCTGCGGGCGGCTCTAGGGTACGGGGGCGCCATTGCCGTACTGCGAGCGCCCCGTGACCGCATTTTCGCCCGGCCGCTGCCGGATCAACACCGCTGGACCCTGCCCTCATTCCTGGCCCGCGCTGGTCTGCCCGGTCTGCGGTCCGTTGCATGACCCCGTGGCCGAGTCGAACGCGCTGCAGCCCGGTCGCACGGTGGCCCAGGCCGATGCCGTGGCGGTGCTGCGGGCCATTCGGACGGCTCTGGCTGCCGGGCATCGCCAGCTTGATCTGGTGGGAGGCGAGCTATTGCTGCGCCCCGAAGCGCTGGACCTACTGCGGCAAGCCCGCCTTGAAGGGGCCCAAGGTCTAGCGGTATGGACGTCGGGCACGCTCCTGGCTCGCCCAGAAGCGGCCGCCCGCATCCGCCAAGCTGGCGCGACACATGTGGTCGTGGGCCTATTTGGCGACTCTGCCGCGGGGCACGATTATGTGGCCGGAACTGAAGGACATTTTCAGCGTGTTCTTGCAGGATTGCGCGCTGCTCGCGCCGCCAAGCTGGGCGTTTGGGTGGTGGCTCCGTTGCTGCGGCCGACCTTTCGCGGCCTGCCCGGCCTGGTACAAAAGACGCTGCCGGCCGGTGTGGCGGGGATGTATCTATGGGCGCCGCCTGGACCCGATCGGCTTGAGCAACCGCTGCTGGCCCCCCTGGCCATGATGGCCCCTGGGCTGCAGGCTGCACTCAAGATCCTGGCCACTGCGCAGCGGCCATGGCGCATCGACGGTATGCCTGCTTGTCTACAGGGCGAGTGGGCGCGGCAGCAGCCGGCCTGGCCGCAGTTCTGCGCGGCTCCGCCGAGCGACGCGGCAGTCCAGAATTCTGAATTTGCTGCAACCTGCAGCGGCTGCACTTGGCGCGAGGGGTGCCAGGGCGTAGACGACCAGCGGGCGCGCAGCCACGGCTGGTTGGGCCTGCAGCCACGGACCGATGCGCCGACGGCGGCACAGCAGGATCTTCCGTAACTATATTAAAGAGTTAGTCCGCCGGCCTTGACGACGCGCCGACCTGTCTGTGCAAACTGGGGGGCGAGGCTGACAAAGCTGCGACAAGCGGCGCGGCGGTCGGCGGGGAGTGTTCAGCAGACTATGACAGACGATCGCGTTACAATCAGCGACCTTGACGTCGAAAAACTGGTCCGCGACGGCCTGTTGAACCGCGACGAGGCCGAGGCCCTGCGCGCCAGCCACCAAGCGGAGACCGGCACGGTGCGCATGGAAGCGCTGCCATCGACGGCGGGCAACGACTCGGGCGAAAACAAAGACTTTGTGAAAGAGCAGGCCGCGCGCCACCAGCGCCACTGGGTGCGTGTGACGCGGCTGTGCAATCAGCGCTGCACGTTTTGTCTCGACTCGATGAATCAAGACGGCACGATGATCGATGTGGAGTCGCTCAAGGCCTACATCTTGCTCGGCCGGCGCATGGGCCGCGAGCGGCTGATCCTGTCGGGCGGCGAGGCCAGCGTACACCCTAATTTCATTGAGCTCATCCGCTATGGGCGCCAAGTGGGCTACGACTGGGTCCAGACCGTGACCAACGGGATGATGTTCAGCTACAAGAAGTTCGCGGCGGCCGCTGCCGAGGCCGGGCTCAACGAAGCCACGGTGTCGATGCACGGCCACACCGCGCACTTGCACGACAAGTTGACCGGCACGCCGCTGGCGTTTGTGACCGGGATCAAAGGCATCCAGAATCTGCAGGCCACCGGCAAGGTGGTTGTCAACATCGATGTGGTAATTAACAAGCAGAATTACAAGGTTCTGCCTGAGGTCATCGAGTATTACTACAACATGGGCATCCGCGAGTTCGACCTGCTGCACATCGTGCCGTTCGGTCGCGGCTTCGACGAGCACCGCCACTCGCTATTCTTTGATCTGAACGACGCCGTTCCGTATTTCCGCAAGGCTTTTGCCTGGGCCGACAAGCCCGGCATGTTCATCTGGACCAATCGGCTACCCGTGACCTACTTAGAGGGCTCGGAGAAGCTGATCCAAGAACCCCACAAGCTGACCAGCGAGTTCGACGGTGGGCGCCACAATTTTGAGGGCTATCTGCGCCGCGGCCTAAAGCCCGACTGCCACGGCGAGCGCTGCGATTTCTGCTTCTTAGACGGCCCGTGCCGGCAGACGCTGTTTCCGTATCGCGAACAGTTGATGGCCAATAGCTTTCCGATCGTGCGGCTCGACAGCCACCAGGCTTGGGCGGGCACACCGGCGCGCGAACGGTTTATGGCGCAAAAGCCCGAGTGGCTGCAGCTGAGCGCCCGCACGGCCGACGACGCCGTGGCGACGCTGGCGACGCTGGGCTTTGAAAACCCGAAGATCGCTGTGGAATTGGATGCGGGCGCCGATGTAACGCCGCTCGCGCAGGTGCCGGGCGTGCTGCGCGTGGTGCTCAAGACCGTGGCCGATGCGGCGCGCGCGCTGACTGGCGATCATGCCCTCGCGGCGCCGATCGAGGTCGAACTGCAAGTCGACAAGGCGATCGCGGCGTGGCTGCTGGCGCGACCGTCGACATGTAAAGCTTGGGGATCGCGACTGATCTGCACGCTGCCCAACCACGAATACCTGAGCGAGTCGCAAGCGGCCGATCCCGAGCCCGAGACACTGCGCAAGCTGGCGCGGCTGGGGTTGCGCATCAAGAACCTGCCCGCGTGCGTGGTGGGCGCGGCGAGCGTGCCCGGCGATCACAGCGTGCTCGATGCCAAGTTGCTCGATGGCGCGGGCGATTTGCACCTTGATCGCTACGTGCACCATTACATTACCCGCGAGTATTACGCCAAAAGCGTGCGCTGTGGGCTGTGTAGCCGCTTCGACCAGTGCAAGGGCATCCATATCAACTATTTGCGCAACTTTGGCTTTGCGCAGATGACCCCGCTCGACGATCAGGGCCAACCGCGCACCGATGCTCAGGATTTTGACAAGCTAACCGACCGCCTGCAGCAAGCCAACGCGGGCCGCAGCCGCCGCGATCAAAGCCGCGTGCTGGGTCTGCACCGGCCTGAACGCCAGACCGTGGGCGAGGTGACGGCCAAGGGCGAGACGGGTCACCTTGGCGAGACGGGTCACCTTGGCGAGATGGGGTAGAGCGTGGCAAACATCGGCTACATCCAGATGGTGCGGCACTGCAATCAGAATTGCGGTTTTTGCAGCAATCCGGAAACGCCATTTTTCTACGACTTAGAGCAAGTTCGCACCATTGTCGACGACTTTGTAACGCGCGATTATTTTGGCGTGATCTTGACCGGTGGCGAGCCGACCCTGTCGCCGATCCTAACCGAGTCGATTGCCTATGCCCGCGAGCGCGGCTTGCATGTGCGGATGATCACCAATGGCCAGAAGATGGCCGACGGTGACTACGTAAAATCTTTGGCGGATGCGGGCTTACAGCACGTCCACATCAGCATCCATAGCTGCAAGCACCGGCTCGAAGACTTCTTGACCGGCACGCCCGGCTCGCTGGCCTGGGCCGAGCAAGCGCTGCACCACCTGAGCAAGACGGACATTACGGTCAATATCAACACGGTAATCAACCGCTACAACTGCGATCACCTGCACGAGACGGTCGAGTGGTTTATCCAGAACTTCCCGTTTGTGCACCATTTTGTGTGGAACAATCTGGACCCGTCGATCGGCCGCGCCACCAGCAATCAGTATTTTACGGCGCGAATGCAAGATCTTGAGGTGTCGCTGAGCAAGGCGATGCGCCGGTTGCACGAGACGGGGCGCAGTTTTCGCGTCGAGCGCGTGCCGCTGTGCTACATGACCGAGTTTGCGCATTGCTCGACCGAGACGCGCAAAATCGTGAAAAGCGAAGAGCGCATTGTGCATTTCTTAGACAACAAGGGCACGGTGCGGCAGACCGAGTGGGGTCACCTGTACGCGGCGGTGTGCGATCAGTGCACGCTGCGGTCGATCTGCGGCGGGCTGTTTGATCGCGGCGATGCTTACGATCCAGCTGAATTGTCTCCACTTTTTGTCGATCCGCGGCCAATTATCTCGAGGATTGCGCTCGACGAGCAGAGCGATCCCGCTTGGCGGCTGCAAAAGTTTAAGAATTTGGCGACACTGCCCGCTGCCCATCAGGGCAAGCAGGGTGCCTATCGGGCGACCAGCCCCAGCGCGCCGAGTGGCGAGCGCCTAGTCGAGCCCACCAGTGATCCCAAGCGCCGCCAAGACCCCACAGCGCGCGATTGGCAGCCCGAAGGCTGGCACCCCGCCGACGACGAGGTGGATGCCGACTATGCGCAGTCGCAAGCGCAGGTACCGGCGCCAAGGCCGGTTGACAAGGTTGATGCGCCGCGAGGCACAAGGTAGAAGGACTGGAACGCCGGTAGCCGCCCCCTCGGCCACCGCGACCCCCGCAGCGGGCTCGGACGACGAGCCCAGGGAACATGCAGAAATGGCTCAACATACTGTCGAATCCGTAGACACGGCGGCCCACCGTGTCACGCTGGCCCTAGAAGTGGGTATGTACCCGATCGAGGTGCTGTATGGCGCCGCCTACGTCTTTATCGATCGCTGCTTTGTGCTGCTCGACAAAGACGAAGGACAGAGCAAGGGCGGTCGCTACTTGGTGCACCTGCGCGGCAAGACCGACTTTAGCGAGAAGGAACTGCTCGATCTCTCTGGAGAATTTGGCAACGAACTGCTGAGTCAGGCGCTGCGGCGCAAGATCGTCAAGCAGAACCAGAAGATCATCGAAGAGATCACCACCCAGGCGATCGCCGGCGCGGCCGGTGGCACCCTGCCGACCGATTTCTTGGACTCGAGCGATGACGGCATGGATTTCTTAGACGATCCGCTGGGTATCGCCGTGCCGTGGGAAGATAAGTTCAAGAAGAAGTCGGCCGAGCAGCCCTAACCGCAGCGTGAGGTTCCCATGAGCCAGGACCAACCGGCCGTGGTGCGGCTGCACCGCGCCATGTATATGCAGCAGGCGATCAAAGAAGCGGCGAATACCTTTGCGGATTTTGCCTCGTTCAAGATCGTGCGCGACGGCGAGCACTACGCCGTGACCGTGTCGGACATCGACGGCGAGGTCGAGGGCGATGTGGTCGCCGAGTTCTGCAACTTCGCCCTGCACAACACCATGCAACGTAAGAAGAAAAGGATTTAGCGCATGCAAGTGAGCGACGTGATCTCGCTCGGCCGGGTCAAGGCCGACTTCGCGATGCCCTTTAACCACCGCGTTGTCGGTCAGCACTACTTGGTGACCAACGACCTGGGCGATCACCTGTTTTTGACGCCCGACGAGCTGCGGCGGCTGAGCGAAGGCGCCACGGTGCCGGGCGACGGGCTGTACGAGCGGCTGACGGCGGCCAACTTGATCGCGGCCAAGGTCGATGTCAAGGCCCAGGCCGATCGCTGGAAGCGCAAGCACCAATACTTGTTCTACGGCCCGACCTTGCACGCCTTTGTGCTGACGCACCGCTGCAACCATGGCTGCCAGTACTGCCACAGCTCGATTGTGGGCATGGACCGTACCGACACCGACATGAGCATCGAAACTGCTGAACGCGCAGTGGATTTGGTGTTTCAGACCACCAGCCCGGGCGTGAACATCGAGTTCCAGGGCGGCGAGCCGCTGGCCAACTGGGATGTGCTGCAACACATTGTGGAGTACGCCCGGCAGAAAAATGCCTTGGCGGGCAAGACCTTGTCGTTCTCGCTGGTCACGAACCTGAGCCTGATGGACGACGACAAGCTCGACTACCTGATCGATCGCAAAGTGCAGCTGTGCACGTCGCTCGATGGGCCCGAAGATTTGCACAATAAGATCCGCATCTACAAAGACGGCAACGCCCACGCCTCGGTGGTGGGGTGGATGAAGAAGATCAATCAGCGTTACAAGGACATGGGGCTCGATCCCAACCTGTACCGCGTGGAGGCGCTGCCCACGATCACCAAGCCGGGTCTGACCCGCTGGAAAGATATCGTCGATCAGTATGTTGAGGTGGGCTGTAAGGCGATTTTCTTGCGCAAGCTCGATCCGTTCGGCTTTGCCTCGCGCTCGTACAAGACGCTGGGCTATTCGATGGACGAGTTCTTGGAGTTTTACGCCAACGCCGCCGAATACATTCTGGAATTGAACAAGAATGGTGTGCAGGTGATGGAGCGCCACGCCGCGCTGATGCTGGCCAAGATCCTGACCGACCAAGAGCCGAATTACCTGGACTTGCGCAGCCCGGGCGGTGCGTGCGTGGGCCAAATCGGCTACGCGCCGGATGGCAGCATCTACTCGTCGGACGAGGGGCGTTTTGTGGCCTCGATGGGCGACGAAATGTTCAAAATCGGCACGGTGAACGACACTTACCACCACTTGATGACCAACGCCCAGACCCGCGCGATGGTGATGGCGGGCCTGAACGACGGCCAGCCCGACTGCGTCAATTGCGTCTACAAGCCGTGGTGCGGCCAGCAGGTCGAGTACAACTACAAGACCCAAGGCAGCCTGCAGGGGCGGATGCGCGACTCGGTGTGGTGCAAGAAGCACAAGCGCGTGTTCGACTGGTTGATGGCCCGCGTGGAGCGCGCCGACCCCGAAGAGATGAAAATCTTTGAGCGTTGGACCTCGACACGGGTGCTGGACCACTACCTGCAAGACCGCTCGGCCCTGGGCGACAACGCCGAGTAGGGGCCGCATAGGCACCGGCACCGCGACCTGCTAGACTGATGGGGTTTGCAGGAGGCCGGCATGGGGCGCATGGGCAACGACAACACTCGGGGGCGCGGCGTAGCGTTCGCCTTGGCAGCGGCCGCGCTGCTGACCGCCGGCTCCGCATGGGCCGATCCAGAACCCACACCCCTGCCCGATGCAGCGCCCATCAAGGCCGCCGACAGCGGCAGGGATGCAGCGATTCCTCCGTTGGCGGCGCCACAACCGCGCCCCGCAGCAGCGGAAGTATCGCCGGTCGCGCCGGTGCCGCGGGTCAAGCCCGGGGAACAGGTCAACGTGCACGGCATCGGCGTGGCGGGCAGCTTTGCCACCGGTACCGGCCTGACTTACCGGCGTTATTTTGGCAATACCTCGGTGCAGGCGAGCTGCTTGGCGGTCATCACCGACCGCGGCTCGGAGGCGCTGGCCTTTGTAGGCGCGTCGCTCGTGCAATACGTGCTGATTTGGCACACACCCAACGCCCGCGGCCTGATGCCGTCGACCACCGCACTGCGGCTGACGGGCGGCGCACACTACTATCTGCGCAAGACCACCACGACCAACTTCACGTTTTCGCAGGGCATTGGCACGCCCAATACCAGCACCACGCGCGAGTCGTCGGTCAACCTGGGCGCGGGGCTGGGCGCGGAATTTGGTGGGATTGTCGCCCCCGGCTTCTCGCTTTCGCTGGATCTGCTGCTGGTCGCGGCGATCGATCAGCAGGGTCTGTCGTACATCTTGCCGCTGCCGCAATCGGCACTGGTCTACAGCTGGTAGGAGGTGGCGATGAATTGGCGAACAATACCATGGGCCTGGCTACTCCTTGCCGCACTGACGCTGACGGTTGCACCGCGCCCGGTCGAGGCGCAGGCCGCTAAGGTGCTGGTCGGGCACGACGAGCAAGTGCAGAACAATACCCATGCGATTGGCGTGGCGGGCGACTTCAAGGGCGGGCTGAGCGGCTTCGCCTACCGCTACTACTCGGGCAACCACGCGCTGCAGCTCGATTTCTTGCCCCTGTACGCCGATCGCGGCAACTACCTGGCGATGTTTTTCGGCGCGCAGTACATCAATTATGCACTGGTTTGGTCGGGTTCGCGTCGCGGCGCTATGTTTCCGACCACAACGGCACTGCGCTTGACGCTGGCCGGTTCCGCCCACGCGGAGCGCGATCAAACCACGGCGATTTCGGTCAACAGCGGCAACTGCCAGACACAACAGTGTAAAGATATTACCAATTCTAAAGCGGCTGTGTCGGTGATGTACTCGATGGCAGGCGGCTTCGGCTTCGAGTTCGGCGCGGTCCAACGCTCCGGTTTTTCTGTCGCCGTAGACCTGATGATGACGGTGTTGTGGGATCGCGTAGGATTTTACGGAGCATATCCGCTACCTTACACTTCCCTCATGTATTCGTGGTAAGCCGCCGCCAGTCGATCTGTCGCCCGGTGATGTGCGCGAACGCTAGCGCCGCCTGAGCGAGCAGCATCTGCAGGCCCGCCCCAAGCCACAACCCTGGCAGGTCTGCTTGCGCCAAAGGCACTTGCGAACTCGTAGCGAGCTGCTCGAACCATGTGGGCCCGTCGCGCCGGTAGACGATATCAAGCAAATAGATAGGGTTATACTGCCACGTTTGCCAGGGTAGCCAGCCCCACGTGGAATCGGTGGGCCGCCCCACTTGGGCGTGACCCCAGCGACTGGCGTGCACCACCACGGTGGCGGCCGGCAAAGACTCGCCCCACGGCACCACTTGCGCGGCCAACGGATGGGCAAGGGCGCTCGCCTGCTCAGGATTGCGGCCAGTGACGGCCACATGCGCGCCGCGACGGGTAAACTCAGTCGCCAGCGCCACCGCCGCCCCGCCCGTGCCCAGCAGCCACACCCGCTGCTGCGGCCACGCGAGCGCGGGCAGGGTCGCCGTCAGCCCCGGGCCATCGGTCGACGTACCCCACAGCCGATTCTCGCGATACCACAAGGTATTCACGCTGGTCGGCCGCACCGCGTCGGGCCACGCATCGATCGCCGCCGCCGCGAGCTGTTTGTAAGGGGTCGTAACACTGACTCCCGATAGGAATCCCTGACGCAGCATCGCCTCGACCTGGGGCCAAGGCACACCGTCGAGTAGACGCGAGTTTCCAGAAAGACCAGCCAGATCAAGTAGTTGCCGATGCAGCTGCGGCGAGGGCGAGTGCGCGATACCCACCCCGGCCAGGCCGAGCTGCCACGCGCCGGGCATCAGAGACTTCCGAGAATAGTGCGGGCTTGCGCGGCATCTTTGCCAATCTGCGCCACCAGTGCCTCTAGCGAGGCAAAGCGCTCTTCGCCGCGCAGGTGTTGCACAAACGCCAACCGGCATTGCTGACCGTACAAATCACCTTGCCAATCAAGAAGATGCGCCTCTACTTGCCAGCGTTGTCCATCGAATGTGGGGCGCATACCGCAGTTGGTCACCGCCGGGTGCCACGCGCCGTCGGCGCTCTGCAAGCGACAGGCGTACACCCCAGGAGCAGGCTGAATCTGCTGCAAAGCATCAAGGTTAGCGGTAGCGAAGCCTATGGTGCGCCCACGGTGGTCGCCATGCACAATCGCGCCTGCCAGCGTGAAGGGCCGCGCCAACAGTTCGGCCGCCAGTTCAACCTGGCCCGCCGTGATCGCACGCCGGATGCGCGACGAGGACACAACTTCGCCCGCCGCCGACACGCCCGCCCACTCCTGCACCGGCGCGCCCAGTTTGGCTGCAACCAGGCGCAACAGCTGCACATCGCCCTGGCCGCCGTGGCCAAAGCGCGTATCGGGCCCGACCACGAGCGACCGGGCGTGCAAGTTGCCGAAAAGCACGTCGCGGGCGAACCACAGGGCACTGCGCTTCGCGATCGCGCCGTCAAAGTGCATCACCACGGCCAGGTCAACTCCGCACTTCTCCAAGTTATCTAGGCGCAGCTCTAGGCTGTCGATGGCCTGCGGTGCGCGCTCTGGCCGCAGCACACTCAGGGGGTGCGGGTCAAAGGTGACCACCACCGCCGGCCCACCCAGGCGGTCGGCCTCAGCGCGCACATGACCGAGCAGAGCGCGGTGGCCCACATGCACGCCGTCGAAGTTGCCAAACGTCACCGCAGAGGCTACCGGCGAGGTGGCGGCGTCGATCTCGCGAATGATTTGCAAAGGGCTCCCTGCTCGATCTGGCCAGAGCAGCGAGGCGGCCAGTAGCGCGCAAGGGAAGCGCAGGAAGTGCGGCTTGTCAAACGGCGCGCGAGGCGGCCAGCCCCAAGGCGCAAAATGACGCGATGGCCCCCTCTTGGCGGGGCGTGCAAGCAAAGGTATACTGCGAAGACGGGCGTGGACCTCACGATGTGGTTCACACCCCGGCGGATCGGCCCGTCACTGCACCGGACGGTCACTGCATCGGACGATCACTGCATCGGCCGATCGCTAAGTCGGCTCGACAACAAAGTGGCGCCGCAGGCGGTAACGCCCAAGCAAGGCACCAGCCGACACTGGATAACAACCCACAAGGTGACCGCTGACCGCGCAATTGGGTCGACTGGCGCGCCGATGTGGGTAGTTGCGATAAGCGGACCGCGCGATTTTTGCAGCGGACCGCAACCAAAGGCGCCCGGCGTACGGCGTCGAGATGGAGTCAGGGTGAGCGCAGTATTGATTGACCTTCGCGCACGTCCGGTCTGGTCCGCGAACGATTCTGCAGATTTTGAGCTGCTGGCTGTGCAAGCGCAGGCGCGCGGGCTCGATGGCTTGGCGGTGCTGGGCGACGATCGCGCGATTGTACCGCCCGACTTGGCCGAATTGAGCGCTGCGACGGGTGTGCGCTTTTTCGTCGGCGTAGAGCTGGCTTGCGACGACGGGCCACTGCTCTGCTTTCCGCAGCAGGCGCAGGGCTGGTTTGCCGAGCAAGGCTGGCGCGCGCTGGGCGATGCCCCGTACCGTGCTGAGGCTGTCGTGCAAGCCTTTGCCGAGCAGGGCGGCGCCGTAGTGGCCGTGCCGGTCGCGGGCGATGCCGAGTGGCGTGCGGTGCGCGGAGCCGTGGCCGTCCTGGCCCTA
Source organism: uncultured Myxococcales bacterium (assembly GCA_903883645.1). GTDB lineage: Bacteria > Myxococcota_A > UBA9042 > UBA9042 > UBA9042 > SXRM01. Next base: position 73,967 of record CAISBR010000182.1, on the reverse strand, counting down.
GGTGGGGCTGAGCATTGTCTCGACGAGGCTGCGCTGCGCACGGCTCAGGTCGCTCGACTTGCGTGCGTCGGTGGCAGCGGCGCCACGCCAGCAGACGCCTGGTTCGGCAGTGTCGCGACGGTTTTTGCCACGCCCCCAGCCGATCAAGCTGCTTTGGTCGACGGACTGCGCGCGGGCCGCGCTTGGCCTGCCGAGATTGGCTTTACCCCCCCTGCGCCGCGGCGAGCAGCCACACCCGCTGCCGAAGCGATCAGCGAGCCCGATATGCGGGCCCAGACCAATGAGCCGCGGCAGGAGCGTCAACCCCGCGAGCGGAGCCGCGAAGTCGCGCCCAAAGAGGCCGTTGCGGTCCGCGGCGCCAAGACCAAGCGGCCGGCGACTCGCTTCGACCCGCAAGAGCGCCCGGGCGACAACCGCGGCAACCGCATGAACCGCGACGAGCTGCTGCAGGCGCTGTGCATGCCCGCCAACGCGGAAGATATCCAGCCAACCCACGACCCTGTGGCGATTATTTACGGCATCGATAGCCGGCGGCAGCAGCGGCACCGCGACCGCAACGACCTCGACCTCGATCGTCTGGTGAACGGCAACCGCGCCAAGGGGCCCGATCCGAACATCATGGCGATGCCCATGTTCGAAGAATTGCGTAATGATCGTCAGCCGATCAGTACGCTTTTCGCCCAGAGTGAAGAGCGCCACGACCTCGAAGACAGCATCGCGCTGCGTTTCGCTTTGTCGCACGTGCGCCGCGAAGAAGACGGCACCCTAACTTTGCAGGGTAATCCGCTCGACCGTGGTCGCATGTCGCAGCGCGGACGGCCGCAGCGGCGGCGCCGCTGACGTCTTGCGTTATGCAACAGTAAGCGTCTGGAATAACTCGATAAATCCTGGCCACGACGTCGCAATCGCTTGCGTATCGGCGAGCGTCACTGCCGCGGGTCCGACAAGGCCAGCCACCGCGGCCGTCATGGCCATGCGATGGTCGAGGCCCGCGTCGAATTCGAATGGCAGCTGCCGCCAAAAATGGGGCGAGCCGCAGCCTTGCACGATCAGGTCGTCGCCCTCACTGTGGGCCGAGACGCCCAACATAGCTAAAAGACGGAGAGTTTCCGCAAGTCGATCGCTCTCTTTGTGGCGCAGTTCGCCTACGCTGCAAAATCGCGTAGTGCCCTGAGCCGCCGCCGCCGCTAGGGCCAGGATCGGCACCTCGTCGATGAGGCCCGGCACCTCGGTCGCGGCCACAGTCACGCCATGCAAGTCGCTAGACTGGCAGAGCAACTGCCCAACAGGCTCGCCCGCCATCTCGCCCAGGTCGCGCAGCTGGCAGCGGGCGCCCATACGCTCGACCACGCACAACCAGCCCAGTCGCGTCGGGTTGCAGCACAGCTGGGGCACAACTACTTCGGCATTCGGGTGCAACAGAGTGGCCAGCGCGGCAAAGGCGGCAGACGACGGATCGCCTGGAATTTCCCACAGCCCCAAGCTCTGCAGCGGCCCCGGCGCAATCTGCCATGCACCGTCGTGATAGCGGATGTCCGCGCCCATGGCCCGCAAAGCCCGCTCGCTGTGGTCGCGGCTCGGCAACGGCTCGGCGACTCGGGTCGGACCACTGGCACGCAACCCGGCAAGCAAGATGGCCGTTTTGACCTGCGCACTCGCCACGGGCAGCGTCAGGTCGGCGCCGTGCAGGGGCTGCCCCCAGAGCTGCACAGGGGCCGTGCCTTCGGGCGAAAGCTCAATCCGCGCGCCCATTTGACACAAGGGTGCCTCGACACGCCGCATCGGTCGCCGCCGCAGTGAGGCATCGCCGGTCAGCTGAGCGCGAATGCCCGCTTGCCCGGCCAGCGCCCCCAGCAAAAGCCGCATGGTCGTTCCCGAATTGCCACAATCGAGCACACCCGTGGGCGAACTCCAATCGCGCAGCCCCTGCACCAGCGTCACCTTGTCGGCGCGCGACACTGCCACGCCTAACTGGGCCAAACACTGCGCGGTACTTGCGACATCACCGCCTATCGACAAGCCGTGCACCCGCGTGGGCCCCTGGGCCAGGGCCGAAAACAGCAGCGCGCGGTGCGAGATCGACTTGTCGCCGAGCAGCGGAACTTGGCCGCGAAGGCGAGTCGGCTGGGCAAACGTAAAGCGCGGCATCAAAGGCTCCGCGAGCGAATAACAAAGGAGCGAGCAGCGGGCAGCGATAAGCCGGGTTCTGTTCTGCGCAGCCGTTGCCAGCCCCGCAGTGGTGACCATTCATCTGGGAGCGCAGTTACTTGCGCCCTCGAGCGATCGACCAGCAAGCTCGGGCGGGTCACCCTCCGGCGGCTTTGCAGCCGCTGCGCCTGCCATTTGATCTTGCTCCAGGTGGGGTTTGCCGAAAGCGACGTTGCCGCCGCAGACCGTGCGCTCTTACCGCACGCTTTCACCCTTACGCCGCGGACTTACGTCGGGGGCGCGGATTGCTTTCTGTGGCACTGTTCCCTGGGGTCGCCCCCGCCGGCTGTTAGCCGGCACCCTGCCCTGTGGAGCCCGGACTTTCCTCTGGATTACGGGCCGAAGCCCCAGCCAGCGGCCACCTGGCCACCCGCTGCTCGGCGGGCAGTGTAGGGCCCACCACGGCTAGCTACAAGCCGCGAGCTCGTTGGCGCAGTAGATCTGGACACACGTCGCGCAGTTGGTCGAACTGCCGCCGCCGCAGTAGCTGCCACACTTGTTGTCGCGGCAGTCGATAAACGCATTGACGTCGGCCTGGGCTTTGGGGCTCGCCGCCGCCGTGCACGCCTTGGCACACGTCACGTTGCCGTTGCAATTGGCCTGACAATTCGCAACTTGCGCGCAGCTGGTATAGAGGACTGGTGCGGTGGGGAAGCAGCCGTCCCACAGGCTCTTGCAGCCATTTTGGGCACAAGTCAGCTGGGCCTGGCCGCTGAGCGAGCCGCACTGGTTGTCGATGCAAGTGAGTAAACCGTAATAATCTTTGGCACCTTGCTGACTAGCGCCGGCGTTGCAGTTGTTGCTACAGGTGGCCGAACCGCCGCAAGTGGCCATGCAGTCCGACATTTTCTTGCAGTCGCCGCTGCCCGAGCCGATGCACGCTTGCTGTTCTGCAAAACAGTTTGAGTAGATGCACAGCATGGTTTCGTTGACTTTACCCTGATCGGCCAGCGACTTGCATACGGCCTTTAGGCAGCCCTGGTAGCTGTTCAGCAGCGTTAGGCCCGACGAGCTGCCTTGCGCCTTGCAGTTGCTGGGGCAGTTGGCATCGCTTGCCGGACAATTTCCTATACATGCAGCGAGTTGCGAGCAGGTGAGCGCACCGCCCGCCACGGGGACGCAGCTGCCGTTTTGGCACAGCTGGTTCGCGCCGCACGGTGGACTGCAGCCGATCGGCGCGGAGCATTGCCCCAAGCTGCAGCTCTGGCCGGCACCGCAGGCGACCGCATCGCCCCAAACTAAGCAACCCGACGGGGTTTTGTTGCAGCTATGCACCGCCGCCGCGCCGGCCACGCACTCGACCAGGTTGGTGGCCGCACAGCTGTTCTTGCAGGTGCACGCCGCGTTTTCGCACGTCAGGTCTGCATTGCACGCTGCGACGGTAACCCATTGACCAACCGAGCAGTTTTGAATCGAGTTGCCCAGGCAGCGACTTTGCCCCGGCCCACATACGCTCGCGTCGGGGCCGGTGTCGACGGGGCCCGAATCACTCTGATCTGTCGATGTATCAAGCACTTCATTGGCATCCATCGACACATCGAGACTGCTCGCATCGCTGCCCGCGCCATCTTGGCCGCCCCCATCGCTAGTCGCGGTGGCATCGCTGGCGTCGTTGTGGCCAAAGGCGATGTCGGCATGGCAGAAGATGATCTCGCAAGATACTGGATCAACACAGATATTCGTCTCTGGGCAGGCGACGCACAGCTTCGTCACCGGGTCGCGGCACACCGACACCGCAACAGAGTTGGTGTGGCTGCAGGCCAAACCCGTCACGCTCGCGGCGATCAACAGCGCAAACAGGAAGTTGCAGTGAATTCGGGAGTAGCGCGTCGCAACCTCGGCGGTGGGGCAAATCCGCGAGAAGCATAGCGGCGCAGCAGGACCGGCGCAAACCTGTTACGATTTGCCCGCGATCGCGCAAGCCGGGGCGCCCATGCAGATTCTTTACGTCGATAATCACTTGCTGGTGGTCTATAAGCCGGCTGGGCTGCCCGTTCAAGCCGATGCTAGCGGCGACATCGACCTGCTCACCTTGGCCAAGGCATGGATCAAGAAGGAGTATTCTAAGCCCGGCGAGGTGTTTGTGGGTCTGGTGCACCGGCTGGATCGGCCCGCGCGCGGGGTCGTCGTGCTGGCCCGCACTAGCAAAGCGGCTGCGCGACTTTCAGAGCAATTTCGGAGCCGTACCACCCATAAGCGCTACGAAGTCGTGGTGCTGGGCCAGCCCGAACCGCCGGCGGCTGAGCTCCACGACCAGCTCTTCAGCGACGAACGAGGAACTCGCGTAGTTTCAAGCGGTTCAGCCTCGTCGCTCCACTACCGCACCCTGGAGCACCGCGGCGACCGCACCTGGCTTGAGGTCGATCTGCACAGTGGCCGCAAGCATCAAATCCGGGTGCAGCTGGCGAGCCGCGGCTGGCCGGTTCTGGGCGATCTGCGCTACGGCGCCAAGAATCCACTTCAAGATCAGAGCATTGCACTGCTAGCGCGGCGGCTCGACATCGATCACCCGACCCGCAGCGAGCGCCTGAGCTTTGTCGCACCCGATCCGCCAGGCTGGCCGTGGCAGCCCAACGAAGGCCGCGATTTTCTTAGCTAGCTAGTCGCCAAACTTTTGCTGCGCCTCGTCGTGCCATTGGTCGGGCCAGTAGTAGAAGCCCTGACAAGCTATTGAATAAAGGCACGTTTTACACTTTTCTTCGTGGCGCCGCCGCGACTGCAGATAGTCGAACAGGTTCACGTCGTCCATCGATACGAACAGCATGTGCCGCTGCAGCTTACCGATATCGCTCAACCCGTACTCTTCGTACCCCGGCATAAAACACATGGGCAAGTTAATGACTTGAAAGCGAATATCCTTGCCGTAGCGGTCAATAAGCGCCATGGCCTGCCGCGCCGCCTCGGCCGGGTCGGGCTGACACTCGGCACTAGCCCGGCCAAAGGGCGTCAAGAACTGGATATTGCAGGTCTTCACCCCCATGTCCATGAGCAAATCGCCATACTCCATCAGAAACGGCGTGTTGATCGTCGTCAGGGTGACGTTGACGCCAAAATCGATGCCCAGCTTCTCGCACAGCGGCCGCGCGTTGCGGATACCGGCGGTGGTTTGCACAAACGCTCCGCGGACTTGCACGTTGCGGTCGTGGACATCCGGGTTCGGCCCGTGCAGCGACACCAGCAGGCTAGTAACGCCCGAACGAACGATTTTCTCAGCGTTTTTGACGTTCGACAGCATTCGGCCGTTGGTGGTCAGATTCACCGCCCGGTAGCCCATCTGCCGCGCCGAGCGAATCAGCCGAAACAGCTCGGGGTTGGTCGTCGGCTCGCCACCGTCGAAGTCACACAGATCAAAGCCTTGTTTGCGCCGGTCGGCCAAGAACTCCAGCTGCTCGTCGGCCTGGCCGTGCCAATCCGAGCGATTGCCTGTAGCACAAAAAATGCAATGATTATTGCAGATATACGTGGTATTGACGATGACTTTTCGCGGCGCCCAGGCCTCGAGCTTGGCCTCGAACACCTGCTTGGCCATCGCCAGATCGCGCGGGGTCCAGTCCGGCCCGCGCAGCAGCGGCTTACCCTGAAAAAGCGGCCCAATATCGCGATCTTCGCGGTTGTCCCATAGGCCATGGGCGGTCACGGTAGCGTGCAGGCGCGTGCCCAGGATCGGGGTCGCGAACTGCAGCAACGGTCGCGCGTCAAAGCGCTCAAAGATTTCCCAAGCCGTATTCAGCGTTTGCAGGATTTCGGCCCGGGTCTCACCCGGCTGGCCGATCATCCAGTGCACCACCAGCGGTAGGCCGGCGCGCTGGCACCACTCGGCCACCCGCTCGGTCGCCTGCAGATCAAAGTGCTTGCCGATCAGGTCATTGGCCACGCGCTCGACCGCCGATTCCGCCGAAATCGACAGCACCGGCACCCGGCCCACCATACGCGCAACCTGGGCCTCGGTCAGCCGATCGGCCCGCATCCCGTTGGGGAAATCGAGTTGCAAATCGAACTGTTCCGCCACATCGAGCAGCGCATCAAAGTGGCCGGCATGGACGTTGACCAGCTCGTCGAGCACCACCCAGCGGTCAATCCCGAGCTGTTCGCGACACAGCCGAGCGTGCTGGGCCAGCAACTCTTTGCTTTGCCTACGGTAGTTCTTGCCCGTCAGCCCCTCGCGGGCCCATGGGTTCGAAGTGCAAAAATTGCACGCAAAGCTGCAGCCGCGCGAAGTCTTGACCGGTAACGCGCCGGCACCCAAGGCAAAAATCTCTTGCTTTTGGTTGGCCAACCCGCAGCGATCCAAGAACTTTTGGTACGCCGGCAGGTCGATCAGGTCGTAGGCCGGCAAAGGCAGCCCGTCGAGGTCGTCGCCAATCGGGGCACCAAGGAGCAGCCGAGTTTTGGGCTTCTCGCCCGCGGCCAACTGCGCGACGAGGGCTGGCAGAGCGGCGTCGGCCTCAAAGCGCAGACCAAAATCGGCGCCAACCTCATCTAAAGCCTCGACATCCCAGGCAATTGTGTGCATGCCGCCCACATCGCAGTCCGCCAATACCACGGGAACGGCCCAACGCTCGCGCAATGCTTTAATTAGCTTGGCCAAGTCTGCCGTTGCCGCCCGCGCCCGCAGCCAAGGGCTATAGCCGATCACGGCGACATCGGGCCCCTGCGCCGGCAGCTTGGCCAGCAGCCCTGACAGTGGCACCCCCAGGCGCACGAGCGGCGCTTTTTCGAGCAGCAGCCCTGAGTTCGGCTGGCAAAATGCGTCGAGCACTTGCACCGCATGGCCCGCCTGCCGCAGCCCAGCCGCGGCTTGCCACACACCTAGGTTGGCAAAGTACGGGTAATCGATAAAGTCGCTGGCAAGCAGCAACGGCGGCTGAACAAACAAAACACGCGCCACGAATCCCCCGGCCGGCTGGTGCCGCATGCAGTATTCCGGCGTCTGCTAGCCGTGGCAAGGCGCAGACAGCAAGGTTTGCCAGATGTTGCGGATTCAGCGGCGCAGGCCGGCTTGCCACGCCAGCCCCTGGCGGCTACTTTGAGGCCCGGAGGCCGATTGCAGCTGCTCCCAACGACCCATTCTCGAAAGGCGCCACGGGCCATCGCGGCGTTGCTGCTGCTGTTGGCCGTACTGCTGCTGTTGGCCGTACTGCTGCTGTTGGCCGTACTGCCTAGTGCGCCAGCCTGGGCTTGGAGTGCGCGCAAGGCGCCCCATGTCACCAAGCATCGCGCCGGTGCGGGTGCCCCCAACAAGCTGCCGAATGCCGAAATTGCCTTGGGCCAACGCTGTCAAGAGGCCCTCGCGCGCACCCCACCGCGGACGGACGAAGTGCTGGCGGTACTGCGAGCGGCCATGGCGGCGCGAGAGACTGCGTGCGGTCGCGGTCTGATCGAGCGCCTTCTGCACAGCCGTGCCACACCGGGGCAGCTGATCGAAGCGGGGCTGCTGCTGGCTACCGACCCGCTGGGCGTACCGGTCTGGAAACGCGCGTGGGAGGGCAGTCAGCACCGCCCCCTGTGGCTGCGACAGACCGGCGAGGGGTATGCCGACGCCCTGCTGGCCCTTGGCGAGGCAGAAACGGCCCGGATTGTGGTCGAAACGGCGCTCGCACACGCGCCGCCGGGCACGCGACGTGGCCTGTACGAGCGACTGGCAACGATCGCGCGGCTGCAGGGAAAGACCGGCGATGTGGCCGACGAACTGAGCGTGGCGAGCGATCCCGACGCCCTGTTGGTGGCGGCGCAACTGATGATTGAGCTGGCCCGCGACGACGATGCCGCGCAAACGCTGCGCACGGCGTGGAAGCGCTTCCCGGGGAATCGGGCACTACAGGCTACGTTTATGCAGCTGCTGCAACGGCTTGGCCAGCGCGACGAGCTGCGCGCGGTGGTAGACCAAGTTGTGCGCCTGGCGCCCGCGGATCCTCTGCCCCTGCTTGCCGTGCTCGATGCCCACATCGCCACCCGCGACGTCCGCGCCGCCCGCACGCTGATTGACGAAATGGCGCGGCGCTGGCCCAAGCACGATGTGATGATCGAGGCGCTGATCGACCGCGAGCAGCGGCTTGGCGATGACCCAACGCGGATTCGCACGCTCTTTGAACAGCTCCTGCTCGCCGGTCAGAACCAGCCCCAGTACCTGGTGGCCTACGCCGAGTGGCTGCTGGCCCACGGCGACATCCGCAATGGGCAGGCCGTGTTAGCTCGACACCAGAACAAGGGTGAATCTGCGCTCGAAGGATTGATTCGGCAAGCGCAACTGCTAGTTGGTCACCGTCTGGCCCGCGAGTCGCACGCGCCGATCGAGCGCGCTGCCGCCCTGGCGCCTGGCGATCCGCGGGTGGTGCGGCTGCAGGCCCAGCTGGCCGAAATTGAGAAGGACTTCGACAAGTCGGAGGCATTGTGGCTGACGCTGACCCAGCTGAGTGCACCCAGCGCCCCCGACCGGCGGCGCGCGGCCGATGCTCGCCAGGCATTGGTTGGCCAATGGCGTCGACATAATCTGCTGCAGACGCGAACACTTGCATTGACTCAGAGTTTACAGGTCAAGGAGCCCACCCTCGGCGAAGCCCTGCTGTGGTTCGACGCGGTGGCGCAGCTCGACGACCCCATGCCCCAGTCGGCCGAAGCGCTGGCGGTACTACTTCCGCGCCTGCGCGCCAAACTGGGCATGGATGGCGAGCTGCTGGCTGCTCTGGCCACCTTTGAGTTGGGGCGCGGTCGCGACGACGCCGCGGCGGCTTACCTCTTGGAGTTGCGGACCGTCGATGCCGATGCCGCCGATCCGCTGCTACAGCAAGCGCTAGAGCATGGTCTGGCGCATGGGCACCGCGACTTGGCCAAATCGATCGAGCAGGCACTGGCTGGGCCGGGCCAAGTGGCCGCCGTGCTCCTCAAGCTGGGCGATCTGCACCTGCGTTATGGCGATGTGCCCGGGGCGACGGCACTGTTCCAGCGGGCAGCTCAGTCCGAACGCCGCGATACTCGCGCGACCGCTCGCCTGGCGGCGCTGTTTCGCAGGGCGGGGCAAGTGGCCGACGAAGAGGCCGCGCTGCGCGACATCGTGGTGCGCACGGCCGACGCAGACGAGCTCGAAAGCGCCGGACAACGCCTGTTAACTGTAGCACTGGCGAGAGGTTCTACCGTCGAACTGGTGCGCTGGCTCGACGCGGTGGCGCCGCAGCACCCGCGCCGCGAAGTTCTGGCACGAATGCGCTCAGCCGCTTACGACGCATGGCTGCGCACGGCCTCGCTCGATGCAGCGCTGGGCCAGCGCGATCACTTGGCCCCGACAGGTGATGTAGGCCAAGCCCTAGACAGCGGAGACTTAGCCTTGCAGGTCCGTGCCTTACGCGAGCTAGCCGCGCAACATCGTCTGGTCCCCGCGAACCAAGCCAAGACGCTTTTGCAGAGCTCCAACCTAGTGTTGCGCCGCGATACCGCGCTCGCCCTGGGTGCGTCGGGGCAACTGGCCGCCGCCGAGCTGCTCCGCGACGTGATGGCCGAAGGGAGCGACCGCGACGACGATGTGCTCACTGCACAACTGTCTGCACTTGCTCAACTTCCACCGGTGGCGGGCCTCGAGGCCGCGGTGGTGCCCGTGCTCCGTCGCAGCGATCCGCTGGTAGTGCAAGTTGCACAGCTCGTCCTGGGTGCCAAGGGTTCGACCGATGCCGCTTTTCCGCTCATGGTGGGCATCCAGACCCCACACCGCGACCAAGGCACCGCGGCCATCGTGGCTTTGGGCGCGCTGCTGGGCCGCTACCCGGCCGACCCAAGCTTGGCGCCGGCCCGGGCGTTGTTGCTCGAACGGGGGGAGCGGCTGCTGTGGGGAAGCGTAGATGTGCCGCGCCATTTGGCGGTGGTGTGGGCGCTCCGGGCGTCGGGGTTGCAGCGGGCGACCGCTATCCTGCAGCGTTTGGCGGTGCAGTCCGACAATCGGCTGCTGCGCCGAGCGGCAGTCGTGATGCTGACACGCCGCGATGCACCGCGTATCCACCTTGATCCAAGCGATATTGGCGACCCGCAGGGCCTCGTTGAGCTGCGCACCACCGCACTGCGCAACAACTTGGCCGACGTGCTGGCGGGCGGGCAAGAGGAGATTCGGCTCGCGCTTGCCACGGCGGCCGGGCAACTGCAGCCCATGGTCGAACAAACGGCACGAATGGCTGGGCCGCAGTGGCGGACCGATTGGTGCAGCAGCTGGCCGGCAAGCCCCGCAAACGACCCAAGTTGGACAGCCTTGTGCCCAGGGCTCACTCCCTAAGTCGCGCACCAGCGTCGCGCATTTTTGCCCTTAGACCCTTTGGCAGCCGGGCCGCACGTTGGTATGCTAGACAGATCAGGCTCGGCCGCACCGCAGTCGTGGCACCGAGTTGGTGGGGCGCACCCATCATGTCCTGCGCAAGGAGCCCGTTCATGTTGCAGCCCCAACGGTCCGTCAAGCCCATGCTCGACCAGGCAGAATCCAAGCGCCAAGCGCGGTTGCTCCGCTCAAGCCGGCGCTGGTTGGGGGTGGTTCTGGCGGTGGCCATGTCGATGTGGGCGGCGGCCTGCGGCAAGACGATCACCGACTACGACAACCTGTACTTGTCGATCACCTCCGAGAAGACCGACCCGCTGGTGACCTTGCTCGACTTCGATGTCGCCAAGGTGTCGCCGACCGACACGAACGCTATTGTGAAGCCAAAAGCCAGTGGCGAGGGCAAGTTCCAGGTCACATTGCCCGCGGGCTGGCTGCTGGCGAGCACGGCGTTCCGCGTACAAATGAGCCCTTCGCCCGACTGGACAGGCCCCGTAACCCTGCGCATTTTGGGCCGCGATAGCAACGGCGGCATCCGCGCCACCTGGTTCGGCATCATCAACACCAGCACCAAGGCCGAGATGGCCATTCGCCTAGTCTCGGTGGCCACCCACAACAACTGCGATCAAGACGGCGACGGCGTGCCCGCGTGCACGGCCGAATGCAAGACCGCAAAACCCTTGTGCGACTGCGACGACGATCCGACCCCCGACCCGGCCCATGGCGGCACGCCCAAAGGCGCTCGGTCGAGCCCCTTCTTAGTCGAAGATATCTGCCTCGACGCCAACAACGGCATCGACGAAGACTGCCAGGGCGGCGATGCGGTGGCGGTCGACACCGATGGCGACAAAGATCCTGATTGTATTGAGCAAAAGCAGTGTCCGACCGTGGGCAACCTCCCGCCCGAACAGAACCCCGCCGTCTTCCACGGAGCCATCGAACTCTGCGATGGCATTGACAATAACTGCGATGGCAAGGTCGACGAGGGCATGGCCTTTATCGACGGCGACGGCAGCACCAAGACCGGGCTGATCAAAGGCGACAAGTGCGGCCTGGGCGCCTGCTCGACCGACGCCGACGGCAAGCCCGGCGCAGTGGTGTGCAGCAGCGATCAAAAGAACTTGGTCTGCTCGACCGCCAGCCAGAAAAAGCCAGAAGAATGCGCCAATAAGGTCGACGACGACTGCAACGGCCAGACCGACGAAGGCTGCGAAGCCGACGACCTAGATGGCGACGGCGCTTCGAACAAAGCGGAAGCAGCTTGTGCGTACAAGTTTGCGGCATTCCACAGCGAATACAATCCCAACATCAAGAAAGAAGAAGAGAAGTGCTGCCCGCCCGACCAGGATTGCTCGCCAGCCTCGGGCTTGTGGGACTTTAACTGCGACGGCATCGTCACCCCCTGTTCGGCCGAAGATCCCGACGGCGACGGCAAGACGGGCGCACTCGACTGCGCACCCAACGATCCGCTGATTTATGTAGGTGCCAAGCAGATGTGCGGCGACGGCAAAGGCCCATGCCCGGCCGACGGCGATGTGCCGTGCAGCGACGACAAAGATGGCGACAAGTACAACGGCGATGTCGATTGCGACAACGGCGACCCCAACATCCACCCCTTCGCCGTCGAAGTGTGCAACGGCAAAGACGATGACTGCGATGGCCTAATCGACGAAGGCAACCCCGACGCCGAGGACAAAGAGTGCGGCAATACCAACGGCGACTGCGGCTTGCAGAAGGGCAACTTGGTCTGCAAGCACTTTGTAGCCAAGACCAGCGACTTCAAGCCCGACGACCTCGACTGCGGCAAAGCGGCCTACGCGCCCCTGGGCGACGGCAAAATCGGTGTCTGCGTAGGCTGTTATGGCGACTACCGGCCCAAGAAAGAGACCTGCGACGATCACGATCAGGACTGCGATGGCCAGACCGACGAGGACTTTCCGTACCTAGAAGAGGGCACGAGCAAGACCAAGCTCTGGGGCGAAAGCTGCGACGGCGTAGGCACTTGCGGCACCGGCACAGTGCAGTGTACCACGCTGGCCAAGGCGATCTGCTCGACCGACCCGGGCGGCAAGAAAGACCAGAGCAAGGCCGAGACCTGCAACAACCAAGACGACAACTGCAACGGCAAGACCGACGAAAGCCTGACCAGCGTGCAAGACAGCAAGTGCGAGAAGGTGGGCGTGTGCGGCGCTGATCTTGGAGGCATTTCAACCATTTGCGTAAGCGGCATCTGGCGCTGCGACTACAGCAAGGTGCCCAAGGTCGAGTTCAAGAAGACGCAAAGCTGCGCCGAAGGCAGCCCGTCGTGCCAATGCGACGCCACCACCGGCACTTCGCCCAGCTGCTACGCCATGGTCGAGACCAGCTGCGACGGCGAAGACAACGACTGCGACGGCCAGACAGACGAGGACTTTGATTTTGCCGACTGGGACGGAAAACTACTTAAGATTACCCAAGTTTGTGGCACGGGCGCCTGCTTGAACGGCAAGGTCATCTGCCAAGGCGGCGGCAATGGCAACGGCAAGCTCGACTGCGACAGCCTGCCCAAGGCCAGCAAAGAAAAGTGCAATAGTATCGACGATGACTGCGACGGTCAGACCGATGAGCTGAGCAACATGCCCATCACCGACTCGACGTGCTGGCTGGTCGGCGTGTGCAACCCCAACAATGTGGGCTACAGCTGCCCCGCCGGCAAGTGGCTATGCGACTACAGCGGCGTGCCAAGCTTTGAAAATGGCAAAGAAATTAGCTGCGACGGCTTGGACAACGACTGCGACGGCAAGACCGACGAAGACTTTGAATTTGCTGACTTCGACAGCAGCATCCGCCACGTGGGCGATGGCTGCGGCACCGGCCTGTGCGCCGGCGGCAAGACTGTATGCACAAGCGACAAAAAGGGCTTGATCTGCAACAACTTGGTCAATAAAAAGACCGAGGTCTGCAATACGCTCGACGACGACTGCAACGGCAAGACCGACGAACTATTCTTCTATGGCCAAGAGGGGGGCGCGAAAATCGGCACCACGCAAGCCTGCGACGGCATTGGTCAATGCGGCATTGGCATGGTCGAGTGCACCAAGGGCAAGACGGACGAGGCCACCTGCTCGACCGACCCGAATGGCAGCAAACCCGCTAATACTACTGAGATTTGCAACGACTACGACGACAACTGCAACGGCCTGACCGACGAAGGCTGCGACCTAGACAAGGACCAGTTCTGCACGGCGACTATGTTCACCGCCGGCAAGCCACTGAGTTGCCCCAAAGGCGGCGGCGACTGCAACGACGACCCCAGCAAAGACGCGACGGCCGGCCTGATCAACCCCGCCGCCAGCGAGCTCTGCGATAGCATCGACAACAACTGCAGCGGCACAACCGACGAGATCTTCAAGTACAAAGAACCCAACGGCACCTCGCTCGGCGTGGGCGAGGGCTGCGGCCTAGGCGAGTGCGCCACCGCCAAAAGCAGCGTGGTTTGCGCAAACAGCAAGCTCGAGGCGGTCTGCCCCGGCTACCAACCGCAAACCGAAGTCTGCGACGGCAAAGACAACAACTGCAACGGCGTGGTCGACGAGGGCTGCGACGACGACGGCGACAAGTACTGCGATGTGGGCATGAAGGTGTACGGCAAGCCCGCGGTGTGCCCGCTCACGGTAGTGGGCAGCGACGGCGCGGCGGGCGACGACTGCAACGACGACCCGAACAAGGACGGCAAGTACTTTAATCCCGGCATTATCGAGGCCTGCGACGACAAGGACAACAACTGCTCGGGCGCCACAGACGAACAGTGCGACAAAGACGGCGACGGCTACTGCGACATCAAGAAAGACGTTGCCACCCCCGCGCCCGCCGTGTGCCCCAAGAGCAAGCCCCTGTTCGGCAAGGGCGACGACTGCGACGACGGTGCAGGTGCGGTCAACCCCGCCGCTACCGAGATCTGCGACAACGTCGACAACAACTGCGCTGCCGGCACCGATGAGGGCTGCGACGACGACAACGACGACTTCTGCGACGCGAGCATGGGCCTGTCCACCTCAAGCGCGTGCCCCAAGTCGACCGCCATCGCCGGCAAGGGCGACGACTGCAACGACGCGGTGGTGACCATCAATCCGTCGATCGCTGAAGCCTGCGACAACATTGACAACAACTGCATCATCGGCACCGACGAGGGCTGCGACGATGACAAGGATGGCTACTGCGACGCCAGCATGGCCATGGTCGGCGCCGTCAAAGCCTGCCCCAGTTCGACCGCGACCGGCGGCAAGGGCGACGACTGCAACGACGGCGCTTCCGCGATCAACCCCGTGGCCGCCGAGATCTGCGACGACATCGACAACAACTGCAAGACCGGCACCGACGAGGGCTGCGACGACGACAACGACGACTACTGCGACGCGGGCATCGCCATCGTGGGCAAGCCCAGCACCTGCACCAAGACGGTGGCCATCGGCGGCAAGGGCGACGACTGCAACGACAATGCCGCTCCGGTAAACCCAGCCGCCATCGAAGTTTGCGACGGCATCGACAACCAGTGCGCCGGCGGCACCGACGAGGGCTGCGACGACGACGGCGACAAGTACTGCGACTCTGCCATGAGCGTCGTGAACACCACGGCTTGCAGCAAGACCACCATCAAGAGCGGCAAGGGCGACGACTGCAACGATGATCCGACCGCCAACGGCGCGCTCATCAACCCCGGCAAGTCCGAGGTGTGCGACGGCAAGATCGACGAAAACTGCAACGGCGCAACCGACGAAGAGAGTGCAATCAACTGCAATAGCTACTTTTTCGACAGCGACAAAGACGGCTATGGTACCGGCAGCGCGAAGTGCCTGTGCAACACCGCCACGGTCACGGGCTTTACCACGCTTGTCTCTGGCGACTGCAACGACGTCGACAAGGGCATTAACCCGGGCGCCGCTGAGCAGTGCAGCACTCCGTCCGTCGACGAGAACTGCGATGGCAACCTGAACAACGAAAATGCCACAGGTTGTGCGACGTTCTACCTCGATGCCGATGCGGACAGCTACGGCGCCGCGGCCAGCAAGTGCTTCTGCATCGCCGACGGCGCCAGCAAGTACACGGCCAAAGTGAGCGGCGACTGCAACGACGGCAGCGCGGCCGTAAACCCCAGCAAGACCGAGATGTGCAACAACATCGACGACAACTGTGCCGGCGGCACCGACGAAGGCTGCGACGACGACGGCGACAAGTACTGCGATGCTGCGCTGGGCCTAGTGGGCGCCAAGGGCACAGTCACGGTCTGCCCCAACTCGACGGCAGTGGGCGGCAAGGGCGACGACTGCAACGACGACCCAGCGCAGAATGGCAGCGCGATTTACCCGGGCAAGCCTGAAACCTGCAACGACGTCGACGAAAACTGCAACGGCGCCACCGACGAGGGCTGCGACGATGACGGCGACAAGTACTGCGACGCCGCCTTTACCGTCTACAACACGCCCAAGGTCTGCCCGAACACCAACGGCGGCACCACCGGTGCCAAGGGCAACGACTGCGTCGACGATCCCGGCGTGAATGGTTGGGACTTCAACCCCGGCAAGGCCGAAATCTGCAACAACTTCGACGATAACTGCGACAGCAAGATCGACGAAAAGTGTGACGACGACGGCGACAAGTACTGCGACAACACCATGGTGGTGACCGGCAGCCCGACAGTGTGCCCCAACACCAAGCCCATAGGCGGCAAGGGCGACGACTGCGACGATACCGTCGGCACTGGGCCTTCGTTCAACCCCGGCAAGGGCGAGCAGTGCAATGACCTCGACGACAACTGCAGCGGTATCACCGACGAGGGCTGCGACGATGACAAAGACGGCTATTGCGACAGCAGCATGACCGTCATCAACGTGCCCAAGGTCTGCCTAAGCAACACCAGCGGCGGCAACGCAGGCGCGCTCGGCCAAGACTGCAACGATGCCTCCTCGGCTGTAAATCCGTCGAAATCCGATATCTGTAATAATATCGACGACAATTGCAGCAGCGGCACCGACGAAGGCTGTGACGACGACAACGACGACTATTGCAGCTCGACGAAGACCGTCATCGGCAAACCCACCACTTGCAGCAAGACGGACGGCGGCGCGGGCGGCGCGCTTGGCAACGACTGCGACGACACCAAGGTCGCGGTGAATCCTGGCGCAGCCGAGGCGTGCAACAACACCGACGACAACTGCAGCGGCGCAACCGACGAGGGCTGCGACGACGACAACGACGATTACTGCGACGCGACGATGCTGCTAACCTCTGCCACCACCTGCAAAAGCTCGGTAGCACTGGGCGGCAAGGGCGACGACTGCGACGACACCAAGACCACCGTCAACCCCTTGCGCACCGAGATCTGCAACGATATCGACGACAACTGCGCCAGCGGCACCGACGAAGGCTGCGATGTCGACAACGACGACTACTGCGACGCCACCAAAACCGTCGTAGGCAAGCCCGCCACGTGCACCAAGACCGATGGCGGCGGTGGCGCGGGCTCCCCCGGCAACGACTGCGACGACTCCAAGTCGACCATCAATCCCGGCGCGAGCGAGATCTGCGACAACGTGGACAACAACTGCAGCGCAAGCACCGACGAGGGCTGCGACGACGACAATGACGACTATTGCGACGCCACCATGACGCTGACTTCGGCGACCACTTGCAGCAAGTCTGTTGCGGTGGGCGGCAAGGGCGACGACTGCGATGACAGCAAGTTGGCCGTCAACCTCGGCGCCATCGAGATCTGCGACGACATCGACAACAACTGCAAGCTAGGCACCGACGAAAGCTGCGACGACGACAACGACGACTACTGCGACGCGAACATGACCGTTGTCGGCAAGCCAAACACCTGCAGCAAGACCAACAACGGCGCCGTCAGCGGGCCGGGCAACGACTGCAACGACGCGGTAGGTAGCGTCCACCCCACCGCCTCCGAGGTGTGCAACGGTGTCGACGACGACTGCAACAGCTCGACCGACGAAGGCGTCACCCCTGTTAACGCCGATTGCCCCGGCGTGGACTGGACCAAGGGCGTGTGCAAGACCGCCACCGTCAGCGCTGCGGCCAGTTGCAGCGGCCTCTCGGGCTGGGCATGCACCTACACTGCGATCTCGATGTACCAGTCCGGCACAGAAACTGGCGCGTCCTGCGGCGACAACAAAGACAATGACTGCGACGGTGCCACTGACGAGTCCTGCCCCTAGGCTCCCCTTTCACCAGCGCGACGCCAGCCCGCATCGCTGCTAGCGAGCTCGATCCACGCAGCGAGGCCCCCCCCATGGAACGCCGCCCCCCTCACGACCGCCCGCGCCCAGGCCAAGGCGGACCTCCGCCGCGGCGACCGCAGCACTCGCAAGCTGCTATGCCGCTTACGCCTTTTGGCCCACCGCCCAAGCCCGAGCTGTTCCCGCCGCCACCCAAGCCCAAGCGAACTGCCGACCCTATCGCCAAGCCGGGTACGAGCCATGTCGCCGAGGAGGAGTTGCGGATTGACGCGGAGCGCGTCGAGGTGCGCGCCGCCCGCAAGCAAGTGGCAGCGGTGCCCCGCCAACGGCGCAAACGTCTTCTCGACGAGCCAACTCTGAACCCCACCGACATCTGCCGGGTGCTCTTCTCCGACGACGACATGGTGGTGGTCGACAAGACCGCAGGATTTCCGGTCAACCCTGGTGGTGCATTTGCCCAACGCTCGGTGGTGCGGTCATTGCACGCGCAGGGCTTTGATCCCGTGTTTCCGATCAACTTGCTCGATGCCGAGGCCAGCGGACTCGTGCTGTTCTCGCGCTCGGCTGCCGCCGCCAAGGCCCTGCGCTGGAACTGGCGTTCGTCGCTGTGCGTGCGCACGTACATGACTGTAGTACAAGGCGATATTCAGGGCACCGCAGGCCGCATTAGCCACGCTATCGGAGCGGTTGCCACGAGCACGGGCCTGCGCCACAAGACCTTGACCGTCGAAGAGGGGGGCCGGTCTGCCATCACCGAGTGGAAGCTCCTCTCGCGCGCTCGTGGTATGTCGCGCCTTGAATTAACCTTGAAGTCGGGCCGTTGCCACCAAGCCCGCATCCACCTTGCCGCGATTGGCCACCCCGTAGTGGGCGACCGGCTCCACGGCCGCAACGTCGGCGAAGTTCCGATCGACGCGCTGATCGATATCCCGGGCAAGCACCTGGATGGCAACGGCGTGCCGCGCGGCCAAATTGCGCTGCATTTCTATAGGATTGTGATGCCACACCCGATCACCCAGCAGCCAATGCGCTGGACAGCGCCGGTGCCGCGCACCATGCTGGCATTGATGCCAGGACCGTGGATTGTGCCGGACTAGGTGCGCCAGCGGAAGACGCGCTCGTGTACTAGCTGGCTTGTGTCAGAGGTTTGCAAGCGGCGTCTGGTCAGGCGTCGCCAACAATGCTACAAGCACGGCCGAGTCCGCAAGGCGGGCTGCTATCGCGAGGCTGCAATGGGTGTGATGTATCGGCAGAGCGAGTTGGGCGTCGGCGGCGCTGACCACGACTCCAAGCAGTTGGCCGACAATGTGCTGCTGACCAAGGTCGATGAGCTCGTCAACTGGGGCCGCAAGTTCTCGCTTTTCCAATACCCGTTCGTGACCGCCTGCTGCGCCATGGAATACATGAGCGTCAACGCGCCGCAGCACGATTTGGCCCGCTATGGCTGCGAAGTGCCGCGTTTTACCCCGCGCCAAGCCGACTTGCTCATGGTAGTGGGCACGATCACGCACAAGAATGCGCCCATTCTGCGCCGGGTCTACGAGCAGATGGCTGAGCCGCGCTGGGTCATCGCCTTTGGCGCTTGCGCCTCAACTGGCGGATTTTACGACAATTACGCAACGGTTCCGGGCATCGATCACGTGATTCCGGTCGATGTGTATATCCCCGGCTGCCCGCCGCGCCCCGAGCAAGTTCTCGACGCTATCCAACTGCTGATGGACCAAATCTCGGCGGGTCGCGCAGAACTCCGCTAACTCGCAAGCAAAATCGTCTAGTTCATAGCCAGCAGCCGGGACAGCACCATGCCCACGGCCACGCCGACGTTTAGGCTCTCGACCGCGCCCGTGCCGTCGATGCGCACCGCCGTCTGGCACGCCGCTCGCACGTCGGCACGCACGCCGCTCTCTTCGGCACCCGCGACCACCACTACGCCGCGCTGGCGACTTGGCTGCCACTGGTTCCAGCTGATCGCCTGGTCTAGACACAGCGCCGCCGTCGCCCCGCCGCCCCGGGCAAAGTCGGCCAGCGCCGCAGCAAGGTCGTCGACTAGCGCCACATCGAGGTGCTCAAGCGCGCCCTCTGCTGTCCGCAGTGCCGCCGTGCTCGCAATCGGCGCGGCGTCCCGGGCATCAAGCCACAGACCACGCACCCCCAAGAACGCTGCAGTACGCGCAATCGCCCCCAAGTTATGCGGATTACCCACCCCATCGAGCGCCAGCCATACCCCCGGCTGCTGCGCTTGCAGCCTCACCGCCGCGGCATTCAGATGAGGCAAGACCGGCGGGTCAAACACCGCTGCCACCCCTTGATGGGCCCGCGAGGCGCAAAGCCGCTCTAAATCCTCAGCTGGTACAATGTGATAGGGCACGCGCGCCCGCGCCAGCTGCCGCAGCGTCTCGGCCAGCTCCGCCGAGCGATCGCGATGCAGGTAGAAGCGCCGCAGTTGACGAGGCCGCTGCTGCAACGCTGCCAGCACCGCGTGCCAGCCACAGACTACTTGTTGCCGTGCAGCCATCAGCGCACAAACATCCAGTACTTCTTGGTGCCCCAGCCCCCCGCGTTGCCACAGCCGGCCGTGGTGGTCTGCGGGCCATTGCGGCAGCGGCACGAGTTGCAGTTGAAGCCCTTGCCGTAGATGGTGACAGCCCCCGACGAGCAGCTCCAGTTGCAGCCTAGGCCCGAGCCAAACGTGGTGGCTCCGGAGTACATGCCGAAACAGCCGTCTTCGGCGTCGCCACACGAGCCGCCCGTGCCGCCGATGCGCACTTGCCAGCCCGAATCGCAGTTGGCGCCGCTTGTGCCGTTCGTCTGAAATCCAGTCTTGGGCGTGTTGTAGCAGGTAAACTGACCGACGAACGTGCTGTACGACGCTGGCAAGCTCGCGTATTCATATTCCAGAATCATTACTTCGGTGTAGGGCAGTGCGTTGCGCTGAGCTGCCGCCATGTTGTCGTAGGCCGTCTCGGCGAACTCGCTGACCTTCGTCCAGCCGCCGCCCTTGTTGGCAAAGTCGCAGTACGCCTGTACGGCATCGTTCGTCGAGCCCGCGTTGGGGTCGAGCCAATACAGTCCCGAGACCGCGCCGGGGCTGGCCTTGGTCAACGCCGCGCACGACGCTGCCGCTGCGGCCTGCGACGAGCCGTCGGCACCTAGCAAGCTCGACCAGGCCGAGCCGTTGCACAGCTGCAAGATGCTGCCCGTCCAGCGGATTGCGCCGGCCTTGCCGGCATCGCAGATTGCGGAGTCTTTACCCACCGTTACACTGCCATCGACGAGCAAGTTACCCTTGACCTGAACCTTCTTGCTCGACAAGGTCTGGATGCCGATCGACCAGTTGAACTTGCCGTCGCTGGGCGTGGCCTGGTTTTTGAGCGAGTCGCGCACCATGATCGACCACAAGCCCTTGGGATTCTTGCTGACCCAGTCGCCGCTCAAGTTGCCGCTGACGATGGCCGTGTCGAGGTTGAATTTAGCCGACAGCGTCGTGCCCGTCTTGCCGCCGTCGTACAAGACGTAGGGCGTCACGATAGCGGGACCGTAAGCCTCGATTTTTACTTTACTTATATCGCTGCTCGCCACGTCGACCTGCACCCAGATCTTCTGCGCCACGCCGATGTCTGGGAAGGTCAGGCTGTCGGTATTGCCGGCGCCCAGGCCGTCGGGGATGCTCACGTCGGGCGTGCCACTGGCCATGTCGATGAACTGATTAAAAATAAGACCGTTGCTGATCTCGTCGATGCCGTCGGGGGGCAACAGGCTGACGTCGAAGCCCTGTACGCACTCGTACGAGCCGTCGGCCTTGATGCCCTTCATCACCAGACCGGTGCCGCAGCTGCCGCCAACCTTGGCTTGGATGGGCAGGCCCTTTAAGTCACCGTAATTACCCGTAGTCGCCACATCGGCAAGCTGGGGCGCACCACTCAAGTCGCCATACGCGCCCGTGCCGGCCACCTTCGACAGGGCCGCAGCCTTGACGTAATCGGCCAAGTCCGAAGACTTCGCATAGGCCCCCAAGTCGGTCGCCTTGGCGTAGCCAGCAAGATCTGTAGACTTGGCATAGGGTTGCAGCACTGTCCCGGCCAGCTGACTGCCCTGAATGCAGCCCGAGCAGTCGAGCCCTTCGGCCAATGCAGCGCGGTTCGCAAACAAGCTGGCACCAAGCGGCCGCCGCGGCAGCTCGGGATCGCCGCCCACGGTCACACCCAGCCACAGACTTCCTTGCGCCAAAACCGTTTGCGGAATCGCCGCCTTGGACCCAAGTTGCCACGAAAAGCTGCCGGCTTTGACCACGATCTGCGCAGGCCCCTCGGTCCACTGCGCCGCGCCGCCCACATCGGCCAAATACAGCGCAAACTTCAGGTCATACGCGCCATCTGCCGCCGCTGTGCCACCCGCGGCCTGTAGCACACCCTCGACCGGGGCAATGGTGGGAACCGCCGCCAGCGCCGTGCCAGCCACCAGCAAACCAACTGCAATCAGTAGCGAACGCATCATGGCCCCACCTCTTCGACCGACAAGTAGCTGATGCCCGTGTTCCAGCCCATCAGGCACTCGGTCGCGCCCTGATTCAAGCTCTGCACCTTGATGGTGTGGCTGCCCGCCGTAATGCTCGGCACAATGGTCGAGTTGAGGGCCGACTGCATGCGCCATTGCGCGCCGTACGAGAGGTCGGCCGCCGAGAACGCGCCCAGCACCGTACTGTCAACCATAAACCGCCACATGCACTGGGCGTAGCTCGTACCCAGGGTGCCCAGCGTGTCTTGGTAGCTGACGCGGAGCAGCGAGTCCGCGCGCACCTTCGTATAGGTAAGCGTGCGTTGCGGGATATCGACCCAGCCGGCTGCGGCGTTATTATTACGGTAATCAAAGGCGATCTTGGCGTACTTGAAGTTACCCACCAGCGGCTGCCCGCCCTGGCGCAGGTTGCCGGCCACATCCAGGTCCTTGTCGAGAACCAGGTTGCCCGTCACCTCGACCTTCTGCGACGACACTGTCTGCACCGCCAGCGACCAGCTGAATTTGCCATCGCTGCTCAACCCGTCCGACTTGGGGTCCTTGACCACAATCGACCAGACGCCGGCAGGGTTCTTGCCGCTCCAGTCCGCGTTGATATCGCCCGTGGCAATCGGCGTGTCGAGATTGAACTTGGTCGACAAGCTCGTGCCGGTCTTCGTGCCTTTGTACAGCACATAGGGGCTGGTCTGGCTGGGGCCGAAAAGCTCGATCGACAGGTTCGCCACGTTGCTACTGGTCAGATCAACCTGAATCCAAAGCTTTTGCGCCACGCCCACATCGGGGAAGCTGATGGTATCCGTAACACCCGCGCCGATACCGTCGGGGATAGCCACGTTGGTCTTGCCCGGCGTGGTGCTAACAAACTGGTTGGTCAGCAAGCCGTTCGACACGGTCGCCAAGCCATCGACCGGCAGGCTGGCCACGGCGCAGTCCACGCTGCCATCGGCCTTGAAGCCGCGAAGCACAAGGCCCGTGCCGCAGTTTGTGCCGAGCTTGGCTAGCACCGGGGCGTTGATCAAGTCGCCGTAGGCGCCGCTCATGGCCACATCGGCCAGCTTCGGCAAGTCTTTCAAGTCTTTGTAACTACCCGTGCTGGCGACCGCCGGCAGATCCAGCTTCTTGGCAAACGTGCTCTGCACCTCGCTACTCAGCGCGCCGATCGCCACACACCCCGAGCAATCCACGCCTTCGGCCACGCTGGCGCGCAGGGCGTACGGCACCGTCTGCAGTTGCCGCCGCGTCAGTTCGGGCTCTTGACCGATTTGCACCCCCAGCCACACAGCGCCAGAGGCCAAGAGCGTCGGCGTCAGCGGCGTCTTGGCGCCCAAGGTGTAGTTAAAAGCTCCATTCTTTACAGTAAGCTGGACCCCACCCTCGTACCACAGCGCGCTGCCGCCCACCGGCCCGCCATACAGGGTAAAGTTCGCCGTGTAGTTACCATCCGCCGCAGGGGTACCCAACGCCGAAGTCAGCGTACCCGTCGCGTCTAGGGTCGACGGCACTGCGGCTTGGCCCGCCACTGGCGTCAGCGCGCCCAGCAGCCCCAACGCCAGCGTCAGCAATGTGCGAGCGCTACGCCTCATGGTTCCCCCCTTCGATATGTGCATTTGCGGAGTGACGTCAGCCCAAAAAGACACCGGCCGCCGTGAGTTGCAACCCATCGGCGGCCGGTGCGTGACCTCATGAGGGTCGAGAGCGACTACAGGCCGAGCAGGGCTTTGACCCAGGTCATAAAGCCGAAGCGGGCGGTGTTCTTGGCGCCGGCCGATTCGCCGACCACCGAGTTACCGCCGACCATGGCCTTGGCGCCGTACTTGGCGCCGGTGCCCGAGACCACCGCAGTGCTCATGCGGGCGACAAACGCCGTGGGCTTGCAGCCTTCGTCGGTGACGCCGTTGCAGTTGTCGTCGGCGCCGTCGCAGGCTTCTTTGGTAGCCGGCAGCACGTCGCCGGTGCAGGCGCCCAGCTTGCCTTGGATGTCGCACTGCTGCGCACCCACCTTGCACGTGCCCACGCCCTTGGTCGCCGGGTCGCCCGAGTAGCAGCCCTTGACGATGGTGTTGCTGTTGATGGCGTTCTTGCAGCCCGACTTGCTGTCGCAGGTGTCGTCGGTGCAGGGGTTGTTGTCGTCGCAGTTCGGGCCGGGGCCCGGGATGCAGGCGCCGCCGCCGCACTTGTCGCCGATCGTGCAGTTGTTGCCGTCTTCGCACGACACGGTCAGGTTGGTGTAGGTGCAGTTGCCGCCGGTCTTGTCGCAGCCGTCTTGCGTGCACGGCTCGTTGTCGTCGCAGTTCTTCTTGGCACCGGCGATGCAGTTGCCCGCCTGGCAGACGTCGCCCACGGTGCAGGCGTTCTGGTCCGCGTCGCACGGCAGGGTGTTGTAGTCGAACACGCAGCCGCCGACCTTCTTGGGGTCGCAAGCGTCGGTGGTGCAGGGGTTCTTGTCGTCGCAAACCAGCTTGGCGCCCGGCGTGCAGGTGCCGCTCTGGCACGAGTCCTTATCGGTGCAGAAACTGCCGTCGGCGTCGCAATCCAGGTTGTCCGACTTGAGCGCCGTGTCGCACTTGCCGTTCTGGGTGTTGCAGGTGGTCGACTTGCACTGGCCATCGTTGGCGGCGATCGGGGCGCAATCGACGATGGTGATCGGGTTCACCTTGCACTGGTACGGGGCGCTGGTCTTGTCACAGTACAGCGTGCCGTTGCACAGGTTGCCGTCTTCCTTCTTGGCGCAGTCGCTGTCGGCGGTGCAGGCGCAGACGTTGGTGCCCGACTTGCAGGTACCCACTTCGCAGATGTCGCCCGAGGTGCAGGGGTTGCCGTCGTCGCACGTGTTGCCCGTGTTGGGCTTGTTGGTGCAGCCGATGGCCGGATTGCAGCCGTCGTCGGTGCAGGGGTTGCCGTCGTTGCAGCCGCCAATGTCCTTGGGCTTGCTGGGGTCGATGGCGGCGCCGCCGCAGGCACCTTGCGAGCAGACATCTTTGGCCGTGCAGGCATCGCCGTCGTCGCACGAGGTGGTGATGGTCTTGTCGTGGGTGCAGCCCGCGGTCGGGTTGCAGCTATCGGCGGTGCACGGGTTCAGGTCGTCGCACGAAACGCTGCTGCCGAAGCAATCGCCCTTGGTCAGATCGCATTTGTCCTTGTCGGTGCAGGCGTTGCCGTCGTTGCAGGGGAAGGCGTCTTGGAACGAGTACTTGCACTTGCCGTCGAGGGTATTGCACTTGCCGGTGGTGCACTGGTCGCTCGCCTGGCAGGCCTTGGCCGCACCGGGCTCGCACTTGCCCGACTTGCAGGCGTCGTTTTCGGTGCACGGGTTGTCGTCCGAGTTGCAGAACTTGCCGTCGTCGAACGTGTAGGTGCAGCCCTTGGCCATGTCGCAGCTGTCGAGGGTGCAGTCGTTCTTGTCGTCGCAGTTGACCACTTGGCCGGCGATGCACTTGCCGCCCACGCAGGTGTCGTCCTTGGTGCAGACGGTGCCGTCCGCGTCGCATGTGCCGTTCTTGGCGGGGTTTTCGCAGCCGGCGTTGCCCTTGCAGATGTTGTCGGTGCAGGCGAGCTTGTCGTCGCAGGTGCCTTCGTCGGTCTGGCCGTTGCAGTCGTCGTCCGCGCCGTTGCATTCCTCGGGCTTGGGGTCAGCCGCTTGGCAGCCGGTCAGGCCACTGGGGGTGCAGATGCGGTTGCCCTTGCACTTGGCCTCGCCGGCAGTGACAAAGCAGGTGGTCTGGAGCTTGTTCGACACCGCGTATTCGCTGCAAGTGCAGGCAGCCGCACCCTTGACGACGCACTGCAGGCTCTCGGCGCCGCTCACGTCTTTGCTGTTCTTGCACTCGTAGCCGCCGGGGCAGTCGGTATCGACCGAGCAGCCCGAGCCGCAGAAGGCGCCCTTGTCGCCGCCGTCGATGCACTTGGCCGAGGCGTCGAGTTGCAGGCACAGGTCGTTGCTATTGCAGGGGTTGCAGATCGAGGCCCACTTGGGCTTGCAGATGAACGGGGCGTCGATGCCGCCCAGGCCCTGCACGCAGCCTTCGCCAGCGCCGCAGTCTTCCGACTTGATGCACAGCTTGGCGCACACCTGGCCCTTGGGGGTCTGGATGCACTGGCCCGACTCGGTGCAGTCGTTCTTGGTCTGGCAGGGGCAGCCCGCGCCGCCGGGGCAGATCGAGCCCGTGTCGCCGGCGTCGCTGGCGTCCGTGTCGGTGCCGTCGGGCGTCGCGATGTCGGAGCCGCTGGTGTCGCCGTCTTGGCCCGCAACGTCACTGGAGCCGTTTTCGTCAAGGCCGATAACGTCTTGGTCGGTACCTCCGAGATCCCCAGTGCCGAGGTCGGTCGAGGTGTCGGTCTTGGCTCCGGGCGTGCCGGTTGCCGTGGTGTCGCCGCCACCGCAGGCCGCCAGCGCCACTGCCAGCGTGACCGCCAGGGCCACACGCCCAAACAGACTGCAAATGCCGTTCAGTTCGAGCCGATTCGCTTGCTTGCGCATCTCAGGTTCCCCCTCGTTGATCTGTCGTGTACCGCTGGCGCCTTTTGGGGCCCGCCGTCGAGCTTATTGGCCCGCAAACTGACTCTACCCACCCAGAACAGCAACCATCAGAGCCGCCGCTGGCCCAGGAAGCGACCATCAAAGTCGCTGCTGGGAGAATGAAGGCCAGAGCCCGCAACGCACATTCTACCCCTTCGAGAAGACTGTACAGCCGTTACCTTCATCGTTTTTTGGATCAGCAGCAGCTTGCTGCCGCCAACCCCCACTGCGTGTGCCGCGGTTACAGCAGACCCATTATCCTCGGTCCTGCAGGTTTGGCAACACCTTCGCGCGATTTTTGCCCACACCGCGGGGCAACTTGCGACAAGATTGCGGAATCAAACATGTCGCCCGCCGATCGTGGGGCTTAGTCCACGGCGTGCGGGCGGCACGACGGGCCGGAACGATTACCTTGTACCGCTGCGAGACAAGAGCACAAAGGGCCCTGACGCGAGGCCACGGACGCTGGCTCGCCGGGCAGGCCGCCGGGCCCTGCGATGGCTGCAACTGCATACGGTGGCTACAGGCCGATGATCTTGCGAATCCAGGCGTAGAAGCCCACGTTGGCGCTGACCGAGCCGCTGCCAGAGGCGGTGCCCGAGGCCTGCGACAAGCCTACGCCGATGCGGGCGGTCAGGTTGCCACTGGTGCCGGTGAGCGTAGCGTTGCCGACGCGGGCGACGAACGAGGTCGGTGCGCAGCCTTCGTCGGTGGTGCCGTCGCAGGTGTCGTCGAGGCTGTTGCACAATTCCTTAGTAGCGGGAATGACTTGGCCGGTGCACGCGCTTAGGTTGCCGCTGGCGTCGCAGGTCTTCTTGCCCGACTTGCAGACGCCTTTGCCCAAGGTGCCGTTGGCGCCGTCGTAGCAGGTGACGGTCGCGGTCTGGTCAACGGGGTACTGGCAGCCCTTGTCCTTGTCGCAAGTGTTGATGGTGCAAGGGTTATTATCGTCGCAGCTGACAGTCTTGCCGGGCAGGCAGGTGTAGGCCTGCGAGCTGGGGTCGGTGCCGCAGGTGTCGCCCACCGTGCAGATATTGTTGTCGGAGCAGGTGGTCGCAATGGGCTTGTAGATGCACTTGCCGTCCGCGGGATTGCAGCTGTCTTGGGTGCAAGGCTCGTTGTCGTCGCACTTCTGCAAAGGGCCCGGCGTGCACGAGCCCGAAGCGCACACATCGTTCTTGGTGCAGGCGTTGCCGTCGGCGTCGCAGGGGTCGGTATTGTTGCTGTGCTTGCAGCCCGAGCCGGGGTCGCAACTATCTGTCGTGCAGGGGTTCTTGTCGTCGCAGTCGACCGTGGGCCCCTTGGCGCACACGCCGCCACTGCACTTGTCGGGCGCGGTGCAGGCGCTCTTGTCGGCGTCGCAAAGTGTGCCGTCGCTGGCGTTTGTGGTCACGCACTTGCCCGTGGTTTTTTCGCAGGCCACCTGGGCGCACTGCGGGTCGGCCGGGTCGGTGCAGACGGTGATGGTGACCGGGTTGGTCTTGCACGTAAACGGCATCGCCGACTTGTCGCAGAACGGGGCGCCGTCGCACAAATTGCCGTTATCAGGGCAGTCTGCGTCTTTCTGGCAGCTGCAGGTGGTAGTGCCCGAGACACACTTGCCGCCGGCGCAGGCGTCGCCAGTGGTGCAGGCGTTGCCGTCGTCGCAGTTGCCGCTGACGTCGGCGTGGGCGCAGCCAACCTTGGGGTCGCAGCTGTCGGTACTGCAGACGTTGCTGTCGTCGCAGATCTTCGCCACGTCGATCGGCGTGCCGACGCACTTGCTGCCCGCACAGGTGTCGCCGGCCGTGCAAGCGTCGCCGTCGTCGCAGCTGCCGGCGGCGGGCGCATGAACACAACCTGTTGAGGGTACGCATGAATCAGCCGTACAAACGTTGCCATCGTCGCAGCTAGCGGCTGAGCCCTTGCACAGGTCTTTGGCACAGGTGTCGCCGATGGTGCAGGCGTTGGCATCGTTGCAGGGTGCGCCGTCGTTGGGATTGTAAGTGCAGGCTCCGCTGAGCACCGAGCACTTGCCCACGATGCAGGCGTCGCCCGAGTCGCACGACTTGGTCTTGCCGGCCACGCAAGCGCCTTGCTGGCAGGCGTCGTTTTCGGTGCAGCTGTTGTCGTCGGCGTTGCACGGCGCGGTGTTCGGCTTGAACTGGCAACCCTCTTTGGGGTCGCAAACGTCGTCGGTACATGGGTTCTTATCGTCGCAGGTCTGTACCGCGCCGGGGGTGCAGGTGCCGGCTTTGCAGACGTCGCCCAAAGTGCAGATGTTGTCGTCGGCGTTGCACGACAGGTTGTCGGGCTTCTTTTGCAGGGCGCACTTGCCGGTGGCCGCGTCGCAGGTGTTGGTCTGGCACGCGCTGTTCAAGGTGATATCGCACTTGATGATGGTCGAGTCCTTGACCTTGCAGTTGAACGGCTGGGCCGATTTGTCACAGAAAAGCGTGCCGTTGCAAGCGTTGCCATCTTCTTGCGCGACGCAGTCGGCATCGGCCTGACAGGCGCAGTTATTGACGTCGGACGCGCACTTGCCGTCTTTGCAGGTGTCGCCCTCGGTGCACGGGTTGCCGTCGTCGCAGGTGCCGCCGGTGCTGGGGGTGGCGGTGCAGCCCTTGAGCGGGTCGCAACCCTCTTGCGTGCATGGATTCTTGTCGTCGCAAGTGCCCGTGACGTCGAGCGCGATGCCCACGCACTTGCTGTCGGCGCAGGCGTCTTTGTCCGTGCACTTGTTGCCGTCGTCGCAGCCGCCGCTGACCCCGGCGTGGGCGCAGCCCGTCTTGGGGTCGCAGCTATCCGAAGTGCAGGCGTTGGCGTCGTCGCAGGTAGCCGCTTTGCCTTTGCAAGTGTCGGTCTGGCAAGTCTCTTGGTCGGTGCACGGATTGCCGTCGTTGCACGGGCTAGCCTCTTGGAACGTGTACTTGCAGATGCCGTCGGCGATTCCGCACTTGCCCACCAGGCAGGGGTCGTCGTTGGCGCACGCCTTGGGCGCGCCGGCTTCGCACTTGCTGGCCTTGCAGGCGTCGCCCTGGGTGCAGGGGTTGTCGTCCGCATTGCACGAGGCACCGTCGTCGGGGCTGTGCTGGCAACCCAGCTTGGCATCACAAGTATCTTTGGTACAAGGATTCTTGTCGTCGCAGTCGGGCGCGGCGCCGGGGATGCACTTGCCGTCGGCGCACTTGTCGATCGCCGTGCAGACGGAGCCGTCGGCATCGCACTCTAGGGTGTTGTTGGGATTGCTGCAGCCCACGGCGCCGCCGCACTTGTCGTCCGTGCAAGGATTGCTGTCGCCGCAGGTGCCTTCGTCGGTCTGGCCGTCGCAGTCGTTGTCCGATCCGTCGCAGACCTCGGGCTTGGGGTCGCCGGCCATGCACGCGCTGAGTCCGCCGCCGGTAGGGGCGCCAGTGGCGCCGGCAGGCAGGCAAGTCCGCTTGCCCTCGCACTTGCCGTCGCCAGTGGGCACATAGCACTTGGTCGAGAGTTGCTGGGCAATCGCGTACTCGCTGCAACCGCAGGCCGTGCCCTTCGGAACGCACTGCTTGCCGGGCGTGCCCGTTACATCCTTGATCTCAGAACAAGTATAACCATCTAGGCAGTCTGACTCGGCCGAACAGGCGGTGCCGCAATAGCTGCCGCCGGCGCCGGAGTCGACACACTTGGCGTCGGGGTTGGCCTGATTTTGGCACTGGCTGTTGGCCGAGCACGGATCGCACAGGAACGGCGTCTTGGGTACGCAGATGTTGATGAGGTCCGCGCCGCCGGCCTGCACGCACTTCTGGTCGGCGGGGCAGTCGCTGATTTCGCATTTCTTGGCGCAGACTTGGCCCTTAGCGGTGGGGATGCAATAGCCCGAGTCGCATTGGTTGGCCTGACCGCAGGTACAGCCTGCACCGCCGGGGCATACCGATGAAGCATCGCTGCCGCCCAGGTCGATGGTAGATGCGTCGGTTCCCTCGAGCACATCGGCAGCGTCGCCGAGTAGGGAGGCGTCCACATCGCTCGACACGTCCGTGGTTCCTGCCGTGCCAGAGACGGTCTGGTCGCCGCCGCACCCGCTCGCCAGCGCCAACGGCACGACGGCCACGAGCAGCCAGCGACCGATCAACCCTTTGACACAAATCGGATTTATAGAACTTAGGTTGTAGCGTGCCATGGTGCAGCTCCAGTACAGTGCGGGTTCAGCGCGGATGCGACTCTAGAGGCCGAGTGTGGCACAACCGCCGGGCCGGCTGCAAGGACAGGTTGCGGCCTTGGCCGCGGTTGGGAGCGCAACACGGCTGCCGTTAAGCGTTCGCAAGTCGCTCGGCCGTAACGCGCGCGACCGCCATAATGGTGTGCTGCGGATTGACCCCGAGCGTAGTCGGCAGGGCCGACGCATCGACCACGTGCAGGCCCCGCACGCCATGGACATGCAGGTCGGGGCCCACCACGGCGCGCTGTGGGTCAGCACCAAACACGCAGCCGCCGAACAGGTGCGACAAAACCCAAGTCCAGGCCTTGTTGTCGAGGGGCGCGGAGTCGAACAGGTCGAGTTGGTCTGCGCTCAGCTCTGCGGGCATACCGGCGACGCCGGGCCAAATCGCCCGCGCCCCCATCGCCACATGGGCCTGCGCCAACAACTTGCTGCCGTAGCGCAGCCGCTCGAGATCGCGCTGAGTTGGTATGTAGGTGACGGAGCGGCCGCCCCACCAGGTCTGGTGCACCTCGCCCACCGCTTCGGCGCGCACCGCGGTCACCCACATGGCGCACTGGCGGTAGTGATCGAGCTTGCTCATTAGGGCCTGACCGGCGCCGCCGACCCGAGCCGCAAACAATTCGAGGGGCAGCGACAGGTGTTCAAGCTTAATGCCGTGGTCGAGGCGATGGTGCATCGACGCCGTGGCCTGGCTGGGGCCGATATGCATGTCGACCGGGCGGTCGTACACGCCGACCACGCCGGCACCCGGATGGCCGCGAAACCCCTTACCTAATGCTGGCGAGCGCAGACCGCTCCGCTCGAGCAACGGCGCGGAACCGGTAGCAGAAGCGGCCACCAGCACGCCGAGGCGGGCCACGACCTTAAAGTCCGCGCCGCGCTTGCGAGTCGTTGGATGGCGGAAATAGCCATGCAAACCCGTGGCGTGCCCCCCATCGAGCTGCACGCGATCGACCTGAGCGCACGACAGGATTGTACCGCCGTGCTGCTGGATCAGCTCGGGCAGCCACAGGTTATTGGCGGTCTGTTTGCTTTTCTGTTTGCAGCCTTGCAGGCACTGCATCTCGCCCTTGCAGTGGGCGACGTTGCGGATAATCGGGTGCACTTCGCGGTTCAGAATCTTGAAACCCTTGAGCATATCGTCGGCAGTGGGGCCAACAACGCTCCAATCGGTCTCTTGAATCTGTAGCTCGACCTCGATTTCGTCTTGCGCCTTGCCGATCGCGGCCTCGGAAAACACATCGCCCATGCCGTGCTCGTCGCGCCAACTAGCCAGCACGTCGCCGGGGGTGCGCACCACGATGGCGCTGTTGATGACCGGGGTGCCGCCGACCACGCTGGCCTGCACAATCGGAATGATCGAATCGCCAGTGGCGACGAGAGTGCCCCAATCGTGGAACATGTCGCGCATCGTGCCGGTCATGCTCCAGGGGTAATCTTCGGGGGCGCGCCAGGCGCCGGCCTCGGCCACGAGCACGCGAAAGCCAGCGCGGGCCAAGGTGATCGCCGCTGAAGCCCCGCCGGCACCGCTGCCGATTACCGCAAAATCGCATTCAAATTCGCGCTTGGGGCCGCTGACGAACGCGTGGTGATTTCCGCTTGTCATGCTGTACTCCACCGGTCGCTCAGGTGCGGCCACTGCGGGTTTCGAACTGGTCGCCGCGCCAAGTGCCCGGGTCGTCGGGCCGCAGGGGCAGAGAAAGCCGGGTGCGAACCTCGGGAATCTGGCCCCAGACCAGGCCGCCGACAGTTTTGAGCATCATCATCGCCATGCGCGCCAGATAGATGCTGCTCGTGGCCATCGCTTGGGCGTAGCGGTCGCGGCTGCGAGCCGGGAGCCACGACGCCGGCAACGGCACGCCAATGAGCAGCAGCGGCATGATCTGAAACAAGAAGGCCGAACCGACCGTGCCCCACCACATCGCAGGCGGCGCATCGAGGAGCAGCGCCCTAACGGCGGGGCGCGGGTCGACGCGATCAAGACCCGGCAGGTCCGACGTCGACACAAAAATGCAACGCAGGGCTGAACATACCAGCGCGGTGCCCATCGATTACCTCGTCGCGCCGCCGGGGCGGGCGGAGGCGCTGCAAAGGCCGGCAGGGGGGTGCAAAGACGAGCAGCCCAAGCTACTGTTTGCCTCCGAACTGTCGGGCTGGCCACTGGCGCAAGCACGCGGATTGTCGTATTCCAGCGCTGCGGGCCGACCGCACTGTCGGGGGAGTTGCAAGCGATGTCAACCGTGCAAAGCGAACCTACCAGCTCGGTCGCGAGCCGGGCCACAGACCTGGTGGCGCGCGCCCGCGCTGCTCAACAACCATGGGCCGCCAAAACCCCCGAACAACGCGCGGCGATGCTGCGGCAAGCACAACAGGCGATTTTGGCGCGCGCAGCCGAGCTGGCCGAGCTAATTGGCGCGGAGACCAAGAAGCCTCTGGCCGAGTCGTACAGCTCAGAAGTGCTTGGCGTGGCAGATCTATTTGCCTATTGGTGCAAGTACGGGCCGGGGCTACTGCGGCCGCGCAAAGGTAAGGTGCCGTCGCTCGAAATGCCGGGCAAGACGGCCTGGGTCGAGCGGCTACCCCGCGGCGTAGTAGTGTGCATCTCGCCATGGAACTACCCGATATCACTGCCGATGCGTACGATTGTGCCGGCGCTGCTCGCGGGCAATGCCGTGGTGCTCAAGCCGAGCGAGATCACGCCGGGAACGGGTCGCTGGCTGGTCGATGCGATGCATACGGTACTAGGCGATGTGATTGGGGTGGCCGACGGCGATGGCGAGATGGGCGCCGCTCTGGTCGAGGCTGGACCCGATCAGGTCGTGTTTACCGGCTCGACGCGCACCGGCCGCAAAGTGGCAGTGGCGTGTGCCGAGCGCGGCATTCCATGCGATCTGGAATTGGGCGGCAAAGACTGTGCGATTGTGCTCGACGACGCCGCGGTAGAGCGCACGGCCGCCGGTATAGCCTGGGGCATTGTGACCAATGCGGGGCAGAATTGCTCGGGGATCGAGCGTGTTGCAGTGCATGCCGCGGTCGCTGGCAAGTTCGTGCCGGCGCTAGTGCGCGAGCTGCAGCGGGCGGCGGCCGATGTGCCCGAGCTGGTGACTCCCGCGCAACGCCACCTGGTCGAGAGCCACGTGCGCGACGCCCTGGACCGGGGCGCCAAGCTGCTGACGGGCGAGCTCACGCCGCCTGAGCAACCACTGCCGCCGCTGCTGCTTACCGATGTCGATCGCGACGCGCCCGCTTGGAAAGACGAAAGTTTTGGCCCAGTTGCAGTCTTGATCGTAGCCAACGACGACGCGGCGCTGGTTGCGCTGGCGAACGACAGCCGCTACGGCCTGGGCGCCTCGGTGTGGGGCGGCGACCTCAAGCGCGCCGAGCAAGTCGCTCGGCAAGTGCGCTCGGGCATGGTGTGGGTCAACAACCATAGCTTTACCGGGGCCGTGCCCGACCTGCCTTGGGTGGGCTTGGGCGACTCGGGCACGGGCGTCACCAACTCGCCCGAGGCGCTAGAACACTTGACGCGCCCGCACTTGCTGGTCATCGACCGCGCCAGCGCGCTTGAAGCCTGGTGGTACCCGTATGGACCTGCGATGGTCGAGTTGATGAAGACCGTGGTGGATCGCCAGCGCAGCGGCGGCCTGGGCGCCACCCTGCGCACCCTGAAGGCGCTGAAGACCCGCATGGCCGAGATTGCCCGTGCCCGCCAGAATTAGTTCTTGCTACTGCCCCGCCTGGAGATCGAATGGCCGAGTTTACCTGTGGTGTCTGCAATAAGAAGTTTGAGATTGCGGAAGAAACCCTGAAAAAGTACCCCAACTGGACGCCGCGCTTCTGCATGCAGCACCGCGACTCCGGCAAGAAAAGCAGCGGGTTTTCGCGCCGACCGAGCCCCGCCGCCGCGCCGACGAGTGCCGCAGCGGGCGAAGCCGCCGCACCTGCCACACCTGCCGCACCTGCGGCGCCCCCCGGACCGGTAGTGCCGCGGCGGCTGCCTCCGGGCCATGCCTACGGTTCGCGCACGTTTGGCCACGGCCGACCCGAACGCGAAGTGCTGACGACCGACGAAGTGCTCGAAAAATACACGGCGGGCCCGCAGCACGGCATCTTTACGGACGGTGGTTGCGAGCCGAACCCAGGTCCAGGCGGCTGGGGCTTTGTCCATGTCAGCCACGGCGAAATTGTGCACGAGGCCTGCGGCGGCGACCGCGACACCACCAACAATCGCATGGAAATGACAGCGCTAATTCGCGCGCTCGAGTTTTTGCCCCGCGATTCCGAAGTGACGGTTCACTCCGACAGCGATCTGTGTGTGAAGACGCTGACCGAGTGGGCCAAAGGCTGGAAGGCCAAGGGCTGGACGCGCAAAGGTGGCGCACCGATCGCCAACTTAGACCTAGTTATCCATGCTTACGAGGTGTTCCGCGAGCATCCCGGCGTGACGGTGCAGTGGATCAAGGCCCACGACGGCAGCCGCTGGAACGAGTACGCCGATGCGCTGGCCACCAAGGGGCTGCGGTCGCTCAAGCGCTAGCAGAGCCTAGCCTTGGGCCCCTTCCTTAAATAGCTCAAATGGGGAGTTCCAACAGCGGAGCGGCGAGTCGGCTGTCTAGACGCGAGCTTGCGACCCACCCAGAAGCCCGAAGTTGTCCAAGTTGTTTTTGGACAGGCTCTTACTGCGGCAGGGGTGCGGCGGTGGCGCGCTCGGCCTCGCCGAACAGGTAGCGGTTGCAATGCGGGCACTGCACCAGGCTCGAAGCCCGCAGAACCATTTCGACAAAGCGCGGTTGCAGGCTCATGTTGCAGCCAGTGCAAGCCTCGGCGACCACTTCGACCACCCCGGCGCCGGCGCGGGCCTCGGCAATCTTTTCGTAGCGGCGGACGATGGCGCGGTCCAAGCGGTCTGTGATGACTTTGCGGCGCACATCGACTTCGGCGATCTTGACGTCCATCGCGGCCAGCTTGGCTTGGTTTTCGCGCTCGACTTGATCGCTCTCGGCACGCCAATCGGCCAGTTTCTCTTGCTCTTTGGTGATCGCTGCGCGGAAATCGGCAATAGCCTTATCGAGCTTTTCGACCTCGTCTTCGCCCTTGGTGATGTTCTTGCGGATGGCGTCGAGCTCTTTGTTGACGGCCACGTATTCGCGCGAACGCGTCACGCCCGACAGCTTGCCCTTCGACTTGGTGGAGCGATCGCGCTCGATGGTCAGCTCAAGGGTCTTGGTGCGGTGCCATTGCTCGGCTTCGGTCAGCTTGCCGCGCTTGTCGTCGATCTCGCGCTCGAGGTGAACAATAACCTTGCGCAGTTTGTCGAGCTGCTCTTGGCGAGCCGCCCGGCGTTCGCGGATCTCGCGGATCTCGTCGTCGAGGTTCTGCAACCTGCGCAACTCATCGATGATCTCGCGGGGTGTGGTAGCGGTCGGCGAAGGATTGGCTTGCATGTTGACCTCTAATGTCTAGCGCGCGGGGCGCGGACGAGCAGTGGGCCCACCTGGATTCGAACCAGGAACCAGCCGGTTATGAGCCGGCAGCTCTGACCATTGAGCTATGGGCCCCGAATCCGCCGGCTGCGGAGAGCCCGGTCCGTCGCGAAGACCGACCGCGCGGGCAAGCCTAGAGGCAGGCACCGCGGCGCGTGAGGATGCGCGAGGGGCCACACATTCGTCAACCATCCGAGAACGGCTTGAGGATCTTGGCGCGGGCGGTATGACGCAATTTCCGCAACGCTTTCGCCTCGATCTGCCGAATACGCTCGCGCGTCACGCCAAACTGCTGCCCCACTTCTTCTAGGGTGTGATCGCTGCGCTCGCCGATGCCAAAGCGCATGCGAATGACCTTTTCTTCGCGCGGCGCCAGGCACGCGAGCGACTTACGGACCTTTTCTTCGAGCGCAGCCATGGTCACAGCGTCGACCGGACTCACCGCGCGCTTGTCTTCGATGAAGTCGCCGAGGTGACTATCTTCCTCTTCGCCGATCGGTGTTTCTAGCGAAATCGGCTCCTTAGCGATCTTGAGGACCTTGCGCACCTTGTCGAGCGGCATCTCCATCTTGGCCGCCACCTCTTCGGGCAGGGGCTCGCGGGCCAGCTCTTGCTGCAAATAGCGCGAGGTCCGCACCAGCTTGTTGATCGTCTCGATCATGTGCACCGGGATGCGGATGGTGCGCGCCTGGTCGGCGATCGCCCGGGTGATCGCTTGGCGAATCCACCAGGTGGCGTAGGTGCTGAACTTGTAGCCGCGGCGGTACTCAAACTTGTCGACCGCCTTCATCAGGCCGATGTTGCCCTCTTGGATGAGGTCAAGGAACTGCAGGCCGCGATTGGTGTATTTCTTGGCGATCGACACCACCAAGCGCAAGTTGGCCTCGA
Source organism: uncultured Myxococcales bacterium (assembly GCA_903883645.1). Lineage (GTDB taxonomy): Bacteria > Myxococcota_A > UBA9042 > UBA9042 > UBA9042 > SXRM01. The sequence continues at coordinate 36,652 of CAISBR010000182.1, read as the reverse complement.
CCAGCTCGCTTTTGGCTTTGTTGGCCATGCGCTCGCCGCGCACGATCGTTTCGTAGATCTTGGCGAGCGACTCTTGGTTGTGGCCGGTCAGCTTGGTGTAGTGGTCGATCTGCTTCTGGCACTCTTTCATCGACCGGTAACCGTCGAGCAATTCCTTATGCGTGACGCCGTATTTCTTCTCGAGCATCTTGAGCTGCGGCGGCTGGGCATCTTTAAAGTCGCGCACCAGCGGCTGCACGTTCTTCTTGTAGGCAAAGGTAACTTCGACCTTTTTCTTGCCTGCCGTCTTGAGGCGGTCGCCCGCCAGCTCGGCCAGCTTGCCCTCTTCTTGCGCCATCGAGTGGGCCGAGTCGCGAACCTCGCGGACGATCTTTTTGAACTCCGTGATAATAATGTCGATCTGCTTGCGATGCAGACCACAATCGAGCAGGCGCTCGAGCAGTGCACGACGCTGAATGGTATCGAACAGCTTGATCGCGAGCGGCATTTCTTCAAGCGCTTTGCGCGACTCGACGAACACCGATGCCTCGGCAAACGGCGCGGCCAACGACACCCAATCGGGATGCTCGGGTCCGGGCCGCGGCATCGACCCGTCGGGCGAGATCGGCAAGTGCGGGCGGGTCTGGCCCTTCGTCTTGCCGCGCTGCCGCGGAACCCAGCTCAGCGCCTCGATAATCTCGACAGTAATTACCGCGAGACGCTCGTTGCGCCCCTTGACGTTCTTCTGGAAATCGAGCGATGCCGGCTCGCCGATGATCACTTCAGCGCGCTTCGCCAGTAGCTCGGCAAACAGCGGCTGCAGCTCGTCGAACGTCTGCGCCAGCGATTTTTGAAATTGCCGGGCCTGGGCGCGCGGCAGCTTTTCTGGAAGATTATCGAGCACTTTAGTGGGATCAACATCCTCACCATCGACCTGCGAGCCGAGCGCGCGCAACGACTCGATGCAAGCCTCGTCTTCGAGCATGGCCCGCAGCAGATCGTCGAGCGCACGCACCGGCTTCTTGCGGGCCAGGTCAGCGCGGGCGGCCTCGGCCGGGTCCTCGCTGCGCACACGCTTTCGATAGAGGCGCGCGATCCGCGCCAGCACGGCCATCACCGCTTGCCCACTCACTTCTTCGCCGCGCGCCTTGGCCAGCACTTGGTCGACGACGTCGCTGACCTGAGTGCGGCCGACCTGCACGCGCTCGAGCGTATCGCTCAGTACTTCGGCGAAATACGCTTCCGTTACGGCCTTTTTCAGCTCATGGCTCATCATGTCGCGTCGAGTCGGCTCGGACTTGGCGCCATGGATGTCGGTCTGGATTTTCTGCTGCTCGATCGAGAATCGCTCAAGTTCGTCCAAACATTCGACAAGCTGCTGGCAGATGGCGATCTCATCGGCGCCGCCAACACCGTCGTCCATCGACTTGACCAGTTCTTTGAGCGAGTAAGGGGGCCGATCGTTGCCGCGGCGATTTTCGCGCTGGGCCAAAATCTCTTCTTTGTCGAGGCCTTCGGCGGCCATTTGCGCTTGCGCCAGGCGATCTTGCTCGACCCACTCGATGATCTGCCGGGCCTGACCGCGCAACGCCAAGACCGCGTCAAACGTCAGCCGCGTCGACAAAAGTGCATCGAGCACCTCGTGTTCGCCCATCTCGATGCGCTTGGCAATCTCGATCTCGCCCTGGCGGGTCAGCAGGGCCACCGAGCCCATCTTGCGCAGGTACATCCGCACCGGGTCATTGGTGCGAAGGTAGCTATCTTCGCCATATGCTGCAGGATCTTCGCCGCGCATCATCGCCATCGGAGTGGGCGAAGGCCGCTGCGACGACGCGGGGCCGTCTTTGGGCGGGCGCGTGTCGGCCACCTCGACCAAGTTGGCGCCGAGCACCATCATGGCCTCGTCAACTGAGCCGCGATCCCCTTCAGCCAGGCCTAGTTGCCGAATGATCTCGTCGGTGGTGACGAACCCGGCAGCTTTGCTCCGCACGACCAGGCTCCGCAAGTCCGCTTCTTTGATCCCATCCAGCATCGCTTCGATCCTTTCCGTCTTGCGCCCCCAAAGGGCTTGACGTCTGCTAGTTTACACCCTGCTTGCTCGGCAAATGCAAGGCGCCCGGCACTTAGGCCGATCGCGCGGCGCCCTGAGTGCGCCCTTTTTGCACCCGGCGCATCTCGGCGCTGAGCTTCTGCCATCGTCCATACAGTTCGGGCCAGTGCGCCGCTGTCTGCGGAGTCGCCTGCAAGGCCTGCGTAGCCTCGTCGAACTGATCTTTAAGGTTCTCGGTCATGACAAGGGCCGCTCGTCGCTCAAACTCCTGCGCCGCCGCCGCCGCTGGCACCGTCACCGTGGCCATCAGCCGATCGAGTACCAGCCGCCGCATCGCCCCATCGGGCAATTGCTGAGCCCAGCGGCTCACTTCGTCGAGTTCAAGGTGGTGATCGCGGCCGTACGCACACAGGTCGCGCAGCGCCAATCGCACGGTGCTGCTGTCGATGAAGTCGAGTACACCGTTCTGCTCAGCTTGGGGCAGAAACACCGGGTACCAAATCAGGATTTCGAGGAGTTGCTGGTCGCGCGTCGCCGCCACCGGCTCGCCATAGCTGGGGTCGGGTAGCGGCGCCTCGGGGGCCTGGGCCGGCGCCGCCTGCATCGAGCGATCGAGATAGCGGCCATATTGCGCGCGCGCCTCTTCGAGTCGACCGCCACCTAAGCGCCCAACTAGGTAATCGTAGGCCAGATCGCGAGCTGTGGGGTCGCGACCGCTCATCGCCGCCAGCAGTGGCCCAGCCGCCTGCAAGATCTTGACGCGGCCCTGGATCGAGCCGTCCCACGCGCCCAGCAGGTTATCGAGATAGGCATTGAGCAGCGGGGCCGCCTTATCGATACGCTCTTGCATGGCCGCGGGGCCGTGGTCGCGCACCAGACTGTCGGGGTCCTCGCCGTCGGGCATCAGCACCAGCTTGCCGTCAAAACCCGTGGCGATCAGCAGGGGAGCAGCCTTCATCGCCGCCGCCCGCCCGGCCTTGTCGCCGTCGTAGATCAGCACGATCCGCTCGGTAAAGCGCCGCAGCGCCGCCACTTGCTGCTCGGTCAGAGCCGTGCCCATCGCGCAAACCGCATTGCGCAGGCCAGCTTGGGCGAGTGTCATCACATCGAGGTTGCCCTCGACCAAAATCGCATAGCCCGTCAGACGAATCGCCTCGCGCGCCTGCCAGAGGCCAAAGACCGTGTCGCCCTTTTTGTAAAAGAACTTGAAACGGCTGCCCTCTTGCTCGGAACCCAAGGTCACTTCTGGCGAGTTGATGTACTTGGCGTCGTCCGGCGGGTCCGCCACGGTGCGCCCGCCAAAGCCCACCAAGTCGCCCTGGGCATTGAAGATGGGGAACATCAAGCGGTTGCGAAAGCGGTCGTACGCGCCCCCCGACTCGCGCGTGCTGGCGACGCCCAGCTGCAACAGGTCGCGATCAGACCAGCCGAGGCGCTTGCAGTGGTCGCACAGTTCGCTCCAGCCGGTGCCCGAGGCGCCCAGGCCGTAGCGGGCGGCGGTCTCGGGACCCAAGCGGCGGTTATCGGAATAGCGGCGCGCCGCCAGACCCGCGGGCATATCGAAGCGCGATCGAAAGAATTGCTGAACAATACGCGCCAGTTCAAGCAGCCGCTGTCGTTCACTGCGCTCGCTGGCCCGCTGCCGAGCCTGGGCAGGGTCGTCCGCTTCACGCTCGAGGGTTAGCCCAGCGCGATCGGCCAAAAATTCAACGGCTTCGACAAAGGTCAGCCCGCGAGTCTCGCGCACAAAGCGAATGGAATCGCCACCCGCGCCGCAGCCATAGCAATGGTACAGCTTCAGGCCGGGATTCACATGAAAACTAGGCGTTTTTTCGGTGTGAAACGGACACAGGCCCTTGTAACTTGTGCCGGCGCGACGCAATTCGACCACGTCGCCGACGATCTGCAGCATGTCGCTGCGCTCGACTACTTCGCGAATCTGGTTTTCTGGAATGCGTCCCGCCACCAACTGACTCCGCCTTGCCGTTCGGACTGAACCACGCTTGTCGATCGCACCCAACTTGACCGCTCGCTGCCGCCTCGATCGCTTGCACCGACCGCTCGCAGGGCGATCGCGCCCATCCAAGAGCGAGTGACCCACGGCGGGGCCAGCAGCGTGCAGAACCAGGACCGAGACTCGAGCAGGGTCGCGCCGCTAGCGCCACAACCCCTTGCGAGCTTCTTGACATGCCGACTGCAACCCACAGTGAACCCCGGCGCCACAGCGCGGCAGGGTCGGGCGAGCAGAGGGAAGGTGCGCCGCAAACACCCAAACACAGAAGCCTTCCGCGCCCCACACAACCGAAAACCACGTAGGGCGCTCGCGTGCGAGATGAGGGGGCCCCTTAGAAAGGGAGCAGTTTCAGCAGCGGCCAGCGGGTGCTGGCTAGGTCGGGCCGTCAAGCACCGACCTGGGTAACCAACTCAGGGTAAAATCTGAGATTTTCGGCCAACCGGGGCTGGCCGTTGCGGGATTCCAAATTGTAGTGCGTTGCTAGACAGTTGCCCAAGAACGCGACCAACTAGTATGGCCGCGCCCGCCGCTCTGTCAAGGGGGCCGAGGCCGCCACGGCCAGCGCCGGTACGGCGATCACGTCTACTGAATGCCAAGCCGTTTGCCAATTTGCGCGTCCGCGCCTAGACTTCGCGGCTTGGCTGCTGGCCAGACGCACCGCCAGCACGAGGCGCTTGATGTCGGAACCCCTCGAAAATAGCACAGTTGACCAAGATGCGGCGAATCCGCCCGGCGCGACGCACGCAACGATCGCCAAGCAGGACGGCTGGTTGGCGCGTCTGAACGCTTGGCAATGGGCGATCGCGATCGCGGTGCTGGCGGCCGTGCTCTTGCCCGGTCTAGGGCGTGCCGGTCTGCTCGACCCGTGGGAAATGGATCGCGCGGCGGTGGCGCGGCGGATGGCAATGGCGCCGCGAGTGGTGGTGATCGAGGGCCCGAGCGGCACTTTGCTGAGCGAACTCGAGCAGAAATACGGTACCAGCTATCAGTTTTCGCGAGGGGCGAACCGCGCCGATGCCACTGCGGTGGCCGCGTTGCAGCAGGCGGCGCAGAGGCTGACGCGCGAAGTCGCCCATGCGGTGATCGTCGATACCGACGCGCTCGCCCAGCCCGGGAGCAATTTGGTCGAGGCGGCGACGGCGCTGGCATTGATTGAGTCGCAAAACAAGGGCTTGGCGGTGATACTGACGGGCAGCGGCAGTCCGACCGAGCTGGCGACGGCGCTGGCCAAGGCGCGGGCGCGGGCGCTGGGGCCGACGTGGCGCGGGCCGGGCACCGCCGGTTGGCTCGACAAAGACACCGACGCCGAGGCGCTGTGGCCGCTGCTGGCCGGGTCCGAGGCGACGAGCACTCGTGCGCAGCTAGGCGACGTGTTGGGCAAGCAGGTGCCCTCGCCGTGGACTTGGCCAGTCCATAAGCGCGACGGCCAGTTGCAAGCCGTACCATGGCTCGACGCCGCCCTGACCGGCGCCAGCTTGCGTGCTCTAGGCCCGACCGAGACCGCGGCGCGGCTACCTTCCGCCCTGCTGATCCTGCTGACTGGCCTGTGGTGTGTGGCGGTGGGTCGGCGTCTGTGGGGTCGGCGCGGTGGCTGGCTGGCGCTGCTGGCCATGGCGACACTACCTAGCACGTTGGGTTTTGCGCGAATTCTAACTTTTGAGACGGCGCCTGTGCTCGGTACGGCCCTGGTCGCCGGCGCGCTGGCCCTGGGTGCCGCGGGCGCGGCGCAGCTGTGGTGGGTGTGGTACGCGCTGGGTGCGGCCATTTTGCTGCTGGGTCAGGGACTTGCCGGCGCTGTGGTGGCCGCCACCTTGGCCGTAGCGTGGTTGGCCGTGGCTCCGCAGCGGCGGTTGTCGTATTGGGCAGTGGCGATTGGCGCGAGCGCCTTTTTTGCCGTTGCGCTGGCCACCGTGCTGGGCGATCAAGAATCGTGGCTGCTGCGCGGTCTGCGCTTTACGCAGTCGCCGTTCTCGGCGGGCCCAGATCAATATCACCGCGATTTTGCGTGGTTTGTTGGGCAACTTGGCTTTGCCAGCTTCCCGTGGGGCCCCGCAGTCGCTGTGGGTCTGGGCGGCTTGTTGGCGAGCGATCGCGAGGCCGCACCACAGCGTTGGCAGGCCGGAGCCGCACTTTTACTCGCATTGGTAATACCTTACGCGGTGGTTGCAGTTCTGATCCGCTCGTTCCACCACTTTGTGCTGCCGGCCACCGGCGTGATGGTGCTAGCGGCGGCGGCGATGCTCGGCGATCTGCTCGATGGCCGCATCAAAGGTCGCACCGCTGCCGTCTTTATTGCACTGGCGAGCCTGCTGCTGCACCACGAGATCAGCCACGGCGCCGACGCGGTGACGCGCTTCTTGGCGTTTGACCCGCCGCTACAGCCCCCCGGCGGCACTGGCAACTTGGTATGGCCCGAGGGGCTCGCGCTACCTAAACCCTTGCACATGCTGACACTTTTGGCGGTCATGGCCTTTGCGGTGGGTCTGGGTCAGCCATTCTCCGCCATTCAGGCGACCGTGGTGCGGCTGCGGAGCGCCCAAGCGGCGGGCTGGACGCTGGGTCTGCTAGGCCTGGGCTGGGCGGTCGACGCGCTGGTCTCGCTGGGCACCAAGCTCGATGTGCTGCTAAAAACCCAAGCGCAGACTACTGGTTATGCCTATGACCGCCTGTGGGTCACCATCCAAGACACCCGGCCCGAGGTGATGGCGGCAGCGGCGGCGACGGGTCTGCTCGTGCTGGTGACCTTGACGGCCAGCGTTGGCGACCCCGAGGCAAGCTGGCGGCGTTTTGTACGGCCGCTCGGACGGTTCGCGCAGTTTGTGGCGCGGCCGGCGGTAGCGCTGAGCCTGGGCGCCGTGGGCGCCGTAATGGTGCTGTTGAGCGGTCTGACCAAGTTTACCCAGCTGCACGCCGACTTGGGCATGGGCGGCGCGCTGACCGCAGGTCTGGGCGGGTCGGCCTTCTTGGCGCCTGTGGCGCTGGTGATTTTGGCGGCGCTGGCCCGTCTGCTGCTCCCGGCCGACGACCGCGATTCGCTGTGGAGCCCGCTCGCCCGCTGGACACGCGACCATGCTCTGGTCGCACTGGGTTTGCTCGGGCTAATGGCCGTGGCCGGTATCGGCATAGGCGCCTCACAAGCCTCTGGAACATGGAGCTTTCCGCTTTACCTCGTCGGCTGCTGGTGGCTGGCCCTACTCGGCGTACTGGTGGCGGTGGGGACCGCGCAGGGAGCGGCGGGGATGACGGCGTGGCCCACAGTGGCCGCCGGCGCCATGGCGATGCTGGTGCTGTTCGGACCGCTCACAGGGCGCTATATCCAAGAAACGCAGCCTACTTCCGATGCCTATTTGTACTTGGTGCGGGTCTTGATCGCCGCGCCCGACAGCGCGCTATGGCTGGTGCTGGCGGCGGCGGTGGCCCTGAACCGATGGGCGGCGGGGCGCGAGCGCTGGCTGGTCCTGCTCGACCGCCTTGTGGCACTGGCGGGCAAGCTTGAGCAGCCGCGCTGGGCGATGGCGGCGCTGATGGCAGCCGGCATTTGCTTTGCTACGGGCTATGCCTACACCCTGCTGCCGGGGCTATCGCTGCACTTCTCGCAAAAACATCTGCTGCAGCGCATTGCCGACGCGGGCGGTCAGGGGCCCGATACCCAAGGCGAACCGCGCACTTTCGCCCACGGCGGCCAGAGCGGTGGCGACAACAACTTCTACATGCAGTCGCTGCCGATTATCGAAGACCGCCAGACCGTGCTCTCGCTGCTGGGTGGCGACAACGTGACGGCGCGGGTGGTCGACAACGCTAGCGGCGGCACTTCGCGACTGGCGGCGCTGCCTGGCTGGGAAGCGACGCTCGACGCCGACCACAACGGCCAGCGCGATGTGCCCGCGTATTTTGGGCTGGTCAGCAAGGCCGAGGGCACGCATGTGCAGCTAACCAAAGCACAATGGCAGCCTGGGCAGTGGACGGGCGCCGCGGTCTACGCGCCGGCGGGCCAGACCGCCACGGTGGTCGACAACGGCAAAGACGAGCTAACTCTTTCGCAACCCTTGAATCTGACAAGCGAAGATAGCGCCAAAAGCTGGATCATTTTGGACAAAGCCAAGGGCGAGAACGACTGGAAGCACGCGGCTGACAAAGCCGTGCAGCGCTTCGTGATTTTGCCGCGCGATGGCTTCTCGGACCTCAACCACGTGTTCCGCCAGGCCCACGCGGGCCAGCAGATCGCATTGCTCGACGACAGCTCGTCGCGGCTCGTGCTCGCCGCCAACTTCTTGCTGCCCACCCAGCCGGACCAGAACTGGCTGAAAAAATCCCTGATTACCGAGGCCGAGGTCGTCCAGCAAAAGGGCTACCACAAGATGTTCGCCAACTTTGACAACGCGATTCACCTGATTGGCTACAAGCTGGTGGATAACGCGGTGTCGCGCTCGCAAAAGTACAAGATGACGCTGTATTGGAAGGTGGCCAAGGGTACCAACGTGTCGTGGAAGCTGTTTATGCACCCGCATCCGCTGCACCTCGACCGCTGGCCGCTGACCGAGCCCGATCCCAGCGAGGACGAAAACAAGCCTTGCAACGGCTGCTTTCAGACCAATCACTGGCTACCGGGCGACGTGATCGCCGACTATTTCGAACAAGAGGTGCCCCTGGGCACCAACGCCGGTCCGAACGAAATCATCTTGGGCTGGTACAATCCGTCGAGCGATACGCGACTGCCACTCCTGTCGGCCACTGGGCCCGGGGTGATCAAGCACGGCGACAATCGCGTCACCATCGGCCACTTGCAAGTGCGCTAAATCGAAAGCGAGTTTTGATGTCCTTTGCTCTCCCTATCCCTGCCAATCAACACTTTGCGACCATGCAATGGCTGCTCGAGGATGGCCGCCCCGTGGTGCGGTTGCTCGATCAGACGCGCTTGCCGACCGAGACTGTCTACCAAGACTGCCGCGACGGCGACACGGTTCGCCAGGCCATTCGCACGCTTGCGGTGCGCGGGGCTCCAGCCATCGGCGTGACGGCCGCGTATGGTATTGCCCAAGAGCTGCTGCTGGCCCTGCAAGCGGGCATGACGGCCGGGCAATTCGACGACGTGCTGGCCAAAAGCTGCGCCGACTACGCCGCCACGCGGCCGACCGCGGTGAATTTGTTCTGGGCGATCGAGCGGATGCGTGCGCACGGCCAAGCGAGCGCGGGGCAGCCGATGGCGACGCGGGTCCAAGACTTGGTCGATCAGGCAAGCGCTATCCACTTTGACGATGTGCAATGCTGCCTGGACATGGGCCGCCACGGCGCACCGCTGCTGCCCGACCGCGGCGGGGTGCTAACCCACTGCAACACCGGCGGTTTAGCCACCGGCGGCCACGGCACGGGCCTGGGTGTAGTGCGCAGCGCGCTGGCCCTGGGCAAAGACCTGCACGTATGGATCGACGAGACCCGCCCGCTACTGCAAGGTTCGCGCCTAACCGCTTGGGAGTGCGCGCAAGATGGCATCCCTTCTACGCTTATCTGCGACAACATGGCCGGCTGGGTCATGAAGTTGGGCAAGGTGCAAGCCGCCATCGTCGGCGCGGATCGTATCGCGGCCAACGGCGACTCCGCCAACAAAATCGGTACGTACAGCGTCGCTGTGCTCTGCGCTCGCCACAACATTCCGTTCTACGTGGCGGCGCCCACTTCGACGATCGACCTCGACTGCCCGACCGGCGAACAAATCCCCATCGAAGAGCGCAGCCCCGATGAGGTAACTACGCCGCGCGGCGTGCAATTTGCGGCAAGTGGCGTGGGCGTCTTCAACCCCGCCTTCGATGTGGCACCAGCCGAGCTGATCGCCGCAATTATTACCGAAGAGGGCGTGGCGCGCGCACCTTTTGCCAGTGATCTCAAACGCTTTGTAGCCCAAGCCCAACGGCGGCGGGCGGGACACCTGTGAGCCGGGCCCAGCCGCCGGGCCACGACGATGTTCGCGATGTGCACCTGCCCTCTGGCCTGCGCGCGGTGGTACAGGCGGTGCCTGGTGCGCCGGTGGTGGCCCTGCAAGTATGGGTGGGCGTAGGTAGTTTTCACGAGCAACCCGGGCAGCACGGCCTGGCGCACCTGCACGAGCACATGCTTTTCAAGGGCACCGCGCGGCGCGGCGTGGGCGAGATTGCCGCGTCCGTCGAGCGCGCTGGCGGCCAGATTAACGCCTGGACTAACACAGATCACACGTGTTTCCACGTTGTTATGCCCACTAGCTCGTGGCGCGAAGGGCTGGATACGCTCGCCGATGCGGTGTGCCACAGTGTCTTTGATACCGATGAATTGACGCGCGAAATCGATGTGGTGGTCGAAGAAATCCACCGCGCCAACGACAGTCCGGGGCAAGTGGCGTGGCGACGCCTGTTTGCCTGCGCTTATGGCGAGCACCCCTACGGTCGACCCGTGCTGGGCACCGAAAACAGTGTGCGATCCATGACTCGCGAGGCCATGCGGCGCTTTTACCGCCAGCACTATGTGGCCAGCAACCTGACCGTTACGGCGGCGGGCGATCTGAATGTTGACGAGACCTTAGCAGCCATTGCCAACGCTTTTGCCGACCTGCCCGCCCAGCCGCCGCAGCCCACGCCCAAGCAGGAGCCGGGCAAACCAGGTGCAGGCTACCACTATGAACGTACGGCATTTTCAGAGTCGCGCCTGATTCTGGCATGGCCAATTCCGCAGCTCGATCACCGCGATGTGCCGGCGCTGGATGTGCTAGCGATCGTGCTGGGGCAAGGCGACTCGTCGCGGCTGGTGCAGCGGGTGCAGCGCAAGTCCGGGCTGGTCAACGACATTGGCGCCTCGTCGTGGACGCCCCTGCGCGGCGGGCTGTTTTCGGTCACGGCGCTGACCTCAGCCGAACGACTGGCGGAGGCGCGTCAAGCAATCATTCACGAAATTCAGAACTTACGCAGCAATGGTGTCGACAGCGGCGAACTCGACAAGGCCCGCCACAACGTGCTGGCCGACGCGGTCTACAAGCAAGAGACGGTGCAAGGCCTCGCGCATTCGCTGGGTTACTTTGCCACCGCCACCGGCGATCCGCACTGGGACCGCCATTACGTGCACGCCGTGAGTCAGCTGCGGCCCGCCGATGTGCAGCGGGTGGCGCGCCGCTACTTGGCGCCCGAGACGCTGTCGTGGGTCGAGCTGCCGGGCGAGGACGGTGCGGCCGAGGTCGATGCCCCTGCTACATGGCTGAATTTGCAGCAACAACTTCGACTCGGGCCGACCCACCGCGAACGGCGCGAGCGCGACCTGGTCGATGGCCTAGAGCGGCTGGTGCTGCCCACGGGCGACATTCTGATTGTGCAACACGACCGCTCGGTGCCGCTGATTGGTCTGCGGGTGGCGGCGCACGGCGGTCTGCGCGACGAGAATCCCGACGTCAACGGCCGCGCTTACCTGTGTGGGCAGATGCTTACGCGGGGTACGGCGACGCGATCTTCTGGGGATATTGCCAAAGAAGTCGAGACATTAGCAGCTGGCCTGGCTGGTTTTGCGGGCCGCAATTCGCTCGGGCTCATGGCCACGGGTCTGGCCTCGGGTCGCGACCGGCTGCTCGACGTGTTTTTCGACTGCCTATTCGCCTCGGAGCTGCCCAGCGGCGACCTTGAGCAAGAGCGCGCCGTGCAGCTCGAAGATCTGCGCCACCAAAGCGACGCGCCGGCGCGGCAGACCCTGCGGCTGCTGGCGACCACGCTGTATGGACAGCACCCGTACTCCCTAGATCTATTGGGCAATATTCCTGCCGTCGGCCGTTTGCAGTCGGCGGATCTGCGCACCTACCTGCGCCGCCGCTTGACGCCAGGTCGGCTGGTCTACGCCGCCTCGGGCGATATCGACGCCGACGAGCTGGCCGCCACCATCGTCGCTCAGTCGCCCGCCGCTGCTCCCGCCGAGCCGCCGCCGCCCTCGCAACCTGTGGCCCGGCCCCGCGAGCCCATCCAGGTCCGCAGCCGCACCGACAAGCAACAGGCGCACCTGGCGCTCGGCTTTGTGGGTGCCCGCCTCGACGACCCGGCGCGCTACGCTCTCGACATTTTGGCCACCGTGCTGTCGGGCCAGTCCGGCCGGCTGTTTATCGAGCTGCGCGACCGGCAATCGCTGGGTTACGCGGTCAGCGCGATGCATGTCGAGGGCCTAGACGAGGGCTACTTTGCTGTGTATTTGGGCACCGGTGCCGACAAGATCGATCAGGGCCTGGCCGGGCTGTACCATCAGCTGGATCGCTTGCGGCAAAACCCGATTGGTCCCGAAGAGTTGCACCGGGCACGCCAGTCGATGGTCGGCGCGTTTGCCATTGGCCTGCAGCGCCGCTCGTCGCGGGCCGCAACGCTGTGCCTCAACGAGCTATACGGTCTGGGCCGCCTGGCCTATCGCGGGCAGATCGAAGCGCTTTTGGCCGTGACTGCCGCTGATGTGCAAGCCGCCGCGCAGCACTTCTTGGACCCGCAGCATTGCGTCGAGGTAATTCTCGCGCCGAACGCTAGCTAGATATAAATTCAGCTACTTATTAAGCGTCATGTCGAACGGGCCGCACAGTGACGACGGCACCTTGGGCTTCAGCGCGCCCGACCAGCTTGTGGGACCATTGCGAAACAAGACGCCGTTGTACGCGGTGGTTTCGTCGCCACTGCAGGTCGAAGTGCCGGCAAAGGTGAGCTTGCCGTTCTCAGGCGCCAGCGTACCCGCCAGCTTCTGGCCTTTGCCGCTGTAGGTAAACTGCCAAAGCGTGGCGCCGTTGCTAGCTTTTTGCTTCGTCGGCTTGGCCTTGCACGGCACCGGCAAGAACTTGATCTCGCCGCTCTGCAGCACGCATTTCTTGATCTGCGCCAGCTGCCGCGTGTACTTGTCGATCTGCTCGGGCGAGTCGGCGCCGTCGCCAGCCCATGCGTTCGATGACCACAAAAGAGTAAGGATCATCAAAGTATAACGCATGTCGCTCCTCTGCTAGTCCGCCGCCAGCTGCTTGGCCCAAAGCTCGCCATTGATCGCGGTCTCGCCCTCGCCCTTGGTATTCTGCGTCGCCATCGCGGCAATTCGCTTGGCGATCACCTGGTTCTTCGGCGTCCCCTGGGCGATCAGCTCGTCGGCCTTGTCGATTTCGCGCTGCACCATCGACTTGAGCGCTAGGTACGAACCCCAGCCCACCTGCCGAACACCATTGACAAAGAAGCCGGGCGTACCGGTCGCGCCCATGCTCTCGGCCCACTTGGCCTCTTGGTCCAGGCGCTCGCCCGACTTGGGATCGGCCATGTCGGCCTTCCACTTGGCGATGTCGAGGCCCAGGTCCTTGGCCACTTGCTCCAAGCTGCTGTCGTCGAGCTGTCCCGTCGCGAACAGCTTATCGTGGTATTGCCAGAACTTACCTTGGTTCTTTGCCGCCCACGCCGCCAGCGCCGCCGGCTTGCTGCGCCCGTGCATCGCCAGCGCATTGTTGCGGAAATACACCTTGACCTTGCCGGGGAAGTCGGCGGCCAGTTGCTTGATCGGATCGGCCGAGCGCTTGCACACCGGGCACTGGAAGTCCGAGTACACGTTGACCACGACCAGAGCGTCTTTGGGGCCCATGAACGGACTGGCCATTCCCTGAGGAGATACGCCCAGTTTCGTAACGTCGACGCCCTTGCCTGCACCTTCGTCGCTCTGCGTGTCGAGCAGGCTGGGCTTGGCCGACTCCGCCTTGGCCGATTCGCTGGGCTTGCTGGGCTCGCTGGGCCGAACTGCCGCAGCCACGGCCTGTACCTGCGCAGACTCGCTAGGCTTATTCTCAGCCGACTTGGGCGCTTCGGGCGCTGGCGCGGCGCCAGGCTGGGCGATCGCGGGCGCGGCGGCAGGAGCACCCCGACCGTGGGCATCGTAACGACCGATAGCAAAGCCCACCACGCCAACTACCGCGGCAATGGCATAAAGATTACTCTTGTCCATGAATTTCCTCTGTTACTTTTCACAAAATCCGGGCTTTGCTTACGGCTTGACCACGTTCTCGGGGTCCTTGGTGATCACCAAGGTGAACGCGCCAAAGCTGTACTGCAACACACCGGTCAGCGTGCCGAGCTTGGTGCCCTTCGGGTACTTCTCGCTGTAGGTACCGTCGGCGTTCTTGTCGCTCAGATAGACGCCAAAGAACGACGAGCCGATGCGCAACGCCTTTTCGTCTGCCGTCTTGCCCACATACTGCTCGCCGTGGGGCTTGCCGTCGCTACCCAGCGCGTCGTCGCCGACCACCACATCGTGCAACTGCACCAGCACGCCTTCGTAGGGCTCGGTCTTGTCTTTTCCAGCGATCTCGCCGATATCGGCGGTGGTCACTGTCACCGGCATGGGCATTTCTTGGCCCTGCGACTCGATGACCGCGAACTTGTTGTTCATTTCGGTAAAGCAGTAGTAGTCCTTGACGTCGCCGGTGATGGTGATGACGTCGCCGGGGGCCACTTGACCAATCTCGCTGTCTTTCTTGCCAATCACGTAGATGCCCGACCACTGGCCGCCGCCCTTTTGCTGCACGTAGATGCCGACCAAGCTGCCGTCGGTGGTCTGCTTGCGCGCCGGCGAGGCGACCACCGCATTGCGGATGGTGAGGCCGGCGACGTCGCCAAAGCTGGCCGGATCGCCTGTGCAGGCCGCCGAGGCCTTTTGGATATCGACGATCGACTTCTCGGTGCCCGACTGCGACGTGGTATCGGTCTTGGCGGTCGTGCCGGTGTCGCCGCCGGTGCTGGTCGTGGTGTCTTTGCCGCTGCTGGTCGTAGTGTCGGCCTCGGTTCCGGCGGCGACGCCTCCGCCGCTCGACGTGTTGGCGCAGCTAGCTAGAACAAGAGACGAAACAGCCACCACAAACGGGGTCAGAAGACGGATACGCATAGACACTCCAGAAAACGGTGCACGGAGCGGCACCGGGGCGAGGCAATTAGGGTACCAGACTAGTCACAGGGTTCAAGCGTTAGCGAGCACTTGCTCGGCCGCGGCCAGCAGATGGGACACCGCAAACTCGACGTGCTCGCGGCCAATCACAAGCGGTGGCGTCAACCGAACCACATCGCTACCGGCCAGCGAGACCAAAAGGCCCTTGCTGCGCGCGACCTCGATCACCGCTTTGACGTCGCCGCGAATCTGTACACCGCACATCAGGCCGCGACCGCGGATATCGACGACATAGGCCTTGCCGGCAAACGCGGTCTTTAGCTCGCGCAAAAGCAGATCGCCCATCCGGCGAGCATTGCCGACCAGATCGTCGCGATCGATCACGCCGAGCACCACCCGACCCACGTACATGCACAGGGCGTTGGCACCAAATGTCGTAGCGTGCGTGCCGGGTTGCAGGGCCTGCGCCACCGCCTCGCGGGCGATCATCGCGCCCACCGGAATGCCGCCGCCCAGGGCCTTGGCCAGCCACACGATGTCGGGGGCGATGCCCTCTTGCTCAAAGGCAAAGAACGTCCCGGTGCGGCCAATGCCGGTTTGCACCTCGTCAAGGCACAGCAGTACGCCGCGATCGTCGCACAACTGCCTGAGTTCCTTAAAGAATCCAGGCGGAGCCACGCACACCCCGCCCTCGCCTTGCACCACCTCGATCAGCACCGCGCCCACCGTGTCGTCGATCTGCGCGGCGATGCTCGCCAGGTCGCCAAACTTGGCATAGCGAAAGCCGGGCACCAGCGGCTCAAAACCGTCTTGGTACTTGGGCTGGGCGGTAGCCGTCATGGCGGCATAGGTGCGGCCGTGGAAGCTGCCTTGCACAGTTACGATGCCGGGGCGGGCCTTGCCCAGGATGCGCGCGTGGTAGCGGCGGGCAGTCTTGACGGTTGCTTCGGTGCCCTCTGCGCCGGAATTACAAAAGAAAACCCGACTTTGTTCGGTCTTGCCGGTGGTATTGAGCACCGCCGTTTCAAAGCGCTGGCACAGATCGGCGGCGAGCACGGCGGCGTGCTGGTTGTGCCAATAGTTCGACTGGTGCACCAAGCGGGCCGATTGCTCAGCGATCGCGGCGACCAAGTCGGGGTGGCCATGGCCCAAGGCATTGACCGCCACCCCCGCACTCATGTCGAGGTAACGGCGGCCATCGGTCGCAATGTTCCACGGGCCGTCGCCATGACTGAAAACGATCGACGAATTCTTGTAGTTGGGCGTCAAATAGCGCTGCGCCAGTGCAAACACCTCGGCATCGGCGAGCACGGGCGGACGCAGCGGCGCCAAATCGCGATCTTTAGCAATACCTTCAGCGGGTTGACTGGCAGTAGCAGCACCCGAAAATGCAGCAGCATTCGGCATAGTAGTGGCCATCGGCGCGCACCGGCGCCGGGCGAGTAGCATAGCGCGCCGCCGCGGCACCTGCCATAAGAGGTCGATTGGCGGCGTCACGACTTCGTGGAAGATCGGACAAGCACAAGTGATTTGCACACATCGCCGCGCAAGGTGCCCACACCGCACCGATTTGCGATGCCCACGCCGTCTGTTCTGGCCCTTTTCTTGACGGCTTGCGCCACCCCTTCTAGCCTTGCCCCTTGGAGTGTGGTGGGCTTGGGCGCGCCACACCTCAAACAGCCAAGGCATACCTGATGCCTAGCTGGGTTTGGGCCGCAACGGCCTGCGAAGGAGCAGCGCGAGCATGGCGACCAGAAATGCCGTCGGCTTGGACATAGGCTCGTCGTCGATCAAGCTCGCCCACGTCAAAGAGACGTCGAAGGGTGCGCAATTGCTCGCATTTGACACCATGATGCTGCCGCCCGACACCATCAAAGACGGGGTCATTCTCAACGCGCCTCTGCTGGCCCAGCGGGTCGGCGAGTTGTTTGCGGCGAACAAAGTGCGCGAGCGCCGCGTGGCCGTGTCCCTGTCGGGTCACTCGGTGATCATCAAGAAGATCTCGCTGCCCGAGATGACCGCAGACGAGCTCAACGAGCAGATTCAGTGGGAAGCGGAGCAGTACATTCCCTTTGATATCAAAGATGTAAACGTCGATTACCAGATCATCAACCCCCATGCCGGCCAAGGCCAGATGGATGTGCTGCTTGTAGCGGCCAAGAAGGCGGTGATCGAAGAGATGCTCGACGTGGTGCGGGCCTGCAAGCTTGAGCCGGTTGTGGTCGACGTCGATTGTTTTGCGCTCTACAATGCCTTCGAGTTGAACTTCGCTGTTCCGACCCATGAGACCGTCGCACTCGTTAACGTGGGCGCCTCGACGATCAATATCAACGTCGTCAGTGACGGCACCACCTCGTTCACCCGCGACATCACCGTAGGCGGCAATTTGCTCACAGACGAAATTGCCAAACAATTCGCTGTGCCGTGGGAAGAAGCGGAGCACATGAAGACCACTTCAGAGACTACGCTGTCGATGTCGGGTGTGTTGCGCGAAGTGCAGCGCATCTCGGGTCGCGTGTCTGAAGTGCTCATCAACGAGATCCAGCGCTCGCTCGACTTTTTTGCGGCCACCGCAATGAATTCTGACATCGCCGCGATCTACTTGTGTGGCGGCGCAGCGGTGCAAGCGGGCCTCATCGAGGGTATCGAACGTCGCCTGGGCACAACGGTGCGGGCGCTCAATCCTTTCAACAACGTCGTCGTCGATCCCAAGAAGTTTGACGCCCAGATGCTGCAGCGCATGGCGCCCGTGGCGGGTGTGGCGGTGGGTCTGGCGATGCGCCGGCTGGGAGATCGGTAGGTGCAACTATGATTCGCATCAACCTGATCGGCGGCGGCGCCGGCCAAAAAAGTCGTAAGGGCGGAGCGGGCTTGCGCCTGCCCGACATCCCCAACGTCGGCATCTTGCTGTTCGTGCTTTTCGTCGTGATGGAAGCGGCTGTGTTCTACATGTGGATGAACACCGCCTCAGAAGAGGCCACGCGCGCCAAGTCACAGCTCGAACGGCGCAAGCTTGAACTGACAAAGCTTGAAGAAAACAAGAAGGTGATCGCCCAGGCGACCGAAGAGATCAAGAAGCTCCGCGAGCAAAAAACGGTGCTCGATGAGCTCTTTGCCGAAAAAGACGGCCCGGCCGGGGCGTTGCAGTACTTCTCGTTCATCTTGCAACCGCGCCAGCAGCACGAGACGCCGACGGCCGATTTGGTCGCGTTCGAGGCGGCGGGCTGGCATGTGGGCTGGGATGCACGCCGCGCTTGGATCACCTCGTACCACGAAAATGGTGGCGAAGTGACGATCCAAGGCCGGGCGCTGGGGCACGAAGACGTCGCCGAGCTGCAGTGGCGCTTGGAGTCGAGCCCGTACTTCCGCGAGCCGAAGCTGGTGTACCAAGAGAAGAAGCGCGACGAGCAAATCGGCATGACGTATGTCGAATTCTCGATTCGGGCCACATTGATTTACTTGATTGAGCCGGTGAATCCAGAAAAGCCGGACGACAAAGCCGCAGCGGCAGCCGGAGCGGATGCGGGTTCGACCGATGCTGGCGCCGATACGGGTGGCTCGGCGGGCGACGACGCGGCCGTGATTGGCACCAAGCTGGCCCTGCCGCTGCCCGGCGCTGCAACCGGCGATGCGGCCGACGATAGCGAGCAAGCGCCCGATACTCAAGGTGATAATAACGCGAAGGGCTCGGCGACCGACGCTAGTGCCGAAGACGTTCGCCCAGCCCCGAAGCCCGAGCCCGCCAAGGCGGAACCGGCCAAGGCCGAAGCGGGCAGCGACTTGCCCAAAGACGACGGCAAAGCTCCGATGCCCGGAGCCCATCAGGCCGCCGAACCCCCACCAGCAGCTGCACCGGCCGACAAAATGCCGGCGGCCGAATAACCGAAGGGAGGAGGAATCATGGACCAATTCATGAAGCTGCCGCCCGCCCAGAAGGCAGCGGTGTTCGCGGGCATCTTGGTGGTTTTGGCGCTGGGCCTGTACTTTGGCCTGGTCGATCCCGAGCTTGGCAAGGCCGATCAGGCGCGCGCCCAGCTCAAGAAGCTCGACAACGACGTCAAGACGCTCAAGAGCTCGGCCAGCGCCGAAGCCGCTGACAAGCTGCGCAAAGAAAAAGACGAGCTGGTCGAAGAAGACAAGAAGCGTCGCGCCGGCTTCCCGTCTGCCGACGAGATCCCCAAGTTCATCGATGCGGTGCAGGCCGATGCGGCTAACATCCACTTGATGATCAAGCGCTTCGATCGTCTGCAAGAAGAGAGCGAGGACCTGTACAACGCCATCCCGATCAAGGTGACGCTGGAAGGCTCGGTGCAGCAACTCATCGAATTCTTGCGCTTGTATGCAGGCATGGGGCGACGTCTAATCAACATCCGCGGGCTGACGATCGAGACACTGGTGCCCGACGCCGGCCTGATCCGCACTGCCTACGATGCCGCGCACAAGCCGGTCGAAGGCGAGAAGAAGCACGAGACCAACAAAAGCCCCGAAGCGGCCCTGTACGAGAAATTTGA
Source organism: uncultured Myxococcales bacterium (assembly GCA_903883645.1). Taxonomy (GTDB): domain Bacteria; phylum Myxococcota_A; class UBA9042; order UBA9042; family UBA9042; genus SXRM01. Next base: position 17,214 of record CAISBR010000182.1, on the reverse strand, counting down.
GCTGGCCGACATGTCGCGCGACCGCACCACGATTCGGGCGACCTTTACCGCCTACGCCTTTGTCTGGACGGGCAAACCCGCCGAGCTCAAAGAAGGCATGGCTCGGCGCGACAAGCCGAAGAAGAAGAGGACCTGATGCTGCAATCAGCCGTCCTGAACAATTTGCTAAAGCTAGCGACTCACGCGCTGCTGGCGCTCGCCGTGCTCAGCCAAGCGGCCTGCGGCGGTGGCGGCGGTGGCGAGACCAAGAAGCCGCCGCCCAAGAACGCCGAGCAGGCGCTAAACCAGCTGGCGGGCGGTGACGCGGCCAAGGCGGGTGGCGGGCTGGTCGATGGCTACGTGGTGCTGGGCGAAAACGCGAAGTGGAGGCCGATCAAGGGCCTGTTCGATCACTACACCAAGGAGCCGATCGACGGCGTGGTGAACTGGTCGCTCGACAACACTACCAAGGTAGTCGAGTGGCCCAAGGTGCCCGAGCAGGCCGTGGTCGAAGAAAATGGCGGCACCGACGAGCGGCCCGCCGACCTGCCCGATACCTGCGCGACCAAGGGGCCGATCGAGCGCTACACCCTGTTCATGATCATGACGGGCGTGGCGCAACCCAAGGCCGTATTTACGGACCCCGACGGCGGGCGCTGCGACGTGGTGCGCGGCGATGCCCTAGGCAACGACGGTGCGCGCGTGACCGCGATTACCCAATACAAGGTGATCGTCTCGGTGCCCGGCAAAGAGAAACCGCTGACCCTGTCGCTGGCGCCGCCCATTTCGGTGGGCGATCCCGGTGCTGAAGAACTTGGTGATGTACCCTGACCCCGCGATGCGCGGCACTAGCGTGACCGCCGCCCTGCGAGACCAGCGAGGAGAACCGCAATGAGAACCAAGCAAACGATGGCCAAGCGGCTGCTGCGCTCGTCGATGGGCTTGTTCTTGTCGACGACCATGGTCCTGCCCGCGACGCCCCTGTTCGCGGCCGAGGGCCAAGGCCAGGCGAGCAACGCCCTAACGGCCATCGACGTGCAAGAAGCCACGCAAACCACGGTAATTACCGTGCGCGGTGTGGCTGCGCCCACGTTTACGACCTTCCGGCTCGACAAGCCGTCGCGGCTGTTCATCGACGTGGCCGGCAGCGACGTGCAGGGGCTCGAAGCGCCCAAGTACGTGGGCAACGGCGTGGTGCGGTCGATCGAAGTGCAGGCGACCAAGAAGTCGGGCGCGCCGGTTGGTCGAATTGTCGTTACATTTGAGCAAGACGCCCTCTATCACGTGCGGGCGGACGGCAACACTGTGGTGGTGGTGGTCGACGGTAGCGATCGCAAGCTGAACCAAGCGCAGACCGCACAGGTAGCGGCCAACGAACAGGCCGTAAAGACCGCCGCCGCGCGCGAAAAGCAGCTGGGCGACGAGCTGCGCGCCACCCGCGCACGCGAGGAGCAGGCCGCGCTAGACAGCAAGCAGGCGCAGAACGAGCGCAACCGCCTAGCCGACGAGCTGGCGCGCGCCAAGACCGACTTGCAGGGCCAAGAGAGCCTGAAAAAGCGCTTGGCCGAAGCAGAACAGGCCGCCCAAGCGGCGGCGGCGCGGTTGGCAACGGAGCAAAAGGCCGCCGACACGCTGCGCGCCGAACTGAACAAAGAGCGCGCCTCGCTGCAAGCGGTGGTGGCCCAGCGGCAATCGGAAGAAGCGCGCGTTGAGTTGCTGCGTCAGCAGATCGCGGCTCTGCAAAAGCAAGAGGGTACGGCGCGCGACGAGCGGCTGGCGGTGCTGCAAGGCGAGCTCGAAAGGGCCAAACAGCAGGCCGAGCAGTTGCGCGACGAGATGCGGCGGGCCAGCGAGTCGCGGCGGCAAGCGCAGGCCGAAGAAGTCGAGCACCTAAAGAAGATCCTGGCCGAAAAAGACAAGGATCTGCAGGCGGCACGCAGCAGTTCGGATGCCGAGGCCAAGCGCAAGCAAGAGCAACTGGCGGGCGAGCTGACCGCGGCGCGCGGCCGGCTGATAGACACCGAGAACGCCTTAGAGAAGGCCAAGAAGGTCGACTACGAGCGCGAGCAGGCCGAGCGCAAGTGGCGGCAGGCCGAAGAGCGGGCGGCCGAGAGCGAGCGCAAGCTGGCGGCCAGCCAAGCCAAAGTGGCTGGTCTAGAAAAGCAAAAGGCGGATCTTGAGCACGAAAAAGCTTTGGCTGCCGAGCGCGCTGGCCAAGTGCAAGATCTGTTGACTCAGCGCGAGCGCGAACTGCAAAACCTGCAGGCCGCGTTGAAGAATCGCGAGACTTCGCTGGCTGCCGAACTGGCCGAGGCCAAGTCGCTGGAAGCCCAAGCCAAGCAAAGCGGCAAGGCGGCGGAAGTCGCGGCGGCACAACAGGCGCAAGAGACCATTCGCGCCCGTCAAGCCGAATTGAGCAAGGAATTAGCGAAGCGCGATGCCGACTTGGCCGCGGCTCGCCAAGACGTTGAGCGCAATGCCCTGGCGCGCAAGCAGGCCGAACTCGAAGCCGAGCGGTTGCGCAGTGTGCTCGCCGAGCGCGAAGCGGCGCTGCAGGCGCTGGCCAAGGGCAAGGATGCGAGTGCCCAGCAAATTCAACAGGCTCAGGCCCAAGTGGCGGCGGCGCGCGCCCAACTGAGTGCGCAGGCTGCGGAGCGCGACCGGCAATTGCAGGCCATGCAGCAAAAGTTGCAGGGGCAACTGGCCGACGTCAAGAAGGATTTGGCCTCGGCACAGGCCGAAGTCGCCGGTCTGAAGAAGCAAAACGCGGATTTGGAACGCCAGAAAGCCGCCGCGGCGGCGCGTGCCGAACAGGTGCAAGATCTGCTGGCCCAGCGCGAGCGCGAGCTACAGAATCTGCGGTCGACGCTCAAGAACAAGGAGTCGGGACTGCAAACCGAGCTGGCCGAGGCCCGCCGCCGCGAACAATCTGCACAGCGCGCTGGTAAGCAGGCCGAGGTCGAGGCGGCGCGCCAGTCCCGCGCCGACATCGAGCGCCGTCAGGCGGATGCTGCTCGCGAATTAGCTCGCCGCGACGACGAGTTGCAGGCTGCCCGCCGCGAAGTGGACAAGACGAGCCAAGCGCGGCGCCAAGCCGAGGTTGAGAATCAGAAGCTGAAGACCGCGCTGGCCGAGCGCGAGGCGGCGCTGCAGTCCTTGGGCCAGGGTTCGGCGGCGAGCCGGCAGCAAATTGCCAAGGCCGAAGCCGAAGTGGCGGCGGCTCGCGTCAAGTTGCGCGACCAAGAAGCCGAGCGCGATGCCCAGTTGGCGGCGCTGCAGCAAAAACTGCAGGGTCAGCTGCAAGGTGTGCAAAAGGATTTGGCCGCGGCACAGGCGCAGTTGGCCGATCTGAAGGCCGAAAAAGCCGAGCTACAGCGCGAGAATGCCGCGGCGGCCCAGCGTGCGGCGCAGGTGCAAGACCTGCTGGTCCAGCGCGAGCGCGAGTTGCAGAACCTGCGCACGGCGCTGAAGGACCGCGAAGCCAACCTGAGTGCAGAGTTGAGCCAAGCCAAGGCGCGCGAAGAAGAGGCGAAGCGCGCGGGCAAGCAAGGCGAAGTGGCGGCGGCCCAACGCGCTCGCAGTGAAATTGAGACTAAACAGGTCGAAATCGCTAAGGAATTGGCCGGACGTGACCGCGAACTGGCCACCGCCCGCGGCGAAGCGGAGCGCAATAGCAAGGCGCGCGTGCAAGCCGAGGCCGAGGCCCAGAAACTGCGCAATACTCTGGCAGAACGCGAAGCTGCGCTGACCGAGCTGGCGAAGGGCAAGGCAACCTCGAACCAAGAAATCGCCGCTGCTCAGGCCGAAGTGCAAAAGGCTCGGCAGCAGCTGACGGCGCAGCAGGCCGGCCAGGATCGTCAAGTCGCTGAACTGCAAACAAAGCTGCAGGGGCAGTTGCAGGGTGTGCGGGCGGAGTTGGCCTCGTCGCAGGCGGAGCTGCAGCACGCCAAGGCGGCAATGGCCGATCTAGAGCGGCAAAAAACGGCCGATGCCGAGAAAGCCCGCGCAGCTATGGCTGATTTAGAGCGTCAGAAAGCGGCCGATGCTGAGAAGGCCCGCGAGACCGTGGCCAGTCTGGAGCGCCAGAAGGCTGCCGACGCTGAGAAGGCCCGCGAGACCGTGGCCAGTCTGGAGCGCGAAAAGACCGCCGCAGCCCAGCGCGCCCAAGGCGTAGAGCAGCAACTAGCAGAACGTGAACGCGAAGTGGCCGGGCTAAAGGCGTCGGTGCGCGAGCGCGAAGACAAGCTGGCCGCGCAGATGCGCGAGGTCAAGGCGGCCGAAGACAAGGCGCTGCGCGAGGGTCGGCTTGCCGATCAAGAGAGTGCCCGCCAGGAGCGCCAGCGACTCGAGGCCGCGCAAGGCCAGCTGCGCAAAGACTTGCAGAGCCAAGCGGATGCCGTGGCCGCCGCCCGCCGCGATGCCAAGCAACAAGCTGAAGCCCGCGACAAGGCCGAGCAAGAAGCCGTGCGCCTGCAAAAGGCTCTGGCCGATCGCGAGCACGAGTTGGGCAGCATGAAGACGCGCAAGTCGGCGAAAGCAGACGAACTTGTCGGCGCTCAACGGGCCGTGGCCGAAGCGCGACAGCGGTTGCAGACCCAGCAAGACGACCAGGCCCGCCGCGAAAAAGCCATGGCGGATCAGTTTGATAGTCGCTTGGTTGCCATGCGCAAGGAGCTGGAGCAAGCCCACGGCCGCGAGCTGGCCCGCGTGCAAAGCGAGCGCGGCGAGCAGGCGCGGCAGGCCCAAGAGCGTGCCGCCCGCGTTGAAGGTTTGCTAAAGGATCGCGAGCAAGAGCTGCAGCGCCTGCACGACGAGATGCAAGTGCGCCAAGCGGCTCTAGAAGCCCAGCTTGACGAGGCCAGCCAGCGCGAGCGCGAGGCCCAGACCAAGGGCAGGGCTGTCGAGGTCGATAAGGCCAAAGAAGAGCGAAAAAGCCTTGAGTCGGCGCTTGGTTCACTGCAAAAAGACCTGAAGACGCGCGAAACGGCGCTGCAGAGTGCGGTGGGCGAGTCAAAGCGGCAGGCTGAAGCCCGCGCCGCCGCGGAGCAAGAGGCTCAGCGCCTGCAGCAAGCCCTGGCCGGTCGCGAGGCCGAGCTACAAAAGCTGCGTGCCGGTGGCCAAGACAAAAGCAAGATGGTCGCCCAGGCCGAGGCCCAGGTCGCCACGCTGCGCAAGCAACACGATGCCGCTATGGCCGCCCGCGACGCCGATGTGCGCAAGATGGAGCGCGACGCCGAAGACCGCGTGGCGCAAGTGCGCGTTGAGTTGAAGGCCGAGTTGGCGCGGCGCGAGCAGGCGCTGAGCAGTTCGTACGAAGAGCAACTGCGCGAAAAAGAAGCAGCTCGCGCCAAAGAATCGCAAAAAGCGGTGGCAGCAAACAAGCAGGCCGAGGCTGTGCAAGGGCTGCTGCAGCAACGCGAAGACGAATTGCACAACCTGCAGGCGAAGACTCAGGAGCGTATCGATGCCCTGAATCGCGCGCTCGGCGAGTCGAAGCGGCGCGAACAGGCCGCGGCGGCGGCGGGGCGGCACCAAGAGGTGCAGGCTGCGCAGCGCGAGACGCAGCGCCTGAGCAAAGACGCCGACAGTGCCAAGAAAGCGCTGCACGACCGCGACTTGGCAGTAGCTGCAGCGCGCCGCGAGGCCGAGCGCGAGCAAGCGGCGCGCCGGCAAGCCGAAGACAAGATGGGTGATCTGTCGCGCAACCTGCAAGCCCGCGAAGGTGAGCTCGAGGCCATGCGCAGTGACCGCGCCTCGTCGCGTGCCCGCATTGCCGCCGCCGAAAAAGCCGTCGACGACGTGCGTGCCAAGGTGGCTCTGGCCGAAAAAACTGCAGCCGATCAGCAGAAACGCACCCAAGAGCGCATTGAGCGCGAACTGGCGACCGTGCGGGCGCAGCTGCAGGCCGAGCATCAAGCCCGCGAAAAGGCTCTAGAAGAGAAGTACGTACAGCGCGAGCAGGATCTGCAGACGCAGCTGGCAGCCGAGCAGAGCCGGCGCAAGCAGGCCGAAGCCGCGGCCACTACGGGCAAGGGTGGCGGCGACTATGTGCAGCGCCAGCAGGCTCGTATCGCTGTGCTCGAAGCCCGCGCCGAACGCGAGCGCCAAGAACGCGAGGCCGAAGGGCGCCAGACCGCCGACGCCGAGCGCCGCATCGTCGATCAAGAGCAGCGCTTGGCTGCCGAGCGTGCCGAAAAGCAGAAGCTGGCCGACGAGTTGCAGCGTGCCCGCCGCGATGCGCAGAACGTGGAGCAGCGCCGCAATGCCGACCAGGCCGCGGAGCAGGCCACGGCGCAAGCCCAAGCGTTGCGGCGCGAGGCCGAGCAAGAGCGCCAGAAGGCTCGCAACGAGCGCACGACGAAGGGCGACGAGTTCGGCCGGGTCGACGATGTGCACATTACCGCCGAAGGGCGTCGCCGCGGCCACGTAGAACTGGCTCTGGGTGGCGGCTCTGAGCTAGCCCGCGCCGAAGTGGTGAGTCGCCAGCCCAACCGGGTGGTGCTCGCGGTGCACGGCGTGCGCCTGCCCGAGCATCTGCAACGCGCCTACGACACCAAGTCGCTGCAGGGTCCGATCGAGCGCGTCACCGTATTCCGCCCCGAGGGGTCGCAAGACGAAGTGCGGGTGGTGGTCGATCTGACCGAGCGCGCCGCGGACCGCGTGTCGCTGCGCGATGGGCAGTTGACTTGGGATTTCGACCGTTTAGAGGGCGCTGAACGCCAAGAAGTGGCCGATGGTCCCAAGGGTGTGTCGCGGGCGGTCAAGTCGGGCGGCGATGTGCTGGCAGCTGCTCCGCAACCCCTTATGGCGCCTGAGGATGCTGGCGGTGGCGGTGGTGCCGGTGGCGGCGAGATGGGCGGCGAGATCAAGACGCCGTGGCGCAAGAACCGCCGCTACACCGGCAAGCGCATCAATTTGACCATCAAAGACGCGGATATCCAGCACGTACTGACGTTCTTGGCCAAAGAAGGCAAGCTGAACATCATTGCCGGGCCCGAAGTCCAAGGTAAGGTCACGTTCCACCTAGAGAATATTCCGTGGGACTTGGCGCTCGACGTCATCTTGCGCGCTCGCGGCTACGACTACGTGCGCCAGGCCGGCGTGATCCGCGTCGCGACCATCGACTCGCTGAAGAAGGAGTTTGACCAAGAGGTCGAGCGCCGGCAAAAGCTAGAAGAAGTCAAGCAGTTGGTCGTGCGCATCATCCCGGTGAACTACGCGCAGGCCGAGCAACTGGTGCCGCAAGCCAAGGTGGTGCTGAGCAAGAAGGGCTCGGTCACGATGGACGCGCGCACCAACTCGCTGGTGGTGACCGACACCGAGGATCACGTGGCGGCTGTTGAAGAAATGGTCCGCAAGCTCGACGGGCAGACGCCGCAGGTGCTGATCGAGGCCCGCGTGGTCGAAGCCAGCTCGGCGTTCAGCAAAGAAGTGGGTATCCAGTGGGGCGGTAACTACGCCATGAGCTCGGTGTACGGCAACGAGACGGGCCTGCCCTTCCCCAGCGTAGTGGGCGTGGGCGGCGGCGCGGACGGTCAGGGTCCGAACAAAGACGGCGTGTCGTCGGCGATTCCAAACTACGCGGTCAATCTGCCGGCCGCGGTGGGTACCGGTGCCGGTGGTGCGATCGGCCTGACGTTGGGTTCGCTAGGCGGCGCTGGCAACTTGAGCTTGCGTCTATCGGCCGCAGAGCAAGAGGGCGTGGTCAAGATCGTCTCGAGCCCCAAGGTGCTGACGCTCGACAACTACCAGGCGACCATTAAGCAAGGCATTTCGATTCCAATCTCAGTGGTTTCGGCGCAAGGCGTGCAGACCCGCTTCTTTAGCGCCGACCTCAAGCTCTCGGCTACGCCGCACATCACGCAAGACGGCAACGTCAAGCTGGCCGTGAACGTGACCAAGAACGAGCCCGACTTCAGCAACCGCGCGGCCGACGGCAATCCGACCATTACGCAACGCGAGGCGAATACTGAGCTCTTGCTGGGCGACGGCGAGACTACGGTGATCGGCGGTATCTATACCCGCAACACCTCGCTGTCGACCAAGAAGGTGCCTTTCTTTGGCGACATTCCGCTGATTGGCGCGATGTTCCGCACCCGCCGCGAAGAAGACAAGCGCACCGAGCTCTTGATCTTCATCACGCCGCGCATCGTCAACCGCTCCTCGTCGCTGACGGTGGGCAAGTAGCGTTACAAGGCTGAATCGTGAGGCAAAGCATCGTGATCATTGGCATGCCCGCAGCAGGAAAGACCGTCGTCGCGGCCCGAGTGGCCGAGCGCGTGGCCCTGCCGTGCCTGGATCTCGATGCCTTGCTGCAGGCCGAGAATGGTCGGTCGGCGGCCGAGCTGCTGCGGCGCGAAGGCGAGACGGTGTTTCGCATTCACGAGGCGGCCCTGCTCGAGCAGGTGCTGTCCGGCCCGCCGACGGTGATTGCCGTGGGCGGCGGCGCTCCGTGTTTCCACAATGGTATCGAGCGGATGCGTGCCAAGGCCCAGGTGGTGTGGCTCGATGCGCCGGTCGAGGTCCTGAGCGAACGGGCCCTGCTCGACGACACCGATCGGCCCCTGCTGGGTGACACGCGCCAGAGCGCCAAGGCGGCGTTGGTCGACCTGGAGTTGCGGCGGCGAGCGACCTATGCCCAGGCCCATGTGCATGTGGATGCCTCGCAACCGCTGAATAACGTAGTCAATGCGGTGTTGTGCGCCCTCGATCCCGCCGAGTCGCTGCTGAGTGACGATCTGGCTAGCGCGACCCATCCGGTGTGGCTGCACGGCGGCGCGCCGGCCCAAGCGGTCGAGGCCCTGGTCGCCCTGGCGGCGGGAAGCAAGATAGCTCTGGTGATCGATCGCGGCGTGGCGCAGTGGGCGCAACCACTGGTCGAGATGCTGAAAGCCCGAGGCGTCGACTTGACGACCATCGACGTGGCAGGCGGCGAAAAGTCTAAGGATCTGCGCACCGCGAGCCGCATCTGGTCGGCGCTGGCTGCGGCGGGCGTGGGTCGCAGCGACTTGCTGGTGGCAATTGGCGGCGGCGCGACCACCGATGTGGCGGGCTTCTGCGCGGCGACGTGGCAGCGCGGCATGCGCACAGCCCTTATTCCTACTACAGTTTTGGCTATGGCCGACGCGTCGGTGGGGGCCAAGACCGCCATCGACACCCCCGAGGGCAAGAACCTGGTCGGCGCCTTCCACCGCCCCGAGTGGGTGTGGCTGCCGCTGCAGGTGCTGCAGACGCTGCCGGCGCGGCAATTTCGCGCGGGTCTGGCCGAGATTGCCAAAATTTTCGTCAGCTTTGACGCCGGTGCGTGGCGCGCGCTGCTGGCCGATGGCCCTGCGCTGCGGCGCCGCTCGCTGGCGGCCCTGCTGCCCCATCTGCGGGCGGCTGTGCGCCACAAGGCAGCGGTGGTAGCGGCCGACCCACTCGAACGCCAAGGGCCGGGCCACGCTTCGGCGCGGGCGCTGCTCAACCTGGGCCACACGCTGGGCCACGCCATCGAGGCCCAGAGCAAGTTTGCAGTGCTCCACGGCGAGGCCGTAGCCCTGGGACTGGTGGCCGAAGCGGAAGCCGCCGAGAGCACGGGTGTGGCGGCTACAGGTACCGCGCAAGCCGTGCGGCTGGGCCTTGAAGCACTTGGTTTTGATACGCAATGGGAACGATGGGCCACAGCGGCAACGCTGGCCCGCATCGTGAGCGACAAGAAGCGCCGCGGGCAGCAGCTTTGGTTGCCCCAACTCCGTGGCGTCGGGCAAGCTGAACTGCTGGCGGTCGACGCAGCAGCATGGCAAACCCGCTTGGCCGAACTGGGCGCAACGGCGCCGACCAATGTCCGAACTACCCTGCCGGCCGCATCGTCGCCGCAGCTGGGTGGGTTCGCGCAGCAGCGAGGAGGCAAGAATGCAGACTAATAGCGCCAGACTCCTGGGTGGAGCGAGCACGACGCGCGCTGTGCACCGCGTGTGCATGGGCCTGACCGCCATCGGCCTTGCGACCGCAGGCTTGGGCTGCGCCCCGGCTTACAACAACGAATCTCTCGCCGTAGAAGGCAATGTGGTGCCGCAAGCGACCCTTGTAAACGGCATTTTGCAGTGCACGTACTCGGGCGGCCAGAACTTCTACCTCGAAGGCGTGATGGACGTCGCGTTGTCGCGCAGGTTCAAGTTCGTCGCATCGGTCAAGAACAACTTGCCGTCGCTGCAACTGATCAACGGCTCGGGCCCGGCGTCGCTGCGCCTCGATCCGAATACGGTCAACATCACCAGCGTGCACGTCGACATGGTGCGCTCGCCGTCGACCAAGCTGACCTCGCCGTTTTCGATTCTGAACAAGGACGTCAAGGTCAACAAGACGCTGACCGGTCAAAACATCGCCTCGTGGGATGTGCCCGTGGTGGCATCGATTGGGCCGCTCAGCAAGGGCTTGGTGGGCATGGAACTTGTTCCCGATTTCGCCGCGCCGGGCAAGCCGATTGGCGCCGAGTGGCAGCAGCGCTTCTTCCAGTTCACCGACCGCGCCCGCACTGTTGAGCGGGTGGTGCTCAAGTTCCAGCTGCAGGGCAAGACCGCCGCCGGCGGCGCCGTGGTGTCGGGCACGATGGAGTACCCCGTCGATGTGTGCTGGGGCTGCCTGCTGTCGGTGCCCGGCAACCCCAATGTCTCGCCCGAAGAGCAGTGGCAGCAGTGCTCGACGATGGAGGTAGCCAAGGAGTTCCAAGCGCCGTGCGCCGTTGGCAACTACGACGTGCTGCCCTGCGCGTACTACTGCCAGGTCTGCACCAAAGACGAAAGCACCAAGACCGGCCCTGGCTGCGACAAGAACTTCTGCCCGCAGCTGTAGGCTGGCTGGGTAGGAGCGGCTAGCGCGCTGGCGACTTGGTCGGAGCGGGCAGCGTAGCCGGCTGCTTGGCCGACCGCGCGCACTGGGCGCTCCAATTCCACGTATGTTTCTCGACCACTTCTTGCTGGCGAACGGGCTTGCCGCCTGGACCAGGCTTGTCGATCCAATGCGTCGAGCGATCGACTTTGTCGGCCACCTGCAGCGCCACCAGTGCATCGCAACCGAAGCGTGCCGCCTCTTTTTGCAGCTGAGCGATCACTTCGCGGCGGTCGGGCTCACCCTTGGCCGAGCTGATGTGCAGCATACCCACCACGATCACGGGCTGGGCGAGCAGGTCCGTCGTGTCGACGAGTTCGACGGCGGTCTTGGCCGGCAGCGCTTTGTACTTGGCGACACCGGCGGCGCGGTCAAACTGCGCGCTCGCGCCGCATCCTGCCGCCGAGACGAGCATCAACCCTACGAAGCTAGGAAGGAAATAACGAGTTAGATTCTGACCGACCTTGCGCATGACCCGACTCCATACTTTTGTGAAGCGGAGTATGCCGGCAAGTGCCGCTGGGTTCAACGGCCAACTGGGGTCGCGGCGCTCGGTAGGGGCGCGGCCTTGGCGGCGGGCGCTTCGGTGGGCTTCAGGCTGCCTTCAGCCGGCACTTTGGCACCCTTGGCCACCGCACGCCAGGCATCCATACCCTTGATGGCCAAGACATTGCCGCCACCATCGCGCAGCACCCAGGCATCGATCTTGTCGCCTTTCAGCGTGGTGCGACTGAACTTGACCCCCTTGGCATCGTTCAAGTGCTCTGTATTTACATGCACTTTCCCTGACGTCCCATCATCGACCCGTACGAATTCGACCTCGCCCTTGCCCGCGGCGCGCTCGGCCGCGAGCACCACCAGCGACAGCAGGCGCTGGTCAAACACCACCACCGGACTAGCCGCCTTCACATCCGTGACTTTGGGCTTCGGCCTCTTGCCTTCCACGGCCGCATCGGCCACCGAGATTTTCCATTTACCCTGAAAATTAAAGAGCTTGCTCTGCTGTGTCGCGCCCGTCACGTCGATCCAGCGGTCATACTGCTGCAACGGGCCGTCTGGGGCTGTTTGCACGGCGGCGCGCTGCTTAAACGCCTTCCAGGCCCCTTTGCCCACGTTGTCTTGCAGTTGCGCTTCGGTCGAAAAAAAGTGCGCCTCGGTGCCCTTGCTGCTGCGGTAGACCTCGGTACCGACCGACTTGTCCCCCAAGAATACGAGCAGTTCAACACCCTTCGGCTTGACTTCGTCGGCTAGACTACTCGCGGCACCCGCCACAAGCGCAGCCAGCGCAAGCGGAGCGAACAGGCCCAAAGCAGCCATTCGGTGACCAGAAACAAACGCGATCGGTGCAGTCATGCAGACCTCCACAACGGATCATGGCGCGCTGCGGCGGCGCCGTCCACTTTTTCGCTAGCTGAGTCCGCTTATTTCGGTGCTTCTGCGGGGGCCACAGCCTCGGGAACTGCAGCTGGGGTCGGGCGCGGCCCCAGCACGGTCGAAATCTCGGCGCGCACGGCATAGGCCCCGTAACTGGTTCGAAACACTTGCCGCTCGAGCCGCCCTTCGACCTGCAGCGGCACGGGCAGCGCCTCGGTCGGCGTCGCCGCCAAGAAGGCCTGCCAAGCGAGCAGCGGCTCGGGGTCGCTCGCATACAATTCAGCGCGCACCCAGGTCGCCCCCACCAACACCTCAAAGGGCGGGCAGGCACACGGCGCCGGGTTCCAGCGGGCCACGATCGGCTTGTCGCGCGCGGCCCGCAGGTCACTTAGTAGCTGATCTGCAAAAGGATTAGCGGAGCCACGCTTACCCTCCGCCGCGCCACACGCCACAAGTGCCACAAGCGCCACCACTGCGGCTAGCCACGGTCTCACCGCCCACCCACTCCGTAGATGAGCCCAACGATCACCGCAGCACCGATCAACGCGTTGATCACAAAGGCAGGGTCGCGAAGCATGCGGTCGGTGGGGCTCGACGCCACCTTCAGGTCGTCGCTCAGCTGGTAAAAACGCAGCAGGCCGAATACCCCAAACGGCGTAGTCAGGGGCAAGCTCTCGGTATGAAAGCGCAGGCGGGTGGACGGGTCGACTGTGTAGGCCAAGTATGCACCCGCCGTGGCCGCCGCCAACATACCCAGAGCAAAATTCAGGTGTTCGACCCGATAGCGCTCGAGCGACTTGCGGTGCCCGGCATGGCTGGTCAGCACCTCGTGCTTGCGCTTGCCCAGGGCCAAGAACAGCGCCAGCAGCACCGTGCAGGTGATCAGCCACTTCGACAGGTGCACCTGCGCCGCCTCGCCGCCCGCCAGCAGCCGCAGCAAGAAGCCGAGCGCGATGATCAGCGCATCGACATAGGCCAAGCGCTTGAGACCCTTGGAATAAGCCACATTGACCAAGAAATAGCCGACGACGATGCCGGCCACACTCGGCCGCACCCAAAATCCCATGGCCAGCGCGACGACCAGCAGCGCGCCGAACAGGGTCCAGGCGGTCTTGACCGGCAGCTCGCCCGAGGCAATCGGCCGCTTGCACTTGACCGGGTGGCGGCGATCAGCTTCGATATCATGGATATCATTAAGCAAGTATGTCGCACTCGACGCGAGGCTAAACGCCAGCGCGGCCAGCACCACCTGCACCGTAAGCAACGGCGTCCACTGCCCCTGCGCCAGCAGCTCCGGACCGGCAAACACAGCAGGAATCAGCACAAACGCGTTCTTGACCCACTGATGCGGGCGCATGGCGCGCAGGGCGACGCGCGGCGAAAAGCGGGCAGTCGGGGTAGTCAAAGCGGGCTTGTTCCTTTGAATAACAAAGCGTTACGGCGCAGAGGCCGTTACAGCAGCGGGGGCAGTTGTCGGCGTCGCGGCCGATGCAGGTGCCACAGCTGTGGGCGGGCGACCATCGAGTCGCAACTGCCGCTTATTCTTGGCATAATACTGGTTCAGTTCTAGCTTATAGGCGTTCACGGCATCTTGCAGGTCTTTGCGAATGCCATTGAACTGACCGAGACTGCTTGGATCTTGCAGATCGCGCTCAAAATCCGCGATGCGGTCCCGTGCGTGTTTGTAGGCTTCGACAAGCTTGGCGTGGATAAGCTTGAGTTCCTTGGTTTCGGTCGGCATGGCGGCTAGCTTGGCCACAAAACCATCGAGGGCGTTCAACACATCGGCGCGGAGCAATGCCTTGTAGTCCGCGAGGTTCGTTGCCGCATTGGCCTTGGCGAAGGCGACCATCACCAAGTGGTGCGAGGCGTTGGCCTGGTCCGAAGCCACCGAATAATGCTCGATCGCCGCGGCAGCCTGGGCCAACGCTTGGTTTTCGGCGCGCTCGGCCGCAACTTTGCCGCAGCCCTGGCCAGCCGGCGCCAGCGCCAAGGTGACCAGGAGCAACCGCGCCAGCAAGGGGCTGGTCTGGGGCCGTGCAAATGTTTTACTGTCTACTGTTTTCATGCCGTCGCGACCGACAGGGGGCCCACCGCGGGTGTACATGGGTCTGCACGCCCACCGCGCACCGACGCTGCATCTTGGCCCGTTCGCGGCGTGGGCACAAGTGCGGTCGCCGCAACTTGACAGGGTTGCGGGCGAGCGCGACAGTAGGCGCCACCAGCCCTTGGTGTAACGTGGGCTTGGCAGGCGTGGACCGCCTCAGCGGTTCGCAAGCGGGAGAGGCCAGAGATGCTTGCAATCCCAACTACTTGTACAGTTGCACGCCGCCTTGGCTGGGTTGCAGCTGCGCTGGCGCTCGCAGGCTGCGGTTCGGTGTCGGCATCGTCCGCCATCTCGGATGCGACCCGCGATCTGCGCGAATCCGAGGCACAAAAAGCCCCAGAATACGCTGTTTACTACTATGCCCGCGCAGAGTCGTACTTGGCCAAGGCCAAGGAGTGCAACGGTATGGGGCAGTTTCAGGTGGCCACCGAGTACGCGCGCACCAGCCAGGGCGCCACCGAAAAAGCGCTAGAAGTGGCCCGCGCTGGGCGAGACCAGGCCAGCCGCCGCGAAAAGTTCGCACCCAAGAACGGCGAGCGCGAAAAGGCGCCTGCCGTGCCGGCCGACGAGAAATAAGGCGCGCCACGGCGCAAACCGCGACGAGCGCGACCGCAACGAGGACGCAATGGCCTGGATGCCGCGAGCCGAGAACGACCAGGGAGCCTGCCACCGCCAAGCGGCGCTGAGCCGCAGTGCGCGCCTAGCCACTTCGGCTTGGCTGACCGCGCTGCTGGCCCTGCCGGGCTGTGTGACCAGCGCCGACGTTGAAAAGCAAACCAACGACTTGGCCGAGCAAGTGCGTTCCGTGCGCGAGCCGGCGTACTATTGCGCGCCGCGCGATCTGGCTTTGGCCGAGGCCAATCTGGACTACGCCCGCTATGAGACAGAGCGCGGCGACTCGATCAACGCCGCCTACCACTTGGAGCAGGCCAAGGAGCACACCACCAAAGTGCTCGCAGTGAAAGGCCAAAAGGGCTGCTGCGCCGACAACGATGGCGACAAGATCTGCAACGCCGACGACAAGTGCCCCGACGATCCCGAAGATTTTGATAACGATCAAGACGAAGACGGCTGCCCCGAATACGACCGCGATGGCGACGGCATCCATGATCAGTTCGATCGCTGCCCCGATCAGGCCGAAGATAAAGACGGTTACCTCGACGAAGACGGCTGCCCCGAAGACGACAACGACGCCGACGGCATCCCCGACAAGAAGGATAAGTGCCCGAACGTCGCCGAAGATCGCGACGGTTTTGAAGATACCGACGGTTGCCCCGACTGCGACAACGATGGCGACGGCATCAACGATTTTCCGACGAAGCTGGACAATTGCCCCAATGAACCCGAGGTGTTTAACGGCCTAGACGACAGCGATGGCTGCCCCGACAAGCTGCCCGAAGCGCCGCCGCCGCCGCCCGAGTTCAAGAACATTGTGGTCGAGTCGGACCGCATCGTGTTCAAGAAGCAGATTCAGTTCGCCACCAATTCGGCCAAGATCGTGGGGCAACTATCCGAAGATATTCTGAACGAGTGCTCGCAGGCCCTGAAAGAAAAGACCGAGGTCAAGGTGCAGGTCGAGGGCCATACCGACGAGCGCGGTGCCGACAAGAAGAACAAGAAGCTGAGCCAAGCCCGCGCCGAGAGTGTGGTGGCCGCGCTAGTTAGCCGCGGAGTTGCGCGCAGTCGCTTGATTCCCATTGGTTTTGGCGAAGAGCGGCCGCTCGATCCGGGCCATACCGAAGAAGCGTGGGAGAAGAACCGCCGCGTCGAGTTCAACTTCTTGCCGCCCGAAAAGTAGCCAAAAAGCGAGTACATACGAAGAAGCCGGCGGCCTCGCGGTCGTCGGCTTCGACGTTTTTAGACTAGTTCAGCTACGTTACGAGGCAAACCGCCGCACGAGCAGCTCGCGCACTTGCGGCATCGCCCGCACCAGATCCAGCGCAAAATCAGCGTGTCCAATGGCGTAGCCGTTGCCGATCAACAGGTCGACATCGGCGCCCACGCCCTCGGCGCCCAGCGCCACACGGGTAAACGAGGTGGCCATGCCAAAATACAGGCACAGACCGCGCTGCTTGCACGCCAAGATCGTCGCCATCTCCGTGCCGGGCAGGCTGGCCATATTGACCACCGCGTCCATGCCCTGGCCGGCGGTCCAATCCTGAGCCAGCGCGCGGACATCGACGGCACTGGTGGCATCGAGCGCCCGACCGTAATCGCACAGCCCGGCCGCCAGCACGGCATCGACCGAGGTCTGCTGGTAGTCGATGGCAAAAAGCTTCAGGTCAGGCCTAGCCTTGCGCGCCGCGGCGAGCGAAAGAATGCCCGCCTTGCCCGCACCGATCACCAGCAGCGCGCCGCCCTGGGGCAGGTGCTTGGCCCAGCGATCGACCAGGGCCGGCGCGCCCGCCACATCCAGAATCGACAGTGCGAGCGCATCGGGGAAGTCGCTCGGCAACACCGCAATGGGCGCCGACGACGGCAGCAGGGCGTGCCCCTGCACCACCACCTGATGCGCCTGCGGCCGCAGCTCGACAATGCGCTCCAGGTGCAGCGGCGTCAGCGTCAGCGAAACCAGCGTGGCTACGCGGGTTCCCAGCGGCACACCCGCCAGCGGCCCCGTGTAATCCGGACCCAGCGCCTTGACGCGACCCAGCAGCATGCCGCCCGAGCCCGTCACCGGGTTCTGCATCTTGCCGCGAACCGCAATGATATCGACAATTTGCTGCGACACCGACGCGCCACCCGCCTTCTCGGTAGCTTCGAGCTGCACAAACGACGCCGCGTCGTTGTTTAGCGTCTCGACATCGAGCCACACCTCGCTGGCAAACGGCGGCAGGTGGTTGTCGACACGCTCCGCAGCTTGCGGAAGCATTCCAATAGGTTCG
>CAISBR010000181.1 GCA_903883645.1 uncultured Myxococcales bacterium | reverse complement strand
GGCCCAGTTCACAAATCTGAGACACCTGCGCCCTAGGTTTTGCTTGGAGCGTCGGGCTCCGGCACCCGCGGGGCGCATGGGCCCTAAACCGCGTCGCCTACGCCGCCACATCCAACACCGATAGCTAGTCCATGAAATAAGGCCCGAAGTCCTCGTCGTTGGGCCGCCCGACGCGGCTTTTCTGGTCGGTCCGTTCGCATGGTGGCTGCGCTCGCCGCCCGTCACCGAAGCCGGCCCCTTCTCGCAGTTCCCCGCAATGCGCCGTTTGATAACATCGCTTGAAAACGGCTAGCAGAAGCATCCCCGTTATAGACGCAGTTGTGCTGTAGGTTCAGTGACTTCAGCCCTTGGCCAGCACCTGCGCCGCCGCCCGTTGGCCCGAGAGTAGCGCGCCATGAACCGTGCCTTGATGTTCGCCATGGGTGTGCTCGCCGGCCAAAAAGAGCTGTGCAGACACGGGTTTGGCTAGCGTGTCGCAATCGCCGCGACTGCCGCCGACGCGTACGCTGCTATAACTGCCGAGCGCAAACGGGTCCAGCCCCCATGCCGTGCGGCCGAATGCGGCAGGAGCAGGTAAATCGCCATCAAACAAAGACTTGGCCGCGGTGTAGGCTTGATTCTGGACTTGCGCATCGGACTGCGTCTCTAGCGGCACGGCCGGTGCGCCGGCAACAAAGCCAAGCAATACCGGAATTTGCAGCAGCTGGTGCGCATTGAGCCACTCGACCCACGGGTCCGCCGCAGGCTCGGTCACGCGGCCCAGGATATGCGCCGTGGGCCAGGCCGGCATGTTCGCAACCCCCTGCCACGAAAGAAAAAACTTATCGAGTATGCCCATGCCCAGCCCGCCGATTGCGCTCTGGACGGCTTGAGGCAGCGCGGGCGCAAACTGCACCTTGTTGGCCTGCAACACGCCGAGGGGCAGGGTGACGATGACCCGGGAGCCAGTCCAGATTTGCCCCGTGCTATCCGTGACTTTAGCCCCTGATCCCGAGGTATCGATGCCCGTGACCACCGTGTTCAGCCGCACGTCGAGGCCCTGCGCCAGTAGATCGACCAACTGTCTATAACCATTAATGAAAATAACGTCTCCGCCCGGCAGTTCGCCGGTGTCGTCATAGTGCTGCACGCTGAGTTGCCCAGCGTCCTGGGCGTACTCGTGTTCGACCTCAGAGGCCAACATATAGTTCAGACTGGTGCGGTCTGCGCTCGATAAACCGTTGTTAGAAGCGTAGTTATCGATGGCTGTGTGCAGCGATTGGTCGGCGCCACCCAACGCCATCTGGGCCTGCCGCCACGTGCCAAAGGCGAGCCACAGGGCCTCAAGCGCCGCGTCTTCGCCATCGGTCAATTCGGTGCCGGCCGGCTTAAACCGCGCCATATTCTTGTAATCTACCGCGACCGTCGCCGCGCCCACCTGTTTGGCCAGCGCCGTCAGCGGATTGCCGGTCACACCGTGAATCCAGGACGCGCCAAAATCAATAGTCTGACCAGCTAGTTGCGCAGTCCAGACGCGACCGCCGACCCGTTGTCGCCCCTCTAGCACGATGACCTGCTTGCCCGCCTGCTGCAAGGTTCGGGCCGCAGCCAGACCGGCCATGCCGGCGCCGATGACCAGGACGTCCGCAGAAAAACCTTTCGCCGCTTGGGTGTTAGAGGCTCCAGTATCGTTGGTTGGCGTGGTTGTTGCCGCCGTCCCCGTCTTGTCGGCCGCACGAGCGCAACCCGCGATGCCAAGTAAAGCTAATGTTTTCAATAGGTCGCGACGTTGAACTGCCGTGGCGGCGGAGTGGCGGGCGTTGGACATCGAGAAATTCCCCAACTCGAAGATCGATCAAAGATCCGCGGCCCTACAGTTTGCCGTCCCTCGCGTCCGCGCCCGCCTGGCTGCCGAAAGCTGCCCTTCGGGGCCCTGGGGTTACTTCTTTAGCGCGTCGCGGATTTCGCGCAGCAGCATCACGTCTTCTGGGGTCACCGGCTGCGGCGCGGCGGCCGGCTCTTGCTTCTTCATCCGACTGATCTGCTTGACCATCAGGAAGATAATGGAGGCGAGGATGATGAAATTGACCGCCACGGTAATGAAGCTGCCAAAGGCAAACACCGGAATGCCTGCCTTCTTGAGTTCCGCCAGCGCGACCAGGTTGTTTGGATTCTTGCCGAGAACCACGAAAAGATTAGAAAAGTCGAGTGTGCCGAAAACGCTTCCAGCAATCGGCATGATGATGTCGCCCACCAACGAGTCGACAATCTTTCCAAATGCGCCCCCGATGATCACGCCAACTGCCAAGTCGATCACGTTTCCCTTGACGGCGAATTCGCGGAATTCCGACAACATTCCCATGTTAACCCCTACCTATCAGACTGTTTTGTAAGTGAATTGATTCGCAAAGAACCGAAATCGAGCTTACGTTTGGGGCCGGACTCTGGCAAGAGATGTCGATTAAGGCATTGAAATATATAGCAAGTTTCGGGCATCCCGTAACGCCGCCCGATGATCCGGAGCAACTTCAAGTTTGCCGCATTTGCAGGCGACGGTCTCGACCTTTCGCTTCAGTTCAAGCCGATCTGCCCGCCGCGCCCAAACCGGTGCCGCTGGTCTGGCCTCAAGCGCCGACGCCGCGCCCGCGGCAGCCCCGCGTAAACAGCACATTTCCTCTGAATTTCAGACGAGAAGATGTCTAGGGTGCGCCACTGCCTTCGCCACCAGGCCTGACCGCCGTGTCACCCTGGGCTTGCAAGCCCGCTACCTTCTGCCAGGGCCCAAGAACTCGAGCGCCGCCTTTGCCGTCAGCTTGAAGCCCGCGCTCACTCGGCCGGTCCGCAAAGGCTCACCCGTCACCGCGTCAAAAGCCGCCAAAATGGCGTGCGGGTCATCGTCGTCGGGCACAATGTCTAGATCTGCGCGCATACGCCGGCCCGTGTTATCAAAGAAAGTCAGCGAATTGTGCAGCTGAGCCCGCCTGCTTTGCTCGTGCCGCACCAGCACCTCCGTGGCGGTCTTGACCAGGGTCTGGAAAGCGTTTTGATCGAGCGGCTTGGGCGACTTCTTGTCGCGGCCCATCGTCCACGGGCCCACGAGCGCGGGTTCGTCATCGCCCACGCGCGTCATGGATACCGCCCACCCCTCATCATCGCCGGCAATCACCTTGGCAATCCAGCCCGATTTGCGCCACAAAGTGGGCTCTGTCACATCCTTGCTGTTCTGATTTTCGTCCATGTTGTCCGCTCGTGGTGATGGTTGAGGCTCCGGCTCGGCGCGGATTAAAGCACAAGCGGTGCAAAAGGTCTCCGGGCGCGCCTGCGGCACTGGCCGCTTGGCATGAAGGGAGTCACTGCTCAATCGCCGTTGCACCGCTCGAAGGTCCTGCAATGCCGGCGGTGCTTGCGCGCGGAAATTGATCGGAAATTTAGAGTAAATCTGACGTTGGCGAGGGTCTGCCGCGCGCTCAGAGCCGCTCCTTGCGGTACGAGGGGCCGGTTTTGGCGAGCCGCGATGGAGTTGATATTCGTGCGAGTTGAAGGGGTAGGGCTTTGGCGTTCCTGCGCGGCGACGACGCGTGCACACGTGGTCAGGTGAGTGGACGACGGCACGGCGAGTCCTAGGTGGCTCAGCGCTGGCGCCGGCCTTGGGTTCGCGTATCCACGCCGCAGCAAACGGCAAATTGCCTGCGACCGAGCCATGACACCGCGCCGAGCCCGTGCCTTGACCATGACCAGACCCGCATCTATCATTTCGGCGTCGGCAAGCTGCGCGGCGGGAGTCGCTGACTGCGGCAACCTGCCGTTAGAAATCACGACTTTGGGGAGCTGGTGCTCAACAAAAGACTGGGGGAATTCATGTTCTGCGTGCGAAAAAACTTGACTCTTCGCCTACCTGTCGCAGTGGCGGCACTGGTCGTCGGCTCAGCACTGCTGGCCACGGGCTGCGACTCGGGCACCGCCACGCCGGCCAGCACCGGCAACGGCACAAATGCGGACGTAGTGAGCGATACCGCGACCAGTACCACCGACACCGGCGACAAGGTGCCCAAGACGGTGACCTTGCTGTCGAACGCCAAGCCCGTCGACACCAGCTGGTTCATCCCGATGAACGCAGCGAACAACAAGATTGCGCTCTTTAGCGAGCAGCGCGAACCCTTTACCGTCAACAACATGACCGGCAAGACCGTCACCGTCAAAGGTGTCACGCTTACGCCCGCCGCCGACTCGCCCGCCGAAGAGTGGGGGCTGCAAAAGTACGATATCAAAGCCAAGCCGATCGACGCGGCCGGCGCCACCATCGAGACGGGCAAGTCGTACGACTTTTACGTGCGCTTTTACCCCCTTCTTGGCGCCGAGCGCACCGCCACCCTAAAGATCGAGACCGACGCCGGCAACTTTGAAGTCGCACTGAGCGGCCGCGGCGCACCCGACTCGAGCTGGCCTGCGGGCGCCACCGTCGACCCCGACATGGCCTTTGGCACGCCCGACAAAGACGAGCTCATCGGCACGATGGTCGCCGACAGCGCCGGCAACCAATACGTCAGCGCCAACGTGGACTTCGCCATCGACGAGGGCGTGCTGATCAGCAAGATCGGCGCCGACGGCAAGCTGGCGTGGAGCAAGTTCTGGAACGGCCAATACAAGGACCGCGCCCGCGACCCGGGCCAAAACGGCGAATCGGGCGGCAGCGCCGGCTCGCTCAGCCTGGACTCGGCCGGCAACCTGTATGCGGTGGCGTCGATCTCGATGAGCTCGGCCAACAGCGCGTTCAACGGCGGCATCACCAAGATCGGCCCCGACGGCACGCCCGCGTGGAGCAAGCTTTTTGGTTACGGCAACATCGACAAGGCGTCAAAAAGCGCCGAGTTCTACGCGGTCGACGCGAGCGGCCCCATGGTTTACGCCGTCGGTACCTGCGGCGACCCCACCAACGCCATCGGCGGCGAGGGCCTCGCGCTCTTTGTGGCCCTCGATCCCAAAGACGGCACCGTCAAGGCCAAGAAAGGCTTTGACTTTACCCCCACCTACAACGACCGGATCTACGCTGTGCGCGGCGACGGCAAGGGCTCGGCGTGGATCGGCGGCGTGGGCGGCTCGGGCGCGTACATCGCCAAGGTCAAGAACGCCGACACGGCCCCCGAGATCGAGTGGGTCAAAACGGTAGGCCTGGGCAAGGGCGGCAACGTCAACACGCTCGACCTCGACGACGCGGGCAACCTCTACGCCGGCCTCGACATTCGCGGCTCGTTTACTGCGCTGGCCTTTGGCAAGTTTGGCCCCGACGGCAGCGCGCTGTGGACAAAGCAAGTGCTCGGCGGCTCGGGCGACAAGAACAACGTCCACGTCGCGCGCTTTATCGGCGGCAAGCTGTGGGTCGGCGGCCGCATCTTCATCGACGGTTTTGACGGCCAGATGGGCGACGGCTGGTTTGGCCGCGTCAGCCCCGAGGGCGCGCTCGAGTGGTCGGCGTTCCACTTTAGCGGCAAGGGCCCCGACGAGATGGCCGAACACCGCGTCAAGGGCATCGCGGTCAGCGGCGGCAAAGTGCGCGCAGTCTCGCAGGTCTACACAGGCACCATGAACGGCGTGCGCTACGCGGGCTACTGGTACAACGGCTCGGCGGGCATTGACAAGCTCGACGCCGTGGTCGAGACCCTTAAGGACGGCACGGCCAAGAACTACCCGCTCAAAGACGGCGACGTGAGCGACGCGGCGAGCGCGGTGAGCTGGAAGGACCCGCCCAAGGCCGTGCCGCTGCAGATGTCGCTCGACAAGCACGACGGCACGCCGCCCGACTCGGACATGATGCTGTCGTCGATGACGCTGAAGTAGCGGATTGCGGCCGCCGGCGTACAGCTCTTCGACCGCGGCCTAGCCCTTGTTACTGGCCCCCCAAAACCGGACCTTCTGGCGTCAAGCACTGAGCTTTACGCCGGAGATCGGGCCTCGTCAACGCCCAAAGGTACGCCTTCACCGCCCCGCGCCGAGGCTCCGCGCGGGTGGTGAAGGCGTACGAGGGCGGAATGCGGCCAATCAGACATCGTGATGTCTTGAAATTAAGAGGTTATGATGGGGCTTGGCTTACTGGGGGCTATAGCAGGGGCCTGGCAATCGCCGGGCGGGCGGACCTGTTCTCTTGGTTGGGGCGCAAGCCCGCGGCCCAACGG
>CAISBR010000180.1 GCA_903883645.1 uncultured Myxococcales bacterium | reverse complement strand
GCGAGTTGCGTGTCCTCGTCGGCTTGTGCATCGCCTGCGGCGTCGACCACGGCCGCATCGGACGAATTCGCTGTGACTTGTGAAGAGTTGCCACATCCTGCCAGCAGCGCCAAGACCACTGCGGGCCCGCTGCGGCGCCTTTTGAGCCCCACGAGCAACAGCACGCCCAAGCCGGACCACCAGCCGCTGCCGCTGCCCCCGGGGCCCGCGCTGCAGCCGCCGTCGCTACTAGCGGTAGTGGTGGCCGGCGGGGCGACGCTGGTGTCGCCGACCACGTCGGGGCTCGCCTTGATGCAGCCGCCAGCGGTGCACGCATAATCGGCGGGGCACTGGCCGCAACTTCCTGAACATCCATCGCTTCCGCAGGCTTTGCCTACGCAAGAGGGCACGCACTTCTTGGCGCACGCGCCGTCGACACAGCCTTCGGAGCAGGGATACAGGGGGGCGCCCACGCCGCCGCACGTGTCGATGGGGCACACGCTCTGGCCACAACAGGTAGTGGTGCCGCTGGGTGGGCAGCCGCACTTGCCGCCCGTACACGGCGCGCCGCTTGCGCAGCTGCCGCACGAGCCGCCGCAGCCGTCGTCGCCGCACACCTTGCCGTCGCAGTTCGCTATGCAGGCCAGGCACTTGCCGGCTGTGCACGCCACTCCATGGGCGCAGTTGCCGCACGCGCCGCCGCAGCCATCGTCGCCGCATTCTTTGTCTTTGCACGCCGGCTTGCAGCAGCCCTTCAGGGTTGGGCAGGCCGCGCAAGCGCCGCCGCAGCAGTCGCCGTAGCCGTTGCACTGGTCGTCGCAGTAACAGTCGCTGTTGTCTGGCTTTTTGAACGGTCCGCCGCCGCACTGCCCCGTGCAAACGCTGGCCGCGCAGGTGCCGCCGATGCACACCTCGGTGCCCGTGCAGTTGCCGCACGAGCCACCGCAGCCGTCGTCGCCGCAGGTCTTACCTGTGCATTTTAGTTTGCATTTCTCGCATTTTCCGACCAGACACTCATCGGTGCCTGTGCAAGTGCCACAGGTGCCGCCGCAGCCGTCGTCGCCGCAGACCTTGCCGTCGCAGCTGGGTTTGCAGCACTGGTACTTGGTGCAGACCTCGCCCTTGGCGCAAGTGCCGCACTGTAAGCCACAGAATTCGCCGCATTTTAGCCCGTCACAGCTGGGTTTGGCGGGGCAGGGTTTGCAGCTGTAGCCGCACTCGGCCTCGCAGGCCCCGGCGCAGAGCGCGTCCCAGGCGACGGAGCAACAAAACGGGTACTTGCCGCACACGCAACTTTCGCAGCCGCAGCCGCCGCAGCCCGGGGTGTCTTTGCCTTGGCACGCGGCCGGCACGGGTAGGCACTTTTGCAGACCGGCTTCGCACGCCAGGCCGGTTTTGCACGTGCCGCATGAGTAGCCCGCAGGGTCGAAACCGCAATCTTTACCGGCACATTGTGGGGTGTAGCAGCTGCCGTCGGTCTGGCAGATCGCTCCGGGCGTCGCGCAGGTGCCGCAGCTGCCTGCGCACTCGGGCGAACAGGCTGCTCCGGCGCCGCAGCTTGTGGGGCACACCGAGCACGCCTTGGGGTGGCTGCCGCTGGGGTCCGCGCCGCCGGCGGTGCCGCAGTCGTAGGTGCCGGTGCTCGCCCCGGGGCCTGTGGGGGCCCAGCCGCACTGCGGAAAGGTGCCGCCGCAGTCGATGCAGTACAAGTCGCTGCCCACGCAGTACAAGGCGCGCCCTTGCGGGTCGCAGCAGCCGGCGCTGTCTAGGCTGCAGCCGCCGACCACGCTGGGTTCGAGTGGGCCTTTGCACGCCACGACCGTGGGTGGAGCTGCCCAGGCGACAGACCCGGCAAAGAGGCCGGCCCAGACTAGCACGACGGCCCACGGTAGGCGCGCGCGGGGGCAGAAAGTGCTTATCTTCATGATGGTGCCGCCCCCGGATCGCTCGCTTAGCTACCGGATGAAGATCCAGCCGTTGCCGCCGCCGGTGCCGTTGGCCGCGCCGGTGCTGGCCGCAGAGCCGCTCCAGTAGGCGGCGTTTTGGTAGCCGTTGCCGCCCTCGCCGCCGCCGTTGATATTGCCGTCCCAGCACGAGGTGTACCAGAACGGGCTGCCGCTGTAGCTGGTCGAGCAGTTGCCGCCCCAGTTGTCGTGATCGGCGTCAAACGTAGAGAATTGCTGGCTATTGTGGTAGGTGACCAGGCCGGGAGCGACGCTGCCGACGAGCTGGGTGCAGGCCGAGAACGAAATCGCGTAGTTGGTGCTGGCGTTTAGGCCATAGTTGCAGCGATAGCTCTGTTGAATCCCGGCACCAAAGTCGCTCGACCAGCTGTAGCGGAGCTGGGCATTGCCGAGTTGCGCCCAGCGCTTGATGCCCGTATATACGCCCCACGCCTCAAGATTATCGCTCGGAAGCCCCTTGAAGAAGATGGGTAGCGTGGCGGTGGCAGCGGCCCAGGTCATGTTGGTCATGGGCTTGCTGGTGCCGCCGCGCAGGTTCGACCAGACCAGTGTCCAGCCGCCGCCATCGGTGGTCATGTCGCAGTAGACTTGGTACGCCGGGTCGCCCTGGCCGCCGCCGTCGGGGTCGACCCAGTACATGCCCGACTTGGTCAGCGGCGATTTTGTTAGCAAGTCCTTGCAGTTAATTGCCGGCGCCTCTTTAGCTCCGTAGGCCGTGAGCAGGATTGGGAACCAGCTGGTTCCGTTGCAGACGTAGATCGCCTTGTCGGCCGGGTTGGCATATTGGGCGCCGAACACCGTAGAATCGCAGGGGAAGGGGTCTTTCGTCGCGTTGGCCAAGATGAAGGCGACGTTGGCTTTGACCTTCTTGGACGAAAGCGTGCCGACCTTGATCGACCACGAGACCAGCTGGCCATCAAGTTTGCCTGTAGTTCCAGTCAGATCGGCGACGTTGATCGACCATGTGCCGCTAGGATTCTTGCCCACCCAGGTGCTCAGATCGCCGCTAACCAGGGCGTTGGGGCTGGGCCACGTGCCCTTCAGGCTGGTGCCGCTGCCGCCTTGATCGTAGACCTTGTAGGCGGCGCCGGTGGGATCGTAAAGCGTAATGCGGACTTTACTGATGTCGGAGTTGGTCAGTTCGACCGCCACGCTCACGCTTTGCGCCACCCCATAATCGGGCACGGCCAGGGCATCGCTCACACCGGCGGGCAGGGCATCGGCGATGTCGATGGCCTTTGAACTGCCTACGCCCTCAACAAATTCAGCGGTCAGAGCGTTGTTCGACACGCTGTCGAGTCCGTCGGGAGGCAGCAGCGACGACTCGATCTGCTGGATGCATTCGTACGAGCCGTCGGCCTTGATACCGCGCAGCAGCAGGCCGGTGCCGCACGTGGTGCCGACCTTGGCTAACACAGGCAGACCTTGCAGATCGCCGTACTGCCCCGAGCTCGCCACATCGGCCAACTTTGGAAGATCCTTAAGATCTTTGTAGCTGCCCGTGCCCGCCACTGGCGCCAGCGCCGCCGCTTTGACGTAGTCGCCCAGGTCCGTCGTCTTGGCGTACGACTGCAGGTCGGTCGTCTTAGCAAACGGTTGCAGCACAGTGGTATCGACCATCGCCGGCTTGATGCACGCGGAGCACTCGATGGTATCGGCCACCCCAGCTCGCAGTGCAAATAAGCTACTTCGCAGCGGAATTGTCGGCAGTGCCGGGTCAGCGCCCACCTGCACCTGCAGCCATCGGTCGCCGCTGAGCACCCCAGCCGTCAAGGGCGTCGCACTGCCCAATGCATAACCAAACAGACCGCCCTTGCTGGCCACGTTGACCGGGCCCTCGATCCACACGGCTTTGCCGGCCTGGGCATCTAGAATTGCGAACGAAAGAACGTAGTTGCCATCTGCAGCTGGCCCGCCCGAAGCTGTAGTCAACACGCCCTCGACGCTGCTCGTGCTGGGTACGACCGCCAAAGCGGGCATCGCTCCCAGCAGCACGGCGAGCGCTACGAACAGAGTCAATCCGCGGACCGAGCGAAAATGGTACATAACTACTCGCTTTTGCGCCGTAAGCGGGCGCTGCAGAACCCAGAGGAGCCGTTGCCTGCCCGGCCAGGTGCCCAAGAACAGGCTGCCCTGATTCTGCCGAATTTGCTGCAAGGTGGCCAGCGCGTCGCGTGCCCCGTTTACCTTCGCCGGCATCCGAGTACAATTGCGGTCCGTCCGCCGACCTGGCGGCCTGTGCAGGCGCCGCCCTGGTCAGAGCAGTCTGCTCCAAACCAGCGGTCTTACAAGGAAGTTCTGGATGGCACCCATGCTCTCGCTGCTGACCACTTCGTCGTGGTTGGGCAACTGGCTGCGTGAAGGCCGCCCGGCGCCGATAGGCGAGGGCCTCGTACCGCAAAGCACTCCGATCCTGCGCGGCGACGAGGTCTCGGCCCCCGCTCAGCACGACGGTGTGCACCACGCGCCCTGGTATGCGACCTTGTGGCTCACGGGCGTCGACTACTTTTCGTCGCTCGGCTACGCGCCCGGTCTCGCAATCATGGCAGCGGGTTACGTGGCACCAGTGGCGACGCTGATCCTGATTGCGGTCACGTTCTTTGCGGCCCTGCCGGTCTACGCGATGGTCGCCAAGCACTCGTCCGACGGCGAGGGCTCGATCAAGATGATCGAACGGCTCACGGCGCGTTGGGGCCGCCTGGGTTGGTTCGGCAAGACGATTGTGCTGTGCCTTTTGGGCTTCGCCATGACCGATTTCGTGATCACGATCACGCTCTCGGCCGCCGACGCGACGCACCATATTGTCGAAAATCCAGCGTTTTCTGAGTTCGTACCCAAGCGGCCAGTGCTGGTTACGGCGGCGCTCATCGGCGCGCTCTGCATTGTTTTCATGAAGGGCTTCAAAGAGGCGATCGGTCTGTCCGTGGCGATCGCGCTGCCCTACATGCTGCTCAATGCCGTAGTGATTGGCTTCGGTTTCAAAGAGTTGCAAGCTCATCCCGAGAGGATGCAGGCCTGGTGGGACAAGATTACGGCCTTTGATGTGGCGCAGTTGCGCGAGTCGCTGGTCAAGATGTCGACCGAGGGCGCTGGGCCGGCATCGCACCTGTCGGGTGGCGGGATGTTCACCCTAATTGCCGTCAGTTTGCTCGTGTTTCCTAAGCTCGCGCTGGGTATGTCGGGCTTTGAGACCGGCGTGTCGGTCATGCCGCACATTTCGGCGCCAGATCACCAGACCCGCGTGCGCAATACGCGCAAACTGCTTACTGGTGCAGCACTTTTGATGTGTATCGAGCTATTTGGCGCCAACTTGGTTGCGGCCGTGCTCATCCCCGAGAAGGAGTTTTGGGTGGCGGCACCGGGCCAGCCTGCCGGCAAGGCGGCGGGGCGCGCGCTGGCGTATTTGGCGCACGAGCTGCTGGGGTCGTCGTTTGGCACCGTTTACGACGTAATTACCTGTCTTATCCTGTGGTTTGCGGGTGCGAGCGCCATGGCGGGTCTGCTCAACATCATCCCGCGGTACCTGCCGCGCTTTGGCATGAGTCCGGCTTGGCTCGAATTTCGCCGGCCGCTGGTGCTAGTGGTCACGGCCGTGTGCCTCGTCGTGAATTACGCCTTTGATGCCGATGTTGAGGCCCAGGGCGGCGCTTACGCCACCGGCGTGCTGGTCTTGATGATGTCGGGCGCGTTTGCAGTGCTGCTGGCCGAGTGGGACAAGTCGATGCGGCGCTACGCATTCTTCTTGATTCTTGGCGTGTTTGCCTATGTGACGGTGGTCAACGCCGCCGAGCGCCCCGACGGTTTGAAGATCGCGACGATGTTCATCTTTGGCATCATCGCCGCAAGCGTGTTTTCGCGGTGGCGTCGCGCCTCGGAGCTGCGGGTTTGCGGCATTCGTTTTGTCGACGAAGAGAGCGAAAGCCTTTGGAAAGAGCTGGCCAATCGCAGCGATGTGGCGATCGTGCCGCTGCGGAGCAACACGCCGCAGGCCCGTATGCGCACCGAAGCGCGCAACCTGCAGCATCACCACGCCACCGAGAGTCAGTTCGCCTTTCTGCATGTCAATTTGCTCGAAGATCCGTCGCAATTTGACTCGCCGGTGGGCATTCGCGTGTACCGCGAGCACGAACACATGATCATCGAGGTGCAAGACGCGGTGGCGGTGGCCAATGCGATCGCGTTTGTGGCGTTGTCGCTCAAGGTGCGCGAGGTGGTGATCGGCTTGCTCGACAGCGGCACGCCGGTAGTTAACTCGCTGATGTACTTGCTGTTTGGCACCGGCGAAGTGGGCTACGCGGTGCGGGCCATCTTCATGCGCATTCGCGAAGAGAGTCTGAATTCGCAGTACGAGGCGCGGCGCACATTCGACAAGCAGCGCGACACCCTTGAACGCGACCTGTTGCGCGACGCTTTGCTGCTCGACGAGGCGCACCGGCAAGAGCGCACGCACGAGATGTTCCAGCTCGAACAGTCTAAATTTGAAGCCCAGGTGGCGTCGACTCCGCACCTGCCCCGGCTGATTCTATTTGATTAAGCGGATCTAGAAACCGAGGCCAGCCGTCAGCCCGTAGACCAGGGCGACGTGCTTGTTGGCGTAGTCGGCGGCGACGCTGGGCCCAACCGACAGCGCGCCAAAGTGCACGACATAGGCCAGACCACCGCGCATCACAAAGACATTCTCTTCGCCTTCGTGTTCCACGCCGGGGGCAAGCGTAATCTTGAGGCCGCCCGCCGGGTGAATGTACAGCGCAGGCGCTACGATCACGCTCGTGTGCTCCATCAGGGCCATGTCGACGAGCGCGCCCACGCCAAACATCTGCTCGGCAAAGGGCAAACGCCGCTCGTAGTCGAGGCCAAACGTCGCGCCGGTGTGGCCCTCGTCGCCAAACTTGGTGGTCGCGCCGGCAAAGATGCCGATGTCGTTGGCGTGGTGGCTGTGGTGCTCGCCGTGAACGCCATGCTCACCGTGCTCAGCTTGGTGCTCGCCGTGGTGTTCCGCGTGTTCGTCTTCACAATCAGGCTCTTCGGCATGGGCCTTGGTGCCGGCCGGCGCAGGTTCAGCTTTGGCAGGTTCAGTCTTGGCAGGTTCAGTCTTGGCAGGCTCCACCGGGGCGGGCTCGGTTTTAGAGGGCTCAGTCTTGGCGGGTTCTGCCTTGGCCGGCTCTTGCGCGCGCACAGCCGCAGGTGCCGCACAGGCGAGGACTAGAACGGCACAACTGGCCAAGGCGCGGCCGTGCATCGAAAGGAAGCGGGTCAAATGCAGCATCGTGGCAAACTCCGGCCCGGGTGCGGGCGAGGGCGCGAGTGTCGCAATGCTGCCGGCCGGGCGCAATCGGGCAAAACGCGCGATCCGTCACGGCCTCGTCGCCCAATAGAGGGCAGTTGGCGATTGAACTCAGTCGCTTTGCCGTCTATAACGCAACCATGCCGCCTGCGCCGCGCCTTGAATCGCTGACTGCCATCCGCTTCTTCGCCGCGCTGCACGTGGTGCTCTATCACGCCCAGTGCACCCTGTGGCCCGACTTGCCGCCGGCCCTAGAGCGGCTGCGCGATCACGGCGATACGGCGGTGGGGCTTTTCTACGTGCTTTCAGGCTTTATCTTGGCCTACAGCTATGCGCCGGGTGAGGCGAGGGTCGAGCATCCCAAGCAGTTTTGGTTGGCGCGGCTGGCGCGGATTGGGCCGCTGTACTGGCTGTCGTTCTTGGCATGTGTGGCCTATCGGCTGCACGCTGGGGGTGGGATTCGCAGCAATCTTCGGGGTTTCTTGGCTGCTGCCACCATGCTGCAGGCCTGGACGCCCACCGCAATCTACGGTTGGAACACGCCGGGCTGGAGCCTTAGCGTCGAAGCCGCGTTCTACCTTGCCTTTCCGCTGCTTCTGCCGATGATCGGTCGCTGTAAGACCCAAAAATCGCTGCTTTTGTGCGGGGTTGCGTTGTGGCTGCTCGGGTTGGGGTTGCGGCACTACGGGATGGCGCAGCTGCTAGACTGGCGGCTGCACCCGATCGACGTCTGGCCAGTAATTATTAACAATAACCCGCTATTTCGTATGCCTGAGTTTGCCATCGGTATTGTGGTGGCGCGTTTGTATCGGTTGCGGCCAACGGCGCCGGCACTGGTGGCAGACGGGCTGGTGCTCGCCGGCGCGGTCGTGTCGCTGGGCGTAACGGCGCTGTGGCCCGACTTGCCGCGCAACTTGCTGCACAACACCTTGTTTACACCCGCTTTTGCCGCGTTGATTCTGGGCCTGGCGTGGCGGGGTCGGCTGGCGCGCGCGCTAGAGGCTCCCTGGCTGGTGCGGCTGGGGGAGGCCAGCTTTGCCCTGTATATCGTGCAAGAACCCGTGATGAATGTGTGGTTTATGGCTATCGGCGAGCCGCATCATCAGGTGCACGCGCCGGCCGTGATCGCGGGGCAGGTGGCGGCGCAAGTTTTGGTCGCGCTGCTGGCGTGGCAGTGGATCGAGATGCCGGCCCAGCGGGTGATTCGCAAGTACGGAGCAAAGTTGCTTGATCTGCGGACGCGCTGGCCGGCATGGCCGTGGCCGGTGGCGGCGACGGTGCTGCTGACCCTGCTCGCCATCAAGATTGCCCAAGCGCCCGAGCTGTCGCCGGTGCCGCACACGGCCATCGGTCGCGAGCTGGCGATGGGGCACATTGGCGAGGTGGCCTACGATCTGGCGCACCACGACGAGAGCTTCTTGCTGGGCACGGTCGCGGCGCAGCCTGACTTGCGGGTGGTGGCGTTCGATAGCGGTAAGGGCGAGATACCGTCGCAAGCGTGGGTGATCGCCGACAAGAATTGGAGTGCGCCGGGGCGGCGGCCGGTCTACGGCGAGCGCAACCGGTCGCTGGTGCTCTACGGCCCCAAGGGCCAGCTGCCGGCACCGAGCACAGGTCGCTAGCGCGGAAAAGCAGTGAAGAAATTGGGATTACGGATTGATCGCGGAACAACTGCGCGCAAAAAGCTGCTCACCGCCGCCCGGCTGGTCGCTCGCCACGGCCCCGACGAATAGACACTCGGCCGTCTCGCGCGCCAAGACCCTCGCTGCGGCCGCGCCACCTGCCGCACTTTGCGGCTTTACCCACAGCAGTGGACCGGGCACGTACAAGGCCGGTGACTTACTCGCAGTCAGCAGTTCTGCAGCAACGGTGAGCACTTCGGCGCGGGCCGCAACGAGGCGCCACTGGTCGCCGGTGCGCACGAGCTCGGCGGTAAGGGGCCCAAGCAGGGCGGCGCGGCCTTGCTGTGCGGCCAGTTCGAGTTGGGCGGTCAGCGCTTGGCGGCCGCGGTCGTCGTCTAGGGCGAGGCCAGGAGGGGGCGCAGAGACCCGCCAAGTATGCGCAGCCTCAGCAGTTTTGGCGAGCCGCCACTGCCACGAGGCCCGCCCTTGGCTGCCTGTCGCGGCCGCCCACCATCCCGAGTTGTCATGGTAGATACGCAACATTAGGCCGCGGCTTGGGATTTCGAGCGATTGCACCTCGCCGGCGCGGTCGAGCGTCACCTGCCAGCGCAGCCGCCACGCGGGCACTGCCAAGCGCAGCTGTACATCGCTGCCGGACTGCAAGCTCTCGACCCGCAGCGAGGGACGTAGGTCTTGACGGGCAGTGGCCGCCAGAGCTGCCGCCAGTGTTAGCGCATCGTCGCCGGCATCTGGGCAAGCGGCGGTGGCTGAAGCCAATTCGGCTAGCCCCACCGAGGCGCGGCAACCGCGAGCGTCGCGTTGTGCGCGCCAGTCGACGCCGGCGGTGGTGAGCAGGGCGCGGGTCTCGGTGGCGATTAGGGTGTCTTGTGCTGACGCGCCAGCTACTTGCCGGACCAGCAGCAGTGGGCCTGTCGCAGCCAAGGCCGGGGCGGCGCGGACCAAGCGATCGGCAGCGCGGGCGACAAAGTAATCGGCGTCGTCGAGGCCGAGCAAGGTGCCCTCTGCGCCGGGTTGCCAAGCGACGGTGGCGGGTTTGGGCAGCGCGACGGTGGCGGTGGCGGGTGCGGCCAAGCCAGTGGCGTCTTGGGCCAGTGCCACACTGGGCGATGCGGGGGCCGGTGCCGAGCCTGGGGCACTGGGCGCGGGTGCCGGCGCGCGGCAGGACATGCAACTCAGCACCAAGACTGCCAAACTGCGACGTCTGCGGGCGGTCGAACTGGCGAGGGGCCTAGGGGCTGGCGCGTGTGCCATGCGTGTGGGTCCAGTGCCGAGGTCGGCGCAATCCAGGCTAGCGAGCGAGTTCGGTTGGGTCAACTGCAGCTGCGGCAGGCCGAATCATGAGCGCAAGCGTCACCGGGGCGCCGCCATATAGCGCAAAGGGCAGCTCGTCGCGTGCAGCCAGCCGCAGTACGGGGCCGACGGGGCGCGAAGTCGCTAGCCACTTTGCACAATCGCTGCGCAGGGTTGCAGGGGCTTGCGGCGCGACCATGCGGTAGCTGTCGGCGGCCACTTGCGCCCGCAGTCGCGCGTCGCTGCCACCGAGCAGCTCGAGTGGCGACCGCGCCCGGCACGCCACGCCTAGCACCCAGTACACGGGCACGTTGCGGGGTGCGCGATCATCCATGTCGATCAGGTGGCTGCCAGGCGGCAGCAGGTGGCGCGGGATGGTCCAGGCCGGCGCCGGCTCGTGCAAAGCGGGCACCGCGAGCGCGGCACCCTTTGGCAATTGCGGCAGCAGGGTACGCAGCAGGGTGTATTCGCGATCCAAAGGCGCCAATTCGTGCAGAGGCTGCCACGAAGGCATCGCCATAGGGGCGGCAGCCAGCGCTACGGCCAGCGCCGGCTGTACCTTACCCAGCCGGTCCGCTAGCCATTGAGCCGCCAGCGCCTGTGGCACCAGGGCCAAAAGCAGCAGCGAGATGCGAAAGCCCAGGTTCGAGCCCAAGGCCGGCACCCCGAACAGCAGTGTGGCCACCAGCAGCGCCAGCAGCGCCCCTGCCAGCGGCCGCCCGAGCGGGGCGGCTTGTGGCAGCAGCACCCAGCCGAATAGCAACAATGGGGCAGTAAATAGCGAAAACTCTGGCGAAAAAAGCGGGTGATGGCTGAGAAGGGGCAGCAGCACCGCGGGTTGCTTAGCCAACTCGAGCAAAACCATGTAGGTAAAGTGGTCGCCCGGATGCTGCCAGCTCGCCACCACCCGCAGACCCAGCAAGGCAAGTAAGGCTATGACCGTCAATACTATTTTAGGATCGCGGCGCAGGTCGCGGTGCTGCAGCAGAGGCAAGGCCACAGCGACCGGCAGCCACAGGATCAGCGTTTGGCGCGTCCACAGCATCCAACCCGCAGCAAGAACGGCTAAAACCAAGTCTGCGCCCTGCCGGCGGCGACCATAACGATCGAGCGCCAAGGTGGCCAGGCACGCCATCAAAGCTGCAGAAGTATGGGCATCTTCTGACGCAGCGATGCGGGTCAGCGCCGGTGCCAGCGCAGCCACGGCCAGCACCCAATAAGCCAAGCTGGGCCGGGCCAGCCAACGCTGCGCCTGCCACGCTACCAGACCCAAGGTCGCGATGCCAAAGGCTTGATCGATGTGTGCCACAACCTCCCAGCGGCGACCGAATAGCGCTGCCAGTAGACCAACCAAGGTCGGATGACCGCAGCCGTACTCGGCGCGCTCTTCGGCCAGCCGCGGAAAGCCTAAGATATCGCCCAGCAGGGCCGGCCCATGCAGGTTTGCGTGCAGAAACTGTGGAACATCGGTCAGCCACCGGGCCAGCCCGACTGCGGCGAGCGCCACCAGCAGGCCCAGCGCCAGCCGTCGCTCCTTGCGCTGCCCATCGCGCCAACCGCGCCGCAGCCAGTCGAGTGTGGCCACCGCAAGCAGCCCCAACCAAACAAGCTGCAAAGGTAAAGGCGGTTGCAGCAGGTCGGGCGTGCCGCCGGTCATGCCTTAATCCGCGCTCCGCTCGGGTCGTACAGCGGCCGCAAACTCAGCTTGACCGGGTACTTGTGCTCAGCGACCTCGACCTGCCAGTCGGCACCGTCGAGCCAAGCCTGGTCCACGGGCACCTCGGCCTCGATCATCGCCAAACCCACCGCGCCGCCTAGGGTATGCCCGTAACTCGCCGCCCGCACGTAGCCGGCCCGCTCGCCATTGCGCCACAGCACCTCGGCGTGAAACAGCAGCGGCTCGGGGTCGAGCACCTGCAGCTGCACCAGGCGTTTCTTTAGCGGCCCCGCAGACTTCTGGGCCAGCACCGCCTCGCGGCCCAAGAACGACGGCTTATTCAGGTCGACCGCAAAGCCCAGGCCCGCTTCGAGCACGGTGTCGGTGTTGTCGATGTCGTGGCCGTAGTCGCGATAGCCCTTTTCCATGCGCAGGCTGGCCAGGGCCTTTAAGCCCGCGTGCCGCAGGCCGAATTTGGCACCGGCCGCCACGATCTTCTTGTAGACATGCGCCGCCTGCTCGGTCGGAATGAGCAGCTCGTAACCCAGCTCGCCCAGGTAGGTGATGCGTGCGATATGCAGCTTGGCAAAGCCGACCGCAATCTCTTTCACGCCGCGGAAGGGCATGGCATCATTGCTTAAATCGGTCGCCGTCAGCGTCTGCAGCAGCGCGCGACTGTGGGGACCCTGCACATTGAGTTGGGCATAGGCCGAGGTCACGTCGGTGACAAAACAGTGAAAATCACTGGGGATATGCCGCTCGATCCAGTTGTGTACGTGGCGATGGGCGGTATCGGACGCCACTACCATGAACTTGTCGTCGGCCAGCTTGTTGACGGTCAGATCGGCCTGCAAAAAGCCTTTGGCATCTAAGCATTGCGTGTAGGTGATGCGGCCAACCGGCCCGTTGACATCGCCCGCGCACAGCCACTGCAGGTAGCGCCCGGCGTCGCGACCCTGCACCAAGAACTTGGCCATGAACGACATATCCATCACAATCGAGGCATTGCGGCAGGCTTCGTGCTCAGCGCGCCAGTGTGGGAACCACTCGGGGCGGCCAAAGGTGAGGGGCCCTGGCACGGCTTGCTCGGGCGTGGGCGCATACCAATCGGCACATTCCCAGCCGCTCACATCTCGCAAGAACGCGCCGGCACTGTGCAATTCGTGGTGCAGCGGCGATCGCTTGGCATCGCGGGCCGTCTCCATCGTCTTCCACGGGTAGTGGCACTTGTAGACCAGCCCGAGCGACTCGACGATGCGCTCGCGGCGGTACTGCGGCGTGACCTGGTAGGGCTGCAGCCGGTCGATGTTCATGCCGGTGATGTCCATGTCTGGATGACCACTCAGGATCCACTGCGCCACCAGCCGACCCATGCCGCCGCCGGTCAAGATGCCGATCGAGTTCAGACCCGCGCAGACAAAGTAGCCCTTTAGCTCGGGTGCCTCGCCCACTATCGGGCGCAGATCGGGGGTAAAACTTTCGGGACCACAGAAGAATTTGCGGATACCCAGCTTCTCCGTCAGCGGAATGCGGCCCATGGCGCGCTCGACAAAGGGCCCCATGCGGTCCCAGTCGGGGGTAATCTCGCCAAACGAGAAGTTCTGAGGAATTCCTTCGACTTTCCACGGTGCGGACATCGGCTCGAACAGGCCGATCATCAAGCCGCCGACCTCTTCGCGGTAGTAACCATAGCGACCCGGATCTTCAAGCACGGGCCAACTCGACGAAATTCCGGGCACTTTGTCGGTGATGAGGTAGTAGTGCTCGGCCGCTTGCAACGGAATTGTCACACCTGCCAGCTCGCCCAGCTGCCGCGCCCACATGCCGGCGGCATTGACCACCACCTCGCAGTGAATGTCGCCCAGGGGGGTCTGTACGCCGGTAACTCGGCCATTCGACTTCAGAATTCCGGTACAGGGTACCTCTTCGAGCAGCGTCGCACCCTGTTGCCGCGCGCCCTTGGCCAGCGCCATCGTCACATCGACCGGGTTGACGCGGCCGTCGTCCTTGACGTAGAAACCAGCGAGAATGTCGTCGGTTTTGGCGATTGGGAACAGACTTTCGACCTCTTTGGCCGACAACTCTTGCACGTCGACACCGCACTGGCGGTTGAAGGCCGAGACGCGCCGGTACTCTTCTAAGCGATCGCGATCGGCGGCGACCTCGATGAAGCCGACAGGCTTAAAGCCGGTGGCCTGGCCGGTCTCTTCTTCGAGGCGAGTGTAGAGGTCCCGCGTATATTTACGCAGCTCGGTCGATGTGCTCGAAGTAGAGCCAAAGGTGACCATCAGGCCGGCGGCGTGCCAAGTCGTGCCCGAGGTCAGGCGGTCGCGCTCAAGCAGTACCACGTCGCGACAACCCATGTGCGCGAGATGATAGGCGATCGAACAGCCGATAATGCCGCCGCCCACAATCACAATGCGGGCATGGCTGGGCACCGTCGACACTTTCGTTGTCAGCAGCGTAGGGG
This sequence comes from uncultured Myxococcales bacterium, assembly GCA_903883645.1. GTDB lineage: Bacteria > Myxococcota_A > UBA9042 > UBA9042 > UBA9042 > SXRM01. The sequence continues at coordinate 11,594 of CAISBR010000180.1, read as the reverse complement.
GAGTGCTAGTCAGGGTGCTGGATTCACTCATGTTTAGGCGCAGTTCCGGCAGCCTCGCCGGGGTCCAGCAGTGTAGCCGAAGCTTGCAGCCTTTTTCTACTGCCTAGAGCTATTGAGGATCCTCGTGGTCCTGGCGGCTGCGCTGCGCGGCCCAAGCCCGCCCGAAAAAGAACTGGAACGGCATGTGAATACGGCCCGCCCACGAGTCCTCGTTGTGCACCCCGTCGGGGAAGCTGAACTGCAGCAGGTCGTGACCTAGGGTAAACCCCCGAGATACAAGCAGATCGCGCATAGCGTTGGTATGGTCGAAGTTGTCGCGCGGCCAACCGCTGTCGAGGTACAAGCGAATCGGCGGCTTGGGTTCGCGGGCAATGCGCTCGAACAGGTTGTTTTGGAAGCTGAAAGTGCTCGACAGGCAGGCGGCGCCACCAAAAATGTCGGGGTGCTGCCACGCCAAGAACAGCGAGACCAGACCGCCCAGCGACGAGCCCATCGCCACGGTGTCGCCCGGGCCGATTCGGGTGCGAAACGTCTTATCAATTGCGGGTTTAATGACCTCGACCACAAAGCGGCCGTAGTCCGCATAGCCGGGCAGCGTGTAGTCGACCATGCGGTCTTGCGGCGCAATGCCGACCACGATCACCTTGCGCACCGCGTTCATTTGGTCGAGGCGGTCCATGGTCTCGTCGACCTGCCACTCGGTGCCGCCAAAGGCTTCTTCGGGGAAAAACAGGTTCTTACCGTCTTGCATATACAGCACCGGATAGCGGCGCAGGTGATTCTCGGCGTAGCCGGGCGGCAGGTACACGCGCACCGCGTGCTTGCGCTCATTGCGCTCAAAGCGAAGAATATCAGTCACATGGCCCTTCTCGCTGTCGAAGAAATACGGCCAAATTTCGGGGTCCGATTCCCAGGCGCTCAGTACGTAGTTGCTGCCACGGGCCCAGGACAGTGCGCCACCGCGGTACAAGCACGGCTTCATCGCCAAGGTAGTCGCGGCAAACGGCACATCGAAAATTGCATATTCCGCTGATGACTCAACTGGCTGCAGGTCTGCGTCCCAGTCGGTCTCGCAGCGCAGCACTAGGCGATCGGTGGCCTGAGGGTAGCGGATCTTCACAAGCATCGGTGACCTCGGCACCTGGGGCAAGATGCGCCGGCGATGGTAGGAGGGGCGGCGCGCGCGGTCCAGTCGCCACAAAAATAGCCAATTAATATGCAGAGTAGAACAAGGCTGCATCGCTGTGACGCGGCGGCGTTGACCCAGTCGGCGGCGGATCGCATCCTGCACAGGGCGCGGCATGGCGGCGCAGTGCTGGAGAACGTGGCGGAACTAGGCATTTCAATTCAGCTCGACGGCGAGACCGTGGTGGCCGCCGCTGGCGAGACGGTGCTGCACGTGGCGCGGCGTGCGGGGCGGGCGATCCCCACGCTCTGCCACGTCGAGGGCCTGGATACGCCGGACTCGTGCCTGCTGTGCGTCGTTGAAGTGGCTGGAACTCTTGTACCTTCGTGCTCGCTCAAGCCCCTGGCGGGGATGCAAGTGGCGACCCACGGCCCGCGCATCAAGCAAGCGCGCCAAGCGGCCATGCAGCTGCTTTTGTCCGAGCACCAGGGTGAGTGCCGCGCTCCGTGCGAGTTGGCCTGTCCGGTGGGCTGGGATATCGCTGAATTTGAACAGATGTTTCCTTTGCAGCCGCTGCGGGCGATGCGGCAGGCGTTCGACGCACTGGCTCTGCCGACGACCCTTGGCCAGGTGTGCGATGCGCCGTGCCACCGCGCCTGCCGGCGTGGCGAACTGGATCGCTATCTTGATATTCGTAGTACGCACGCGCAGTTGCCGCTCGGCGACCTCGAGTTTGCGCCGCTACCGCAGGGGCCCAAGGTGTTGGTGGCGGGCGGAGGTCCGACTGGGCTGGCCGCAGCGCAGCGCCTGCTGCAACTGGGCTACCAGCCTATCGTTTTTGAGCGCGAGGCCCAGCTGGGTGGCTCGCTGCGGCGGCTGCTGTCCAATCCCGCGAGCTTGAACGCAGATCTGCAGGCCCTTCAGCGACTTGGCGTGCAATGGCAGACCGGCCTGGCGGTGACTGGGCCGCAGCTTGTGCAGTGGCTTGGCGCGGAATTTGCCGGCGCGATCGTCGCGGTTGGGGCTAGTGAACTGACTGCTCTGCGGGCGGATGTGCGTCTTGTCATCGTGGCCAACGCTGGGCTGCACGGTACGCCGATTCGGCGGGTGGCGTTGGGGCGGACTGCGGCCGAGCAGCTCGACCGACAGCTTCGCCAAAGTGAGAGGTCGCTTGCGCCGATTCGCTTGCGTTACCAAGACCTTTCGCCCCATGAGCGGTTGCAGCTGTTGAGGCCGGAGTCGACCTCGGCGCAGCCCGAGCGGCACCTGTCGCCGACCGACGAGGCGAAGCTGTGTTTGGCGTGTGGCTGCGCTCAGCACTCGGCCTGTCAACTTAATGACGTTGCAGCGCAATTGCATGTTCCGCCGGCTCGCATCCCCGGCGAGCGTCGGCCGTTGCAGCGCGATGCTAGTCACCCGCTGGTGGTGCTCGAGTCGCACAAGTGTGTGCTGTGTCAGGCCTGTGTGGCAGTGTCAGAGGGCGAATTGTCGATAACTGGCCGTGGGTTTGCGAGTCGGCCAGCCGCAGCCTTCGGCTTACCCTTGGGTGGGGCACTTTCGGATGCCGCCGCACTGCGCGCTGCCGCGGTGTGCCCAACGCGAGCGTTCGCGCTACATCCTGGAATAGAGAGGGTAGTAAATGACTGAAAATCATGAGGAAACTGCGCCGATCCGCCAGCGTGCCAGTCGCCAAGTGCACAAGACGCCGTGGCTGGGGGTGCGCGAAGATACGGTCGAATTCGCCGACGGGCGCCAGTCGCCGTACACCGTGATTGAGTGTGGCCACTGTGTGGGGGTGCTGCCGCTCACAGATGATGGTAACGTGTTGATGGTACGGCAGTATCGCTACATTGCTGGGCGCTATACGTGGGAGATGCCGACGGGTGGCGTGCGGCTCGGCGAGCCCTACGAGCAGGCCGCCCAGCGCGAGCTCGCCGAAGAGGCTGGGCACCATGCACGCGAGCTACTGCATGTAAGTACCTATCATACCAGCAAAAGTTCGATTGACGAGACTGCGCACCTGTATATTGGCCGCGGTCTGACCCCGGCGAGTGCCGCTCAAGACGACGACGAGGACGTGGAGTACACGCCCATCCCGTTTGCCCAAGTGCTGCAGATGGTGCTGAGTGGCGAGATCACCGATAGCATGACGATCATTGCGGTCTTGCACGCCGTTCGAATGGGTCTTGCCTAGTTAAGACAGCATCTGCCGCGGAATCTGCAGTTCAACCAGCTTCTTGCGGTCCCAATCCTCGATCTCGTCGAGTCCGGCAATGTAGGTACGCTGCGCGTTGCGGATTGGGTTGCGAATCGACACGATCTCGGGCCCAGAGGCCAAAATCACCTTCTTGTACTGGGGGATCGACGACGAGCCCAGCGTCGTGGCGTAGTGCCGCGCAATGTTGCCCCAGGTGCCCAGCTCGCGGCACAACCGCTGAAAATGCTCAACCGTTTCGCTAGTCGTCAGCTGCTTGGGCCTGTGGCACAGCGTGTATCCGTCGTAATCGCGCGAGCAGGTGCCGGGCAGTAGCCGCCCCTCGTTCTGCATCTGCGCAAAAATCGGCGTCTCGGGGTACGGGCAGACAATCCCCAAGAACGTGATCGAGAAGTACTTCAGGTCGGCCAAATACTCGGGCAAGTGCTGCAGGTAGTGGTTGGTGTCGCCGTCGGAGCCCACAAGTAGGCCAAACGAAAGCAAGATTCCGTTGTTGAAGGCGCGGCGAATGACCTCGTCGACCTCGCTGATCTTGTTTTGGCCCTTGTGAAAGTGGTCGATCGACTCGGGATTCAGCGACTCAAGCCCCGTGTAGATGTAGCGGCAGCCGGCTTTGGCCATCAGGCGCACCAGCTCTTCGTCGCGCAAGATGTTGAATGTGAGCGCACAGCCCCAGATACGCTTCTTGGGGATCAGCGCCTCGCACAGCGCGCGCAGGTACTTGGGGCTGCCGCCCAGGTTGTTATCTAGGAAAATGAAGGTGTTGTCGAACATGCCGAACCAGTTCTTGTTCCAGGTCATCCGCGTCTCGATCTCGTTTACGACAGTCTCGACGGGACGGAAGCGGTATTTTTCGTGGCCGGTGAGCACGCAGAAATTGCAGGTAAAGGGGCAGCCGCGCGAGGCCTCGATACCGGGCAAGCGGATGCGGTTGTGGCTGTAATCAATCAGGTCCCAGCGATACGGCTGGATATCTTCCGCGCCATTGCCGGTGAGCGCATAGCGTTTTTGCAGCGTACCTTTGGCAAAGTCTGCAATCACTTGCGGCACATTGGGCTCGGGCTCGCCCGTGATCACCGCGTCGAACCACAGCTCGGCGTCGTCGGCGAAATGGCCCGCATGGCGCCCGCCCGCCACGGTCTTGATCCCGCGCTGTCGCAGCAGGGTCGATAGCACCTTGGTATGCTCGTAGTACGAATGCAGATACGAAAAAAACACCAGATCCCAGTGGCGATCCAGGGGAATTTCGCACTCTTTTTCGTTGTAGAGCTCGATCTCAGCCTCAGCCGGGCACAGGCCGGCAATCAGCTCGGGAACAGCCGATTGCATAACCGAAGGCTCTTTGATCGGCTGCCGCGTGGGGTGCGTGTAGGTCGACAGGACTGCGATGCGCATCCGACTCCTGGGTGTGGGGGTGAGGCCGCCACTATCGTAGCGCGCTTGGCGACGGCTGGCGAGCGCATCGCAGCCCGAATTCGTCCGTGCGGTGCGGCGAATTTGGCAGATGGCTGCGTCTACGTTAGCCTCGATCCATGGGCAACGCTGAGCCACACCACCAAGCCCCGGTTGCACCGGTCCGCGCCGCAGGTCGACCCGATTCGGGCGGCTGGTCTGCTTGGCTCGACGACCCGACCGCGGTGGCGTTGCGGCTTAGCCGAGTCGACTGGGCAGGGCGGTTGGAGCCCAACGACCTGCAGCGGCTCGTAGAGCTGGGTCACCTGCGGCGTTGTGCGGCGGGCGAGCGCATTCTGTGCGAGGGGCAGGCTTCGCAGTCGCTGTTTGTGGTGCTCGACGGTGTGGTCGCAGTGCTCAAGGGCGTGCAGACCGGGCAGGGGAGCGCAGTTGCGACCGAGGCGGAGGCGCAGTTCTTTCGCATCAAGGAGCTAGGGCCGGGTTCGGTGTTCGGCGAGATGTCGTTTATCGACGGGCATCCGGCTTCGGCAACCGTGATGGCCGAGCAGCCGTGTGCGGTGCTTGCGATCCACCACAGCGAGCTCGATGCCGATGCCGAGGGGGTGCGGCTTGGGCAACGCCTGACCGCAGCGGTGGCTACGGCTGTGATTCAGCGGATGCGCGACCTCAACGACCGACATGTTACGAGTATGCAGGCGGAGATCGAGCAAGCGCGGCTGCGCGTCGACCTGGCGCGGTTCTTTACGGTGACGATGGCCCTCTACGGCATCTCGAGCGCGGTGACGCGGCTGATTCACCCGGGGCTGCTGCCGTCGATGCAGATGCTGCTGTCGTGGGGCTTCTTGCTCCTGACCTTCGCGCCGATTGCCTGGTTTGCGTGGCGGCAGCGGATGCCGATCGCGACCTTCGGCTTGACCCGTCGTAACGCGAAGAAAAGTCTGAAAGAGTCGATGCTGACCGCGGGCGTGGTCATTGCGGCGTTGGTGGCGTATGCCGCGGCGTCGCGACCGGCGGGGGCGTCGCTGTTCGCGTGGGGGTCACTGTCTAGCTATTCTACTGTTGAGACAGCGCTATTTTTTGCCCTGTACCCTGCGCATTGCTTCTTGCAAGAGCTGATCGGCCGCGGTGTCATCCAGGGGTCGCTGGCACGGCTGATGCCTGAGGCGCGGCCCGCCACGCCGGTGGTGCTCACCTCTGCGCTGTTTGGCATTTACCACCTCTACGTATCTTTGCAGTTCGCACTTATCACGTTTGTGGCTAGCTTGCTTTTTGGTTGGCTGTATCGCCGCCACGGCACACTGATCGGCGTGACGGCGGTGCACCTGACGGTGGGCTGCGCGTCGGTTGCCGTGGGGCTGAACTAGCGTCCGATCGCACAACTAGAACCGCTTACCAACTTGTTGCAGCGGGTGCTCGTTCTGCGTGTTGTTTAGTTCCGAGTTTTCCCGTTTTGTGGTACCTAGCAGACTTGGCCGGTCGGGTTCGCATTCCCCGTGCACCGATCTTGCGCCAAGTATTGCACTGCGGGAGGCAGGTGCGCGATGACGGACGCCGTTGGCGACTTCGCTGGAAACTCGCGTTATCACGTGCGCCGACGCTTGGGTCAGGGCGGTATGGGCGTCGTGTACCACGTTTGGGATGCCGAACGGAGTATGGACGTGGCGCTCAAGGTCTTGTCGAGCCTGAGCCCCGAGAGCATCTACAAGCTGAAAGCGGAGTTTCGCACCCTAGCCGACGCCAGCCACGCGAACTTGGTGGTTCTGTACGATCTTGTCGCGGCGGAGCCAGCTTGGTTCTTTACGATGGAGTTGGTCGAGGGCGTCGACTTCATGAGGTGGCTCAAAGGAGAGGCCGGCGACGCGGATGCGCTTACGGCGCCTACCAAAGTGAGCATGGAGTCCGCGCCATATGCCCAAGTGTCGCCCGGTGACGAGACTCTGGATGCCGCAGACGCCGCAAGCCTTGCCGCGGGCCCGTCGCTTGGCCGGGTAGGCCGCGGTGTGCGGGCGCCGCAGTTTGACCCGCAGCGGCTGTGGGCTGCGCTGCGGCAGCTGGCGCTTGGGGTGCACGCGATCCACCTCGCCGGGAAAATGCACCGTGATATCAAACCTTCGAACGTGATGGTCCAGCCCAGTGGCCGGCTGGTTGTGCTCGACTTCGGCTTAGCCAGCGATACCCGTCCGCATCAGGCCGACGACGTCTTGCACGGTGCGATTAGTGGTACGCCGGCCTACATGTCGCCCGAGCAGAGTCTGGGCAGGCCCGCGGGGCCGCCGTCGGATTGGTATGCGGTCGGCGTGATGCTGTACGAGGCCTTAACTGGGCATCTTCCGTTCGAGCAAGAGCGTTGGATCCAGCTGGTGGCGGCGAAGCAAGAAGGGCCCAGCGTGCATCCGCTGCGCTGGAATCCGACTGCGCCGCAAGACCTTACCGACCTAGCGATGCGGCTGCTGCATCCCGACCCGGTGCAGCGGCCCGACGGAGCTACCGTGCTGCGGTTGCTCGGGGTGCGCCCAGAGTCGAGTGAGCTGATGGCGGAAGGAGGGGTTGAGCGCTTTGTCGGCCGGCACGACAACTTGGAGTCGCTCGACCGGGCCTTGGCGCGGGCCCGCGCCGGCCAAGCGGTGGCGGTGCACTTGCGGGGGGCCGCCGGCATTGGCAAAACCGCGCTGTTCGAAGAATTTGTGCGGCTGCAGCAAGAGAACGGCACGCCCCTGGCCCTGCTTGTGGGGCGCTGCCACGAGCGCGAAGCCTTGCCGTACAAGGCGTTTGATGCGCTAATCGACAATTTGACACGGCAGTTGCTGGCGTTGCCCGCGGCCGACCTTATGGCGCTGCAGCCCGCAGAATGGGCGGTACTGGCCCAGATCTTCCCCGTCTTGTTGCGCGTACCGGCGGTAGCAAAGGCGATGGATGAGCGCGGCGTGGAGGCGGTCGACAGCCGTTCCGTGCGCAGGCGGGCCTTTGCCGCGCTGCGGTTCTTATTGCGTGTGCTGGCCACGCAGCGGCCGTGGGTGCTGTTCTTCGATGACTTGCAGTGGGCGGACCTCGACTCGGTCGAGCTGCTTGAAGCCCTGCTCGAGCCGCCAGACGCGCCCCCAGTGCTGCTTGTGCTGGCGTATCGCAACGACGACAGGGCGCCGAGTCCGGCGCTGCTGGCACTGCGCAGACTGGGGCCGGACCGCAATGGGCCCCTGCCGGTCGACACCATCGACCTGGAGCCACTGTCGCACGCCGCGTGTAAAGCCCTTGCCTCACAGATGCTTGGCGATATCGTCAATGCCGCCGAGCGGGCCGAGATGGTCGCCGCCGATGCCCGCGGTAGCCCTTTGTATGTGGTCGAGCTGGTGCGCAACCGCGACGAGCGTATCGCGCAGGGAGCGTCGTCAGTTAGCTCGGTGCAGGTGTCGCTCGAGCAGCTGATCCGCAACCGCGTTGCCAAGTTGCCGAATGATGCCCAGCGGCTGTTGCAGACGGTGGCCGTGGCTGGTCGGCCGGTGGCGCAAGGCGTGGCGCTGGCGGCGGCGGGGTTGGCTATCGGCGCGCGCCAAGCCCTGCTAAGACTTCGATCGGCTAGGCTTTTGCGCGGCACGGGCGACAGCGATACGGACCGGCTCGAGCCCTACCACAACCGCGTGCGCGAAGTGCTGCTCCACTACCTGCCGGCCGAACAGCAGGGGCCGCTGCATCGCCGACTTGCCGAGGCGCTTGAAGCGCAGGGGCCAACTGGGCTTGCGGGCAAGGACATCGATGCGCTGGCCTACCACTGGCTGCAGGCCAACGACCACGACAAAGCACTGCACTACGGGGTGTTGGCGGGTCGTAAAGCTCTAGAACTGCACGCAAATCACGATGCGATGCGCCACTTTGAGACGGTGCTGCGCATTCTAGAAACCCGTCTGGCCCAGAGCGATGGCGATGCCCAGGTGCGGGATCAAGACCAAGCGCTCGTGGCGGCGATCGAAGATCAAGCGGCTGCGGCTGCGCGTCAGGCGGGGCTGTACGAGCGGGCCCGCGAGCTGCTGCAGCATGGGCTGGCTCGCGCCACCACTCGAATCGCCCAGGCGGATGTGCATGTGAGTCTTGGGCGTGTGCTGCAAGAGCAGGGCGATACCGACGGTGCCACCGACGAGCTCGAAACTGCGCTGCGCCTGTATGGCCAAAACCCTCCTAAGAACTTGGTGCAACTGGGCGTGCAGTTGGCGGGCCAGTATGGGCTGCACCTGTTCTGGTCGACGTTTGGCCACGCGCAGCCGACCGAGGTGGACCCCACCCTGCAAAAGCGCGCCGATGTGATGTTCGCGCTGATTCGCATGTACTACTTCATCGATGTGGCGCGGGTGATGTGGGCGGGAATGCACGCGATCAACATCGCGCGGCGGCTGCCCCGTGATGGCGACCGCGCCCTCGCGTGGAGTTTTTACGGTGTGCTGCTGTTCGGCATCGGCATGTTGTCGCGGTCGGCGCGCTGGTGCGAAGAAGCGGTCGACCTGGGCCGGCGGGCGCGGGACCCCGTGGCCGAGGGCGTGGCGGTGATGCGCCTGGGCACTACGTTCATGTTCCAGAACGACTTGGCGCGGGCTGAGCGGCTACTGGGCGACGGTATTCGCACGCTGCGCACCATTGGCGAGATGTGGGAGATGCAGACCGCAGTGATGCTGCTGGCCACCACGCACTTTATGCGCGGCGATGTGCCTGCGGCGCTGCGGCATTACGAGGACTTGGGCAAGACCGGCGACGAGATTCACTCGGTGATGCATCAGGGCTGGGCGCATACCTGGATTCCGCTGTGCCGGTGGATGCTGGGGCAAGCGGACGAGGCGAGCACGCTGCAGTCGCACGAACGGGCGCTAGAGCTGGCGGCGCGGGCACGCGATTTGGCGAATACGGTGGCCACGCTGATGCATATGAGCACGGTGGCGGTGCGCGAGGGGCATGTTGAGCGGTCCGCGGGGATGGCGGTGCGCACCCACGAGGCGGTGTCGCGCTACTTGGTGGGCGTGCCGTTCTTGCAGTGTGCGTGGGTTACAGTGGCGGAGGCGGCGCTGTTTGCGCTCGAGAATCAGGCGCGCTCGGTGCGGCGGTCGACGCTTTTGCGGATAGCGCGACAGGCGTGTCGGCGGGCGCGGTGGATTGGCAAGGCATTTCCGTACTTACGTGGCCCTGCGCTGCGCGTCGCCGCGCGTTTGGCCGCCTACGAGGGACGCAAGGCCGCGGCAGACCGGCTGTTTCGCGAGGCGATTGACCTGCTCGAGCGGTCGCCCAACCGCTGGGAGACGGGGGTGGCGTACTACGATGCGAGCCGGGCACTTCCGGAGCGTAGTCAGCACTATGCGGAGCAGGCGCGGCGGATTTTCGAGTCGCTGGGCATGGCGTCGGAGCTGCGGCGTATGGACCGTGAGCAGCGCTTGTAGCGGTGGTCGCGGTGGTCGGGGTAGCGTAAATACTTGCTAGTAATTTGTGTGGTTGGGCGGCGTCGCTGGCGGCGGGCTCGGGGTGTGGGCGAATCCGCCGCTTTGTGCAACAGGCGATTTTGCAGGTACTTCAGCCGATTTTCGACCCAACCTTTTCGCCGTACAGTTTCGGCTTTCGGCCAGGCCGCAGCGCTCACGATGCTATCGCGTGCGCCACGCAGTTTGTGCAAGAAGGTCGGACATGGGTCGTGGACCTTGAGCTTGCGCAGTTTTTTGACCGGGTCAACCACGACATCTTGATGGAGCGACTGGCCAAACGGATCGACGACAAGCACCTGCTGCGCCTGATTCGGCGCCAACTGGCGGCCGGAGCGATGGCAAACGGCGTGGTCATGGCGCGCGAGGAGGGCACGCCACAGGGCGGTCCGCTTTCGCCGATGCTGGCCAACGCGCTCTTCGACGAAGTCGATGCAAGTCAACGAGGAAAAGTGTGCAGTGGCGCCGGTCGGAGAGCGCAAGTTTCTTAGCTTCACGCTACGCGTGCACAAAGGCCAGGCGCGGACGATGATTGCCGACAAGTCGGTCGCCAACTTCAAGACGCAGATGCGCTTGCTGACCCATCGGAACAGCGGGCGCAGCATGGGCTACATAATCCAGCGCCTTAGCGTGTATTTGCGCGGCTGGCATGGCTATTTGGGTCATGTCGACTGGCAGGGCACGGCCATGGACCTGCAGCGATGGACGCGACGACGACTGCGGTTCGGGCAGTTCAAGCTGTGGAAACACCCTCGCGGAGTCTACAAAGCCCTCTCGCGGATAGGTGTCGAGCCCTGGCGCGCCCGGAACGTGGCGGCCCATGCCGGGCGCTGGTGGTGGCTCAGCGGCCATCACGCCAACGGGGCCCTGACCAACAAGTAGTTCGACGGGCTCGGCCTGCGGCCGGCCCGCGCCTCCGCCCTGCGAGTTACGTCCGGTTTCGCGACCAAGTTGCGCGGACGCAACTTGGCTGATTACTTGGGCCCTGGCGACCTAGCTCACTAGCTGGATTCATGGGCTTGCTTGGTTGCGCGGGTTCTGCGGACTAGCTGATTACTTGGATTGTTTTGCGGTTGCTTGCCTACGCGGGCTCTGCGGATCTGTCCGTTCGTTGGATTCTTGGGGGGTGCCGGGCTGCGCGGGTCCTGCCAAAAAGCCTGTCCTTGCGAGAGGTTACACCTTGGCCTAACGGCCAGGAATCCGCCCAGCCCATCCGCCCCACCGCAGCGCCAGGGACCTCACGGCCCCGGGCGCACCACCACACCGACGCCCGCCGGCCGCTTTCGCAGCCCATGGGCGCCCCCCGGGGCCATGTCCAACCCCCGGCCAGCCTTCGGCCCGGCGATGTGTCCGCCGGAGCCTGGTGTAGTCCGCAGCCGCCCGTACGCAG
>CAISBR010000179.1 GCA_903883645.1 uncultured Myxococcales bacterium | reverse complement strand
GATCAAACTCTCTGATAAATGTTTCACGCCCCGAACTTACGTTCGAAACGCGACATTGTTGTGAACCCACAAACGCGTCTTTTGCTTGCTATCCAGTTTTCAAAGAGCGAACGACCTATACGGTGCAACGAAAGAGTCCGAGGCGGTTACAGGGTCAGTCGATGAGACTTCCCCCGCGCTGGTGCTTTTCGTTTCGCTTCGAGTCGCCGCGCAGGCGTCTCGGTGGGGCGGCATCTTAGGGATAGTCGGGGTGGGTGTCAAGCACTATCGCTAAACGTTGCCGACGTGTCACCGAGCTGGGGCAGGCGACTGGCGGCACGCGCCCCTGGTCGACTGGGGCAGACCAGCCTATATTTAGCAGGAATATCAAGTTGATGTGCCGCTAAAGCCACCGATGACAGTGCTTGATGGCGCAGGAGCGATGCGTGCGCGGGGGTTGGTGGGAGAGGGCGGTTCCGACGCGATCGCCCAATGCCGGCTTGCGGAAGCTAGACCTATAAGTGGTTGTTATGTAGTTGCTTTTCGTCGACCGACGGAGGTTGTTGGCGGGGATGGGCGGCGCTCTGGCGTGATATGGGGCGCCGACCGGGGTGCCACGCGCCCAAAGCACGCGGTACGGGTAAGCGAGACCGCAGCTTTGATCGCACGGCGAGCCGCTAAGGTGCTATAGGCGCAAAAGCGCCCGAATTATATCTGTAATATGCGCAATTTTGGGCGCGGCTTGGGCTCGCGAAGGTGCGCGACCGTGGCGGGGGTGAGGCAAATTGCCAACGGCGGCGGCAGAGGCGCTAGGGAGCTTTCAGGTCGCGACGTTGGGCTGAGACGGTATACTATGTTGGAAATAAACATGCTTTGCGGATGACTAGCCGATTTGCAGCAAGCCGAGGCGAATCGCGAGCTGGACGAGTTTGGAGTGGTTGTGGATGCCCAGCTTGTCCATCAGGTTGGCGCGGTGGGCCATGACGGTCTTGACGGCGACATCCATGGCAGAGGCGATCTCCTTGTTCGAAAGCCCTTCCGCTACAAGTTTGAGTACTTGGCGCTCACGCGGGGTCAGGTGCTCAAAGACCTCTTCGTCGCCACTCGGCTCGTCGCGACCTAAAGCGCGGTTGACGAGTGCGCCGGCCACCGCGGGGTCGAGCCACATCCCGCCCGCGGCAACGGCTCGAACGGCGGACAAGAGGTCGTCGCCTCGGGCGGATTTGAGCAGATAGCCGTTCGCCCCGGCCTCGAGGACGCGCCGCAGCACGGCGGGCTCGCTGTACTGAGTGAGCACCAAGATCGGCGTACGATTGCCGCGATGGCGCAATTCAAGCGTAGTTTCAAGGCCTCCTAGCCCCGCCATCGAGAGATCAAGCACAAGCAGCTGGGGGCGAAGCTGCTCGACGAGGGTGATCGCTTGCTCACCGTCCGACGCTTCTCCAACCACCTGAAACTGCCCCCCCTGGTCTTCGAGCCACGCACGGAGCCCGACGCGCAAGACGGTATGGTCATCGGCCAGCACGATTCGGGTCGTCATAGTGTCTCCTTCGGCGATTCACAAGGCGCGGCGGGCAGGGGCACGCGGACTTCAACGCTGGTGCCCTCGCCCAACGTGGAGTCGATCTGCAGGTGACCACCGACCAGGCGTGCCCGCTCTAGCATCCCCAACGTGCCAAAACCATAGCTGTTGCCGCGATGGGCGACTTGGGCGTCGAAGCCCTGCCCATCGTCTTCGAGCAGAAGCGCAATCTCGCCGGCGCGGTAGGTCAAGGTGAGCGAGACAAAGCGAGCGTTGGCGTGTAACACTATATTTTGTATCGATTCTTGTACGATTCGCACGAGAGCCACGGCAGTTTCGTAGGGGGGTTCGCGCTCCACTCCATGGACGGCGAGGATCCCGCGGACGCCGTGGTCGCGCTCAAGACGTTCGAGCATGGACTGCAACGTCGCAACAAAGCCCACGTTTTCGAGCACGGTTAGGCGCAGATCAAAGAGGGTGTGCCGCACCGCCGCGAGCACGTCAGAAGTGCGCCTTTCTAGGCCCAGCAGGGCTTGACTCAGTTGGTGCGCTTCGGCGCGGTGGCTCAGACGCTCGAGCTCGAGTCGAAGAGCGGCCAGGTCTTGGGCGACGGTGTCGTGCAGGTCGCGGGCAATGCGCCGGCGTTCGTCCTCTTGGGCACGCAGAACTTGATGCAGCAGGCGCTCTTGCTGCCGGGTGTGCTGTTGCTCGCGGTCGTGCAGAATCCGGGTGGTGGCTGCAATACCGATGTGGTGCACCAAGCTGACTAGCCAGCGATTCTGGCTCTGTGCGGCCTGCTCGCGACCCTGCAAGACGAAGTCGAGTACAAGGCCTTGCGGCACGGTATGACGGCCAACAACGCCGAAACGCGTCGCGGGGTGATACTCGAGCGGCGCAATTGCGAGGCGGTTCGGCCCCTCGCTGGCGGTAGGCAAGAATGGGGCGTGGCGAGCAAACAGGCTGACGAGGTCGGCCTCGTGCAGGCCGCAGCAGGCTTGAGCCTCGACCCCAGCTAGTTGCAGGCGCAGTGCCCCGCTCGGATAACCCAGCAGAGTACAAAGACTTTTTAGGGACCGCTCGGCAATACCGTGCAGGTCGACGCCGGCGGGATAGAGGCCAGCGATTTGTTCAAGCGCTTGCAAGATCTCGCGCGTACTGTCCATCTCGCTGTGCAAGGCCGCTTGGCTATCTTCGGCCCGGCGCAGGGATTCGCGTGTACCCGTGTGCCAGCGGTCGAGCGTCTGCGCAAGTTCGCCCACTTCGTCGCTGCCAAAGGCGGGAATCGCACCCTGCCCTTGGGCGGCATCTGGGGTGTCAAGGCGCCGCACGGCCCCTGTCAAGCGCTTGATCGGGTCGACCACGCTGCGGACGGAGAGGCCCGCAAAGAGGAGAAAAAGGGCAACGAACGACACGCCGAGCACGAGCAACCGCCGCTGCAAAGCAAACGCCGGGGCAAGGGCATCGCGCTCGGGCTGCAGCACCGTGACCCCAAGCGCGAGACTTGGCATCGGTGAGAACGCCATAATATATTGTACACGCTGTAGATTCTGCGTTTTGGCAACACTATGGCAACCATGGCAGCGCCCCTGGACACCACGCCCTGCGGCGATCGCGCGGGCCAGCGCCTCGCCGTGATCTCCGGATAGTGCCAGCCGATCGGGCACTGTGCTCGCGGCCACTACGCCTTGTTTGTCGACCAGGTCGATAACGGTGTCGGCCTTGGCATGGGCCCGAAGCAAGGGCCCCAGCACGTCGCCACGGTCGAGCGCGAGGAGGCCGACGACATACCGAACGGCAGGCGCAGGCATCTCGACACGGCGCAGCAGGGCCAAGGTGGGGCGCGGCGGCGTGCCAGACTGGATCACAGTAGAGACCGCAAGCCCAGTCTCGTGGTCGGCGCGAGCGGCCAACATGCGAAGGTTGAGCGACGCGGAGCTCGTGCTAGAGGGCACGGGTAGCCCGACAAGCGGCTCACCGCGGGCGTCCAGAAACAGCGCGCCGCCGTTGAAGCTGCCGACACCACGTTCGGTCTGCAGCGCGAGCTGTAGCCCATCCCGGCCATCGTCGGGCGCCGAGGCAATGGCACTGAGCCGCATGAGATCACTTAGTAATCTGGCTTCGACAAAGGCACCAACGGTGCGTGCTAGGTCAAGACGCTCGGCTAGCAGGCGGTCAACGCTCTCTTCTACCGACGCGGCCGATAGGACGGCCATCGCGCCTACAAAGCTGGCAGCACCCAGTGCAAGGAACAATCCCGCACGCGCGTATAGACTTGCTTGCCAACGGCGTGGGCCAGTTTCGGCAGTCGCCATAGGGGACTCCCCCGCGCGAACTGCCGCACCGTGGCGGGCGGAAGTATGGCCGCGCAGAGGAACAAAGTAACATGCTTGCGCAGTTGCATAACCCTGGAGCGACACAATCGCGTCACTGCCGGGTCACGGACTACTTGGTAAGCCCCTCTAAGTTGTCGAACTGCACGATGCCCTGGTCTTTGGGGTACTCGCCTAGTTGCGGCGGGTGACTCTTCTTCAAGACGTAGACCACATGGTTGACCTTGTCGAGACTGCAGACCATCAGACCGCCGCCCATCAGCGTAACGGGCTCGCTTGGCGGCACATCGGCGATGCGAAACTGATAGCGATGCCACACGTTGTCGCCGCGAATGTCGATTGGGTCGGACAAGGGGAGCTCGACGCGCTGCGCGTGCCAGCACGGGTCGATTTGCGTGTGCGCTTCGTCGAGATAGCCATTGCTGGGCGCGAGGGTATCTAGCGGGCGCGGCTCTACAAAACAGCTAAGAATAATATGCAGTTGATAGGACTCTGGACTGCGGGCCCAAAACGACAGACTCGGGAACTGGTCGAGGTGCGCATCGGTCGGCAGTTGTTGCGACAGACTGACATACGCATACGGAATCGCACCTTCGCAGCCACACGCGGCCTTGGCACTGCAACCTGCAAATTCGGCACGTTGGTCTTGCAGGTTGAACTCGACTTCGAGCGCACGCGCCCTGCCCGCGCCTTCGCTTGCCGCGACCTTTACCCCGCGCAGCTTGGCACTGGTGACCGATGCTGGAAACTCGACAGCATTTCGGTCGGTATTGAGGTCGATATGTTCCGACTTCTTTGACTTTCCGAGGCGCTCATAGCCGATGAGGAGTTGCTTGGCTGGGTCATCGGCGGCGGTCTCGCTCACCAGCACCTGCAGCTTGGGCCGCGGCGGCTTGGGCGCCTCAGGCTTAGGGGGCGGCGGCACCGTGGCAATCGGCGTCGCTTCGTGCGGCAGCGTAGCAGCCGTGACCGCGACAGCTAGGGCCGTGGCCGCAGTGGCGGCCTCCGGATTGTCGCGCTCTTCGCCACTCGGCTCGGCGTTTACCGTTTTGGGCGGCTCTGACGCAGGCCGCGGCTGACACGCGCCGACAAGCACGCAAGCCGTGAACACAACAGCACGTTTACCTAAGCAAAATGCGCGGTTCATGGGTCTCTCTGGGTTCAAGTGGAGCTACTTGGCAGCCCGCAGCTCTTTGGCCACGCGTTCGGCCCCGTAAATCTTGCTAAGCGCCTGAATCAACGCCTCGCTGTGCACCGCCACCGCTCGATTTACGGTCGCGTCGAAGCCGTACTCGCCACCCAGTGACTGCAGGTTGCCGTCGAAGATGAGGCCCACGACCTCGGCATTCTTGTTGATGACCGGCGAGCCCGAATTGCCGCCGATGATGTCGTTGCTGGTGCAAAAATTGAAGGGCGTCTTTGAGTCTAGGCTCGCCTGCGCCTTGAGCCAGCTGGTCGGCAGCGCAAACGGGTCGCGGCCGGTGGCCCGGTCAAAGGCGCCGCCAAAGGTGGTAAAGGGCTTGATGGTCTTGCCATTTTCTTCGTAGCCCTGCACCGAGCCGTACGAGAGGCGCAGGGTAAACGTGGCGTCAGGATAGCGACTGGTACCCTGTGTCTCGAAGCGGGCCTTGGCAATAAGCTCTGAATTCTTCTTGATTACCGGCTCGATTCCCTCTTCAAAGCGCTTGCGCCAAGCGCGGCTGTCCGCATCAACCAGGCGTGCCAGCTCGAGCAGCGGGTCTTTGTCGGCCACGACCGCCGCTTTGCCGCCCTGCCACAGAAGTTTGCGCACCTCGGGATCGGCCAGCTTGCTGCCCTGCACCAGCCGGGTGGCCAGTTCGCGCGGCGACTCTTTGCCCAGCACTTTCTTGACAAAAGCGTCGTCAGCGCCCAGCTCTTCGCGCATCTTGGTCAGGCTGAAGGTCAGTTTCTCGATCTCGAGGGCCGGGTAGATCGGCGCCTTGCTAAACAGGCGCTGCTGTAGCTGCGGCAGATCGGTGTCGCGATACTCCTCGAAGCGCTTTTCGTTAGGCCGCGTCAGCTCTTCAGTGCCCTGGACCAGCATGCGAGCATGGCCGAACAGGCGGCCAGAAAAACCGCTACCCCATGCAATATAGCGCAGGGGCAAGCGAATCTTCTTCTGCTCGGCCACGGCCTTGGCAATCGCATCCCACGCCGCACCGTACTTTTGCTGCTTGCCAGGATCTTTCGCCACCTGGTCGCGCAGGGCTTGATCTTCTGCGACTTTGCTGGCGAAAAAAGCCTTGTCGAGCAGCGCCGACCAGCGACCCCGCAAGGCCTTGTAGCCGTTTTCGACGCCAAAGAGGTCGTGGGTCGCCACGCGCTTTTCTTCGGCACCGCGCTCTTGGTACTGTGTCAACAGGCCACGTAACTGCGCCAGCGTTAACAGCTTCTCAGGCAGGGCCACGTCGCGCTGGTACTCGAGCTCCGCCGCGGTAAGCTGGCGGTCGGTGCCGCCGGGATGACCTGAGACAAAGGTCAACTCGCCCTCTTTGGCACCGGCGGCCGACCACTTAAAATAGTTGGCCATTTTTGCGGGCTTATCAGCCGAATAGACCCGCAAGAACGATACATCTAGGTCGTAGCGCGGAAATACGAAGTTGTCGGGGTCGCCGCCAAAAAAAGCGATCGCCAGCTCGGGCGCGAAGACGAGCCGCACATCTTGGTAGCGCTGGTAGCGATACAGATGATACTGACCACCTCCGTATAAGCTAACGACTTCACAGCGTAAACTCTCGCTCAACTGGCAGTCCTTCTCGATGCGGGCCGTCGTCGCCTTTTGCGCCTCGGCATACCCGGCGCCGTCTTTGCCCTTGGTCGCCTCGTTGACCCGCGCGGTCACATCGTCGATGCCAACGAGCTGATTAATCTCGATTTCGGGGCACTTCACCTCGGCCGCGGCCGTGGCAGCGTAGAAGCCTGCCTGCACGAAGTCTTTGTCTTTTGTCGACAATTGCTGGATGCACGAGTGCGCACAGTGGTGGTTAGTCATCACCAACCCGTCGGCCGAGACAAAACTGGCCGAACAGCCGCCCGCAATGCGCGCCGAAGCCAGGCGCACCTGGTCTAACCAAGCGGTGGCGGGTTCAAAACCGTATGCCTTTTGCACTGTTTCTTTGGGGAAGTGGTCAAAGGTCCACATCCCCTCGTCGGCCTGTGCGGGCATTGCCCACAGCGTCGCAAGCGCCAGCGTAACCCAACTCGTTCGCGTCATCGTCGCCCTCCCCGAGCGCCAAGGCGGCTCGGGCTCGCACAGCGTGTACTCCAAGTTGTGGCTATTGACAAAGCGGGGCGCTAGTTACGGCAGCACAGCACGCCACCTGCCAGCGGGCCGGGCTTTACCACGGTAGCCGCCTCGTCAAAGCCGCCGTTGCTGCTTGGGCACGACCAGGGGGCCGAGAGGGCGCCACACACGTTGCTGCCAAAGGCGTTGAGCGGCGCGCAGGTGCCGGGGTCGGGTGCCGCGCCCAAGTTGCCGCAACCAAAGATATCGTTGGTGCTGGCGGCGTCGCAGGTGCCGCTGCCGGGGCCGCTTTGCAAGGTGGCGAAGAACAGCGAGGCCGCGCCGGTCGCGGTCACACCAGTGCAAGTGCCCGTGGGCGAAGCGTTCTTGACCTGTGTGGCGGTGGCGCAGATGTGCCAGCCGGTTTGACAAAGGTCGGCGGCGCTGCAGCCCGTGCCGTTGGGGTTGCTGCCGCTGTTGCCACCGCCCAGGGCGCACTTGGCTGCGGTGCTGGGCAGAAGGCCGGCCACGCTCCAACCGCCTGAGCAGCCAGCGATATTCGGGAAGGTGCTGGCGGCGACGAAGCCCTCGCGGGTGCCATCGGCGCAGCCGTCGGGCGAGCAGGTCAAACCGTTGCCGGTCAGGCCCTTCTTGCAGGCACAAGTGAAGGATCCCGCGGTGTTGGTGCAGTCGGCGTCGACGCTGCAGCCGCCGTTGTTGGTCAAGCACTCGTTGACGTCCGTGCAGGTCTTGCCGTCGCCCGTGTAACCCGTCTTGCAAGCACAGCTGAACGATCCCGCGCTGTTGGTGCACGTGGCGTTGGCGCTGCAGCCACCGTTGTTGGTCAAGCACTCATTGATGTCGCTGCACGTCTTGCCGTCGCCCGTGTAGCCGGCGTTGCAGGCACAGCTGAACGATCCTGAAGTGTTGGTGCAGGTTGCGGTCGCCGCGCAGCCGCCGTTGGCCGTCAAGCACTCGTTGATGTCGGTGCAGGTCTTGCCGTCGCCGGTAAAGCCGGTCTTGCAGGCACAGCTGAACGATCCCACGCTGTTGGTGCACGTGCCGTTGGCGCTGCAGCCGCCGTTGGCGGTG
>CAISBR010000178.1 GCA_903883645.1 uncultured Myxococcales bacterium | reverse complement strand
GGTCGGCCCAGATGATCGGCTCGCACACGCCGTCGCGGCAGCCCTGGCCCGAGCGGCAGTCGAGGTCAACCTCGCACCGCGCCGACTTGGCGCTGGCGGTGTGGCGCCGCTTGGCTGCAACATCTTCAAAACTCTCGAGTTCGCTGCGCACCGTGGCGGCCGGGATGCCGTCGAAAAACGCTTCGGTAAACAGGTTGTAGCCCAAAAGCTCTTTGCCGCCCCACAGGCGCGCCGGAAATGCCGACTTCTGCTTGCCGAAGGCAGCGACTACACCCGGCAATTTGGCCACTTGCGCCACCCGCGCGTCGTCGAGCGGCTCTTGGCCCACCACTTGCTCGACGCCAAAGAGCTGCACCGTGCGCGCCTCGATCTCGAGCTGGTTGACCGGAAAGATCTTTTCGAGAACTTTCTCGCGCAGTCCCTGGCCCAAACCGACAAAAAACGTCAGTAAGCCGGTGCCGACGACGATGCCGACCATGGCGAGGGCGGTGCGGACCCACGACGCGCGCAAGTTGTGGCCAATGAGGCTCAAAAGGCGCCGCGCTCTCATGCCGCACCTGCTTGCAAGTCAACATCTTGCTTCAGAATACGCCCTCTATCGAGCACCACCGTGCGGTCCGCCGTCGCCGCCACCGCCGGGTCGTGGGTGACGATGACCAGCGCCGTGCCGTGACGATCGCGGGTATCCTTTAAGATTCCAAGGATTTGTTGGGTCGTCAGACCATCGAGGCTGCCGGTCGGCTCGTCGCACACCAGCAGCGGCGGCGCCAAAAGCAGCGCCCGCGCGATCGCCACCCGCTGCCGCTCGCCACCCGACATCTGGCTGGGTAGCTGACCAAAACGATCGCCAAGACCCAGTTCCTTCAGCAGATTTTCGGCGCGCCGCCGCACCTCGCTGGGGTCCAGCTTGGCACCAAAACTAGCCGGCAGCATCACGTTCTCGCCCACGCTGAGGCCAGGCAAAAGGTTGAAAGCCTGGAATACAAAGCCAATTTGCTGATTGCGAAACTGCGACAGCGCCCGATCCGGCAGGTCACGCAGCGACTGCCCCAGCACCTGCAGGTGGCCCGTATAGCCGCGGTCGAGGGCGCCAATTAGATTCAGCAACGTCGACTTGCCCGCACCAGACCGACCGACCACCGCGACGAATTCGCCACGCTTTACCTGCAGATCCACGCCATCGAGCGCACGGATCTCGCGCCCCTCAACGGCAAACGTCCGCACAAGTTGCTGGGCATCGATGGCCAAAGCCGGCGTCGTCATTGCACTTCCCCCGCGCCGTGTACGTCGGGGCTGACTTCGGTGTCGGCATCGCTGGGGCGCAGCGTCGCCTTGAGCAGCAGCGCGTCGGCATTGAGCTCCAGCGTCACCGCCACACTGGCGATCGCGCCGATAAGCCCGGTCGCGTACTCTGGAACTCCTCGCCGCCGCAGCGATCGCACCAAGCGCGGCGTCGCGACGAGCAGACCGTCGCCATGCTGGGTCCCCGCCACCAGCTGTTTCTCGCCTTCGAGCGCGAACGCCTTGTCGAGCGTGAGGAATTTGCCCTCGGCCAGCCGCCGCAGGTCGTCGCCCGTACCCTGCCCAGCCAGCCACGCCAGCGCCCGCCCGCGCTGCAGCAACCACCACGGCGCTCCGGGCCCGCTTGCCGCAAAGCCCGCCCACTGCCCTTGCCGATGCGCCACCAGCTGGTCGCCACCGCCCAACTGGGCACTGGCCTGCACCGCACCGCGCAGCTTATCGAGCCAACCCTTTGCCGCTACGTCACTTTTAAACGAGGCGATCACAAACGGTCGCAACGCCGTATGCCAATCGAGGCGCGGCCAGAGCACGGGGTCGAGCGGCACGCTATCGGCCACCGCAAGCAGCCCGATTGCCAGCTGACCATCAAAATCCCCAAGCATCTGGCGAGCATCAATACCACTCAGCCCCGGATGCAGCGCCTGCAGGGCAAAGCTGGGCAGCACCGAGTCTTGCACCGCCGCCGGCAGCAGCGACCAGAGCGCCGGATTGACCCGCAAGCGCAGCAGCAGTGGCGTCTCGTCGGGCAGAAGATCGCCCACCGCGAGCTCGCTGCCCACGGTCACAAAACCGGCATGGTAATCCGCAATATCCTTTAATTTATCGACTCCAGCATCCAGCCGCAGCAACGCCAGCACGCCCGACGCATCGGCCCCCAGGTCTAGCGTCGCAAGCTGCGTGCGCTCGACCACACCGCCAAACAGCAGGTCGACCGGGCCCAAGGCGGTATGGCCCGCGGCACGCACCGCCGCCGCGTGGTTACCCGGCCCTGCCAATTGCCAGCGTACGTGCACACTTCCGGGCCGATCGCCAAGGTCTGCGGCCGTCAACTTGGGCGCCGTCAAGAAGGCGTCCAGCGCAGCATCGGCAGTTTGCGTAGGTGTCGGTTCAAGCGGCAGCCGCAGCAGCACCGCCCCGTCAAGATCCCATATCCGCAAGAAATCTGGGCGATTACCCAAACGGTCGGCCACCGCCCAGTGCGCCCCGTGGCTGTCTTTCTTGGCCGCCGACACGCCGTAACCACGCCGCAGCAGCTGCTCGAGCAAGTGGTCCACACCCGCCTGACGATTCACCGGAATCGCCGCCCACGCCGCCCCTTGCCACAGTGTCACCGCCACGCCGGCATCGGCGCGCAGTCCCGCTCGCTCGACAGCATCGGCATCGGCAAAATCTACGCCGCTCGCCAGCTTGACCGCATCGACTACGCCGCCCAGGCCTTGCACCCGGCCCGCCAATGCCCGCGCACCCGCCGAAACTTCGCCCAAAGGCGCAGTCCACAGCTGCACTTCGGCATCTTTGGGCAGCCACGCCGCCGCTTGCCAGGGTTGCCGACGCACCGCATCGCCCAGCAGCCACCATGCCAGCGCTGCCGCCGCTGCAAGGCCAACCACTGCCGCCAGCCACCGCACCGATCGCTTCATGCTGCCGAAGCCTCGAGCAGGGTGCCAAAGCCGCTTTGCACCAGGTCGGCGATGCGCTCGGCGGCCTTGCCGTCCCATTTGTCGGGTATGCGCCCGGCCTTACCACCCGTGGCCAAAATCTCGGCCACCGCGGGCCCCAACTTGGCGGGGTCGATACCCAGCAGCGTATTCGTGCCTTCGCTCATCGTAATCGGCCGCTCGGTATTGGCCCGCAGCGTCAGGCACGGCACACCCAGTGCGGTCGTTTCCTCTTGAATTCCGCCAGAGTCCGTAACCACGAGCTTGGCCTGCGCCATGATCCCCAAGAACTGGAGGTAGCCCATCGGCTCGACCAGCTTGACACCCTGCGGCACCGCCAGCCCCGCGTCATCCATGCGCTTTTGCGTGCGCGGATGGATCGGTAACAGCACCGGCAGCTGCGTCGACACGGCTCCCAAGCCCGCAACTAGCTTGGCCAACTGCCCTGGCTCGTCGACATTTGACGGCCGATGCAGCGTCGCCACCGCGTAGCCCTTGGCCGCCAACCCGAGTTCAAGCCACGGTTGCAGCTGTAACGCTCGTTCCAAATGGGTGCGCAGGCTATCGATCATGCAGTTGCCCACAAAGCGAATGCGCCACTCGGCGATCCCCTCGGCCCGCAGATTGTCATCGCCATCCGGGCTCGGCGTCAGCAGCAAATCCGAGGCGTGGTCGGTCAAAACCCGGTTAACTTCCTCGGGCATCCCCCAGTCGCGCGAGCGCAGGCCGGCCTCGATATGCCCCACCGCCGCGCCCAGCTTGCTCGCCACCAGCGCGCACGCGATCGTTGAGTTGACGTCGCCGGCCACCAGCACCAGCTCGGGCTGAAACGCCAGACAATCGTGCTCAAAAAGCGTAAGGATTTTTGCGGTCTGCTCGGCATGACTGCCCGAACCCACGCCCAAGAACGCGTCAGGCCGCGGCATGCCCAGGTCGTCAAAGAAGATCTGCGACATTTTCGCGTCGTAGTGTTGCCCCGTATGCACCAAGCGCACGTCGAACCCGCGTCGACGCAGGGCCAAGTACACCGGCGCCACCTTCATGAAGTTGGGCCGAGCGCCGACCACGCACGTAATCTTCTGCGGTTTCATGCCATTCCCTCTGAGCTAGCGCTTGCGACCGCGGCTGCTCGGCGGCGGCAGACCCGGCGATCGCGGCGCCTTGCCACCCGCGCCACCGGGCCGCTTGCCCCGCGACGGACGCTTTGGTGGCGGCAATGTGTCGATTGCCAACACCTTCCTACCCACTGGCTGCCCGCGCCCAGCACCGCGCCGCGGCGCCACTTCGTTTGGACCTGGCCCCGTCGACAGCCCCGGCGCCTTGGCCGTCTTGCGCCGCGGATCGGGCGGCAGTTCAAACGCACCGATGTGGCCACGGGTACGCAACTGCTCAATCTCGCTATCTTCTAGCGTCTTCCACTGTCCAAGCGCCAGCCCGCCCGCCGTCACGCCAGCAAACGACACGCGCCGCAGCCGCACCACCGGGTGGCCCACGCGCTCGAGCAGACGCCGCACTTCGCGGTTGCGCCCCTCAGTCAGCGTCAGCCGCAGCCAGGCATTGCTGTCGGTTTGCTTGACCACGTCGACCTGTTCGGCCCGCGCCGGCCCATCTTCAAGCCGCACCCCTTGCCGCAGCTTGGCCAGCGTTTCCTCGTTGGGGATGCCGCGCACCCGCGCCTCGTAAATGCGCTGCACCGCATAGCGCGCGTGGCCCAGCCGCTCGGCGAGATCGCCGTCGTTGGTAAACAGCAGCACGCCCTCGGTATTATAGTCGAGGCGGCCAATCGAGCGCAGCGCCTGGTCTTTGGGCACCAAGTGGTACACCAGCGGCCGGCCCTCGGGGTCGCTCGCCGCGCACAAGAAGCCAACCGGCTTGTTCAGCACAATCAGCAGGCGCTTGGTCGGCATCTTTAGCCGCTCGCCGTCTAGGCGCACTTCGTCGGCAAAGGGGTCGACGCGCACGCCGAGCTGGGTAGCCAACACCCCATTAATTTCAACGCGGCCCTGCACAATTAGCTCTTCGGAAGCGCGCCGCGAGGCAATGCCACAGCGCGACAAGAACTTTTGCAGGCGTTCGCCGCTTTTAGGGGGTTTAGCAGGGGTCGATCGCGTCATGGCCGTCTCCAGAGCAAAGCGCGGTAGTATCGCCGGGGTGCGCAAGCGTGTCCACTGTTGCGTGCGGCAACCCCGGTCAGTCCGTCGGCATCGCCACCCGACGCCGCCAGCGCCATCCCAGCCACAACACGCAGCCCACCGTCGCCAGCCACAGCGGCGCATCACCCCAAAACCGATACGGACTGCCCAGTTCCGCAAGCTTCACGTCGGCACGCAAAACGGCGGTCTGCCCCACTGGCGTCTCGCCCAAGATCCGCCCGGCCGCGTCGGTATAGGCACTGATGCCGGTCACCGTACTGCGCACGAACGGCCGCCGCAGCTCGATCGCCCGCACCATCTGCACCATCAAGTGCAGTTCACCCGACGGCGGCGGGCCAAACCACAGATCATTCGTAAGGTTAATAAGCACTTGCGCATCGCCCACTTCGTCGCGCAAGAACGCCGCAAACAGGGCCTCGTAGCAGATATTCACCAGCACGCGCGCCCTGCCCAGCTGCACCAGCCCTGAGATCGCCCCCGGGGCAAACTCCGAGATGCCTTCAATCGCCCCCTTGAGCTGCGGAAACAGCGCCGTTCCCGGCAAATACTCGCCAAAAGCCAGCAAAATACGCTTGTCGTACAGCCAGCGCTGCCCGCTAGAGTCAAGTAATAGTGCGGAGTTATGCCCCGAGTCGCGAAACAGCAGGTCGTCGTGGCGCAGGGCACCCGTAAGCAGTGGCACCGGCAGCTGCCGCACAAATTCGAGCAGCCGTGCCTTGCCCTGCAGCGCCGCTTTGCTCGCCTTACTCGGCACTTTGGGTGCACCAGGGGTCACATCGTCGGCCACCCAGAACAGCGGATAGGCGCCCTCGGGCCAGATCACCGCGTCTACATTGCGCAATCTGCCGTCGCGCTCGGCCTGGGTCGTCAGCTGCTCCAGCCGATCGAGCATCGCCAAGCGCTTGCCCGCCACCTGCGCCCGCTTCTCGTCTAGCGTCGCGTTGTGCTGCACCAGCACGGCCGCAAAGCGCCCCGTAGCCGGCGCCGCGTCGACCTGGCTCATGCGCCACGCCCCGTAACCACTCCAAACTCCGAGCAGAATCACCGCAGCCAGCAGCGGCCGCCAACTGCGGTCAAGCCACGCACGCACCAGCAGCGCGGTGACTGCAACCGCCGCGGCCGACACGCCGATCACCCCCACCACATCGGCCAACTGCAGCCACAGCGGCTGACGAAACAGCGCGTTGCCCAGGTACCAGCGAAACAGCCAAGGCAACGCAAACTCACATACAGCCAGCAGAATCCCCGTCTGAGCCGCCCGCAGCACTGCGCCGCGCCGCGGTTCGACCGTCGCCGCCAATAACGCCGCAAACACCGCCTGATGCAGGCCCACGCCCACGGCATGCCCCAACACCACCAGCCAACCCACGGCATCGGGCATCCCGCTCATCTCGCGCAAGGTAAAGGCCAGAAACGAAAACACGCCCGCGTGCAGCACCGTGCCCACCACCCAACCGACCAGCAGCGCCTGCCGTGGCCGCGGACGATCGCGCTCGATCCACGCCAGCAATGGAGCGTAACTAAGCCAAACTAAAGGCCACAACCCCAGCAAAGGATACATTGCCCACAGCAGCAGGCCACTCGCCAAGCCCGATAGCCACGGACGCCAGGCCCCAATGCCCGTGATACTCCGGGTAGGATTGGTCGCGGCGGCGTGCATCGGTTAAACTCGCTGGCGCCCAACCGGTCGGAGCCGGCAAGAGTCTGGCCGAGGCGGCGGCCGCGGGCAAGTCCACCGCAGACCAAGGCGCGCCGTGCGACGCATCTTCCTATTTTCAGAACTCGGCGAGCTCTCGCCCGCCAAGCGCGCCCTCACTGGCATCCCGGCGGCCCTCACGTCGCGGGTGTTGCGCGGCACCTACCTCGACTGCCCGATTGCCCTGCCACCCGACTTGGTCCTGCTCGAACCCGCGCCGCTACGGCCCGTTGAGCCACTTGGCACCCTGTTGGCCAATCACCCAGTGCTATCCCGGGTCCCTTGGCTGATTGTCCTCGACCCCGAAAATGTGCATGTCGCGGCGGGCCTCACCTGCGCTGACTTCGTGCTCCGCGGTTTCGCCGCACAAGAGCTAGTCGTGCGCGTTGAGCGACTCGTCGGCCAGCGGCGCGTCCGCGAGAGTGCACTGCGCTCAGGCCCGCTTGCGCTCGATCTTCAGGGCCATCAAGCCACCGTCGATGGCGCCCCCATCACCATAACACCTCAAGAATTTGCGCTATTGCGCTATCTAGTCCAAAACGCCGAGCGCACGCTATCGCGCGATCAACTCGTGCAGCGCGTGTGGGGCGATGCGTACACTGGCAGCGCGCGCACCGTCGATATCCACGTGCGACGGCTGCGGGTTGCGCTCGGACGGCAGGCCAACCGCATCCAAACCGTGCGCCACGTTGGCTACCGCTGGCTAGGGGCGTAGGCCCACCGCCGCCCTGGCCCAAATAGCCCCAAAACGCGCAATTTCACCGCCACGGGCAAATCACGCCCTAGCCCTCGGGCCAACGGCACGGCTTGCGTACACCGAATCCTGTGGCGTCGCCACCCTATCCGCATCCTTGGCACGGCCTATGCAGCACATCACGGTGAGAGGCGTACACGGTTGCACCGCAACCCACCGAGCGCCCGAGGAGGTAGCCCATGAGAAACAATCAATTCAAATTCTTGGCCGCGCTTGCCTTCCTCTTTCCCGCCTGCGACAGCGCCACGCCCGCGGCAGGGACCCCGGAGAAAACTACTACCCCTGCAGTCACCTTTTCGAGCCCCGTCAGCGGGCCCGTTGTAAAGGTCCACGGCATCACCATGCCCCCCTTCGACGCCAGCGGCCCCGGGTCGCAGCAGCTTTGCAGCGTCGACAGCCAATGTGCGCTCTGGGCCGGGGCCTGCCTACAAGCCCACTGCCTGCGCGGCGAGTGCGTGCGCACCACGGCCGCCGACGGCACCACGTGCGAAGACTTCGACAAGTGCACGGTGGCCACAATCTGCCGCCGGGGCGCGTGCACCGGCATCGACGCCTGCATCGAAATTCATGAATTCTGGCCGTACTACCCAGTGCCGCCGTATCCGTTAGAGCCCACCACCCCATAACCCATCGCGCCACGCCGCGGCAGGCTCCGCAAATCGCGCCCCTGCAGTTGTGCCAAAAACCAGCAAAGGCCCGGACCTTCCGATCCGAGCCTCCGCTGTTATTGCAATTGCCCAAGAACCAAGTGCAAGCCTGTCTAGCGCAGAGAACTGCGCCCCAGCCTTACGCCCGCCCCCTACACAAACTCGATAATCGCCATCTCGGCGGCATCGCCCGAGCGCGCACCGGTCTTGAGCACGCGAGTGTAACCACCCGGGCGGGCGGCAAAGCGCGGCGCCAGCTCGTTGAACAGCTTGCTCACCAGCTTGTTGTCGCGCAACTCGGCGAACACAAGCCGACGGTGATGGATCGAGTCGTCCTTGGCCATAGTGACCATGGGCTCGATCACCGTCCGAAGCGCCTTCGCCTTGGCAATGGTGGTGGCGATGCGGCCGTGCTCGATGATCGACTTGCACAGGTTACGCAGCATCGACTTGCGGTGCGAGGTCTCCCGGCCCAGCCGGTTACCACTTACTTTATGACGCATGATATCCTCGACTCTGTGGCGTATTCAGTTCTGCGTACGCCTATTCTCGTGTACCTTTCCGTACTTCGACTAATTCAAGCCCGGGCGACTACGCAGCGGCCGGCGGCGGTGGACGATCGGGATCGAAACCCTCGACGCGCATACCGAGCGACAGGCCCATCGTCTCCAAGATGTCCTTGATTTCCTTGAGCGACTTCCGGCCAAAGTTCTTGGTCTTCAGCATCTCGCTCTCAGTCTTCTGCACCAGCTCGCCCACGCAGCGAATATTGGCGTTCTGCAGGCAGTTGGCCGACCGCACCGACAATTCGAGCGACTCGATCGACTTCCACAGGTTCTCGTTCAGCGGAGCGATGTCGAGCACGCCGCCGTTGCCCTCTTCGAGCTCGGCGTCCTCTTCGTCGTCGAAGCTGACGAACACCTTCAACTGGTCGCGCATGATCTTCGCCGCAACACTGACCGCCGTCTCGGGGTCAATCGCGCCGTTGGTCCACACTTCCAGTGTCAGCTTGTCGTAGTCCGTGCGATTCTCAACGCGAGCATTGGTCACGCGGAAGTTGACCCGACGCACCGGCGCGAAAATCGCATCGATGGGCAGCAGGTCGACCGGCGCATCCTCGGCCTCGTCGCGGCTAGCAGGGACGTAACCCACGCCTTCCTTAACGTTAAGCTCCATTTCGACGCGGCCACCAGGCTCGAGCGTCATCAGGTGCAGGTCGGGGTTGAGCACAACCAGGTGCGCAGGCACTTGCAGAGCACCAGCGGTGACCCTCAGCGGCAGCGACCCGGCCGGCGCTTCCGCAACCAGCTGAATCAGCTCGGGACCTTCACCATCAAGGCGCAGGTTCACTTCCTTCAGGTTTAGCACGATCTCCGTCACATCCTCGACCACGTCGGGAAGCGCCTGGAACTCGTGCAGCGCCGACTGCATCTGCTCGACCATCCGGCGCTGAACCTTGCCCTTGCCGTTGTCGTCCTCGCGCACCACTTTGCCCAGCGCCGCCATACGCACGCCAGTAATGGCCGCACCGCGGATGCTCGACAGCAGCACGCGCCGCAGGCTGTTGCCCAGGGTCTGACCGTAGCCGCGCTCCAGGGGTTCAACCTGGAACTTGCCGTAGGTATCGGTCAACTCGACAACTTCGAGCGCCTTCGGGCGAATCAGGTTCTTCCAGTTCCGCTGCATGGAATCTCCTCGCGTTCATCGACCCACTAGTCGCAACCAGTGAGCCAGTCAGCCAAGTCGGGCACCGCTTACGATGGGCACCCGGCCAAGTGCGTCCTGAGTGGACTACTTCGAGTACAACTCGACGATGAGCCGCTCTTCGATGGGCATCGTGATGTCGCCGCGGGTGGGCAGCGTCAGAATTTTGCCCGAGAGACCCTTGCGATCCAGCGTGAGCCACGCCGGCACGCCGCGCCGGTCAACGGCCTCGACCGCCTCGACGATACGCGCGATTTCCTTCGACTTATCGCGAACCTTGACCTCGTCGCCAGCACGGGCGATCAGCGACGGAATGTCGCAGGCCTTGCCGTTGAGGAGCACGTGCCCATGGCGCACGAGCAAACGGGCCTCGGCGCGGCTGGTGGCAAAACCCAAGCGGTACACTACGTTGTCGAGACGACGCTCGAGGAACGCCAGCAGCAACTCGCCGGTCACGCCCTTGGCCGAACTGGCCTTCTCGTAGTAGCCGCGGAATTGCTTCTCTTGGATGCCGTAGATGCGCTTCACCTTCTGCTTCTCACGAAGCTGACGGCCGTACTCCGACACCTTGCCGTGACGGGCCTGGCCGTGCTGGCCGGGGATGTAGTTGCGGCGCTCAACAGCGCACTTCTCGGTGTAGCAGCGCTCGCCTTTGAGGAACAGCTTCAAGCCTTCCCGGCGGCACAGACGACATGCGGGTCCAACGTAACGTGCCATGTTCGCTCCAAAAACCCGGCCAGCACGCAGGGGTGCTAAAAGCCGAGGGCTGGGTTCGGGCACCTGTCGAACATCAGTGTCGACAGGCTTGGTCTTGTCCGTATTTGCCACTCGCAGCCGGTTCAGGCGCGCGAAAGCAGGGGACTGCGGACCAATTCAAGCCCTGGGTAAAGCGTCGGTCACCTCGTCTCCGCCCATGGAAGACGCAGTGCAACCGATGCAAGAACTAAACGCGACGGCGCTTGGGCGGCCGGCAACCGTTGTGCGGCACCGGCGTCACGTCGCGGATGGTGGTCACCCGCAGGCCGGCATTCGTCAGCGCGCGCAGAGCGGCTTCGCGGCCGGTGCCCGGGCCCTTGACCAACACCGAGACGGTCTTCACACCGTGCTCTTGAGCGCGCTTGACCGCGTCTTCCGCCGACATCTGCGCGGCAAACGGCGTCGACTTGCGCGAACCCTTGAAGCCACGCCGTCCGCACGACGACCACGACAGCGTATTGCCGGCGACGTCGGTCACGGTGACGATGGTGTTGTTAAAGGTCGACGCGATATGCACCACGCCAGTCTGCACGTTCTTCTTGACGCGCTTCTTGGCCCGGGACGACGACGCCTTGTTCTGCTGGTTTCCACTAGCCATGAACGATCCTACTCAGGCCCAGCTGCTCGCCGCGCCACGAAAAACGCCTATTTCTTCTTGATGGCGGTGCGACGCGGCCCCTTGCGGGTGCGGGCATTGGTATGAGTACGCTGACCGCGGACCGGCAGGCCTTTACGGTGCCGCAGACCACGGTAGCAACCCAGATCCATCAGGCGCTTGATGTCTAGCGCCACTTGGCGGCGCAGATCACCTTCGACCTTGTACTGGTTTTCGAGCACGTCACGGATGCGGACGATATCGACTTCCGTCAAATCGTCGGCCTTGCGCCCTAGGGGCACACCGGCCTTGCTGCACACATCCACGGCAACCTTAGAACCCACGCCATAAATCGACCGAAGTGCGATCTCAATGCGCTTGTTGCGGGGCAGGTCAACACCTGCGATACGGGCCATGAGAACTCTCCACGTGGGCCACCAGCAAAGGCAGCAGTTACGCGATGGCTTGGACGACTTGCCGCCGGGTCATCCGGCGATCGTCTTCGCGATCAGATCAGCCCTGGCGCTGCTTGTGCTTGGGCGTGACGCAGATGACGCGGATCACGCCACGGCGCTTAACGACGCGGCACTGATCGCAGATCGGCTTGACGGATGCTCGCACTTTCATCGACTTACCTGTTCGTTGACGGCCCCAGTCTGGTCCCGACCGACAAGGCCGGCCAGCGGGGCGCACTAGTATACACTCAGCGGCAGCGATTGGAAAGGCCTATTTGCCTTAAGTCGCCCCATGATCAGGCGGATGGTCCTCGCGAACCACGGCCGCCTGCACAGCCCCCGCTACTTGGCGCGGTACGTAATACGCCCGCGGGTCAGGTCGTAGGGGCTGAGAGCCACCTTGACCTTGTCGCCGGGCAGAATCCGAATGAAATGCATACGCATTTTACCGGACACGTGCGCCAGCACTTTGTGGCCGTTCTCGAGCTGCACGCGGAACATCGCGTTCGGCAGCGGCTCGAGTACCGTCCCTTCTACTTCAATGGCGTCGTCCTTCGACATTGCCGCTCCTGGGACGGACCCGCTCCCACTCCGATCACCCGCACCGCACGGTCCTGCCGCAGCGCGATTCCCTAGTTGTTTCGGTCTCTTCGAAGCTCACCCCAGCGACTTGCCGCTGCGGCGATCGACCTCTACACCCTGTCGTCTCGCTCTCGTTCGCGATTTCGTATCGCGCTCGATCCCGCTATCGACCACGGCACCCCTTGAGGCTGCCGCGATCTCGTCTAGTCGGCGTAACCGTGGCGCTGCATCACCGCCACCACGGCCGCGAGCACCGCGTCCGGTCGCTGGGCCGCCTCGACCCTCTCGATCATCGCGCCGTAGCGTTGCACTAGCGGCGACGTCTGCAGCTCGAACGCGTCGAGTCGCTTGCGTATAGTGGCCTCGTGGTCGTCACTGCGATGCACCAGGGCACCGCCACAACGGTCACAAATGCCGTCGACCTTGGCCGGGGCAAATTCCACGTGGTGCACGTTGCCGCACGCCGGGCAGGTCCGCCGCCCCGACAGGCGCCGCACGATGGCATCGCCCGGCACATCCAAGAACAGAACCAGATCCGGCGCCAAGCCACGCTCCTGAAGAGCATCAGCCTGCGGCAGGGTCCGCGGAAACCCATCGAGCAAGAACTCTGGCGAACCGTCGGCAGCCCGGCAATCCGCTTGCTGTACACGCTCTTCGATAAGCCGCACCATCACGTCGTCGGGCACAAGCGCGCCCTTGTCCATGAAGGTCTTGGCCAACAGGCCCACCGCAGTGCCGGCCGCACTAGCCGCGCGGAGCATGTCGCCGGTCGAGAGGTGGCACAGGCCAAAGCGATCGACCAGGCCCTTCGCCACGGTTCCCTTGCCAGCGCCCGGAGGGCCAACAAGGATGATCTTTTGACTGCGCTTGCTCGCGATGCCGGTCATGGTGCGCCTCAGAGAATCTCGTCGGTGCGCCGGCCGCGCATACGTGGGCCGCGCTCACCGCCGAACCCCTCATACGAGCGGGTGATCAAGTGGCTCTCGATCTGGCGGGCAGTGTCCATCGCTACGCCGACTACGATGAGCAGCGACGTGCCGCCAAAGTAGAAGGGCACATTGAAGTTCTGCGTCAAGAAGGCGGGCAGAATGCACACCGCGCTGATGTAGATCGCGCCACCAAAGGTGATACGCGACAGCACACGGTCGATGTACTCAGCGGTCTTCTTGCCGGCGCGCACGCCAGGGACGAAGCCGCCGCCCTTCTTTAGATTGTCAGCCACATCCACCGGATTGAAGGTAACGGCAGTATAGAAGTAGCAGAAGAATACGATCAGCGCGACGTACATCGCGTTATACAACAAGTGCCCGGGCGACAGGCTGTTCACAGCTGCCACCAACACGCTCGCGTTGGGGAAGAAATTCGCCAGAGTAGCCGGGAACATCAGGATCGAGGAGGCGAAGATCGGAGGAATCACACCGGCCGAGTTCACCTTGAGCGGCAGGTACGAGTTGGCACCCTGGATAACCTGGCGGCCGACTACGCGCTTCGCATACTGAACCAGAATGCGTCGTTGCGCGCTCTCGAAGTACACGATCACGCCCGTCACCGCGACTACCAAACCGGCAATCACCATCAGGATCGGGATCGGGATCTGGCCGTTCTTCACCAGCTCGTAAGTCTGCGACAATGCGCGGGGCAAGCCAGCGACAATACCCGCAAAGATCACGAGCGAAATGCCATTGCCAATGCCGCGTTCGGTAATCTGCTCGCCGAGCCACATGATGAAGGTGGTGCCCGTAGTCAGTGCCAGCACGCACAGGAGCCGGAAGCCCCAGCCGCCCGTCGCGACCGCGCCGCCCAGAGCCTGCGAGTTCACGCCTTCGAGCCAAACCGCCAGCGCCATACCTTGGATGAACGACAGCACCACGGTGCCATAGCGCGTCCACTGGTTGATCTTGCGCCGGCCGGCCTCGCCCTCTTTATTCAGGCGTTCGACCGCAGGCACAACCACCGTCAGCAACTGCAAGATGATGCTCGCCGAGATGTACGGCATGATGCCCAGAGCAAAGATTGAGATGTTCTGCAGAGCACCGCCCGAGAACAGATCGAACATGCCCAACAAGCCGCCGCTGCCCCGCGTGTTCATGTAATCAGC
Organism: uncultured Myxococcales bacterium; assembly: GCA_903883645.1. Classification (GTDB taxonomy): domain Bacteria; phylum Myxococcota_A; class UBA9042; order UBA9042; family UBA9042; genus SXRM01. The sequence continues at coordinate 13,997 of CAISBR010000178.1, read as the reverse complement.
CATGACCTGACGATCGACGCCAGGCACAGTGACGAACACGCCGATGCGGTACACAGCCAGCATCAGCAGTGAAAACAGGATACGCGCCTTCAGTTCAGGCACGCGGGCGATGTTGGCGACGACGTTCGCCACGGGGAACCTCCTGCGTTCAGGTCCTTCGCAGCGGCGGGTGGGTTTACCCGCTTTGCCCTATCGAATCAGCGTGAGCTGTTCAGGGCCACTGTGCTGGACCGTATGGCGTGCCCCGGTGCGAGATTGTCGCTAACCGGGAGAGCGCCCTAGCGCTACGGGGTGTGCAAGACGACCCTGCCAGGCAAAGCCCGACCGGCCGCCAACCCACCGCTAGCCGACGTCGGCCTTGCCGCCGGCCGCCGCGATCTTATCCGAAGCGGACTGGCTGAACTTGGTCGCGACCACGGTCAGCGAACGGTCCAGCTCGCCACCGCCCAAGATCTTGATGCCGTCCCAACGACCGCGAACCAGACCCACCGTGCGCAACGCTGCTTCATCAACGCGGGCGCCGGCTTCGAAAATCACCAAATCGCCTACGTTGACCGAGGCCAAGTTCGTGCGGAAGATATTGGTGAAGCCGATCTTGGGCAGACGGCGCTGAATCGGCATCTGGCCGCCCTCGAAGTAGTTGCCCACGTCGGGAGACTTGCGCGCCAGCTGTCCTTTGTGACCCTTGCCGGCGGTTTTACCCAGACCCGAACCTACGCCACGGCCCAAACGCTTGGTTTGGCGATTGGCGCCACGCGGGGCCTTGAGATTGCTAAGCTCGTTCATCGTATCCTCTCAAACTAACGTACGATCTTGCGTACTTTGTCTCGTCGTGGGCACCGCTACTGGTCGAAACCGGCGGTCATCGCGAGGCGGAGCGGCATGCCGCAGAACGCGGTCTGGCCCAAGTTGGCCCCGCACCGCCGCCGCCTGACGGCCGCGGGGTGCGAGAGTATAGGGTCGGCAGCCCTGCTAGGCAAGGCGACCAGGGCGCAGCGTCGGCCAGTGTTGCCACCGCCTCTCCGCGCGCCCTACGGACTAGCCGCGAATCTCTTCGACGGTCTTGCCGCGGCGGCTCGCAACCACTTCAATGGTACGCAGCTGCTTGAGCGCATCGAGCGTCGCCCGCACCACGTTGTGCGGATTGTTGCTACCGATGCACTTCGTCACCACATCGCGCACGCCCGCCTGCTCGAGCACCGCGCGCACTGGGCCGCCGGCGATGACGCCAGTACCCTTGCCAGCGGGCTTGATCAGAACTTCACCGGCACCGTAGTGGCCGATGGCGTCGTGAGGGATCGTGCCCTTGACGAGCGGTACCAGGAACATGCTCTTCTTGGCCTGATCCGTACCCTTGCGCACGGCCTCGGGAACTTCCGACGCCTTGCCCATGCCGATGCCGATGCTCCCCTTGCCATCGCCAACCACGATCAGAGCAGAGAAAGAAAAGCGACGGCCGCCCTTCACCACTTTCGCGGTGCGGTTGACGGCGATTGTGGCACTGCCGAATTCGTCCCGGTCAGCCTCGCGCGGCTCGCGGCGCGGCTGACGGTTATCACGCTGACCGCGACCCTGATCGCGACCCGTATTGGTATTCTCAGCAGCCATGCCTTACTCCTGCGTCTCGCCGGCGCTCGCGCCGCTCTGGTAGCCGTCTTTGCTCAACAAGCCCAGTTCGTGGGCGACCTTCGAAACCGCAGCAATGCGGCCCGTGTAGCGGAAGCCGTTGCGGTCGAACACCAGCTTGGTCAAGCCATTGGCCAGCGCGCGCTCTGCGGCCAGCTTGCCAACGGCCACAGCCGCGGCAGTCTTGTCGCCTTCGAGGTTGCGCAGCGAGGGCTCGACAGTCGAAGCCGACGCCAGGGTGGTGCCGCTCTCGTCGTCGATGATCTGCACATAAATGTGCTTGGCCGACCGGAAGACCGACATACGCGGCCGCTCGGCAGTGCCCTTTAGGGTGTAGCGCTGGCGGACCTTGCGGTGCTCGCGAGCCTCTGTGTACTTCTTGATTAGCATGGTACTTCCTTGCCTGAGGCATCCCGCTAGGCGGCGGCGCAGTGGGCGGGCCCACGCCGGATTGTGTCGATACCGCTATGCTTGGTAGGCGTTCGCAGGGTCCGTTCCCCGCGGCGACTACTTCTTCTTGCCGCCCTTGCCACCGGACTTACCGGCCTTCTGACGAACCTTCTCGTCGCTGTAGCGAATGCCCTTGCCCTTGTAGGGCTCAGGCGCACGCAGGCCGCGGATATTGGCCGCAGTCTGGCCCAGCACTTCCTTGTCGATCGAAGTCAGCTCAAGGTGCGTACCCTTTTCAAGCTTGCACTGAATCAAGGCCGGCAGCACGAAATTGACTTGGTGCGAGAAGCCGATCGAGAACTTGAGCGCCTGGCCCACCATCTCGACCTTGAAACCCACGCCGATCACGTCGAGTTCTTTCTTGTAGCCGACCGTCACGCCCTGAACCATGTTGCGGAACAGGTTGCGACCGAGGCCGTGCAACGCCTTGCCGCTGCGGGTCTGATCGAGCGGGTGCACCACCACAGCCCCCTGCTGCTGCTCAAAAGTCACACCCTTGAAGGTGCGCTCGAGCTTGCCCAGCGGGCCCTGAACCGTCACGTCGTCGCCCTTGACGGCAATCGTGACCTTGGCGGGAATCTGCACCGGGGCCTTGCCCACGCGCGACAAAACAATCTTCTCTTCTGCCATCACACCCTCGGGCCCCTATGATCCACTGCACCGCTATCGGTACGGAATTCGGCTGGCCATTGCGACCGCGCACAGTCTGCGCAGACGGTCATTTCACTCACAAGCTCTCGCTCGTACCGTTTGGGACTGCGCCTAGCAGCGGCCCAAAGGCCACCGCCGGTTCGACTACCAAACGGTGCAGAGCAGCTCGCCACCCAGCTTGGCGTGGCGGGCCTTCGCACCGGTCATTACGCCGCCCGAAGTCGACAGGATCGCAATGCCCATGCCGTTCTTGACGCGCGGAATTTCGGTAACACCCACGTACTTGCGCTGACCGGGCCGCGAAACACGCTTGAGGCCCGAAATCGCGCTCGAGCGGTCCGCGCAGTAGCGCAGCGTAATGTTCAGCTTGCCCTGCAGCTCATCAGCCTGCTCGGCCACTTCGGTTACATAGCCTTCGTCCTTCAGGATGTTGGCCAGCGCGCGAATCATGTTCGAAGCAGGCACGCTCATTTCGCTGTGGCGAGCCATCAAAGCGTTGCGAACGCGGGACAAGAAGTCGGCAATCGGGTCGGTAGTCGACATGGTCGGTTCTCTCGCGGCACCCCATGCGATGGAGGCCATTGGGTTTATCTTGCAACGGTGCCCAGTTAAGGGCTGGGGGTCTCTCTCTTCAGCAGTCGGCCAAAACCGACTACCAAGAGGCCTTGGTCACACCCGGCAGCTCACCGCGCACGGCCAACTGACGGAAGCAAATGCGGCACAGCGCGAACTTGCGCATGAACGCCTTTGGACGGCCGCAGCGGTGGCAACGATTGTGCACACGCACCGAGAACTTGGGAGCGCGCTGCGAGGCAATGATTTTCGAGGTCTTGGCCATAATCTTCTACCTGTTCCGGCCCGGGAGGACCGCGTCGTTTCCGCACGCCCGCTTGGGCGCAGCCTTTAGTTGCAGCCCGCCTACTTGCGGAACGGCATGCCCATCGCCGCCAGCAGCGCCCGGCTCTCGGCGTCGGTGGGAGCCGTGGTCACCATGGTGATGTTCATGCCGCGGATCTTGTCCACCGAGTCATAGCTGACTTCGGGGAAGATAATCTGCTCTTTCAGGCCCATCGTGAAGTTGCCGCGGCCGTCGAAGCCTTTGGCGCTAACACCGCGAAAGTCGCGGACGCGAGGCAGCGCAGCCGAAATCAGGCGATCCAAGAACTCCCACATGCGGTCGCGCCGCAGGGTAACCTTGGCGCCGATCTGCTGGCCCTCGCGAAGCTTGAAGTTGGCGATCGACTTGCGAGCGCGGGTAACTATCGGCTTCTGACCCGACAGGGCAGCCAACTGCTCGACCGCACGGTCAATGATCTTGGGGTTCTGCGCCGCTTCGCCCAAGCCAAAGTTGATGACCACCTTCTGCAGGCGAGGCACCATCATGGCATTGCTATAGGCGAACTCCTTGGTCAGGGCCGGCACGATTTCGTTCTTGTACTTATCAGCCAAACGAGGGGCCATGCTGTGCTCCGTACCTTGTTGGTACGGCTCCTTTTGCGGCAGCGCGATCGGTTAAATCGGCTTGCCTGGTGAGCGCCCAGGGCAACGAGTCCTTTGCAAGACTCGGGGCGCACTTCGCTCCAGCCCGCGTCGGCGCACCTGGCCGACGTCTTACGCACTGGTCGAATGCCGTTCTTGCGGCTTACGCCGGGTCGAGCTGCTCGCCAGTCTTGTGGACGACGCGCACTTTCTTCGGGCCAGTCGCGGTCTCAATGATCTTGAAGCCGACGCGGACCGGCTTGCCGGTGGTCGGACTCACGAGAGCTACGTTGCTGATATGCAGCGCGGCTTCCTTCTCAATGATGCCACTCGGCTCATTTTGGCGGCGCGCCTTTTGGTGACGCTTGATCATGTTGATCTTCTCGACCACGACCCGCTCGCCATCCTTGGCCAGTCGCAGAACCTTACCGGACTTGCCGAGGTCCTTGCCCGCCAAAACCTGCACCGTGTCGCCCTTGCGAATCTTACTCATCGAAGCACCTTTCCAAGCACGTATCGAAGCACGTATCGGAATTCTGAGTTCGCCGGGCTCAAGACCACGGCAGAAAGCGTATGCTGAACCGCCAGTTGGCGACTACAGCACCTCGGGAGCCAGCGAAACGATCTTCGAGAATCGCTTGGCGCGCAGCTCGCGGGCAACGGGCCCGAAGATACGCGTGCCCACGGGCTCTTTCTGATTGTTGATGACCACAGCAGCGTTGCCATCAAACTTGATATAGGAGCCGTCTTCACGGCCGATTTCCTTGGCAGTTCGGACGATCACGGCCTTGACCACGTCGCCTTTCTTCACCTTGGACTTGGGCAGCGCCTCGCGCACGGAGCAGACGATGATGTCGCCGATCGACGCGTACTTGCGCTTGCTGCCGCCGAGCACCTTGATGCAACGCAGCTGCTTGGCGCCCGAGTTGTCTGCCACCGTCAGGTAGCTTTCTTGCTGAATCATCGCACTCTCCTTACCGTTTTTGACAGGCCGGCCACGGCGGACCTCCGGTCACGGCCTTTCGCGCCGCGCCCCGGCAGGCCGACTAGCGGACCCCGGGGCGCAGTAGTGTACACTCGTTTTTGCAATAAGGGAAGGCCGATCCGCAGATCGGTCGCCGCTCTTGCTCAGTCGGCCTTCTTGCGCAGCGTGGTCTTGTAGACCCAGCGCTTGTGCTTGCTCATCGGCCGGCACTCCTCGATCACCACCTGGTCGCCCAGGCCGCAAACGCCGTGCTCATCGTGGGCCATGTATTTGGCGCGACGACGCACATACTTGCGGTACTTGGGGTGCAAGAAAATCCGGGTGACCGAAACCACCGCCGTCTTGTCCATCTTGGTCGAAACGACCACGCCGGTCAGGCGGCGACGGTGACGGGTCTGGCCCGCCTCCTCGCCCTGAACGTCCGCGTCGATCGTCTCGGCACTCGTGTTGTCGGTCATGACTTGCTCCTGACTGCGGGTCGGCCGGCCGCACATTGGCTAGCTGGTGTGCCCGACCTTGCTACGAATAGGTCTACTTTATTCCTGAACCGGCGCCTGGTTGATGCCCAGTTCGAGCTCGCGAATACGGGTTAGAACCCGCGCCAGCTCGCGACGGGTGCTGCGCAGCTTGATAGGGCTGGCCAGCTGACCGGTATGGTGCTGAAAGCGCAACCGGAACAACTCGTCGCGCAAGTCGGTCTCGCGCTTCTTGAGCTCGACCTCAGTCAGCTCGACAATGACGTGGTTCTTCATTGGATCTCTCCGCGCGAAATGATCTTGCACTTGATCGGCAGCTTGTGGGCCGCGACCCGCAATGCCTCGATGACCAGAGTGCGGTCATCGGACTGAATCTCGTACAGCATGGTGCCGGGCCGCACGGTGGCAACCCAGTGGTCCGGTGGCCCCTTACCTTTACCCATGCGGGTTTCGGCAGGCTTCTTCGAGATGGGCTTGTGCGGAAACACGCGAATCCACACCTTCGCATCGCGCTTCATCTTGCGGGTCATCGAGATACGAGCGGCTTCGATCTGGCGGCTAGTCAGCCAACCACACTCGGCCGCCATTAGCCCGATATCGCCGTACGACACTTCGTTGCCGGTGTGTGCCACACCACGCATCGTGCCTTTTTGGACTTTGCGCCATTGTACGCGCTTGGGAGCCAACATGGCTGTCTCCTGACTGCGTCCGCCCTACAGCAAACGCTCTAAGTTGGGGCCGCTTTACGCGCGGGCCTGCTGATTGGTGCGCTCCGGCAGGATGTCGCCGTGGTAGATCCAGGTCTTGACGCCGATGATGCCGTACGTGGTCTTGGCCGTGGCCTCGCCGTACTGGATGTCGGCGCGCAGGGTGTGCAGCGGCACGCGGCCCTCGCGGTACCACTCGTAGCGACCCATTTCGGCGCCGCCGAGGCGACCCGAGCACGCGACGCGAATACCCTTGATGCCAAACTTCTGCGCGGCCTGCATGGCCTTGCGCATGGCACGGCGGAAGGCAACGCGGCGCTCGAGCTGAGTGGCGATGTTCTCGGCCACCAGCTGCGCGTCGGTCTCGGCGCGACGGACTTCGTGAATCGTCAGGACCACTTCGCCTTTGGCCAGCTTCTGCAGCATAGCCTTTAGCTTTTCGTGCTCCTTGCCCTTGGGCCCGATCAGGATGCCCGGGCGGGCAGTGTGCACGCCGATGCGGATCTGGCGGGCGCGGCGCTCGATGTCGATCTTGGCGATACCCGCGTGGTTCATCTTCTCTTTGATGAGCTTGCGGATCGAAAGATCCTCATGCAGCCAGGCCGCGTAGTTCTTTTCTTCGAACCACTTGGAATTCCAGGTGCGGATGACGCCCAGGCGCAGTCCGTTCGGATGGCTTTTTTGTCCCACGATGACCTCTCGCTTTTGGCTGCCGACGCGCGGCGGATTACTTCACACCCAGTTCGAGCGTGACATGGCTGTTCTTCTTGAGGATCTTGGTCGCGCGGCCCTGAGCCCGCGGGATCCACCGCTTGAGCATGTCCGCCTGATCGACGAACACTGTCTTGACGTAGAGCGAGTCCACATCGAGGCCCTGATTGTTGCGCGCGTTGGCGATCGCGCTGTCGAGCAGCTTGCGCACCGGCTCAGCGCCCAGCTTCGTAATGAATTGCAAGAGGTTCAGCGCCTCTTCGACCCGCTTGCCGCGGATGCGATCGACGACCACCCGAACCTTGCGGGGGGCGATCGAGAGGTTGCGCAGGTAGACCCTCGAAATGGTCGTGTCGTTCATAGCTTGCTCCAACGCGTCGCGACTTGCATACACAGTTCGCGCTCAGACGGAAATTCGCGGTCCCATAGGCACGCGTCGATTCGCCTACTTCTTCTTGACCTTCTTGTCGGCCGAGTGACCGTGGAAGGTGCGGGTGGGGGCGAACTCGCCCATCTTGTGCCCAACCATGTTCTCGGTGACGAACACCGGGACGAACTTCTTGCCATTGTGGACCATGAAGTTCAGGCCGACAAAGTCGGGGAAAATGGTCGAGCGACGCGACCAGGTCTTGATCGGGCGCTTGTTGTTGGTCCTGTTCGATTCTTCGACCTTCCCTTTCAGGTGGCCGTCGACGAAAGGTCCTTTCTTGATTGAACGCGGCATGGCGAGTTCCTTGTGCGAATTCCGCTTCGAGCGACACAGCTATGCGCTGGCGCCGTAGTCCTGTTTAGCGCTTGCCCTTGGGCCGACGCGTGACGATCAGGTGATCAGTGCGCTTGTTGCTGCGGGTCTTGGGACCCTTGGTCTTCCAGCCCCACGGCGAGGTCGGGTGACGACCGCCCGAGGTACGACCTTCGCCACCGCCCATGGGGTGGTCGACGGGGTTCATGGCGACGCCACGCACGTGCGGGCGAATGCCCAACCAGCGCGAACGGCCGGCCTTGCCGAGGTTCAGCTTGTCGTGGTCGGGGTTACCGGTCTGGCCAATGGTAGCCCGGCAATCGCGACCGACTTTGCGCAACTCGCCAGAGGGCAGGCGGAGCAACGCGTGCTTGCCTTCCTTGGCCATGAGCTGAGCGCTAGTACCAGCGGCGCGGCAGAGTTGGCCACCGCGACCGGGCTGCAACTCTACGTTGTGCACCATCGTGCCGACCGGAATCGACGACAGCGGCAGCGTGTTGCCCGCCTGAATATCGGCGTTCTTGCTCGAGATCACCGTGTCGCCAACCTTCAGGTTCAGCGGCGCGAGGATGTAGCGCTTCTCGCCATCGGCGTAGTTCAGCAGAGCAATGCGGCTCGAGCGATTGGGATCGTACTCGATCGTCGCAACCTTAGCCGGCACAGCCACTTTGTCGCGCTTGAAGTCGACAATGCGGTAGTGACGCTTGTGACCACCACCGCGCTGGAACGAGGTGATGCGGCCCAAGTTGTTGCGACCAGCCGTCTTGCTCAGCGGCGCGAGCAGCGCCTTGTGCGGCTGGTTGTCGGACAGGTCCTTGAAGTCGTCGAGCGACAACTGGCGCGTGCCGTCGGACGTGGGGCGGTAGTGCTTGATGCCCATGATGGAACCCCTATGGCTAGAACCGCTTGTGTGCTGACTGCGATCGTGTTTGCGTGCGTGGCGTCAGCTTTGTCGGTCGGGTCACTGGTGCAGCGATTGCTCGCCACTCCGTCAATTCAGCCCAGTAGCGATTACGCGCCCTGGAAGAAGTCGATGTTCTGGCCTTCGACTAACTTGACAAAGGCCTTCTTGCTGGTCGCCCGCGGGCCGGCAAACTTGCCGACGCGCCGGATCTTGCCGTACTTCTGCTGGGTGCGGACGTCGAAGACCTGCACGCCGAACAGCTGTTCGACCGCCGCCTTGATCATCGGCTTGTTGGCGTCGCGATGCACCTCAAAAACCACCTCGTTATTCTCCTCGCGAGCGAGGTTATTCTTCTCGGTGATGAGAGGCCGCACCAGGATTTGCGTCAGGTGGAGCGCCATGGTCTTTTCTCCGTTCTCGAACTCGTCGTTCTAGTGGCCGTGCCGGCTTGTGCCCGCTAGGGCTGCGACTTGAAACTGCGGGCTCAGTCGCCCAGACGCTCTACCAGGGCCTTGGCCGCATCCACGGTCAGGACCAAGCGGTCGTACTTCAGAACGTCGTACACATTCACGCCTTCGGCGCGGATGTACTTGGCGTGCTGCAGGTTGCGGATCGACAAGTGCAGGTTGCCGTTCTCGCCCGCCGTGACCACAAGGGCCTTGGTGGCGCCGAGGCGGGTCAGCGTGCCGGCCACTTCCTTGGTCTTGGGGGCGCTCATCGAGAAGTCGTCGAGGACGACCAACTCACCCTGCTGCAGACGCAGCGAGAGAGCCGAGCAGAGCGCAGCACGACGAACCTTCTTGGGCACCGTGTAGCTGTAATCGCGGGGGTGCGGACCGTGGGCCACGCCACCACCGACAAAAATCGGCGACTTGCGCGAGCCGTGACGGGCACCGCCCGAGCCCTTCTGACGCACGGCCTTCTTGGTGGTGCCGTGGACGTTCATACGGGTCTTGGTCGAGTGCGTACCAGCGCGGCGGTTAGCCAGCTGATTCTTCACCACTTCCCAGTGCAGGTGCGGCTTGACCTCGGCGGCAAACACTTCGTCGGCCAGCTCGAGCTCGCCCACGGTTTGCGCCTGGGTATTCAGTACATTGACCTTAGGCATAGCTGCCTCCCATTGCTCTGGCCACGCGCATCGCGCAGCCACCAAATCAACTCGTTAACACCCGACTTGGGCGAGCACTGCCGACTTGAGTCAGCACTGCCGCAGCGATCAGGTACGGATCTCGACCGCAACGCCGGCCGCCAGGTCCAAGCTCATCAGCGCGTTCAGCGTCGCCTGCGTCGGGTCGAGGATATCGACCAGGCGCTTGTGCGTCCGCACTTCGAACTGCTCGCGGCTCTTCTTGTCGACGTGGGGCGAACGCAACACCGTGTAGGTGTTGATGCGCGTCGGCAGCGGGATCGGCCCGGCAATCCGCGCGCCAGTATTGCGCACGGTGTTGATGATCTCGCTGACCGACTGGTCGAGCAGCTTGTGATCGTAGGCCTTGAGACGGATGCGAATGCGCTGGCCAGCCATGGAGTTCTCCGTTGTAGTTACATACGCGCCGGGTTGTCGACGCTCTTAGTTCTTGCTCTTAAGCACTTCTTGCAGGGTCGACGCCGGGGCCGGCGCGTAGTGCGAGAATTGCATCGTGTAGGTGCCGCGACCCTGGGTGCGCGAACGCAGGTCGGTAGCATAGCCGAAGGTTTCGCCCAGCGGAACTTCGCCCGTGATCACGCGCACACCGGCGCGCTCATCTAGGTTCAGGATGCGACCACGGCGGCTGTTCAAGTCGCCAATGATGTCGCCCATGTAGTCTTCAGGCACTTCGATTTCGATGCCGAAGATGGGTTCGAGCAGCTGGGGCTTGGCCTTGGCCGCGGCCTCTTTGAAGGCCATGGAGCCGCAGATGCGGAATGCCATTTCGTTCGAGTCGACATCGTGGTACGAGCCGTAGAACAGCGTGCACTTCATGTCGACCATAGGATAGCCGGCCAGAACGCCATTGCTCATGGCATCTTGCACGCCCTTGTCGACCGCCGGGATGTATTCCTTGGGAACCACACCGCCCTTAACTTCGTCGACGAACAGGTAGCCCTTGCCCGACTCTTGCGGCTCGAGACGGATGCACGCGTGAGCGTACTGGCCGCGACCACCGGTCTGCTTGGCGTACTTGTGGTCCACTTCGACGCTCTGGGTGATCGTCTCGCGGTAGGCCACCTGCGGACGGCCGACCTTCGCGTTCACTTTGAACTCGCGCTTGAGGCGGTCCACGATGATCTCGAGGTGCAACTCGCCCATACCAGCGATGATGGACTGCGCCGTCTCTTCGTTGGTGTAGAAGCGGAAGCTGGGGTCTTCGCGAGCCAGTTTGCCGAGGCCAACCGAGAGCTTCTCTTCTTCGGCCTTGTTCTCGGGCTCGATCGAAACCGAGATCACCGGGTCAGGGAACTTCATCGACTCGAGCGAGATCGGCTGCTTGATATCACACAGCGTATGGCCGGTGATCGTGTCGCGCAGACCCGCAACCGCGACGATGTCGCCCGCGAAAGCCTCTTTAATGTCTTCGCGCTTGTTGGCGTGCATCTTCATGATGCGGCCGATGCGCTCGTTCTTGCCGGTCACCGCATTGGTCACGGCGTCGCCGACCACCATGGTGCCCGAGTAAATGCGGACATAGGTCAGGTGGCCGATGAAGGGGTCCGTCCACAGCTTGTACGCCAGGCCGCAGAACGGCGCGTCGTCAAGGGCCGGGCGCTCGACCTCTTCGCCAGCGTTCTTCTCGCCATCGGGCACGACGCCAATAACGGGCGCGATGTCAGCCGGGCTGGGCAGAAAATCCACGACCGAGTCGAGGAGGTGCTGCACACCCTTGTTCTTGAAGGCCGAGCCGCAGATCACCGGAATGAACGCGATCGCGATGGTAGCCTTGCGGATCAGCGCCTTGACCTCGTCGAGCGGAATTTCTTCGCCACCGAGGTAGCGCTCCATGGCGTCGTTGTCCATCTCGACAGCGGCTTCCATCATGAACTCGCGCGCTTTTTCGGCGGCGGGCAGCATGTCGGCCGGGATGTCGACCACATCCCAACGAGCTCCCTGGCTGGAGTCGTCGAACATGATGGCTTTCATCTGCATCAGATCGATGATGCCGGTGAAGTTCTCTTCAGCGCCGATCGGGAGGACGAGCGGCACAGCGCGGGCACCCAAACGCTCACGCAGGTCGTTGATCACGCGGTCAAAGTTCGCGCCAGTGCGGTCCATCTTGTTGATGAAGGCAATGCGCGGCACCTTGTAGCGGTTGGCCTGGCGCCACACGGTCTCGGACTGGGGCTGCACGCCACCGACGGCGCAGAACACCGCAACCGCACCGTCGAGCACGCGGAGCGAACGCTCCACTTCGATGGTGAAGTCGACGTGTCCGGGCGTGTCGATGATGTTGATGGTCTTGCCCCGCCACTGGCACTGAGTCGCGGCCGAGGTAATCGTAATGCCGCGCTCTTGCTCCTGCTCCATGAAGTCCATGGTAGCAGCGCCGTCGTGGACCTCGCCGATTTTGTGCAGCCTGCCCGTGTAGTACAGGATGCGCTCCGTCGTCGTGGTCTTACCGGCATCGATGTGGGCCATGATGCCGATATTGCGGAACTGGTTGAGCGGTACGGAACGGGGCACAGTAAACCTCTATCTCGGTCGTCGCATCGAGGATCGCTTATTGGGCGATGGCTGATGCAGACTTGTCGGGCAGTTACCGCCGCGTCTGGGCGGCAGCACTCGTACGATTCGCTGTGTTACCAGCGGTAGTGAGCGAACGCCTTGTTGGCTTCGGCCATGCGGTGCACGTCTTCGCGCTTCTTGACCGCGGTGCCACGGCCCTGAGCTGCGTCGAGGATCTCGTTGGCGAGCTTCTCGACCATGCCTTTTTCGCCGCGGGCGCGGGCCGCATTTATCAGCCAGCGCATCGACAGGGCGGCGCGACGCTCGGGACGAATCTCGACCGGCACCTGGTAGTTCGAGCCACCGACGCGGCGCGACTTGACTTCGACCGCGGGGCGGATGTTGTCGAGCGCGGTCTTGAAGACCTTGACCGGATCATCCTTGGCGCGAGCCTGGATCTTGTCGAACGCATCGTACAACACGCCTTCGGCGGTCGACTTCTTGCCGGCCAGCATCAGGCAGTTTACGAACTTGCCGACGAACTGGTCGCCGAACTTGGGGTCGCGGGGCGCAATGCGCTTAGGTACTTCGCGGCGGCGGGGCATGGGTCTCTCCTTACCGGCGAGCTGGCTTACTCAGCCAACCCGCTTGGGTCCGAATCTTTACTTCTTCTTCGTGGTCGCGACGGCGCCGGCCTTGGGCTGCTTCGCACCGTACTTGCTGCGGCTCTGCTTGCGGTTCGCGACACCGGTGGTGTCGAGTGTGCCGCGCACAATGTGGTAGCGCACACCTGGCAGATCTTTCACACGGCCGCCACGGATGAGGACGATCGAGTGCTCTTGCAGATTGTGGCCAACGCCGGGGATGTACGACGTCACTTCCATGCCGTTCGAGAGACGAACACGGGCGACCTTGCGCAACGCGGAGTTCGGCTTCTTAGGCGTGGTTGTGTAGACGCGCGTGCAAACGCCCCGCTTCTGCGGGCAGGCATCGAGTGCCGGCGACTTGGTCTTGCGGTGCTTGAGGTCGCGGCGCTCGCGGACCAGCTGGTTGATCGTAGGCATAGTGCTATTCGCTCCACAGGCGATTACCGAATGGCGGAACAGTCGAACAACCGAACCGCCCTTTGGCAAGCTCGGGATTCGCCACCACTTTCGCGGGAGGCCCGTTACACGGCACACAGAAACTCAGATCCTGGTCGCCTGACCAAGCTGCGATCGCTGCGCGCCATGCGGCGGCTGGACTGCGCCCATCGTGCCTTCGCGGAGGGTGGAGCGCGTCCGGCGCTCTACCTCTTGCAGCGTCCACCATCAACTCTGCGATCCTGGGACCGTTTTGTGATGACCACCTGTCTCCAGGTGCTTACGGGTTGCTGCGAAGGTTCCTTTCCCGATGGGGGGACGGCCCGGGGGTTACCCGGGAGCGGTTGGACCGTTGGGGGTCCGTCCGCGGGGGCATAAGTGTACGCGCCCTGGCTGCGGCTGTCAACGGGATTCTTCTGGCGAGTGGATCGAATTCGGACAGGATTTTGTGCGGGGGGATCGCCAGTGGCGGCTTGGGTTCATGAGGTCGGGCAAAAAGCTGTGTTGTCTCGCTATCCGGCGCCAAGACTCCAAAGAGCCCCTT
>CAISBR010000177.1 GCA_903883645.1 uncultured Myxococcales bacterium | reverse complement strand
GCCGCCGATCTCAAGCTTGCCATCGAGCATCGACGGATCGTTGAGATCGTGGAACTTCTGCCAGCCCAGCTTGTCCCAGGTGACCATGCCGTTGGCGGCGGTCGAGTAGAAGCCCATGGCGTTGCGCGCGCCTGAACCCTGTGGATTGATGTGGCAATTGGAGCAACGTGCCCCCGTCGTCAGCGTCAAGCGCGGCAGCGCCTGGGCCGTGCCCGTCAGGCCAAGCAGCGTCAAGCAGAAAACTGCAGCAAAAAGATGGCGTTGCATCATGTCTTCACCGTGACCTTGCCCGTGGCGGCGTCAAAGGTGACCTGCCACGCTGGCAGCATGGTAGTTAGCTTGTCGCCATTGTTCGGCTGGGTAACTACGGCGCCCGTATTGGCGAATTTGGCCTTGTGGGTGGCGCAGACCAGCGCTTTGGCGGCGTTGTCCCACGTGACGTTGCCTTGCTGGTGCGGGCAAACCCGCGACACGCCGATGATCTCGGCTTCGGAGACACGGACCAGCACGCCGTCGACGTTGCCGAACGACACATCGACCGACGAGCCGACGGTCTTGAGCGCGGTGTAGGGCGAATTTGCCACGTTGAAATCAACAGTTACATGCAGTGGCGGCAGCGTGTAGAGCTCCGTCGACTCGCAGCCGTGGATAAAGGGCACCAGCAGCGTGCTGCCGGCCACCGCGCCAATTCGCAGTAAGAATTCGCGGCGTTGGGATTGGTGATTGCTTTGTGTCATCGATACCTCCGGGTTCCGACCCGTCGCGACAAGTTGGACAACATGGCAAACGCGCTAGTTCGAAGTCAATTTTGCACAGCGAACTTCACAATTGCATAGTCTAAGAGACTTATTAGGAATTAGCTGGGCTGCCTAGGGTGCCGGCGGGCTGTAGACCTCGCGGCCCGCGGCACCGGCGACCACATCTTCCACCTCGAACCGCAGTGGCCACGCTTGGTTGGCGAGCCACAGCTTGACCTGATCGGCGAAGAACGGGCTGTCGGTCAGGCCCGATTGTCCGCCCGGAATCACGTTCTGACCCGTGGTCTTGTCTTTGCCCATGGCGATGACCATGCGGAACACGGGGCCCGAGCCGTAGCCGTTCGAGTCGATGCCGCCGGCCGCGTCGACCGCAAAGGCATCGCCGCCACGGGGGAATTGCGTAAGTGTGCTGCGGGGATCGCTGGCCGGCAGGTTGGGCATCAGCGGGATCTTCTGCGGCGAGATCGAGAACACCTTGGTGATCGATGCGTAGTTGCTGCTGCCGTCGAAGAAGCTCGACAGGATCGAGTCGAAGTGCACGCCGTGGCGCATGCCCCAGATCCACTTGCTGACGTCGCCCGTAGTAAAGTGCGCGGCGCCGTCGCTAAGACCCTGCTTCAGCGCCAAAAGCGCAATCTCGTCGCTGGTTTCGATGGCAGGCGTGCCCAAGATGTCCCAAAACGCCGACTCTTGGGTCGCCGGGTTCCAGGCCGCCTGCTGCTTGGGATTGCCGGCGCCGCGACCTTGGCGCATCCAGCTCAGGGCCCGCGTCCGCGCATCGGCGCCCCAGGGCTCCCACACCTCGATGCCCTCGTCGTCGACCGACAGATTGACGAACTTGTTCATCCATACGTTAAAAATCGAAGTCGCAATCGCGTGTTCCGTCTCGCCCGCCGCCGGCTCGTGGTAGAAGGTCTGCACGCCCGACAGCGCCGGCGCGCCCGCCTTGTGCCACGCATCCAGCCGCGCCATCACGTCGTCGCGCACCGTGGGCGTAATCGAGTTATACAGGTCGACCAGCCGCGCCTCGTCTTCGGTCAGCAACTTGTCAGAAATATTCAGCTGTGCCGCGTGCGCCACCGCGCTCTGCAAGAAGGGCACCCACTCTTGGCCCAGCCGGCTGCCATTGGTCGCCTGCACCTTGGCCATCCGATCGACGTCGGCTTTCTGGTCGAGAATCGCCGCTTGCAAGCCCTTCGCGATCGAGTCGGCGCGGTAGCCATTGGACCACGGCCCGCCGATGTAGTACTTGTCGTTCATCAAGTTGTCGTCTGTCGAGAGATTGCCGGGATCGTTATTGGCCGTGACGATGTAACCCTGGGCCGGGTTTACACTTTGCGGATACGAGTCGAAGGGAACCACGCACTTGTCGCCGGCAAGCTTGTCTCCAATCGAGCCCTTTGACTCGTCGACCGCGCCGTCGGCCAAGGTCGGAATCTCAAAGCCCATGTAGGTGGTACCGTCGATGAGGAGCTTGGGATTGGCGCCCTTCTTCCACATGCCGTCGGGGTCGCGCGGCAGGTAGTTGCGACACGGCACAGCCTGGTAACCCGTATACAAAACATTGCCTTGCGAGTCGGCGACCGCCAGATTCTGCGAGTAGGCGATCAGCTTGCGGGTGTGATCGCGGAACTGCCACACGTCGTCGCTGTGGCCAAAACCGTCGAGCGCGGCGAGCAACGCTGGCTTGTCTAGACCGGTAAAATCGAACGAGATCGCGGTGATGACACCGTCGCCATTGGTGTCTTTGGGGATGACGAACTTGCCGCTCAAGGCCACGATGGTCTCGCCGGCGGCGGGGGTGGTCTTGGCGGGGTCGACCGCGGGGCCCTCAATGTCGGTAATCCAGCGGCCGTCGTAGGTTACGTAGCGTGGCCAGATCTCGGTGCGGCCCTTGCTGCCTAGCAGCGGCACGTCGGCGATGACGTAGGTCTCTTTGAACGCCATGAGCGGGTAGCCCGCAGAAGAACCCTGAACTTTTGTAGATGTAGGTGCTCCTTTATCATCCAATACAAGCTGATCGGTATACCAATCCGTTATATCACCTACCAATTGCGTCTGCGACCAGCCCACCTTGCCATTGGTGCCCACCGCCATCAGCGGCAGACCTGGGATCATTAGCCCGCGTTGATGCGTAGTTCCGTTGCCAAACACACTGTCGTCGATGCCGATCTGGTAGAAAAGCGATGGAACTGAAAGGGGAAGATGGCCATCGCCCGCCACAATACCCACGCCGCCCACCGTGCCCGTACCCGCCACGGCCCAAGCGTTCGAGCCAAAGCCATTGGTGCGGTCGTGGCCATTGCGCTTTTGCAGCAGCTGATCGCGCCACTTGGCCCGCTCGGCCAGCTCGGTAGGCAGCCGCGCCGGGATTCGATCGAGCCAGCGCGCCACCAAGTCTTTGTTATCCTTGCCTGCCGGCACCTTACCAGGGGTCGTCGCCGCCACCGGCTTACCCTTATAGTCGAGGCCCAGCCCCGCCGCCGACGACACCGGCTCGATCGGCGCCACGTGATTCTCTAGATCGGCAAGCGCGCCCGCCGTGCGCAGGTCCGCCAGGGCTTGGCCCTTGTAATGCTCGGGGATTTTGGACAGCGCGTCGGTGCGGCCCACGTCGTCGGTCTCGTAGCCCAGATTGTAGATGATGGCCGCCGATG
>CAISBR010000176.1 GCA_903883645.1 uncultured Myxococcales bacterium | reverse complement strand
GTCGATGCCCCACTCGCGCCGGTGCCGCAGGTACTCGCTGTGCCGGTCGACCACGCTCAAGAGGCGCCGCCGGTCGGCCTCGGGCAGCACCACATCGCTTAGCCGAGCCCGCGGCTGTTCCAACGCGCTGAATTCAATAAAATCGTCGGCCAGCGCCTGCCGCCCCACCAGCGCCGAAAAGCACCAGTGCGTCAGCTCGATGCTCATCGTCAAGAACGCCTCGGGGCCCGGCAGGCGACCGTGGTTGCCCGTCTCGATGAGATCGCCGGCCACCAGCGGCGCCTGCGAGATAAAGCTGCGCCGCCGCTCGATGCGCTCGGGCAGGGTCACTTCGGCAAACGCCAAGGCCACTTCGACGCACAGGCTGGCGTGGCGAATCGTGCTCACCGCCTCCCAGCACTTCTCAAAGGTCGTCGAAAATCCCGGCGCGGCACCCAGCAAAAGCACTGTGCGCTCAAAGGCATCTAGGCCGTGCAGCCGGCAGAGGCGGTCGATGGCCAGCTCCAAGCCGTTGCCCCGTGCGTGCGCTTGGCGAGTGGCGGTCAGCCGCGCGTCGATGGCCTGCCGAAAGGTGTTTTCGCTCCGTTCGGCATTGCGCAGGCGGCGCTTGGCGGTGGCGGCATCCAAAGGTTCTCGGCGGTTGCGGCCGTACTGCTCCTCCTCTTCGTCGGTGCCCAGCGTGGCGACGGTGCGGGCGGCGGCAATGCGCTCGCAGCGGGCGCGCACCCAGCTCAGCTCGTCGGCAAGGTAGTCAAGGTCGCAAGTATATGAAACACAATCAGAAGTGTTGGCAGTTCTCGGGCTCGGCATGGTGGTTCTCCTATGGGGGGCGTTCAGGCCAATGGCGCAGTCTAGGGTCAGCCTGCATGGGGGATGCGACAGACTGTGTCGCGTTACGGCGTCGGCGTTGCGAATCAACTCCTAACTGCTATACGCAGGACTACGCGGCTGCTCCCGAAAGTAAGCCCCCTTCAGCCGGTTTACGGGCCGTGACCTGCACGCAAAGCGACAGGATGTGTCGTTTCATGCGATCCGCCCCATGCGCAGGGGCAAATGGCGCGGATCGGAAGTGCGCCCACAGCGGGCAATCGGCCGGCGGGCCCGCCGCGCAGCTGGGCGCATCGACAACTGCAGATGCCGCCGCTTAAGATCGCCCGCATCGTCGCCAACTGGCCTAACCGAGTGCCGCGCGACGCACTCCAACGTTTGCAATCCACGCGAGGGTGCCCATGGGCGTACAGCTAGTCTTTCTCCACGGACTCGAGTCGGGTCCACATGGCAGCAAGTTCAAGACGTTGTCGGACCTTGGCCTGGGCCCCGTGCTGTCGCCCAACTGCAAAGATATCGACGACCCCTTGCAACGCCTCGCAATTATTCGCGAAGCGCTTGCAGATGCCGGGCCGTTGCTGCTGGTCGGCTCGTCGTTTGGCGGTCTGATGGCGCTGCTGTATGCCCAGGCGTGGCCGGCGCAGGTGGTGGCGATGGTGCTGTGCGCGCAAGTCCTGGCTGCAAAAGAGGCCGCTGCCACCATCCGCGCCGACAAGGCGGCAGCCAGGGCCGCGACGCGTGCCGCGGATTCCTGACCAGCGAGTCACTGACCGGCGAGTCACTGACCGTCGAGTCACTGACCCGTCAGTCAGTAATGCCTGCCCCCTATGTACGACTCGGCCACTGTGGGGTCGCGAGCGGTGCTTGCTGCAGCAAAGATCAATACTTTCAACCAGTAGAAAATGGCTGCTTCCAGTTCTTAGGCCTAGGTTGCGCCGACCGCTGCCAATTTCTGACCAGCTGGTCACTGACCCGTCAGTCAGTAATTGCCCCGTCGCAAAAACACCGCCGCCCGCACGACCCAACCTCTGGGGGGAGGAAAGCGGGGTCGGCGGGCGGAAAGTGTAACTATTTCAGCCAGTAGAAAATGGCTGCTTTCGCTTCTGCTTTCGCTTTAGCTAGACAACACCCTGGTCGAGCATCGCATTCGCCACGCGCAAGAAGCCGGCGATGTTGGCGCCCTTGACGTAGTTGATGCTGCCGTCGGCCTGCTTGCCGTACTGCAGGCACGCGGCGTGGATGTCGTTCATGATGTGCTGGAGCTTCTGGTCCACTTCTTCGGCGGTCCAGCGCAGGCGCATGCTGTTCTGGCTCATCTCGAGGCCCGAGGTGGCCACGCCGCCGGCGTTCGAAGCCTTGCCCGGCGCGAAAAGGATGCCCGCGTCTTGGAAGACCTTGGTCGCCTCGAGCGTGCTGGGCATGTTGGCGCCCTCGGCGACGCAGATGCAGCCGTTGGCGACCAGCTTCTTGGCGTCGTCGGCGTCGAGCTCGTTCTGCGTGGCGCAGGGCAGGGCCACGTCGCACTTCTGCTCCCACGGCCGCTTGCCGGCGAAGAACGGCACCTTGAACTGCTTGGCGTAGTCTTCGACGCGGTCGTTGTTGCTCGCGCGCATGTCCAGCATGTACTCGATCTTCTCGCCCGAGATGCCGTCTTTGTCGTAGATGTAGCCGTCGGGTCCCGACAGGGTGACGACCTTGCCGCCCAGCTCGGTCACTTTCTGCACCGCGCCCCAGGCCACGTTGCCAAAGCCCGAAATCGCCACCGTCTTGCCCTTGAACGCGTCGCCGCGCGTGCCCAGCATCGCCTGCGCGAAGTAGGTGACGCCGAAGCCGGTCGCCTCGGGGCGCATCAGCGAGCCACCCCAGCCGATGCCCTTGCCGGTGAGCACGCCGTTGAATTCGCGCTTGATCTTCTTGTACTGGCCGAACAGGTAGCCGATCTCGCGGCCGCCCACGCCGATGTCGCCGGCCGGCACGTCGGTGTCGGGGCCGATGTAGCGGTACAACTCGGTCATAAAGGCCTGGCAGAAGTGCATGATCTCATTGTCAGATCGGCCGCGCGCGTCGAAGTCCGCGCCGCCCTTGCCGCCGCCCATGGGCAGGGTGGTCAGGGCGTTCTTAAAGGTCTGCTCAAAGCCCAAGAACTTCAAAATCGACAGGTTGACGCTGGGGTGGAAGCGCAGGCCGCCTTTGTACGGGCCGATCGCGCTGTTGTACTGGATGCGGTAGCCCCGGTTGACCTCGACCTCGCCCTTGTCGTTGACCCAGGCCACGCGGAAGGTGTGCACGGCCTCGGGCTCGATGACGCGGGCGAGAATATTCGCCTTCTTGAATCGGGGGTTGGCCTCGTATACGTCCCAGACGGTCTCGACCACTTCTTCGACGGCCTGCATGAACTCGGGCTGACCTGGGTTGCGGGCGGCGATTTGACTGACGAAATCCTTGTACGACATCTGGCTACCTCCGGAGGTGGCTCCCTACCGAAATCAAGGTGATCCGGTGTTTGCGCTGCTGCCGCGAACCTGCGGCAAGGCTAGGCGGGGAGGGCTGACGACGAAACCCGCGGTTCCGCGCCAATGCCGCGCACTAGTTAGGCTACCCAACTCGCGGAGTCAACCGGGGCGCGCGCCGTCGCTACGCATGCGTGACAGAGCGCACCCCATCCGGCGCAAAACGCGCTTGCCGTCGCTGGGCCGTTCAAGCTAGTTGCGGCGGTGGTTACTCTAAATTAGCTATTTAATTTAGCGTTTTATAAGGTGTTGACCAGAATATTGGCCGATATTTGCCCGGCACCAGGGCCGTCGCGCATCGGGCAGGGGACTTGCGCGGCGTGCGCTCAAAGCTGATCCTCGCGGTGGCGCCGGGCAGGACTGAGCGCCGATGGCAACGAGGTGGGCATGAACGTTGAACAACTTCGGCAACGCTACTACGACCGCTTTAACCAAGACGGCGACGGCTCGCGCGACTACATGACCGACCGGATTCGCGACATCCTTTTGGTGTCGACGTTTTACGACGCGTTCGTGTTCGAGCAAGATGGCGTGCTGTCTGAGCAGTTGTTCAGTGAGTATAGGCAGTTGGCGCTATCGTTCCCGCCGCGGGTAACCAGTGTGTCCAGCGCGCCGTCGGCCCTGCTCGCGCTGCAAAACCGCCGCTACGACCTGGTGATTACCACGCTGCGCATTGGCGATATCTCGCCGTTCGACTTGGCGGCGCGCATCAAGGCGCAGTTCCCCGACACGCCCGTTCTGCTTTTGCTGAATAACGAAGCCGACTTGGCCTACCTACAGCTGCAGCGCGAGCGCATGCGCCACATCGACGAAGTGTTCTTGTGGAACGGCGACAGCACCGTGTTCTTGGCGATGATTAAGACGCTAGAAGATAAGCGCAATCTAGTCGAAGACGCCAAGCGGCTGGTGCGCATCATCCTGGTTATCGAAGACTCGGTGCACCACTACTCGGCTTTCTTGCCGCTGCTGTATTCGCAACTCTTTAAACAGACACAGCAATTGATTGCCGAAGAGGTCACGGCGTCGAACCGCCAACTGCGTATGCGCATGCGGCCCAAAGTGATCCTGGCCCACGATTTCGCTGAAGCCGAGCGGTTTTACGAGAGCTACAAAGACAACCTGCTGTGCGTGATTACCGACGTACAGTATGAGCGCAACGGCAAGCTCGACGACGCGGCCGGTGTGCGTTTTGTGCAGCAAATTCGAGCGGATGGCTGTCATGTGCCGGTGCTGCTGCAGTCGATGGACAAGACGAATGCGGCCAAGGCCCGCGCGCTGGGTGCGCACTTCTTGCACAAAGAGTCGCACACGCTGCTAGCTGAACTGCGCGACTTTATTGTTGAACAGCTCGGTTTTGGCGACTTTGTGTTCCGCACCGAAAAGGGCGATGAGTGCGCCCGCGCGCCTACAATGGCCGCCTTCATGGAGTTGTTGGCCAAAGTGCCTGAAGAGGCAGTGATTTATCATGCACGCCACAACCACTTCTCGGCCTGGCTGATTGCCCACGGCGAGATCGCTTTTGCCAAGAAACTGCAGCCGATGAAGGTGCAGGACTTTGCGACCCCTAACCACCTGCGGCGCTTCTTGATGGACGTATTCGACGAGATCGAGCGCGCCAAGAACCGCGGTCGCGTCGTCGACCCGGCGACGTGGAAGCACCTAGAACGCGAGCAGATTGTGCGTCTGCGCGAGGGTGGTTTGGGCGGCAAGGGCCGCGGCCTGGCGTTCTTGAATACGCTGCTGGCGACGCTCGACTACCGCCGGCGATTCCCCAGTATCGATGTGACCTTGCCGGCCACCGCCGTGGTGGGTACCGCTGAATTCGACGAGTTTATGGAGCGCAACCACATCGGCCGCGACATTGTGGGGCTGACCGACGATGCGATTCGCGCCACTTTCTTGGCAGGAGACCTGTCGCCGACGCTGATCGAGCGCTTGGGCTGGTTTGTCGAGCACGTGCGCTGTCCGCTGGCGGTGCGGTCGTCGGGCCTGCTCGAAGACTCGCAAAGTTGCCCTTTTGCAGGGGTTTACAAGACCTACATGCTGCCGAACCAGCACCCCGATGCCATGGTGCGGAGCGAGCTGTTGCAGCAGGCCATCAAGCTCGTGTTCGCCTGTGTGTTTGAGCAAGAGAGCCGCGACTACATCCTGGGCAGCAAGTTCCATATCGAAGAAGAGAAGATGGCTGTGGTGATTCAAGAAATCGCCGGCGACAGCCACGATGGGCACTACTATCCCACGCTTTCGGGTGTGGCGCAGTCGTACAATTTCTACCCCACTGGACCGAGCAAACCGGCGGATGGGATTGCAACAATTGCACTTGGACTCGGAAAGGCCGTGGTCGAGGGCAACCGTGTCTACCGGTTTTGCCCGCGCTATCCGCGCATGGAGCTGCTGGCCCAAGAAGAGCTAGTGCGCGGAACTCAGCAAGAATTCTGGGCTATTCGCATGGATGCCGGTAGTCATGCGCTGCTGGCGGGCGAAGACGGCACGCTCGACAAGCTGGACCTGCGCACCGCCGAGCGGCATGGCACGCTACAAGCCGTTGCTTCTGTTTGGGATCGCGAGAATGATCAGCTGATCGATGGGCCGTTCGACCGTCGCGGCCCGCGCATCGTATCGTTTGCCAATATCCTGAAATACAACGCGTTTCCCCTAGCCGAGCTGCTGCAAGACTTACTGGTCATCGGCGCGGGCGCCATGGGTGGGCCGGTCGAGATGGAGTTTGCGGTGCTGCCCAATCCGGGGCCAGGCCGGCGGCCGACATTTTTTCCCCTTCAGATTCGACCGCTTAGCGTGGATCACGCCGAGGTCGATGTGCCGGACCCGGCCGAATTGGTGCGCGGCGATGTGGCTGTGTACACAAAAGCGGGCCTGGGCAACGGCATTACCGATGGCCTCGCCGATATCATCTACATCGACGCGGCCCGCTTCAACCCCACCGAAACGGTGCAGATCCAAAAGGAACTGGCCGAGTTGAACCGTAAAATGCGCGATATTGGGCGTAGTTATATCCTCATTGGTCCTGGCCGCTGGGGCTCGCGCGATCGTTTCTTGGGCGTGCCCGTGGCCTGGTCCGACATTAGCGAAGCGCGGGCGATTGTCGAGGCGGATCTCGAGAATTTTCGCGTGGATGCCTCGCAGGGTACCCATTTCTTCCACAACCTCGTCAGCATGCATGTGGGCTATTTGAAGGTGCTATACGGCTCGCCGTCGGGCTGGGTGGATTGGAAGTGGCTGGCGCAGCAGCCCGAAATCGAGCGCACGGCCCACTGCGTGCATATCCGGCCGGCCCAGCCGTGCACGCTCAAGATGGACGGTCGTACAGGTAAGGCCATAATTCTTAAGGGTTAGTATCTAACTACTTGGGCTGCGCTGCCACGGCCAGCGGCCTTCCATCTCAAGCTGCAAGGTCCAGCCCAAGAACGTCCGAATCGCCACAATGCAGGCCAGCACCGCCACATTGCCAAAGCTGGGCGCCACCGCCACTGTGCGCACAACGTCAGCCGCCACCAGCACTTCGAGCCCCAGCAGCAGCGTCCGCGCCGTGGTATGCCGGTACTCGGTATACGCCTGGTCCTCGCGCCGCCACAGCCCCACCAGGTAGCGCAGCGTGCCCGCCAGCATACCCGCGGCAATCACGCCCACCCCCAACAACTCGCCGCCTTCGCCCACAAGACTAATCAGGGTGGTCGATTCCATGGCCGCCTCACCGCAACGGGCCTGTTGTTCCGCGCGCCGCTGCCACTACGCAAGCACGCGCCGTCGGCGCAGCAAGAGCATCCTTTTTCTACATCCCGAAATTGTTAGCTTTGCTGTCTAGTAGACCGCCAAGATTTCCAGCTCGCGCTGCCCGCCCGCGACCTTAACGGTCACCTCGTCGCCCGCGCCCTTGCCGAGCAGCGCCAACGCCAGCGGGGCATTGCGCCACACCGTCTGCACAACTAGCCCGGCTACCTGTAGCGTGGCCGCGGCGGCAAAGGGTGTCACGAAAACCCAATAGATTCCTTTCGTATCATTAACTTGCACTAGTGCGCCCGGCTCCACGCGGCTCAGGTTGGGCGGCGGCTGCCAGTTGTGCAAGGCGCCCAGGGTAAGTCGCAGCGCTTCGATGCGCTCAGTCTGCCCCGCAGCCAGGTAACTCTGCTCCAGCGCTCGGGTATCGTACTTATTCTCGGGGCGCGCCTCGGCATCCGTCGCGCCGCTGACCGCCGCCTGCACCGCTGCGGCCAGGCTGTGGAGCTGCTCGGTCAGCACGGTCTGCAGTGCCGCGCACACGTGCGGCTTGGTGGGCAAATTCAGGTCGGTGGCGGGCATACGACTCCGGCGGGCACAGTGGCGCGCGCCACGGTAGCGGAGGTGGCGCCGCGCAGCAAGTCAGACCAGGTAAATACGCATTCAACTATAAATTCAACGAGTAGAAAATGGCTGCTTTGCAGGCAAGGCCCCTTTGCGGCGGCCGTGGGTCTCGCTATGATGGCCAAGTAGCCGGCACGCCACTTGCCGCCGCACAGGACTGCCACCATGAAGCTCCGACTCCTGGCCGCCTCGCTCGCGCTGCTGACCATGGCCGCCTGTGGCAGCGATAGCAAGTCCATCGCCACAGCGGCCGCCGACGCCGGTTCAGACTCATTGCAAGATGTTGTTTCAACAGCAGATACTGCCACCGCGACCGATGCTGCTGCAGATGCCAGCCCCGTCGTACAGCCCGCGCTCCCGCCCGCGAAACCGAACGGCGCTCTGGTGGTGCTAACCTACAATGTCATGTGCTCATTCTGTATCAATTCAGACCACTTAGACTGGGATCAGAAGTGGCTCGATCGCGTGCCGTGGCTGCGCGACGTGTTCACCCGCATGGATGCGGACCTGATGGGGATTCAGGAGTTGCAAGCGACCCTACCTACTAAGACGGGCAACCCGGAGGCCGAAGAGTTGTTTGGCGCCGACTCGCCCTGGGCCTATGCGTACCACCACGCGACGCCGACCAACGCCGAGGACCACGACTATCCCGACGCGCTCGTTGCGTGGAAAAAGAGTCGTTTCGATAAGTTGCAGCAAGGTGAGTTCTGGCTGAGCCCCACGCCCGATGTGCCGCTCTCGTGGGGGCTGGCGGGCAAGGCGCAGTTCGCTCGATTGATGATCTGGGTGAAATTACACGATAAAATTGCCAATCGCGACCTGTACTTTGCCAGCACGCATTTCGACAACAACGCGCCGAGTCAAGAGAAGTCGTCGCCGATTGCCATGGAGCGCCTGGGGCCGCTGACGAAAGACGCGCCCTTGATCGTCACGGGCGACTTCAATTCCGACCCTTCGACCAAGGCTTACGCCCTGTTGCTGGCCGGCCAAGACCCGCAGTCGCCGCCGTGGCAAGACACGTTTGTCGCGGCCAAGAATTGGAGTCTCGTTCATAATCAGCCAGTTGCGCCCGCCTACGACCCGGCGAGCCGCATCGACCACATCTTCGTGGTGGGGCCCAAAGCCACGGTGGCGTGGTGGGGTATCGATTTTTGGCGCTACGGCGAGAAATTCCAGGCGCCGTCCGACCACGATGGGGCGATCGTGAGCTACATCGAACTTCCTTAAAAATGTTGTAAATTCAGACAGTAGAAAGTGGGTGCCTTGCCAAATGCCTTGCCAAATGTTCTTCGGCTACACCGAAATAGGCCTAGACAGCGGCAACGGCCTGGGTTCACAATCCCCGCGCGCGGTCGCATCCCCGGCGGTCGGCAACGCGGAGTCCCCGCTCCTCGTCTTGCGAACGGTTCGCCGTTACACGTTCCTTGCTGGCCTCAAACTTCGTGAGTTTAATGGCTAACTTTCGATCAGGCCCCAGCGATAGCAGTGGGAGGGCGCCAGCCGCGCAGTTTTCGGCGCGCAGCCTGGCGGCCCTGCGGCCGATTCGCGCGCTTGTGCTGGCCGATACTGCTGTGGCTCGCAGCCGACTGGTTGCGATTCTTCAAGAAGATCGTCGTCTTACGGTAGTTGGTTGGGGCGGCAGCGAACTGTCGGGGGCCACCCTGGTGCGGCAGTTGCAGCCCGATGTGGTAACTATCGACGTCGGGGACCACCTCGCCGACAGCCTTGCGACCATCGCGCAAATCATGGCTCACGCGCCGACCCGGGTAGTGGTGATCACCCCGAACCAAGACACTGATGGCGCGCAGCGGGCGATGGCGGTGGTGCGTGCCGGGGCGCTGGCGGTGATTCAGGGCCCCGGTGACGAGGGCAGCGACGCCTTTGCCGCCGATGCCATCAGCGTGCGCGACGTGGTGCGGGCGGCAGCGACCGTGCGGTTGGCGCGGCCACTTCACCCTGGCGCCCCGCAGCCGACGCGCGGTGAGTTTGTCGGGCCCTTGCCGCCGGCGACTACAGCCGTGGTGGCGGTGGCGTGGGCGGCGGCGATCGAGGCGTGGCTTCGTCCGGTGCTCAATGTTCTGGCCAACCGTTGCAATGCGCCCGTGGTGCTCGCCGTTGCGCCGGGTGAGCAAGCGCTGGCCTTGCAGGTGCTTCAGAATCATGGTGTTTCTCGGCAAGTGGTGGTGGTGCGCGAGCCCGAGCCCTTGCTGCCAGGGCACGTCTACGTTGTCGATGGCGATGCCGAAGTCGTTGCGCGCGGCACCATGTGGCTGGTCGCGCCCGCAGACGCAAGCGCCACAGAGGTCCCTCGGCTATTCGCGAGTATGGTCGACCAGTTCGGTAGTCAGGCCCTGGCAAT
This sequence comes from uncultured Myxococcales bacterium, assembly GCA_903883645.1. Taxonomy (GTDB): domain Bacteria; phylum Myxococcota_A; class UBA9042; order UBA9042; family UBA9042; genus SXRM01. The sequence continues at coordinate 22,036 of CAISBR010000176.1, read as the reverse complement.
ATTGCCCGCACCATGGCAGGGCGCGTGGTTGCAGCTAGCGCGCCATTGGACGCGGGCGGGTGGGCAGCTATTGGCGGTTGCGTCCGAGCAGCGTCCGCGTCGCTCCGACCCGCCGCCTGGTCCTTCGGTGGCCGAGCTGGCGGACTTGATCTTGCCGGGGCCCGTGCTCGCCCACCATCTTGTCAAATACTTGGGAAGCCAACTGGGCGAGGTGCGGCGATGATGGCACACCACGACATGCGGCCGATGGTGCTGGTGGTCGACGACAGCCGCACGGCGCAGCTGCAAATTTGCCATACGCTGCAAAAACTTGGCTATCGGTTCTTAACGGCGCTCGATGGAAAAGCTGGTCTCGACGTGCTCGCCGACCACGACGTCGATGTGGTTATCTCCGACATCGAAATGCCGCACATGAACGGCTTCGAATTCTTGACCGCGCTGCGGGCCGACCCCCGGCTGCGCCACTTGCCGGTGCTCGTCTTGTCGGCCCACGACGATATTGCCACGGTGGTGCGCAGTATTGAGTTGGGTGCTGCCGACGCGCTGCCCAAGCCGTGCCACGAAACGCTGCTGCGGGCCCGACTTGAGACCTGTCTGCTGCGCAAGAAGTGGCGCGACGACGAACAACTCGAGGCCGCCCGATCGGCGAGCGAGAGTGCCCTCTCGGGGCAGCTGCTGGCGAACATGCTGCCCGATGTGATTGCCGACCGGCTCAAGGGTGGCGAGCGCGCTATCGCCGACTACCACCCTGCGGTCACGATTCTATTTGCAGATATCGTGGGTTTTACCCCCTTGACTGCCGAGCGTTCGTCCGCCGACCTAGTCGCCCTACTCAATGCGTTGTTCTCGATGTTCGACGTGGTCGCGGCGAGCCTGGGCCTAGAAAAAATCAAGACGGTGGGCGATGCCTACATGGTGGCTGCCGGGATTCCGTCGTCAAAAGAGGATCATGCAAGGGCTGTGGCGCGCCTCGCGCTCGAGATGCACCCTCTGGCCGCGCGTCTGGCGGGGCAGGGCGACGACCCGATCCAGCTGCATATTGGCATTCACTCGGGCGGTGTGTCGGCCGGCGTGATTGGTACGCACAAATTTACCTACGATGTTTGGGGCGACACGGTCAACGTCGCGAGCCGGCTGACCGCGCTGGCGCCGCCGGGCACGACCATGATCAGTCCGTCGACGGCGCAGCTGCTGGGAGGCGAGTTTGAAATCAAAGCCTTGGGTCCCCAGGTGCTGCGCGGCCACGGCACCATGGAAACCTACGCATTGATTCGGCAGTTGCCCGACATTCTTGATCATTTTCCGATGGAAGATCCATGAAACAACCCGCAGCGGTAGAGCGATACTTGATTGTCGCGGTGGGCGCGCGCTTCTTGGCGCTGCCGGTGCACGCTGTCGTCCGGGTTGCGCCGCGGGTGGCTGCTACGCCGCTGCTGACGGCGATGCCGGGTATTGAGGGGTTGATTCGGTTTTCAGAACGGGTGGTTGCGGTGCTCGACTTGCGCAGTCTGCTCGACCTGCCGCCGGCTAGGGCCCAGCTCGGCGACCGGCTCGTGCTGATTCAGACGGATGCACAAACCATGGCGGTGCATGTCGATGTGGCGGCCGGCGTCGTCGAGATTTTGGCCGCGACGGGCGAGGCCGAGCGCCAAGAACTTTTGACGCGCGAGTGTCTGGGCCAGCGCGTCATGACCGCCACCGACGGCGTTGTGCAAGTGCTCGATCTTAAGCGATTGACCGAGCTTGCGCGGCTTGCCCAAGAGGCCAGCGCGCTCGCCCCAAGTGGTGGCGCATGACGCAGGTGATCGCCCCCGCCACCATGACGGCCTTTGCGCAGTGGATTAGCCAGCGTATGGGTTTGCAGGACCTCGACCGCCGTCACGACGACTTGGTCAAGGCGCTGCAGCGGGCGGCGCGTGATGCCAAGGCGCCGTCGCCCCAGGCTCTGGCCGAGGACTTGCTTCGCGATTCAGCCCGCAATCCCAAAGCGTTGCAGCGGATTGTGCCCTATCTGACCGTGGGCGAGACCTACTTCTTTCGCGATGCCGCGCTGCACCATGTGCTAGAAACCATCGTGCTGCCCGAGCGTTTGGCTGCCATTGGCCGACCGCTGCGAATCTGGAGCGCGGCGTGCAGCAGCGGCGAAGAGCCGTATAGCGTGGCCATCGCGCTCAAGCGCATCCATGCCGGCACCGGTCACCATATCTTGGCGACAGACCTCAATCCCCAGGCAATCGACGTGGCGCGCGGCCATACCTACCGCGATTGGTCGATGCGCGGCTTGTTGCAGGCCCAACGGGACCACTGGTTCGTCAAGCTGGCCGATGGCCGCTGGCGCCTGCGCTCCGATGTGGCGACGCAAGTCGAGTTCGAAGTGCACAACCTGCTCGACCCTGAGCTTCCGACCGGTTCGGGCGGGCTGCCGTACGATGTGATCCTGTGCCGCAACGTGCTGATCTATCTAGATTTGCCGTCGGCCGAACGGGTAATTCAGCGCTTGCTCAGTCAGCTTGCAGACGGTGGCTGGCTGTTTGTGGCGGCGGTCGAGACCTTCTTGGTGCCCTCGCCGCCGAACGAGATGGTGAACCTGGGCGAGATCATTGCCTTTCGCAAACTTGGCTCGGCCGATGGCGCCAGTCTGCCTAAGCCTGCTGAAACAGTGACGTATCCGTGGCCGTGGCCGGCGATTCCCCTGTCGTGGCCGCCGGAGCTATCCAGCGGTATTTCTAGCGAACTTCTTGGCAACGCGCTGGCCCCCGATGCCGTTGCATTGCCGATTGAGCCGCAGTATAACCCTCCGAATGGCAACGTTTCGCACCCCATTCGTCTGCGACATCGGCCGCCGGCCAGCCGTCTTGGCGAGCAGCTCGAGCCCGCGGGCCGAGGTGCGGGTCACACCGACGTTTCAGTGCTGTATCAGGCTGGGCAACTTGCCGAGTCGAAGGGAGAGTGGGCCCACGCCGGTGCAAACTGGCGAAAAGTGCTGTTTCTCGACCCTTCGCACCTGCTTGCCCAGCTAGCCATGGCGCGTTGGCAGTTCCACATCGGTAAGCGCAAGGACGCCGCTCGCAGTGCGCGCCATGCGGCAGCTCTAGCGGCAAAGTGGCCCGAGTCCGCGCCGATTCCCGACGGCAACGGGCAGTCGCTCTCGGTGATTCGCGAGCAAATTTACGATTTACAGGCTAGGTTAGAGGCGCATGACTGAGCAACTTCCGCCCATGGCCTGGGTTGATCCCTTGGCCAGCTTGCCCGACGAAGAGGTGCAGCTGTTGCGGCAACGCGCGGCCGAGCTGGCCCAGTGGCGACCCCATAGCGCCGATGGTGCCGTGCGCGACGACGTGGCGGTCCTTAGCCTTGGCGACGAAAGCTGGGGAATTTCGCTTCGTTGGGTGCGCGGTGTCATCGCCCCGGTAGACGTCACGCCCATCCCCGGTGCGCCGGCGTTCGTGCGCGGTGTGTTCGTCCATCGCGGCAATGTGCTGGCCATGGTCGATCTGCAGCTGTTCTTGCAGATTCCGGGCGAGCGGCGGTCGCCGCGTTGTGTGCTGGTGTTGGCGGGGCAGGGCATGGAATTCGCTATTGAAACCCCGCGTTTGCATGGCTATCGCTCGGTCGCTGCGGGCGAGCTCTCGCCCCATGTTGGGCAGGCCGTGGGTGGGCGCAATGCCGTCGGTGTGCCGCTGCTGGGCGTAACCAGCGACCGACTGGCGGTACTGGATGGCGCGGCGCTGCTAGCGATGCCCGAATTGGTGGTCGATCAGAATGTGTAGGAGGATAACCCGATGAGCTGGTTCAATAATAGCGCCTCGCGCAAGATGATGTTCCACCTGACGCTGCAGTTTTTGCTGGTGGCGCTGGTGCCGCTGCTGCTTATTCTTGGGCCGGCGTACATGACCGCGCGCGGGCTGCTGACGCAGCAAACGCACGAAAAACTGGCGGCCAAGGCTTCGTCGCGGCAGGCGATTATCCAAACGTACTTCTACACCATGACGCGCCGGGCCGTCTTGCGTGCCGACACCATGAGTCTGCGGAATTCGCTCGAGGCGGTCGACCACTACTTGGCCGCGACAGGGACCGTGGTGGAGTCGTTCGACCCCAAAAAGCCCGAGTATCAGGCCGTGTGGGCTCAAGCGCACGCCATGATGCTCAATGTGGTGAAAGAGGGCGAATATGCAGATGTTTACCTGATCGACGCCGCTTCGGGCACGGTGATGTTCAACTACAGCCGCGAGCCCGACCTGGGCACCAACCTGTTTACCGGGCCTTACCGCGAGAGCAACTTGGCGGTGGCGACCAAGAAGGTAATCGCGCTCAATCAGGTGGTGGTGACGGATTACGCCTACTACGAGGCGGCCAAGAAGCCGGCGATGTTCATCTTGTCGCCCGTGCACGATCGTGATGGCAAGATAGTGGCTGTAAATGCCGTACAATTCGATGCTGCGGTGCTCGGTCACATCATTGGCGACCGCACCGGCCTGGGCGAAACCGGCGAAGTGTACATAGTGGGCGCCGACATGCTGATGCGTTCGGACTCGCGCTTTCTCAAAGAATCCACGGTGTTGAAGCGCAAAGTAGACACCGATTCCGTGCGCGCGGCCCTGGGCGGGACGACGGGTGTGGGGGCATCGATCGACTACCGTGGCGAGTCGGTGGTGTCGCACTATTCGCCGCTGGGCATCAAGGACGCGACCGGGCTCGAGTGGGTGCTCGTGGCCGATATGGATACCACCGAAGTGTACGCGTCTGTTGAGCAACTTGGCGTCAAGATGCTGACCGAGGTGCTCATCGGTATCTTGGCCATCGTGCTGGTGTCGTGGTGGCTGTCGCGGCGCCTGTCCGAGCCGCTGCTCAACATCTCGAACGCGGTCGCGCAGGTGGCGCAGGGCAACTTGGCGGTGTCGATTGATCCCTGCACCCGTACCGACGAAGTTGCTGAAATTGCAATATCATTTGCTCTAATGACCGCCCGGCTGGGGCAGCAGGCCACGGCCATTTCGGGCAACACCTCGACCATCGCGGCGGCAACGGCCGAAATTACAACGTCGATGGCCGAGCTGGCGTCGTCGGTCAGCGAGACGGCGACCGCGGTGGCCGAGACGAGCGCCACTACCGAAGAGGTCAAGCAGACGGCCATGCTCGCGAGCCAAAAAGCCCAGCTGGTAGCCGATAGTGCGCGGCGTGCCGTCGATTTGGCGGGCGATTCGCAAGGGGCCACCGACCGCACGCTCACCGACCTGACCCAGCTGCAAGAGCAGATTAACGGTGTGGCCGGGCGCATGTACCGCCTCAGCGAGCAAACGCGCTCCATCGGCACGGTGATTAGCACGGTCAACGAGATTTTTGACCAAGCCAACCTGCTAGCGGTGAACGCGGCGATCGAGGCGGCCAAGGCGGGCGAGCACGGTCGCGGCTTTGGTGTGGTGGCGCAAGAAATTCGCGGCCTAGCCGAGCGTTCGCGTCAGGCAACGACTGAGATTCCGCTGATTCTGGGCGAGATTGAGCGCGCTGCCGCAGCGGCGGTGTCGGCGACGGAGACGGGCACCCGGTCAATTGACGCGGTGATGACGCAGTCCGTGGCGGCGGGCAATGTGGTGCGCGAGCTGGCGGCGACGCTGGGCGAGGCGGCGCAGGCGGCCAGTCAAATCCTGGTATCGGGTCAGCAGCAGGTAATCGGCATGAATCAGGTGGCCGGCGCTATCGAGAGCATTCGCCTGGCCAGCGCGCAGAACGCGGACGGAGCGCGCGCGGTGCAAGAGTCGTCGCGGGCGCTCGACCAAGTGGGTCGCGACCTGCAGAACATTGTTGAGTGGTACAAGGTCTAGCGTTTACGGCCAGTTTGGCGCAAGCGGGTGGTTAGCATGGACGACTTCGAACGCGAACTGATGGCGGCCTTCGCCCTCGAGGCGGTCGAGCACGTCCAGGGCATGACGGCGGGGCTGCTCGACTTAGAGCGCGGCGTGGTCGATGCCGATGGCGAGCCGCTGATTGTGCGCGTGTATCGCCAGGCCCACAGCCTAAAGGGCGCGGCGCGCACGGTGGGTTTGGCGCCGGTCGAGCGGATCTGCCAGGCGCTCGAAAATGTGCTTGCGGCCATGCGTTCGGGGCAGTTGCGGCCCCAGCCGGCCCAGTGGGACGAGCTGCAAGGTGCCATTGCCGCTGTGGATCGCCTGCTTGCGGACCCCAACGTGACCGATGTCGATGCCGATGGGATTGCCGAGCGTCTGAACCGCGTAGCCAGTACGCCAAGTGTTGCAGAACCGCCTGCGCCGCCGCCCAGCGTAGTGCAGCCGGTCGCTCACCTGCCCGCCGAATCGGCTGTGCCACCGTCGACCGCGCCGATCGCGTCGGCCACGCAGACCATAGCCGCTCTGCCCCGGCAGCGGCAGGCGAGCGGCGCTCATACCTTGCCCCAGGCCGGCGCAGATGCGGTGATTCGGGTTCAGGTCCGCAAAATTGAAGCGTTGTTTGCCCACTCCGAAGATCTGCTGGGCGCGGCGTTTTCGCAGCGAGCGCGTTTGGCCGAAGTGCGGGCGCTGATGGGGCGCGTGGCAGCGTGGCGCAAGGCCCTTGAAGACGAGGAATTTACACGCGAAGCCCCGCCGCTAGGCGACCAAGTCGTGGGTATGGTCAAGTCGATGTTGGCCGAGGTGCGCCAGCTCGAGCAGTCCTTGGCGCAAGATTGCGCGACCCTCGACCGGCAAGTGCGCGATTTGACGGACGCGGCGCGTGCGGTGCTGCTGCAGCCGATGGTTGGGGCGCTCGAGCCTTTCCACAAGCTGGTGCGCGACCTGGGGCGCGACCAGGCCAAGCCGATGCAACTGGCGGTGCACGATGCGGGCATCAGCGTGGACCGGCGCATTCTAGAGGCGCTGCGCGACCCGTTGGTGCACCTGCTGCGCAATGCGGTCGATCATGGCATCGAGTCGGCGGCGGAGCGGCGCACTGCGGGCAAGCCGGTTACGGCGCAAATTAGCCTAATTGCTCAACATGTGGGCGTCGATACGGTCGAGCTGCGCATCGAAGACGACGGTCGCGGCCTGAACTTTGCTCGGCTGAGGGAACGTGCGGTGGCGCTTGGGCTCGCCGACGCCAGCGACCTGCAAAGTTGGAGCGACGCGATGGTCGCCGACTTGGCCTTTGCTACCGAGCTGTCGACCGCCGAAAAGGTGAGCTCGCTGTCGGGCCGCGGCTTGGGCTTGGCCATTGTGCGCCAGGCTATCGAAGCGCTGGGTGGCACGGCGCGTGTGGGCGCGACCTCGGGCGAAGGTACAGCTTTTGTGCTGCGCCTGCCGGTGAGTCTGGCTAGTTTTCGCGGGGTTGTGGTGCAGGCGGGGGGCTCAAACTTTGTGGTGCCCAGCCGCGCGGTCGAGCGTGCGCTGCGGTGGCAGACGCAGAGCCTGGGCACCGTGTCGGGTACGACGTCGCTTGCCGTAGATGGTGCGCAGCTGCCGGCCCATCGGCTCGATAGCTTGCTCGGCTTGCCCGCCAGCCCTCGCCGCGATGGTGCGAGCGAAAGCGGCTCGAGCGAAATTGGTCTGGTGATTCAAGCCGGTGGCCGGCGCGTGGTGCTGGTGGTCGACGCGCTTTTCGGTGAGCAAGAGGGCCTGGTCAAGGGGCTCGGGCCTTTGCTGCGCAGTGTCCGCGGTGTGTCTGGGGTCGCTACGCTGGCTTCGCACGCACTGGTACCAGTGCTCGACCCGGGGCAGTTGCTCGCCGTGACGCGCCGCCATGTCGCTTTATCGAGTAGTTCTGCTGATATGCCTGCCTTCGATGTGCCCGTGCCGGGCCATTTGCGGGCGGGCGGCCAAGCGACAATTATGGTGGCCGAAGACTCGGCGACTGCGCGGTTGCTGCTTGTGCACGTGCTAGAAGGGGCGGGCTACAAGGTTTGGTCGGCGGGCAATGGCGCCGAGGCGCTGGCGATGTTGCAGGCTGAGCACTGCGATGCGCTCGTCTCCGACGTTGAGATGCCCGTGATGAATGGCTTTGAGCTGACCGCCGCCGTGCGCGCCGACCCCAAGCTGGCCGACTTGCCGGTGATATTGGTTACCTCGCTCGAGAGCCGCGCTGATCGAAGCCGCGGTGCGGCCGCAGGGGCCAATGCCTATGTGGTCAAACGCAATTTTGAGCCGACGGTGCTGCTGCAGGCGCTTGAGCGCTGGCTGTAACTGCGACCGTAGCTGGTGGCATAGCGGCGCTGGCGTACGATAGAATGAGGGAACGTGATCAAAGTACTGCTGGTTGACGACTCGGCCTTGGCGCGTCTGCACGTTCGCCACGCCATTGAGGCGGCGCCCGATATGCAAGTGGTCGGCATGGCGGCCAACGGCGCAGAAGCGCTAGAGATGGCTAAGCGGGTCAAGCCCGACGTCATCACCATGGACCTCGACATGCCCGGGATCGATGGGTACGCCGCAACGCGCGGAATCATGGAGACCGCGCCGATTCCAATCGTGGTGGTGAGCGGTCTGAGCGACGTAAGAGCCCAAGCCGTGACAATGCGTGCGTTAGAGGCGGGGGCTGTGGCCGTGCTGTCGCGGCCGCCGGCGCTGTCGCATCCCGATTATGCTAGGTCGTGCAAAGAGTTGCAGGACACCATTCGCACTTGCAGCGAAGTGCGGCTGGTGCGGCGCTACCAATACAAGAACACCCGTACCATGCCGGCAGCGGTGCCGAGTACGACCGTGCCGCGTACCCCCACCGCGCGCCTCACCGACAAGGCCGTGGTCGTGCTGGGGGCGTCGACCGGCGGGCCCGTGGCCCTGATGGAGTTGCTAGGCCGTCTAAGCAAGAAATTTCCGTTGCCGATCTGCGTAGTCCAGCATATTGCCGCCGGTTTTACCGAGTCGATGGCGCAGTGGCTGAACAAGGCGCTCGATATCGACGTGGCCGTCGCGCAGGCCGGCGAGCAGCTGTTGCCGGGGCGAGTGCTGTTGGCGCCGCACGGTAGTCACCTGTCGGTCGACGCGGGCCGCAAGGTGCAACTGCGTGTGGGGCCTGCAGAACACGGCATGGTTCCGGCCGTTTCGGTCATGTTTCGCTCGGTGGCGGCGAATTTGGGGCCCCAGTCTGTGGGCGTATTGCTCACGGGTATGGGCTCCGATGGTGCCGCGGAGCTGGGCGCGATGCGGCGCGCCGGCGCGGTAACTTTTGCCCAAGATGCCACTACTTCGCTGGTGTTTGGCATGCCGGGCGAGGCGGTGCGCTTAGGCGCGGCCACCCATGTGCTGCCACCAGCCGCCATCGCCGCTGAGTTGCTCAAGCTTACTGCCCACTTGTAAGGCCTTGCCGACGAGCGCCTAGGGCAGCTTGGGCCCCGGCGCGGCGCGAAGCCAGCGCAACACTATGCTATACAACAGCTTAGGCGCAATGGGTTTGGCGATGAAGTCGTTCATGCCCGACTCAAGGCACGCGGCGCGGTCTTCGGCAAACGCATTGGCTGTCATGGCCACAATGGGCGCGTTCGCCCCGTGTGGCAGGCGGCGAATGGCGCGACTAGCGTCGAGGCCCCCAAGCACAGGCATCTGCATATCCATAAAAATCAAGGCGTAAGGGTGTTGTTCTACGGAGAGCACCGCCTCATGGCCATCGCTCGCTGTGTCGACCTGCAGGCCCACATCTGCGAGTAGCTCGCGCGCCAACTCGCGGCTGACCAAGTCGTCTTCGGCGAGCAGCACCCGCGTGCCGGCGTGGTCTCGGCTGAGCACTAGTTCGGCGTCTTCATCCATCGTAGGCTCGTCCTCTGCGATGCTCTGCCTCGAACGCGGCAAGCGGGCGGTAAACCAGAACGTGCTGCCCGCTCCCAGCTCGCTGGCGACGCCGGCCTCGCCGTCCATCAGCTCGGCCAGCCGCCGCGTGATGACTAACCCCAGTCCCGTGCCGCCATATCGCCGCGTGGTCGAGTTATCGGCCTGTTCAAACGGCATGAAGAGGCGGCCCAGCGACTCCGCATCGATGCCGATGCCTGTGTCGGCGACTTCAAACCGCACCTTCACGTCGCTGGTGGTCGTTGCAATACACTGAGCTCGCAGGGTAATCGAGCCTTGGCTGGTGAACTTGAGGGCGTTGTTCAAATAGTTTAGCAGGCATTGCCGCAGGCGCTTTGCGTCGCCCAGCAGGGGCACGGGCAGCTCGCCCACTTCGACCCGCAGGGTAAGACCGCGACTTTCTACCTGCCCCCCCAGCATGGCCGAAGTGTTGTGCACCAGCTTGCTCAGGTCGAGCGGCGCGGGATCGAGGCTGAACTTGCCCGCCTCAATCTTAGAGATGTCAAGGATGTCGTCAATAATATCAAGAAGATGCCCGACAGCGTCGTCTACCTTGCCAAGCCGGTCTGCCTGCTGCGGCGCTACCCCGTCGCGACGTACCAAGTAATTCATACCGCTAATCGCGTTGAGCGGTGTGCGAATTTCGTGGCTCATGTTGGCCAAGAACGAATCTTTGGCGCGGTTGGCCGCCTCGGCAGCGTCTTTGGCGCGCAGCAATTCGGCGTTCGACTGCTTTAGCGCGGTGGTTTGCTCGGCCACCAGATCCTCGAGGTGATGGCGGTGCCGCTGCAGTTCGACAGTACTGATCTGCAGGGCTTTTTCGCTAGCATCCAGCTCGGTATTGGCCGCTGCCGTAGCTTCTAGGGCTCGCGAGATGCGGGCATTGTTGCGCGCTAGCACGTTGATTAGCACAGCCAGGAGAAGCGAAATCACCATTCCGGCTAGCAAGTTGAGTACCGGTGCACCGGTAGCGTGCGCCGCGTAAAACGCTGGCCGCGATGCGGCTGACAGGGTCCATGCGTGCCCGGCGAGCAGAATCGTGGCCTTTGCGCTCAGCACCTCGTTGTCGGCCGATGGCGTCGGGTCCGAGGCAAACAGCAGCGAGTCGCTGTCCGGTCGCTCCCCGTCGTGGATCGTCAGGCTCATCCACTGCCTTTGGTTGGCCAGATCCGTGCGGAACATGCCCTCGATCAGGTCGCGGACACGCACCGGCGAATAGGCCCAGCCCAGCAGCTTGCGGTCACCTGGGGCCTGCGCCGTGGTTAGGGGCGCGTGCTCGAACACAGGAACATACAACAAGAACCCGGCCTGTACCTGCGTTTCCGTCTCTTGCACCAGCTTGACCTTGCCCGACATGGCGGCGTGGCCGCTGACGCGCGCCTGCTCCATCGCCGTGTGGCGCACCGCTTCTGCAAACATGTCGTAGCCGAACGCGCGCTGGTTGCGCCAGTCGAAGGGCTCAAGGAAGACGATTGAGCTATACGGGTCGCGCAGCCCAGGCGGCCGAACGCGGTAGTTGGCGAAGCCCTCGGCCTGCACTGCGGCTTCGTGATTGGCCAGCTGGCTCGCGGGGATGCGCTGTGCGAACCCGACCCCCTGAATCCCCGGATAGTGCTCGTCGAGATGCAGCGCCGCGACAAAAGCAGCAAACTTTGAACGGGTTACTTGGGTATCGCCGTCGAATAGGCCCGCTACACCGCGCAGCACCTGCTCGTTGGCCCGACTGCGCCCCTTCACGGTGTCGAGCACTCGCTGAAACGACAGATCGAACGCGAGTTGCATCCGGGTGTGGGCGAGCTTCTGCGTCTCGTGCCAAAAGGCGACGGTGGCCAGGGTGCCCGCCACAAAAACTGCGGCGGGCAAAAAGGCGTACAGTCCGCGGCTGCGGTTGGCGGGATTCTCGCTGGTCCGATTACTCTTCAAGTTGGATACGCCTGAGCCAGTGCGGTCCGCGCAGTCAAAGCACTTTTCGTAGCCGCCGACGTGCGGTGCAGCGTGGCAGAGGCTACTCGGCGCAATGCCGGGCGTCAACCACTGCTGCCGTCACGATTTCAGTGTGTTGTGCGATCTGCGTTGCAGGCGAGGTAGCGTCCGCGCACCGACCCGTGTAAAACGGCGCAGCGTCACCACGGCGCCCACTTGGAGTTGACCATGTACCCCACGCTGATTCGCCAGTTCAATCGCACGCTGAGCAACCTAGAGGCCATTTTGGCCAAAGCCGAGGCGCACGCCGCACAGCACAACTTGCAGTCCGACGTGTTTCTGCAGGCGCGGCTGGCACCCGATATGTTCCCACTTGCGCGTCAAGTGCAGATCGCGTGCGATGCCGCCAAAGCCGCAGCTTCGGCCGTGGCGGGGCAGGTAGCGCCGCGCTTTGCCGACGACGAGACGACGCTGGCGACCCTGCGCGAGCGAGTTGCCAAGACTCACGCCTACATCGATGGCCTCGACCTGACTGGGCCGGTGAGCCTCGACGCCGACCGCTTGGTCCCCGCCGGCTACCCGCCCGACAAGAAGCTGCGGCTGCACGACTACGTGGTGGTGCGTCAGCTGCCCAACTTCCACTTTCACGTGGTGACGGCCTACGCGCTGCTGCGTCACTGGGGCGTGCCGATCGGCAAGGGTGACTACCTTGGGCAGTTGCCGTTGGTCGATGCCTAAGGGCGTTCGCACGGGGCGTTTGCACAGCAGCCATTTTCTACTCGTTGAAATAATTGAAGGTTATTGCAGGAGCATCGGTGCGCTGGCTCCGCGGACGGTTATGTTGAATCGTTCGACAGCTGCGGTCATTCCGCTGCATTTTTGTTCGTGCCAGGGCGTGCGGGCTCGCAAACTTGCCGGCAAGGCCTTTGCATGCCAGTCGGTTTGGCATACAAGATGGGCACTCGCGGAGCTGGCTCCCATCTTGCTATGCTAGAGGTCACCCAGCCGCGATGGAGGAAGCGATGCGTACCCTTGGCTGCAGCCTCAAGAATTTCAATGAGAAGCGCGCCGCTTGGCTCGCGGTGGCCCTGCTTGCCGGCCTATGGGGCTGTGCGATCAACCCAGTGCCCACGCCCAGTACCAGCACCTCCGCCGGCCAGGGCGACATGGATACAACTACGGATAAAGACAGTAACGTGTTGGCTGATACGGCCACTAGCGGCGACTCGACCGCCTCTGATGCCTCAGCGGACACCGGCAGTGACACCGGCAGTGACACCGGCACGGATGCAAACGACGCCATCGTGCCCGACGTTGGCATCGACATTGGCCAAGACACTAGCGGTACGGCTGTCGAGTGCTGTCCGCTCGACCCGCCCGGCTGCGATTGTGTCCACACCGGCGGCACCAAAGGCCCACAAGGCTGCATGACCATCTGCGACGCCGCGCCCGTAGGCTGGAAGAAGGGGGTCGATAGCAACGGCTGCGCGTACTGGCAGCCTGGCCCGCAGTCGTGCATGGTGGTGCCGGTAAAGTGCGACCAAAGTCCGATTAGTTTCCCCAGCTTTACCAAGGTGTGTGCGCAAGACGCAGAGTGCGGCTTTGTAGTGCACCAGACGGACTGCTGCGGCAACACGACCGCAGTGGGGGCGTGGATCGAGGTCGTGCCGGCCTTTACGTCCGCCGAGGCCGACTGCCGCAACCAGTACCCGGTGTGCAAGTGCCCGCAGGGGCCCACCAAGGCGGAAATCGGCGAGGCGACGTTCGATTCTGTGATCGAGGTCCACTGCGTCAAGGGGCAGTGCCTCACTTCGGTGCCATCGGTGCCATAGCATCCATTTTCTACTGCATGAAATTATTGATGTTACTAGCGTGTGTGCGGGCGGGCTTGCCAATACCGCGCCGCTGCCCGACCATCGCGCTATGGCAAGCTACACTGATGACCAATTCGCCCCTAAGCGCCGCCGCCCGCCGCCGCCTCTCACCCCGCTGCGGTTCCGGGTGCTGGCCGAGGCCTATGTGCAGCGCTTTGGCGGCCCGTCGAGCAATCTGAAGCGCTACTTGCAGCGGCAAATCGACAAGGCCCTGATCTGGAAGCAGATTGAGCAAGACGAAGTGCGCGCCTGGCAGGCCGAAATGGCCAAGATTCTTGCCGAGTTTCAAGAGGCGGGCGCGGTGAACGATGCACGCTTTGCCCAGGGCGCTGCCGAAGTGCTTCAATACCGAGGGGTTGCGCCGCGGGTGGTGGCGATGCGGCTGCGGCAAAAAGGCATTGGCCAGGCCGACATCAAAGATGCCATCGACCTGCTGGGCGACCCCGCGGCGGCGGAATGGCAGGCGGCGCTCAACCTGGCGCGGCGACGGCGACTTGGGCCCTACCGTCCGGCCGAAGACCGCAAAGAAAGGCGGCAAAAAGACGCGGCGGCCTTGGCGCGGGCTGGATTTTCGGCATCGGTGGCGTTTCGCGTGGTCGACCTGAAGGTCGAGGATTTGCCCTAGCCCCACCTCACGTCGGGTCGGAATTTGAAAAGCATCCATTTTCTACTGCTTGAAATGATTAGAGAGTTGTGTGCGAACGCTGCACCTTCGAAGCTGGAGAATCCATGATGAGCTTGAGCAATCGCGGTGCAGGTCTTGTCTTAGCGGCCACGTTGGCGGCTTGGGGGTGTGGCGACGACCAGACCATCGTCGGCGCTATGGGGGGGGCGGATGCGACTAGCGACACCGGGCAGGGCGGCGTGACCGATGCCTCGCGCGGGCGGGCTAGCGACACGAAGGCCGGCGACGATGCGACCCTGCAGGACCAAGTTGGCCAAGAAGTGCTGATACCAAGCGATGTTGCGCAGGATGATGGCGTGCCCAGTGATGTCGAGCCGCCAGTTGATGCGGTGGCTGACGCCGAATCCGATGATATTTTGCCTTCTGATTCAGGCGGTTGCAAGGTGTCGGCTGACTGCCCGGCGGTTGCGACGGCGTGCGCGCAGGCTGTGTGTCAAGGCGACGGCACGTGCGCTGTTGTGGCATTGCCGGTTGGCGCAACTTGCAGCGACGGCCTGGCTTGCACCGTGGGCGACGCATGCGACCCGACCGGCAAGTGCCAAGGCGCAGTGGACCCAGTAGCCTGCGATTACAAGGCTTTTGGCAAGGATGCCAGCTGTGCCTCGCTCGCGTGTCAAGACGGGGAAAACGGTAAAACTGTCTGTATGTTCAGTGACTTGACTGCCACTTGCAGCGACGGCAGCGCGTGCACCCAAGAAGATACCTGCAAGTTTGGCGCGTGCCTGGGAATCCCCGTAGCCTGTGATGACAATAACCCTTGTACCAAAGATAGTTGCGATCCTTTGACAGCTTGCATCCACGTGCCCGTAAGTGCCGAGATCCCCTGCAGCGACAGCGACGCGTGCACCAGCGGCGACCTGTGCGCGGGCGGCGTTTGCGCCCCTGGCGAGGCCATCGACTGCGGCGACGACAACCCGTGCACCAGCGACCTGTGCGACCCCAAGGGCGGCTGTGGCCATGTGCCTGGCGAGGGGGCGTGCTCCGACGGCAGCGCCTGCACGGCGGGCGATTTGTGCAAGGGCGGTGCGTGCTTGCCCGGCGTGGCCACCGAGTGCGACGACGCGAACCCGTGCACCGGCGACGTATGTGACCCCAAGACCGGCTGCGTATTTGCTCCAAATACAATGGGTTGTGACGACGGCAGTGCGTGCAGCCAGGGCGACCAGTGCCAGGGCGGCGCGTGCATCGCTGGCAAAGCTCTTGAGTGCAGCGACGGCAACCCATGTACCGACGATAGCTGTGATATATTAGGTGGTTGTGTTCATAGCGCCAATACGGGCGCGTGCAGCGACGGCAGCGTCTGCACCCAGGCCGACGTGTGCGCCAGCGGCATCTGCCAACCCGGCCCCTCACTGCCTTGCGACGACGAGAATCCTTGCACTACAGATAGCTGCGACCCAATGGCCGGCTGCCAGCACAGCCCCGCCAGCCAAGCCTGCGACGACGGAGACGCGTGCACCCAGGGAGACCAGTGCCAGGGCAGTAAGTGCGCGCCCGGCAAAGCGATTAGCTGCGACGACGGCAACGCGTGCACCGACGATGTGTGCGATCCCAAAGCCGGCTGCAGCCACGGGGTCAACGCGAGCGCGTGCGACGACGGCAACGCCTGCAGCAGCGGCGACCAGTGCAGCGGCGGCGTATGCAAACCGGGCAAGCCGCCAGCGTGCGACGATGGCAACCCGTGCACTTCAGAAAACTGCGATGCTACGCAGGGTTGCAACAGCGTGCCCAACAGCTTGCCGTGCAGCGACGGCAGTGTTTGCACCTTGGGCGACCAGTGTCAAGTTGGCAAGTGCTTGCCAGGAAAAGGGATTGTGTGCGACGACGGCAACATCTGCACCGATGACGCGTGCGATGCCAGCGCTGGCTGCAGCCACACCGCCAACACCGCCAGCTGCGACGACGGCAACGCGTGCACCAGCGGTGATATGTGTGTAAATGCAAGCTGTTCTGGCGGAGTCCCGGTCGACTGCGACGATAACAACGGCTGTACCGCCGACCAATGCGCGCCGGCCAGCGGCTGCCAGCACAAGGCCACCACGCAGCCCTGCGACGACGGCTCGGCGTGCACCAAGGGCGACGCGTGCGCGGGTGGCAACTGCCTGCCCGGAAAGGTGATTATGTGCGACGACGGCAACGCCTGCACCGACGATGCGTGCGACCTATCCAAGGGCTGCACCGCTACGGCGAACGCGGCCCCATGCAGCGACGGCAACGCCTGCACCAGTGGCGACGTGTGCAGCGGGGGCGCGTGCAGCGGCGTCAAGCCTGCCGTGTGCGACGACGGCAAGACCTGCACAGTCGACTGGTGCGACCCGAGCAAGGGCTGCCAGACGTTGGCAATTCCAGGTACTTGTGACGACGGCTCGGCCTGCACAAACGCCGACACCTGCACCGCGGGCAGCTGCGCCGGCAAGGCCATCGTTTGCGACGACGCTGACCCATGCACCACGGATTCGTGCGACAGCAAGCTTGGTTGTGCGACGACCGCGGCGCCCGACGGCACAATCTGCGGCGGCACGGGTACCTGCACGGCCGGCAAGTGCTCGCTCGGCAGCCAGAATAACCCAGCGCAGTCGTGCCTCGCCGTCCAAACGGCCGCGCCTACAAGCAAAAGCGGCGTGTATTGGCTCGACCCCAATGCCACCGGCGCGTTCCAAGCCTACTGCGACATGGACACGGAGGGCGGCGGTTGGACGTCGATGGTGCATCTGAGTCCGCTGGCGAAGCTGAACTACACGGTGCCGCATACCCAGCGTGCAGTGTCGCAAGGCACGCAATTTTGGGTACTTGGGCCGCGCGCTCAAGCCAAGTATGTGCCGATTGCCTACAACGGGCGCCCGGCAACGGCCATCGAAGCGACCGCTGCATCTGCCGATTTGACCGGGTGGGAGTGGAATGGCGTGGCGTGGTCGAATCCCGGCGGCTGCCATGTGGTGCAACAACTTGTGCTCGACCAAGCCGAGAGCGAGGCGCCGCGGGTGTACGGCAATCCGTCCTACAACGGCGGGCAGGCCATGCCAGCGACAGTGGCGGCGGCGGCCAAGAAGACGGCAAGTGTCCTCGGCGTCGCGACCGTAGCGAACTACCCGTCGATCCACATCGGCTGCGTGGGTTGGAACGTGCTTAAAGACCCGATTGTCTGGGTCCGCTAGACGCAAAATGCAAAGGCAGAATGCAAAAGCAGCCATTTTCTACTTCTTGAAAATGAACGCTTTTGCCTTAGCGAACTACTCCGTCGGGGCGAGCCAGTCCCAGCCCGCGTCGAGGTCAGCGTCGACCGGGCCCTGGCCGCGCGGTCCAGGCTGCAGGTACACGCCGTCGCTACTCAGGTCGTCAAAACCGACAGTTTCGAGCCCGGCGAGCAGGCGCGAGCAGGTTGCGCGGCGCATCCACAGCGACTCAGGAATATCACAGAGTTCGCCCAGGTTCGCGTCCGCCAGGCCGTCGCGCGGCACCACCATGATTACCGTAACCACCGCGTGCTGCTCGTACGGCACGGCGGCATTCGCTTGCATATCGGGGACATCGCTAGTGTCTTCAAGGTCCGTATACCACTCGTCAAAATCGTCGCGCGCCGCGTCGGTGCGGACCAGGTCCCAGCCCCAACGCTGCAGCTGCGGCATGCCCCGGGCCAACAACTCGTGCAGGCGCCGATACATGGCCTGATGCTGGCCCGACGTGTGGCGCGGCCCGGTCTGGGCGATCAGATCGCGCACAGCAGTACGCAGCGGGTCACCCGGTGGCGAGCGGAAGGCCATCTGAATGTTAAAGAAAGTCCAGGCCATGCGACTCCTTGCCCGCGGGCTTAACCAAACGACGAGCCGCCAGTGCGTGTCCACGAGCCGCTGCGACTGCTGCTCGAGCCAAAACTGCCGCCGCCCCAGTGCGAGGTGTGGACTCGGCCAAAACCGCTAGAAAACATGCTAGTGCGTCGCTGATAGCGCCATAGGCCGCTGGGGCGTGCCATCCAGCCTAGCGGTCGCGCGAGTCGGGATGTGTACCAGCCGTAGCAGTACCAGAACCCGGCGTCGCTGTCGGCTGAGCCGCCGTACAAGGCGCGTCGTCCCGAGCTGAAATCGGGCTCGCCGCTGTCGCTTTGGGTGCTGCTGAAGTCGCCACTTTGCACCATGCGCACCTCGATACCCGCGTCGACCCATGCGCCAAAGGGGGCGACCAGGTCGTCGAGCACATCGCGATCCGTACTCAGGTACAGCACGCGCCGCACCCCGGCATCGCGCAACTGCGCCGGGGTGGGTATGCGCGCTAAATAGCGATTATCAAAACGATCTGCGGCATCCGAGTAAGGGCTGAGGCGGGCCGAATCCAGCACCAGCATCGGCGGCGCATCGGGGGGCCGGGTGGCGTTGCCCATCAGCAGCCGCGGCAGCAAGTACAGAACCGCGCCAAGGGTGCGATGAGCGGGCACGACGCCTACAGGGTGCGGGCAATTGTCAAGGATAAACACCGGCGTCAGCAAGTCGGCCAGCGCCGCCGCCACCGCCACCGCCTGCGGGCCGGGAAGGTCGATCACCAGCAGCAGGTCCTGATATGTCTCAGTGAGTTGTGCGAACTGCTGCACCAGTGCCCGCCCGAGCTGCCAGCCATCGGCCATCGCTGGATTGCCAAGCACTGGGCGCACTTCGCTGGCGAGCGTCGCATTGACGGGCAGCGAAGGCATCTGCAGCAGCGTTGGCAACGCCCACGGCAGCAATTTTTGCTGTGGCGCCAAGTCGTTTGCCAGCGTCTTGATGTGGTCGCGCCAATTGGTTCCGCCGCTGACGTCCGTGTCCTGTGCGCCAGACCAGTCGAGTTTGCGCCCCGAGCTACCAATGTCCCAGCCGCTCTCGCGCTGCAGGTCTGTAGATGGGCGAATCTGGTCGTCGTCGCTGCTCAGGTTGCTGATTATCGAGATGCCGATGGGGACGGCGACAAACGCCCCCAAGATCAGCAAAGCCTTGCGCCGTGAAGGGGGCTCGCTTGGAACGACATCGCTGGGCGACCAGGTCGATTCGCTTTCGTTCACAGTAGGTTGCCACCAGCGTGCACCCACTAGCTCGGCCTGGTCAAACAGCGTCAAGCGCTCGATGGCTCCGGTGTCGTCTTCAGCCATGCAGTACCTCTTCTTTCGTGGCGCCGGCATTGCGGAAATGCACTGTGGCCATCACCGCGCGGTGGTCCGTGGCCTGCGGCGAGCGCCGTGCCAGCAGCCCAGCCGCCTCCCCGCCGATGAGGTATATGCCCAAGTTAACCTGTTCACCGGCGGAGTTGCGTGCTGCATCGAACCAGCGTTGCGCCACCCACCGGCCCGGCGAGACCTGTTCTAGCGCGCGCCGCCACGTCGCGGCACCGACTTCGGCGCCCACCACCACCTCGTCGCCCTCGCAACCATAGTCGGACTTGAGCACCCATTCAGCTTGATTGTCAATAAGTTGTGGAAATGGAACATCTTCGAGCAGCTCGGTTGGCGGAATCCAAGCTTCGACCGCGTTGCGGGCCGCCGGGCTGAGTCGCGACCGGTGCCGCCAGAGCAGGGCCAAGAAGCGCTTGTTTTGCGGCACAATCGCCCCCATCGGGTTCAGGACTGCAGTCGCACCGCTAAGTTGCGCACCCAGCAGCGCCTGCAGCGGCCCAAGCAGCGGTTCGGCATCGGGCACCGGGGCCTCGTCGCGCCAAGCGGGCCGCCGCTCCGCCCACCAATCGGTCTTGTAGTGACGCACGATGACGTCGCACGGCACGCCAAGTAGGCTAGCGCGGCCATCCGCACTGCGGCCCAGATTGAACGGCGACCCGTCGACCACGTGCCAGCCGGCGTCTTGCAGCGCCGAGCGCCAGAGCAGCAGCATCGGCTGGTCCTCCGTCTGTTCGGTGGGAGAAACCAGCCCCGCTGTCAGCCCTTGCGTCCCCTTGCCGGCATCGCGTGCCGTGCGCCGCAGCATCGCAACCCATCGTGCCAGCAGCGTTTGATTGGCGTCGGTGGTGCCCGGCTTGGCGAGCAGTCTGCCCAAGACGACTGCTTCGGCCACGCCGGTCGGAGTGTCACAGTTGAGTTCGCAGACCTGGATTCGCCCGTCGCTTGTTTCGAATACGTCGGCGCGGGCTAGACCGTGCCATGCGGGCGCCGAGGACCACCACAGCGCCTCTTGCACTGGCAGCAAGTTCAGCGGAGCGAGCAAATCGGGCTCGGCGGCCATCAGGCGGCACAACTCGTCGTGGGCTAGCGCAACCCCTTCGGCTGCGGCACAAAGTCTTGCAGCGGTTGCAGAGTCGAGCTCGTAAGGTGCCGGGTCGAGCCGTGGCGCACCATCGAGCCATGGGTCGGGAAGCCAGCCATCGGCAAGTACTCGTTGGGCAAAAATGGAGTACTCGTCGGATGTTGGCTGGCAATCTTGGCGCTGCACGGGCTACCCCACCACCGCGCGGAGGGCTAAGGCGCCGCCGACCAACGCAGCTGCTTCAAGGGCGGCAACCCCGGTATGGCGCTGTTCACCGACGAGTTGGTCGAGCGGACCGCCGCGCCAGCGCAGCCCGCCGCCCAGCAAGATGCCTTGCACGATACCGATGCGAATTGGCACGAGGAGCAGTGCGAAGGCCACTACCTCGCCGAATGCCCGGAGTGAGGCCGTCCAGCCGTCGAAGGCGCCTGAGGTTGCGTGGCTGACGAGCAGTCCGACCGCGAGGGTCATGCCGGCGTGGGCGAGCGCTGCGGCGGAGTTGGCGGAGCGGAGCTGGGCTGCGTCGTCCCACGGGGTCAGGGCGCGGAGTACCGCGACGAGGGCCAAGAGCGCCGCGAACCCCAGCGCGCAGAACGCGAGGTTCGGCACCAGCTCGTTCTGAGTGCTGCCAGCTAGGCTCTGCGACACGATCAGCGCGACCGCCACGTCGTAGCCTGCGGCGACGATACCGACGGCGGTGTTGCCTTTAGTCAGTTCGGCAGCCAAGTTGCGCCCCAACAACAGCCCCAGCCCCACTCCGGTTGCCAGCAGTTGCGCCGCAATGCAGAGGGCCGCGGACGCTAGCGTCCCCACTGCCACGTCGCTCCACGTGGAACCGCCGGCAGTTGCCGTTGCACCGCCAAGCAGACAGGCTGCCAGCACTTCGCCTCCGCGCACGAGCAGCATAGCCGGCTGATCGGACCTGGCCCGCGGTTGCTTGCCCAGCATTGCGCGGATGCCAATAAGGGCTGCCAGGATGCAACCCGTTGCAACGGGGAGCACCAGCAGCGCTTGCAGGTTGAACAGCATGTGACCCTCTCGCTCAGAATTCCGCGCAGAGGAGCATCGCAGAACGCCACCGGGTGGACAAGACCCAGCGAGCGCTGCAACTCTGAATGCAGCTCTACTCTGAAGCTCTACTCTAAAGCAGCCACTTTCTAGGTATTGAAATTACTAGAATTGCTGATGGATCGTGGTCTGGGTGGCCTGTCGCCGCAGCACATGTCGGCCTTGGAGAGCTTGGCAATAGCTTG
This sequence comes from uncultured Myxococcales bacterium, assembly GCA_903883645.1. Taxonomy (GTDB): domain Bacteria; phylum Myxococcota_A; class UBA9042; order UBA9042; family UBA9042; genus SXRM01. The sequence continues at coordinate 319 of CAISBR010000176.1, read as the reverse complement.
CTTTGCAGATGGATTCGGCACGCCCGGAGTTTGGGCCGTTGCCCGCGAAGCCTCCGAAAGCGGACTTTTGCAGGTGTCGTCACGCTCGCCTTCCGGTCCGCCAACTCTTGCCGCGCCAGCCTGACGTGCAGCCACCCAAGCTCGGGTCTCGGATCACGATAGCATCCATTTGCTACCCAGCATCCATTTTCTACCCGTTGAAATTACAGGGCCTCGCAACTATTTTCAAAAATCTTTGCGGTGGGGCCAAAAAAACCGCGGCAAAAGTAGCGCCCAGATCGATCAACTAGGAGAGGGAACTGCTTGCCCTCGCCGAGGT